>AP014633.1:2405002-3006253 GCA_000828835.1 Thioploca ingrica
CAAGCAATTTATCACTTTGCCTAAAGCTGATCCGCGCCTAAATGAAGTATTAGAAAATTATACCGATCAAGTTCAGCGATTATATGCTGCCGCTGAAATCATGGGCCTAGAGGGCTTAAAAACAGTTTGTACTTTTATTACCGACAATATGAAGGCCCTCAGTACCGGCGAGGTTGCGGTTAGAACCCAAGCAAAATCCAGTTTAGAAAAGTGGCCAGATCTGGTATTAGCTTATTTGCAAACGCCAATTCAAAGTGTAGCGGCTTTAATTAACCATTTTAGAGAACCACAATGGGCTAAACCTTTAGATGATGAAGCCGCTCATGCGTTGTTAGATCAACTCATGTCTGGCTCCACCAATGAAGATGAAGCCGATTCAGCCGCAGCCTATAGCCGGCAAACCGTTGCCAATCCGGAAGATGTGTTATTAACGATTCCCGAAGATATTAATCGAGAACTTCTGGAAGCCTATTTACAGGAAACCCCTCAACACGCGGCTGATTTCTCCGCCAGTATTCAAAGTCTGGTTCAAGTTGCGGATCCGGCCGAAATTGAAAAAGCGCAACGAATTGCTCATACTTTAAAAGGTTCTTCTAATATTATTGGTATTAAGGGGATTGCTAATCTCGCTCACCATTTAGAAGACACTTTAGAATATCTCGCCAAGCATCGGGTGACTCCACCGAAAGATTTAACGGATACTCTGGTGGAAGCAGCGGATTGCTTGGAAATTATGGTGGATGCTTTATTGGGTAATGACGACCCACCACCACAAGCCCAACAAGTGCTACAAACCGTGCTAGATTGGGCCAATCGGATTGATAAGGGTAAATTAGATGCGCCACCCAAGCCCACTCGTTCAGTCACGGCAGAAGAGGTAGCGGCTCCGGTCAAAGCGAAACCAGCGAAAGCAGAAGAAGCGAAAGCGGCTAAGCCGGCTCAGAGCGGTGCCGATGCGGCTGCCGGTAGTCCCGAGCAGTTTCTTAGAGTACCGACTAAAACGGTTGATGAATTAATGCGCTTAGTGGGTGAACTGTCTATTTCAGTAGGCCAAATTCAAGAAAAACTTAAACATGTCATTCAAAGTACTCGAACCTTGACGGAACAAGATTTAATCCTGCAAAAGAAAACCTTTGAATTGGAAAATTTAGTGGATGTCAGAGGTGTCACGGGGATAGAAAGTCGCTATCGTCACATCATTGAAGAGGACGATGATTTTGATCCGCTCGAATTTGAAGAATATAACGAATTACATAGTGTGGCACATAGTTTTATTGAGTCCATTGCGGATAATCGCGAATTAGCGATGTCAATTCGTGATGATCTGGCGCTATTGGAAACCATGTTTATTCATCAAGAGCGGCTGAATAAAGACTTCCAATCCAGTATTATGACCACCCGAATGGTACCCGTGAGTACGATTATTTCTAAGTTACAACGTAATGTTCGGCAAACCTGTCGAATGACTGGCAAAAAAGCCGAACTGGAAATGAGTGGTACTGAGATTCTAATCGATAGCGACGTATTGAATAATTTGGCGGATCCACTTCAACATATCTTGCGGAATGCGATTGACCACGGAATTGAAAATGCGGAAGAACGTACCCTTTTAGGCAAACAAGAAGAAGGTCATATCCAACTGAGCTTCTACCGAGAAGGGAATAATATCGTCGTCAAATGTCAAGATGATGGCCAAGGTCTCAATTATACCAATATTCGATTCACGGCTATTCAACGCGGTCTGATTACCGAAAATCAAGATTTAACTGAAACCGAATTAGCTCGTTTTATTTTAATGTCGGGTTTTTCGACTAAGTCTGGTGTTACCCAAGTTTCCGGGCGGGGTGTTGGAATGGATGTGGTACATACCAACATTCGACAAATGAAAGGAACACTGGATCTGCTTTCGGAAACGGGTAAAGGAACCATTATCTTAATTAAATTACCCATGACTTTAGTGACAGTGCACGTATTATTAGTGCGAATTGGTAACCGAGTCTTTGGTATCACCAGCAATAACCTTGATCAGGCATTGGCACCAGGCAGCGGCGAATTTCAACTCATTGGCGAGGAAATGACTTTCAAGATGGGTAAAAACATTTATGCGCTGAAATCATTAGCCAATCTACTCAATTTACCCAGCGACCGTGAAGGTTTCGATGGTTGTGAATCTCGACCGATTGTATTAGCCCGTGAAGAAACCGGAATTACTGCCATATTGGTTGATGAACTGATTGATACCCATGACCTAGTCATGAAAAGCATGGGTAAATATGTTAAACATATCCATGGTGTCGCTGGGGCAGCCATTTTAGGTGATGGTAGTTTAATTCCGCTCCTGGACTTACCCGAATTGTTACGCTCCCCCATGCAAACGAAAATGTCTTCCTACTTAGCGGAACATTCACCCGATAAAGAGAATACGTTGGGAGCACCGGCGGTACCCCGTATAATGGTCGTTGATGATTCTTTGAGTGTCCGGAAATCTTTATCGCTGTTATTAGAAGAGGCTGGGTTTGAAACTTTATTAGCCAAAGATGGATTGGAGGCGATCGAAATTATGAATCAACAACGACCTCAGGTGATGTTAGTGGATATGGAAATGCCTCGCATGAATGGGTTAGAATTGACTGCTCACGTCCGTGCTAATCAAGCCACGCAAAAACTCCCCATTTTCATGATTACTTCGCGTACCACTGAAAAACATCGTGAACAGGCTCAACTGGCTGGAGTGAACGCTTATCTGACTAAACCTTATCAAGATGGTGAATTACTGGGTTTAATTGATAAAGCTTTGAGTGGGCAATTTTAGCGAGATTCTCCGGTTAACTTGATATGAAAACAGCAGCGAAGATAACTACACCACACCATAATCCACATCGCTATGTCTTACTCCACTTTGATGATCGCTACCTGTTTGTTCCTCAAGCGGATGTTCACGCCGTCGAAATCATTGCGGATGCCCATCTGACGCGCACCGCGACGGGTTCAGTGGGTTGGTTCGGTCACGGTAGTGAATCGCCGCTGTTTTGCTTGGATAAAGCCTTGTCACTCCTACTGGAAGTCCCTGAATCCCGAGAATATTTTGTGTTACTTAAAGCCGCAAAACAGCCATTCGGATTAACCTGTGATGAGGTAGAAAATATTGATTTACAGCGCGAACATCTTCATCGGCAAAAATTGCCGACCGTCATGAAAACCACTTTTTCGCCCATTAGCCAGTTGGTTATTTACCAAAGTCAATTAGGTTGTGTTTGTCAAGGAGCAGACTTAGTTCACTACTTAACTCAATTATCGAAGCAGTTTATGCAAGGTCGACGTTAATTTAAACCAAATATTGCCTTTCGGCTCTGACTGGAAGGAAACTGAACTATGACTGAACCGACGATTAAAACGAGCCGCGCTTGGCTATTAGATTTTGGTTATCATTTACAAGCAGCGGTTGGTTTACATGAAATGCGACAAGTTCTCATTGCACCCGAATTATTTGATGTCCCTTGTACCCCAGCCTATTGTAGTGAAGTCGTCCTCTTTCAACAACTTATCCTGCCTATTTTTGATATTCCTCGGTTACTGGTGGGTCGGCAAATTATGACAACTCGTCATGTGATAGGCGTAGCCGTTTACCAGGAAGATCCTAATCAACCGCTTCATTACGGGGGATTACATTTAATTACTACCCCAACGAGCATTTATGTCAGCGACGATCAGGTTTGTGAACTTCCGGCTCAACAACAATATTGGGAACCCTTTGCCATTTCCTGCTTTTTTCACCAAGGAATTGCCGTTCCGGTCATTAACTTAAGTTATTTGTTCTCTGCGCAATTTAACCGCCTGCAGCAAGAGAAATTCAATATTTAACATGTCTCTACTGGAACACTATTGCGGTAGCCTCTTGGGTTTAGCTACCGGAGATGCTTTAGGAACGACTTTAGAATTTCAAACGCCAGGTTCTTTCACTCCCTTAACCGATATGATTGGTGGTGGACCTTTCAATTTAAATCCGGGGCAATGGACCGGTGACACCGCGATGGCATTATGTTTAGCCGAAAGTTTAATTGAACGCCGCGAATTTGATCCCATTGATCAACTGACCCGTTATTGCCAATGGTATCGGCATGGTTATTTGAGCAGTACCGGTAAATGTTTTGATGTTGGGATGACCATTCGAGCCGCTCTGGAACGGTTTGAACGAACCAAACAACCTCACTGTGGCTCAAAAGAAACTTATTCTGCTGGGAATGGTTCTTTAATGCGGTTAGCACCGGTGCCGTTATTTTATGCCGATATACCAAGACAAGCTATTGATAAATCAGGTAAGAGTTCTAAAACAACGCACTGCACGCCCGTCGCAGTCGATGCCTGTCGATACTTTAGTGCTTTGTTGGTTGGTGCCGTCAAAGGGGTGGATAAGCTGGCTTTATTAGAGGAACGTTACAGTCCTGCGGTCGGTTATTGGGAAGCTTACCCGCTGGTCCAAGAAATTGATGCCATTGCCTGTGGTTCTTTTAAAAATAAACAGCCCCCGGATATCTGCAGTACCGGTTACGTGGTGAATTCGCTTGAAGCCGCTTTATGGGCATTTTATCACACTGAGACTTTTGAAGCCGGTGCCTTACAAGCGGTCAATTTAGGTAACGATGCGAATACGGTCGGTGCAATCTATGGTCAATTAGCGGGTGCCTTTTATGGTGAAAATGCTATTCCAAGTCATTGGCTAGAAAGATTGGCCAAACGCTATTTGATCAAAACGTATGCTATCCAACTAGCCAAAATTGGTCGAAAAATGATGGCATCCTAAGTTTAAAAAATAACCAACTTTTCCTCATTGCAAAAATAATCGTGATTTTATCTCTTGGTTTTACCCAAATGAAATACATTTTGATATCATAAGAATTTACTCGTTTTACCCAATTTAAATTTAATCTCCACAGGAGGCGTTCTAAATGAAAAAAACTAGCCTTTCTCTTGTACTCGCATTAGCAGCAACCCTAACTTCTTCCCTGGTAAAAGCGGAATATGTTTGGGGAGTGGATGCCAAAAATGAAGTCTACTTTTGGAACGGTATTAGTTGGCAAGTGGTTGAAGGTCGTTTAAAACATATCTCAGTAGGGGCAGATGGGACGGTTTGGGGAGTTAATAATAACGATGAAGTTTGGTTTTATAATGGCAATCATCAGTGGACTCGTATCCCAGGCAGTTTGAAACAAGTCGATGTGGGTAATCAACAACAGATTTGGGGAGTTGATGCTAATAATCAAGTATTTCATTGGACCGGTAGTTCATGGCAACCGGTTCCTGGTTCTTTGAAACACGTTTCAGTGGGTGCTGATGGAACCGTTTGGGGGACTAACGCGGATAATCAGATTTGGCAATACAATGGTCAAGGTTGGACCCAGATCCCAGGTGCTTTGAAGCAAATTGATGTCGGCAGTGCCCAACATATCTGGGGCACTACGGCGAATGATCATATTTATCGTTGGAGCGGTCAATTTTGGCAACGCATTGAAGGCAGTTTGAAATATATTTCAGTGGGTGCTCAAGGAACGGTTTGGGGAGTCGATGCCAACGATGGGGTATTTATTTGGACGGGTAGTAGTTGGCAACCCGTTCAAGGGAGTTTAAAACAGGTTGAATGCGCTGATTATCCACGCTAATGCTAAGTGAAAAAGAGACCAAGTTAATAACTTGGTTTCTGCAAAAATACCTGTAGATAAAAATCCATTCAGATTTGTTCTTGACAAGCCAATGAGCTAGTCATTCACGATGAAAGGCAATGAGAGTGAAGAGGGTTAGACTCGGACTCCAGCAACCTTGAACCGTTGCGGGTAGCTTCAGCATTCCGCTTTGAAGGTATTATCTCTTCTTGGGGAAGGTGCTTATTAAAATAATTAAGCCGCTGTAAGCGTTATGTAAGCAGCGAGCGTCGGATGGGTAGAGTGTAGCAAAACCTATCATTTCCAAGGGGAATAAACCTCTGCCTTAGAAATCGTTTAAGTTGATGGCCGTGATCCTACGCTCGCTAAACAGCATATGATTTACGGTTACTTTAGCCAGTTTAACGCTTGATTAGAAGTGGAAGGTCATTCCACCACCGATATATGGCGCACGGCTGGAATCGGTTTCACCGGGTTGCATTGGTGTTAGTGGTGTGCGTGCGCCAAAGTCAAAGGTGACGACCGGAACTTGCGTACAAAGGCTTTGTGCACGTTCGACCGCACTGTGTAAATTGGCGATGGCTGCAGCCAATTCAGCATAGCGCGAAGCGACCTCAATAACGGTTTCACCTTTCTGCTCAGTTGGGGCATTCTGAACGGCTTCAATGGCGCGTTTCACGCGTTCTCCAGCGCTCTGGAGACTAGTGCGCGTTGCTTCTGGCGACGGAGCGCGGCAGGTCGTGCGGGTCGTCTGAATAGTCAGACCAGCAGAAGCTTGTGGACTTGAACCAGTGACCCCGGTGATACCCGCTCGTAAACTAATACGTACTTGCGGAATACCATCGTAGGTTGCTGAGAATGAGAAGTTGCCAGCGGTTTCACCAATCAGTTTCGGCTACTCGATCCGCTTCCTGTTCATAAATATCCCCCGCCGCTCCTACCGATAACTTCGTCTGTAAACGACTTTCTAGCGGGGTATATTCCTCTTTTCTTATCATGAGGTTATTTCTAAATGCGGGGGGGAATTCTGCCGCTGGGGCGTCGGGGTGGGTTCGAGGGCTAAATTGCGGTTCTATCCAGGTTCGAGTGGATTGGTTAAGGGGTTGTTCCGGTAAGCGCTGAATTGATGTATAATATTAATATATAAACAGATTATGGACGACAGGTCATCAAGGCGTTACCAAGTAGGACAAAATAGGGAACAAAGGATGTTGTTGCCGCCGAGTATAAACGAGTATGTATCTGAAACTAACACGGTCAGGGCGATTGATGCCTACGCTAGAAAAGCTGGAAAAGCAGTTGGCCAAGCTTGAACAAGACATTAGAGAATATCTCGCGGAACTTGAAGAAAACAACCGTACTGAGCGAGACATTCCAACGGAAGATGAAGCCTTAGCGGAAAAACTTGAGCGTTTGAAAGCACGTCAAGAACAAACGCAAGCCCGACTTGAACAGAGGGGAGAAGGTGAAACACCCGTCTCGGAAACCGACCCGGACGCAAGACTATTGAGCAAACGTGGCCAAACTGTCGCCGGCTATAACGTCCAGATTGCGGTGGATTCCAAACACAAGCTCATCGGTTGCAGTGAGGTAGTCAACGATGGCAACGATACCCAACAACTCGCGCCCATGGCCATCAAAGCCAAAGAGACCTTGGAAGTCGAGCCTCTGACAGTGGATGCCGACACGGGTTATGATGACCGTGAACAAATCAAAGCTGGTGTTGATGCCGGAATTACACCCGAGGTGCCGCTTGCGGATAAAGAAGCGCAACCGCGAAAAGCAGGGCGTTTGGTGTGTTCAGAATTGACCTTTGATGCCGACAGCTACCGATGTCCGGCGGGTAATCCACTGAACCGGCAAGGTGGAAAGTACTCTGGAAATCCGCTTCAAAAGCCAGCGTATGTGCCAAAGGTGAACTACGCAAAAAATGCTTGCCGAAACAAGCCGGCTACCAACAGCTTTATCGCTGGGAGCACGAACATCTTGTTGATGAACACAAACAACGCATGAAAGAAGCTGGCACGAACACATGAAAACTCGTGCATCACTGGCCGAACACCCCTTCGGCTGTTGGACAAAGTGCGGGCCAAAATGAACTTGCCGGTATTGACCTACAATTTTAAACGGGTGTTGAACCTCATTGGGATGAGTGCGCTTAAAAAATACCTAAAACAAAGGATAAGGGCCTATAAGGGCCATAAATCCCTCTTTTTGGACAAATATACACATCAAAACTGGCATTTTGGAGCTTATTTTGATGTTTTTGTTTTTTCCCATGCCTCAAGGAGTTGTAAAAAACGGGTGACCGGCGGCTTCTTTTACAGTCTCGGAGCTTGGGAACGAGCCAAAGCCAGGTAGCCAGGTAGGGTGGGCAAAAGCGAAGCGTTGCCCACCATTTCCCCTCAGAGTGGTGGGCAAACCACAAAACGTTTGCCCACCCTACCTTGTAGACAGTTTATTTAACTAACCATAATTCCACTTCCGCTGTCATTTCACGGATTTTTACCCAAGTCGGTGCGACCGGTTGGCCTTTGAGTAGCGGCAGTTGGCCGAGTAAGCCGACGCAATTCCATTCCGGGCGGTCTTGGCGGGGAATGTAGGTTTGGGTGGCGTTGTATTGGGGATTGAGTTTGGGAATTTTGACGGTGGTCGTCCGACCGGAACTCACCCACACCGGTTGACCTTGTTCGTCTCGCGCTTCTTCTTCGACTGGGTAGGTTTCCATGACGGGAAGGCGGTGTTTGCCAATGAGGTTCTCGCCTTTGTCGTCGTAGAGGTCGAATTCGTTGAATTGGGGTTCGTCGATTTCTCGGGTCTGATTTTCAGTAATCGTTTTTTGGCGATAGCGGCCATTTTCTAAAACAACTTCAGTACGAGTGACGGCTTCAGTAATCGTTTTTTTCAGCGTTTGTTGGCGTTCTTTAGTGACGAGGATTTTTTTGGGGATCATTTCTTCCTGTTGATGTTGGTCAACGAGGGGAGCGCCCAATTCATTTTGTAAATATTTTTTAGGCCATTCGGTGTAAACGCCACCCACGACCATCGGGTTAGCGGAGATGATGCCGATGGGGATTTCACCAGTTTTGGCGGGTCGAATTTTGCCGCTGTCAAGGACGACTGCAGTACCGGCGGGAATTTCTTTACCGCTGAGGGATTCAAAGTATTCGGCGTAGTCGGCGGTGTGGCCATTTAGCTTGCCATTGATGAAAGTATCGCCATTCACGTAAAGGTCGTAGATAGAGGGGTCATTAGTATTAATACCGACACCATTGGCAGCGTGGATGAGGAATTGGTAGGAATTGGTAGATTGAAACGGGCGCGGAGAAAGAGGCAAAGGAATCGGTGCCGCCGTCGCTGAAAGAGAAAGTCTTGGTAATATCGACCCCCAATTCCCATCAGAATAAACAAAGCTGTAATTGTGGCCTGTTTTAACTTCAGCGAGATATCCCAGCGCGGTGGAAACAGAGCCACTGGCAGTAGTACTCAATCCCATCGCGGTGGAATAGTCGCCACTAGCAGTGCTGCCGGATCCCATCACGGTGGAATAGCCGCCACTAGCGGTGGTGCTTTGTCCCAGCGCGGTGGAAACGTAGCCACTAGCGGTAGTTTCTTTTCCCATCGCAGTAGAATAGTAGTTACTAGCGGTGGTTTGATATCCCATCGCAGTAGAATAGTAGTTACTAGCGGTGGTTTGATATCCCAGCGCGGTGGAACGGTCACCACTGGCGGTAGTGCTTAATCCCATCGCGGTGGAATAGGTGCCACTGGCGGTGGTGCTAACTCCCAGTGCGGTGGAAGAGTCGCCACTGGCGGTAGTGCTATTTCCTAGCGCGGTGGAAACGGCACCACTGGCGGTAGTGCTATTTCCTAGCGCGGTGGAGACGCTACCACTAGCTTTGGTGCCATATCCTAGCGCAGTGGAAGCGTAGCCACTGGCGGTGGTTCTATATCCCAGCGCAGTGGAATAGGGGCCACTCGCCACTGTCCCCTCTCCCAACGCCACACTCCCGCTTTTAACCACTAAACCATAATGCTGAACTCCAGTAAAACTCTTATCATCAAAGCTGGGATTAATCTCAACGGCGGTAAGAATATCATTGTTTTGTTGAGCGACTAAGTTATATTTAAGCTTAATGCCTTGAGGCGTGGTGCTGGATAACACCGGATTGGCTATCGTGCGCTGCTCAACGGCGATGGTTGATTGAGTACCGCCGCTATTTCTTCGTTTTAACTGAGCCAACAGATAAAAATGATGACCCGCATCCGGTGCTGGCAGTTGAGTGGCATTTTCGGCTACCCGGACGCGCCATTCGCGCTTTTGCCGGACGCAAGTTTCAATGCCAATGGCGTTATTGACTAAGTTGGAATCTTCAAGGGCATCGACTTCGCGTTCCCAAATGTCAAGGTACACGAGGTCAGTTCGGGTGGTGTTATTGGGAGGTAGAGTGAGTGCGGGGACACCGGCTTGAATGGTGTAGTTGAGAATCGCCGGATTGTTGACGATGAAGCCGTTGACGAGGCAAAAACCGGCGCCGATTTGAAAATCGGGAGGGGTACCGACAATTGTTTGAATTAAAAAAGCATTACTGCCCTGAGCTACGCCGTCACCGACGAAGTTTTTGACGAGGTTTTCAAATTCAGCGCGGCGGATGTCTTCAGACTCATTCCAATCAGCATCGACCAGGGGGACGCCTTGTTGGAGACGGACGCCGACGTATTGTTTATTCGGATCAAAGGTGTTTCTAGAAAAGTTACTCATGATAATATTCTCCTCTCATTACAAATGATCTATTTTGAAAATCGTTAAAAAGATAAGCGAATAATGCGCGTCAACGTAGCCGATTCATCCTTATGAATCACCGGATGTATAACGCTGTTAATCATATACGGCGTATCCCCGGAACCGGAATTAAAAATACCAAATAGCCCAAATTCCCGTAACGGGTAAGTTTTCAATTGGGACGGATTCGGTGGGGGGGGATAGCCGGCGGCTAAAGTCGCGGTGAGTTGTAAACGGGTCGTTGGGGTAGTCACGACGTTATCTTGGTCATCGAGATAAGTTAAAGTCATGTCACCAACCTCAATGGGCGGTTCGTGGGGATTAACTAGCTTAAAATCACTGGTGGTTGACGTTGGGGGAGTCTCGGTATTCCATTGAGCATCCCAACTCTCATTACCCTGACCCACCGCGAGGTGATGAATCCCGGTAAACGTATCTTGTTTTATTAAGCCCGCCAGTAAAATGCGACCATTATCGACAATAGTATTGTGATGCCAGCCGCTGTCGTACAGCAGTTGGTTGGCTGGGCCAGTTAAAATGTCTCTGTATATACCTTTGATTAATTTAAATCTCTCCATTTTAGGTCTCCAAGTTAAGTTATTTTTGGGGTGAAATTCGCTACGCTTAACCACCCTATGTTCTACTAACCACCCCCAACCCCTCCTTGAAAAGGAGGGGAGAGTTTAGGCGGTAGTGTAAAGATCCATTCCCCCTCCTTACCAAGGAGGGGAGAGTTTAGGCGGTAGTGTAAAGATCCATTCCCCCTCCTTACCAAGGAGGGGAGAGTTTAGGCGGTAGTGTAAAGATCCATTCCCCCTCCTTACCAAGGAGGGGAGAGTTTAGGCGGTAGTGTAAAGATCCATTCCCCCTCCTTACCAAGGAGGGGGTTAGGGGGTGGTTGCTATCCCAAGATGCCAACTTCTAAACCGAGTAACGAGCGGTGGTTCGGCGCCAAAATTAACCGTTCGATGCGCCGCCGTCCACGGATTAGTCCCACCCGCCGTCCAAGCTGTATATAACCAAGTCCATTGAGGAATCTTATCCTGATAATCATCAATTAAACCGCTGTAACTGTCGGTCGTCAGCAGATTATTAATTTGGTCAAACCATTGTTCAGCAATCACCTTTTGGCTAATTCCTGCCGGTGCCTGGTAGGTGTAAACCCATTCGTCGTAAACCCCGAAATCGTTGATAAATAACAGCGGTCGAACGGACAGCGGTAGAAATGCTTTTAAACTGTTTTTTAGCACCTTGGGATTGATGGAAAAACCTTGACTACTGGGCGTGAGGTAAATGCCAATCCGACCGCGATCGTATTTATTATTCTCGTAGCTGCCGTAGCGATTGTGACCGGTGTCAATCGTGTAGCTTTGAAAATCGCCAAATTGCTCCCGTAAACTGCTTTTTGTCTGATTACAAGTATCAACGGTGGTGCAGCCGGCGTAACGAAAATCAGTGGTTTGCGTTGCGCCATAACGTTCACTTTGATAATTGAGGGATTCGTTGGAACGATAAATAATCCGCTGGGATTCACCTAGTTGGAGCAGCACCGGCGTCCGCTGAGAATACGGGTCGCGGGTGAGCATTTCGGCGGGTTCGAGCCATGTTTCAGTTGGGGGATCCCATTGCTGCCGCCAGATCGACCAACTGCCGCCGCTATAACTACTCCCTCGGTTAGAACTCCAAACCAGTTCAATTTGACCGCTGCTATTCACCACCGCCGCCGGTTCCCGGTCATCGTAAGCCGCTGGCGCATTCGGCGGTGCTGGGCGCGGTAATTCCTGGGAGTTTCCCCAACCGGGGTTGGCTGAATCGAGAACTTGATAACCGATTTGCCAATGGGTTTGATTGGGCGTCTGTGCAGTTACCGGTCGGCACGGTGGAATAGTTTTGGCTTCGGCTGGTGCAGCGGCGTCTATGATAACGGCTGGCGTGAGTTGCCGCTCTGACCAAAATACCCATAATTCTTTTCTGTCGGGATGAAATAATACGAACAAATCTTGAATTCCTACCGTGCCAGTGGCGGTGCCGGCGGTTGGCGGCAGAAAGTCAGTAGCGGGCTTGTCCAGGCGCGCATACTTTAATTCCCAACTTGTGGTCGGCTGTTTTTCTAACCAGAATAACCACAAACGCTCGGTATCATCAACTACCGCCGCTGGTTGTTGTTGTTCCACGGCGTCTTGAGTTGAATCGAACCGATACACCGGTGACCAAGTTTTATCAGCGAGTTGATAGCAGTAATGAATTTGCCACTGACCTTGCGTTTCATCATAAGCATTCCAAAATACCCACAACTGATTTTGCCAACTCACCGCCGTCGGCTGTTTATTGATAAACGCGGAATTAACGGTCAGCGGCTGACTGGGGCTCCATTGCTCGTTAGTCAACGTTTTGTAACTGATTTCCCACTGTTGATGTCGCCAGGTATGATAAAATAATCCCGTCATCTCAGTCGTCGTCACTACCGCCGGGCGACCTTCGTAAGCAAAATCGAGGGATAACAAACTCGCTTTAGAATCAACTAATTCCCACAGATTAAACCGTTCGGGAACATTAGTGCGCAAAATATTGTAGTGATATTCTTTAATCCGACTTTCCCAACCGAGTAAACGTTTTACCGCCGCTTCCACCGTAGGAATAATGCCAATCGTTCGGTAAAGCTCCGGTGCTCCGCGAATCTCATTGCGCCAAGTCGCGACGGCTTGATTCCGATCCAATTGCCAACCAATCCATTGCGCTAACAGCGGCAGCAGGCTACCTTCAACTTGCTCGCGATCAGACAGCTTTAACAACGCCGTCGCGAAACTGTAAATTTGATCCAACTGCATACCCGGTAACTCGAGCCAACGGCGCAATTGCCCCAACGTGGGCTCCGCCGCTGCGGGCGAAACCGTGGTATCGTAACGGTGATACAAATTAGGTAACAATTGATAAAGTTGCTCACCGAATTGATACGGCCCCGTGGCCATCGCGCTGACCCGCTGCTCCGGATCAAAATACGGCTCTGGAAAAGTAAACAGCGTGTAGTAATAAACCGTTTCACTCTGCAGCGGCGCATCTTTTACAAAAATTATTTTATATTCATGCACTTGCAAAGTTTTAGTGTCGGTATGATAACTGAATAAATAATCTTGATAATTATCAGTCAGTTGCCATTGGCGCCAAGGTAGATCGGTTGTTAGCGGCGTTAGCAGCGGCGATTCGGTTAAAATAATTTCCTGATTAAATAATTGCGTCCGCAACTCCTCGCACAACTCCGCTTGGTCAAGCTTCTCGATACAATCCATTCCCGCTGGCTGCCACGTCAATAGCGCGGACAGCTTCACCTCTTGAACCAATTGACCGTCGGTGAACCGAGTGGGATGGCTGTGCGTGCCACGCCGAATCTGGATTTGAGAATACAGCGCCGGCTGGGGATTCAGAAAACTGAGATCAATGCGATTGCCCTGCGGATGCGCGGTGGCAGTTAGATTCAATAAGCGCATAATTAAACCTCCTCCAAAACGATAACATTGATTCCGCTTTGATAACGGCTATCACTAGGAATTTGTGGAATTTCATGAGCCGCCAATTCGATTTTGCCGCTGGTGGTAACGGGCGACCACGCGGTTGAGTAAGCCAGCGCCAGCACCTTGACTTGTTCTACCCCAACCAACGCTTGAATGGTTTGATAAAACGGTTCTAAATAAAAACTCAGTTGACCCACATCGAGCGGTGGCGTGAGCACGGGTAACTGCTGGGCGCGCTGGCGGATCTGCTGATGAATCGCGTCCGCGTCAGCCGCTACCGTGATTTCAGCCGCTGCGCTGACGGTGATGAGTTCCAACGTGTCGGGCGTTTTACCTTGAATTTCAAAGGAGGTGGTGATCTGGTGATCAGTTAACGTGCTGGTAAAATTCAAAGTATGGCTCGGTATTTCCCGCCGAAATTCGGTAATCGTGACATAATCCACGCCCTCAGTCGCTTCAATCGCCTCATAAAATTTGCTCAAATACAGCGTTTGCCCAAACTCGACGTTATTAAAGGCCAACAATTGCCCGACGACGCGTTGTACCTGCACTTTCACTTTGGGCGGATCGTAATAAGTTTTAATGCCAATTTCAGCAGTAACATAGATTTTGACATAATCGACCGCTTCAATTTCAATGGTGGTCGTGACTGGACGTTGATCTTCAAAATAGGCTAACAAATTTGCTTTCAGAACATCACTCACTAGCCCACCGCCAGCCGGGGCGAGGTATAAAATCACGGTATTCCAAGCGGTGGCGACGGCTCTGACTTTGCCCACGCCGGAAAAATTTTGCGCTAACGTTTGATAATCTACGGCGGCTACGGCGCGTTGCTGTCGCTGAAATTGCGCCGGTGCTCGTAACACGGCAGTTTCAATACTTTCCCGCTCAGCGCCACCGGTAGCCGCCTGCGGATTGGTCACTTTAACACCCAGTTGAGTCAGTGGCGATGGCGCGAGAATCGTTTGAATGGTATTGGCGGCGACATTTCCGTGCGTGCCCCCACCGACGCGGTAAGTGGCTTTAATCTCGGCACCAGCAGCGGGAATTGCGCCAAAGTTACCATCACCAAAAATGACGGTAGCCCAGTCGTCTTCATCGATTTCAATCATAAAATCCGTTTGTTGATTACGACTAAACGCTAAAGTTTCGCGTAAAGTCCACGGGACTTGATTGACTTGTAACCCGATATCGTTATTCACCCCGGGGCGCAGAATTAACCTGGCGTGCGCCAAGCGCAAACGTTGATTGGGCGTACCCGTAGACGTTCCTAAAAATTCCTCGCGGATTAAGTAGCCTTCGGTAACGGGGATACCGACGTATTGTTTGCGTTGGCAATTAATCTCTAAATTTTCGCCGAGATATTCAAATCGCACGGGGGGTTGATTATTCTGACTGGGCATGGCAAAAGCATCCCCTTTAGAAAGGGTGATCGTTTGATTACAAGGGGCTGGAAAAGTCAAAGTCAACTGGGTAATTGCCGGCGTCGCGGTGGCAAGTGAATAACCGACTAATCGCAACTGATGAATAATACTGCGTCGAGTTTGCGCCGTGCCCAGAAGACTTTCGTTAGCCAGGCGGTCGGTGTAATAACTGAAACCATCGCCCAGCTGAGCAAACAGTTGCAGCAGGACATTACCCAAATCGGCTTCATTGCGGTAATCAGTCCAATCGGGACGTTGTTCTGGAATAAGTGCCCGCATAGCGGCCAGCAAGCTCTCGTAATCACGGGCTAAATAATCCCGGCGTGGGGACTCTGTTATGGCTGTCATCTTCCTCTCCTAGTTACTGTCGAGATATTATTCTACCTAAATATTCAAAAGCATTCAAAACTTTAATAAAAAAATATAGGTTGGGTTAGTAACCCAACGTTTTTTGGCGCATTGACTACCGGGCTTTACCCATCCTACAAAGTTTACCAAGTTCTTCGATCCAAGCTCCGCTCATTGCTCTTTCGTCCAATTTTCTATCTTTACTCCTGGATAGCGTTGAAAATCAGCCTCATTATTGGTTACCAATACCACATCTAAAGCCACAGCTTGTGCAGCAATTAACTTGTCCAACGTGTCAGACTTTTTTTCTCGGGTCGCATAGCGCACTTCGGCATATTGATTTGCCGATTGCTCATCAAAAGGTATTGCTGGAATCACCTCTAATAAAGCATTCAGTGCCGCTTCGTTTTGAGCACGAGTTTCCGGTGGGCAACAGCGCACGCCATAACGCAATTCTGCCAGAGTCACTGTCGAGATCACTACCTCACCTTCGTAGCATTCAGCAAAGCGCATGGCAACTTGGGGTGGTCGTTGTTTTAGCAAATAAATGCAAATATTCGTATCCAACATGTACTTCACAGTGCTTCTCGTTTCTGCTCATTTTGATTGGGTCGACCCTCGGTCATAAAATCTGGGCTAAAGGCTGCAAAACGGTTAAGTACATCAGTCAGTTTTCGCCGTGCTGGGCGAATGACCAGAGCATCCTTCTCACGAATCATTTCATAGTCAATGTCTAAGCGTTGAAATTGTAGTTCTTTGGGAATTTGTATCGTTTGAGAATTCCCGTTAATAATAATTTTAGTCAGCATGAGTGATCTCCTGATAGTGAGTAGTTGTAGATGGCTCGTTCCCAAGCCGCGCTTGGCTGGCTGGCATTCCCAAGTAGAACTTGGGAACGAGCTAAAAATAGAAAGTAGGGTGGGCAAAAGCGCAGCGTTGCCCACCATTTCCCTAATATGATCAGTAAAATCAAGGGTAGGTAGTGCCTGCCCTACCTAGCTAACCGACGCGGACTTTGGGGGATTAAATCGTATTCCTCTTTCCGGTGTTGTTCTAATTCCCATAGGTCTACCGCTTGTTGCATGTTTAGCCAACTACTGGCCGTGGTGCCTAAGAAACGAGCTAACCGAATAGCAATATCCGGGGTAATAGCCCGACGTTCATGAATAATCTCTGAAACAACGTATCGAGAGAGGTGTAGTTGTTTAGCGAATTCTGTTTGGGTGAGGTGAAGTTCCGGCAAAACATCTTCTCTCAAAATGGCACCTGGATGGGTTGGTTTTCTCGCTTTAGCACGTAATGACTTCATTAATGGTAATCCTCTAAATCGACTTCGTAAGCCTGTCCCTCTTCAAACCGAAAAGTTATTCGCCAATTGCCAGATACTTTAACACTCCAGCGGTTTTTTTTATCGCCAGTGAGTTGATGTAATCCATAACTTGGTAAATTCATATCTTCTATGATTTCCGCAGCCTCCAGTCTATCTAATAACCGGCTGATACGGTCACACTGTTGAGGATTGAGCAGATTCTTCTTATCATTACAAAAGAATTGTTTTAAGCCTTTATGTTTGAAGCTTTTAATCATTTATTTTACGATTAGTTTTGCACCTTACTCAGTTTCCATTTGATAACGTAGGTCATTTTGTCGGATGCGTTAGTGAGTAGGTTAGGCAATGCCTACCCTACCTGGCTGGACTATCAATCTACATTGGCCCTATGGTTGCCAATAAGTTAAAATAAGCAACTTTGACGGTTTCATCTTCGTAAAGTGCCAAGGATTGCCGATAATACTCCCTGGCAGCCTCATAGTCCCGTTGTTTTTCCATCTTGCGGGCCATAACGTAAAGTTGGTTGTACTCGTCGCTGTGCAAATACGGCCTGCACGTTCGGATGGTTGCGTGCGAGTCGCTGGCCCTGTTTGGAAAGGAGCGCGCCCGGGGTCTCGAAGCTATAAACAACTTCATCGCTCGCTGCGTCCACCGTCACGTCTGGCGTCCATCCTGGTGCTTACTTTGCCAATGTCCGAAGGCTCGGTGCTGTTGTAAGCTACGCGTTGGTTTAACCGCTTGGGATAGAAATTGTGCCAAGGCAAGGCTGACTACTTCAGCGGGGGTGAGATGCCCACTCTGGCAATAGTGTTCTAAAGCTTCTGCTTGTGCTTGAGACAATTCAATTAACGTTTTCATAATGAGTTTTCTCTTTTGAAGGGTGCTGACTAGCGCCTAACGCACCCGACGACGCTACCCATTTTCTGCTCCACCGAGGGTAATTTTTCCAAAAGGGCTTGAGCTTTTTGGCTCGTTCCCAAGCGCGGCTTGGGAATGCGTGCCCGCCCAGTTCTCGCTTGACGAGTAACCGAGAACAAATAATAATAAAATTATAGCTCAGGTAGCTCAGGTAGGGTGCGTTATCAACGCACCGAAAGCCTGGACATTTTTAAATGGTGCGTTACAGCTAACGCCTAACGCACCCTACTTGCTTAAGTGGTTTAATTACTTTAGATAATATTGAGATGATTTTTATTTTTAGCGAGGTAGGGTGCGTTAAGCGCGTTTGTTTGCGCCGTAACGCCCCAATCTTTTTAACTCATTTATAAAGAACATTTTTATGAATATTCTTAAACAACGCTTAATAGACATCATTTATCAACAACCCGATGAAGTTTCAGCAGAAACTCTTTTGCAAATGATATCTGCTACGCTCATTAAATTACAGTCCGGCCAAGAGCAATCACCGAACGTTATGGAACCCAAACAGCTTGCTTGGGAACGCACGATACGGCGTATGAAACCAGGATATTCTCTCGGAGGACATATGCCAAGCCGAGAATCTTTATATGAGCGTTGAATGGGTAACATTAGATACGAACATTCTGGTTTACTCCATAGATATTGATGCCGGATTCAAGCATGAGCGTGCTATGGAGATTTTTTGGCAGGTACGGCAAAAGAATTGTGTACTCACGCTGCAAGCGCTGGCTGAATTTTTCGTGGTAGCAACTCGCAAATGTGCAATGCCCATGGAAGAAGCAATTGCTCAGGTACAGGATTGGCAAACGTTATTTCCCATCGTTACGGCTACCACCACTAGCCTGAGGCCATGCCGGCGGTACAACAACATCATCTATCCTTTTGGGATGCCATGCTGTGGGCAGTTGCCCAACAAGCCGGTGTGACTTTGTTATTAAGTGAAGACTGTCAACATAACCGAGTGCTAGAAGAGATGCGGTTTTATAATCCCTTTCTCGAAAAAGAATTTAACTTGGATTTGATTTAGGGAAATGGTGGGCAACGCTTCGCTTTTGCCCACCCTACCGGGCTTGTTACCACCCCCAGCCCCTCCTTGAAAAGGAGGGGAGCAAATTCAGCTTAACTTTAGGATAGTGATGCTTCAGCGTGGGAATCAACCGACGTTCGAGCGTTGGGAACCAGCCAACGAACCAAGCCACCTTCTCCCCCTCCTTACCAAGGAGGGGGCCGGGGGGTGGTTATTTCTTCGCCTTAGTCGATTTCTCCACCGGTTTAGCAGCATAAAATCGAGTTAAATCCGCCGCCGGCATAACCACCGATTCCTCTTTGCGAGTTTTAGGATCGAAGCGCTTGATGCTTCTTTCGGGTTGATACAGCGGCGCCAGTTGGGTTACTTCATCTTCTTCCAAATTTTGGACACCCGGTAAAGTGATATTAAGCCGATGTTGGCTATCATCACAATCAACGGTAATCAATTTAAAATCACCTTGCGTAGTCGAATCAGTTACTTTAGTCTGAATTTGACCTTGGAGCGGCGGTTCTTTATGCTCAATCGCGGAACCTAAAAATTGTTTGGTAATCGCAACGCGGTAAAAGTGGTTCATATAACCTCCCCATTTAAATGACGGCTATGAGTTGTTGGTGTTGGATATCATGATTTTGTGCAACAAAAGTCCAAATATCGCCGGTGTAGCTTGCGGTAGCAGAGAAGTAATTGCCCCCATTCGTCGTCAGTGAGGTAGTGAGTCCCCACGCACCACTATAATGCTTATAAAAAATTTCACTTTGACCCCCACCATCATCACCCCTACCCCCACCAGTAGACCAAAATACCCAAATATCGCCACGGCGGTCTTCTATGACCCGATAATTCCCTGGATATGCCGTTCCGGTATTCAGTTGAATGTCACTTCCCCAATTGCGTCGGTACCAAATATCCTGGCTTCCCGTTCGGTTTGATAGCCAAAATACCCAAATTTCTCCACGAGAAGTGGTGAAGGCTAGGGGTTGTTCGTCATAAGCGGCGTCGTAGGTGATTCGAGATTCACCGCTCCACTGCTGACTGGTATAATAAATTTTATAATAGATATCCGAATTCCAAACGTCGCCAATTTGCCGGTAAGATTGCCAAAATACCCAAATATTCCCCTGGGAATCGACCGCGGCAGTCGGGTAATAATCATCTTCGGTCGCCGTGGTCAGTCGTTGTTCCGCTTCCCAGCTACCGGTGTAGCGGCGGTAGTAAATATCATAGTTCCATTGCCCATCTCTCATCTGCCGATAAGAATACCAAAATACCCAAATATTGCCCGCCAAATCTTTGATAGCCACGGGTCGAGAATTATCCGTTTTGTCATCGGTCAAGGGTTGTTCACCTTCCCACTGCTGCTTGGCACGAAGGTAACGTTGGCCGTAAATATAATTACGCCATTGGCCATTGACATTTCGGTAAGTTTCCCAAAATAGCCAAATATTCCCTTGCGGGTCTTCTAGGGGTTGGAAGTTATTATTGCCGTAGGACTGCTCCACTGTGGATAATTCTTGATCGGGTTCCCACTGCTGGGTGCTGGGATCGTAGCGTTTATACCACATACTGGCTTTATTAACCTGTTTATCCTGATCATATCCGCTCGTGCTCCAGAAAACCCAACTCGCTTGTTGACTATCCGTGAAGTTGATCATGGCGTTAATCTGGTAATTAGCCGTCGGCGGAACAAAAGTCGCGGTAGTTAAAATTGTTACTGGCGTGGTGGGAATAGTTCCTCGCAGCAGAGCATTAATCGCTGCACGCAAGCTGATTTTTAAATTGGGCTGTCCATCTTGATCGAGGGTGTAGTTGGAACCAAACGCATCGACAGCAATTTGCTCCACATCACTTTGCCGAGCCATCGCCATTGGTTTTCTTAAATCGGTGAGTTGCTCGGCAGAAATACTCGCTTGACCAGCCGGTCTGGTTAGGCGAGCTAGTGGATAATAAGCATGTCCAGCCGGTGGCGGAGGGAGCGGGGTACCTTCAGCGACTCGCACTACCCACTCCCGTTTCCGCCGTAGGCAAGTTTCTATGCCAATCAACGGGTTGAGCAGATCCGGATCGTCGGTAGAATCCACTAATCTTTCCCACGCGTCAAGGTAGACTATATCAACGCGGTCGGTCGCCGGTGTGGTGAGCAGTGCGAGCGGCGCGACTTGCCACTTCGTTGCTAACTCCGCGTTGTTGTACAAAGGTTGAGCGGTGTAAGTTAAACTCGCTTCAGTTGTTTGAATTTCCCAACCATCCACTAAGCACAATCCCGGTTGCTCGGGCGTTCCGCCTAAAATGCGAAAGTCATTCTCCAAGTCGGCGGCTTCGATTTGAAAACTATTACTGCCTTTAGGTACGCCGTCGCCAACCACCGTGCGGATAAAAGTTTGATGTTCGTGTTTGCGGATATCGTCCATCTCGTTCCAATCCGCATCGACGATGGGGACGCCTTGTTGTAAGCGTACATTGACGTATTGTTTTGATTGATTAAATGTATCTGGTGAAATTTTACCCATGATGGCCTCGCTCTTAAAAATACAACCGAATGGTTCGGGTTAAAGTCGTTAACTGATCTTTGTGAATCACCGGATGCGTGACGTAATTGAGCAAATAATCTTCGTTACCAAACCGACCCACCAGACCAAATTCACGTAACGGATAGCTAATAAATCCGGCCGGTTCTTTGGCTTCCAGGGTAGCTCGAATTTGAATCCGACTGGTGAAATCACTCACCGGTTGATCACTTTTATCTAAGTAGTCGATACTGAGATTCGTAATCTCCACCGGCTCGGGATCGACTAACAACTCCTGCGTTTCGGTGGGAAGGGGTGTCCCGTCGGTATCCCACTTATCATTGCCAATTCCTACCTGAAGAGATTGAATTCCCAACTCGCCATTAAGAGCTTGACCGCCGTTCTTCATCACTTTGGCCAAGAAAATCCGACACGATTCGACAATCGTATTACTCTTCCAATCGCTTTGGTAAATTAACTGACCGGCTGCATCAGTCAGCTCATCGCGGTAAATGCCTTTAATCTGTAACTTAATTATTTCCACATTGAAATCCTCCTGCGGTTAAACCAAGGTAACAAGTTCTAAACCGAGCGGCATGAATACGCTCGCTGAGTTCGTTGGGATTAAAATTAAAATCGACGGTCGTTCGCCAGTTCGACTGCGGTAAAGATTCTCCAGGTAACGCTTGAATCCAAATCCAATCCGGCGCGGCATCGGTAAAGTTATCTGTCAAGCCGGTATAGCTATCTTGACTGGCTGGGTAAAGCTGGTTATCCCAAAATTCCTCCAGCCGTCGTTGGGGCGTTTGCTTGGGAAAATCATAGGTATAAACAAATTCTTGATTAAGAATGGGCTCCAGGGCAAAGACTACTCGAGTTTGAATCGGTAAGAATTGTTGCAACGTACTGGTGAGCCACAACTGATCCTGCTGATACCAAAGCGGATTTTGTAAAGCGGATGTCAGGTAAATCGCCACGGTATCGCGGGCATACCAGTTACTCGCTGTACGTTGTCCGGGTTGACCGATATCATAAGTATACGTTTGAAAATCACCCCATTGACCCTGTAAACTCAGTTTGGTTGAATTAGCCAGGTCAAGCGTAGTTGAACCAGCGGCACGAAAGTCAACGGTTTCAATGCCACCGGGGCTGCGGGAGAAAACCCGGTCGTTAGCGCGATAAATGAGCCAAGTAACGCCGCTTTCCAAAGTGATCGGGGAGGGATGATGTTGAGAATACGGGTTACTGGTGAGCATTTGCACGTCGCTCAATTGACCCGTAGCAACCGCTAAAATACCGCACCAAATTGACCAACTGCCGCTGCGGTTAGAACTCCAAAATAGTTCAATTTTTGCGCCATTATCAATCACTTGTGCAGTGAGTTCGCGAGCATCGTAATCGGGCGTCGGTGTGACTAACAGCTTGAGCTCATCCCATTGACCACCTTTCGGTTTCACTCGATAAACGATCTGCCAGCGCCAATTGGGTTCTCGCCGCGCCCAAAACACCCACAAGCTGTCATCGGGTAAAGTCAAAGCGAATAAGTCTGCCAACGGTCCCGGCTCGGGAAATGTTTCCACCGCTGATTCCGGTTTCACTGTCGGTTCCAATTTTTTCTGGTTCCCACGCTCCAGCGTGGGAACCCTTAGTTTCGGTTCCACCGCCGTCGGTTCCACGAATTGATACTTCAACTGCCAGGGTGATTTTTCAGCGGTTTGCTCTAACCAGAATAGCCAAAATGACTTCAGATCGGGTGTCAGCGCGAGCCACGGTTGCCGCCGCTGGGGTTCGTTTGGATCGGGGGGATTGGCTGTGAAAGGTTGACGTTCCGACCAATCACCGTTACCCCCCCTCACCCCCCCTGACCCAGGTGGGGAATTTATAGTGAGGTAATCGATTCGCCAGCGCTGCGTCAGTGGATCGTAGGATTCCCACCACACCCACAGCCGCTCTTGACAGTAGCCCGCGGTGGGATGTTTATCAATCCGCCGACTGTGGTTGAGCGGCTGACTCGGTGCCCAATGGTAGACGATTAATTGATTGTTTTCCTTTTGAATAAAATAGATTTCTTCCGCCGCCGGATCGTTAAGCCACCAAGCGTTTTCTAAACTTTGTACTTCAACTTGCGCGGTATCGGATAGCAGCCAGCCGCGTTCTGCCAACTGGTTTTGTAATTGAATGGAAATGAGACCCCGGTTTAAATCAGTGATAAAAGGTTCCAACGCCAGCGTTAAAGTTGACAAAGTTTTATACCAAATCGCCCAGCGTTCATTCTCCTGAGTGTGATAAAATAACCCCCATTCCTGGCTATCTTTTTGGTGAGCCACCACCGCGCGACCTTCATAAGCAAAATCTAACGATAACGGTTTGTTTAAAGATGACCAGGTGTTGGCGAGCCGAGTCAGTGCCCAGAAATTCAGTTGTTCGGGACGGTTACTGAGCACCACGTTGTTGAATAGTTCCTTGAGCCGATTATCCCAAAAACGATTTTCCCAACCTAACAACCGATTGAGAGTGGTCGTGACCGTGGGCAACGTGCCAATGGTTTGGTACAAATAAGGCGCTTGGCGAATTTCATTGCGTTGATTATCCACCCCCCGTTGTTGCCGATAATTAGTTTGCCAACCGATCCACTCGGCTAACAGCGGCAGTAACCGACCATCCACTTTATCGAGTTGCACTAAATTAAGCAGGCTGGTCGCCAAACTGTAAATCCAATCCAGTTGACTCCCCGGAATGGCTAAAAAGCGGCGTAATTGTCCCCACTGTGGCTCGGTGGGATGAGCTAATTCTGCCGGGGGCAATACCGTATCATAACGGTGATACAGCGCCGGCAGTAACTCATACATTTGCCCGCCCAGTTGGTAAGGCGCAGTCGCCATCGCCGCTACTTGATTATGCGGATCAAATTGATAATCACCGGGATTACTGGGAATTAACGTGTAGTAATAAACCGTTTCGCCCTGAAGTGATTGGCGATCACTAAACGTTGACGGTTGGACATAAACGTTGAGATGATCACCCTGTTTAACCAGCAAATAAAGCTGATTCACCTCCACAATTCGCCATTTTTCTCCGGCAGTTTCAATCTGGATCGTGACCGCTGGCGAAAACACGATATTATTTTGGCTAAAAATTTCGCGCAGTTGGGTCGAAAACAAGCGACGATTCAAGGGCGTGGTAAATTGGAGTCCCAGAGTGAACAATGCTGCCGTGGTTACCGTACCGATGAACCCAGCGGCGGGTAATTGACCGTCAACTAAAGTCGGATAGGTGTTATCACTGCGCAGGATCTGAACGTCGGCATAGCGTTCTGGAGCGGGATTAACCCACTGTAACTCAATCCGATTGCCCTCAGGATGTGGGTTGGCGGTTAGGTTGAGTAAACGCATCACTTACGCTTCTCCCTCAAGCTGGACTTTGATTCCACCGAGATAGAGCGGATAATCGGTGAGTGTGGGTGCTTGCGGAATTTCATTCGCCGCTAATTCAATCTTGCCTTTAGACTCGATTTGCAGGGCTGAACCTTGATACTCGCAGGTTTGCGCGGTCACGCTCGCGACGCCAGGCAGTTTCTTAACCGCTTCATAAAATTGGCTTAGCTGTAAGGTGAGCAGTTGGATATCAGTGTGGTCTAACGCCAAGTAACTTTGAGCCAATGGCTTTAACTGCGGTTGAATTGCGGCTGGATCGGTACCCGCCTGGATTTGTACTTGCGCGGTCGCAATCAGGCGGGTGTCAGCTTCATCCAGATTCCCAGCTAAAGTGATCTCCAACGTGGTAACTATCGTCTTGACCGGCGGCTGCTCCTGGTTCTGGATTTGGGGCTGCTCCTGGATTTGGGTCGTTACATTTAAGCTAGTCAGGGTTCGTTCCCGCCGAAATTCGCTGAGCGTGACATATTCAACCCCTTCAACGGCTTCAATGGCTTCGTAAAATTTACTTAAATAAACCGTTTGGGCAAAATCGACTTGCTCAAAAGCGAGTAATTGCCCCGCCGCTTGTTGCACCTGCGCCTTCACCTCGTTGGGTTCATAATGGCTTTTGACCTTAACGTTGGCGGTAACGAAGATCATGACGTAATCCACATTGGCGATTTCAATTTGCGTGGTAATCGGGCGCTTATCTTCAAAGTACGCGAGTAGATTAGTACGTAACACGTCGCTCACGCTGCCACCGCCTTGTGGTGCCACATACAATTTCACCGTATTCCAATTCGCTGCCACTGCTCGAACTTTGCCGACGCCAGGAAAATTCAGTGCCAAGGCTTGATAATCGGCTGTCGTCACCGCCCGCCGCATGGAACGAAACACGGTAGGCGCATGTAAAACGGCATGTTCAATACTTTCCCGCTGCGCCCCGCCGGTCGCCGCTACTGGATTGGTCACTTTGGCGCCCACCAAGGTTAATTGCGGTGCCCCAGCAATGGTTTGAATGGTATTCGCCGCGACATTGCCTAGCGTCCCCCCACCAACGCGGTAGGTCGCTCTGATAATCGCATCTTTAGGTGGAATCAACCCCAAAATGCCGTCCCCAAACCGCACCGTGGCCCGATCCAGTTCATCGATTTCAATAATAAAATCCGTTTGTTGGCGAGAACTGAAGGCTAAGCTAGCGCGTAAAGTCCAGGAGTCATCAATAATGCCACTTTGATTGGTGATTAAGAGAATATCTTTATGCACCGTTTGATTATCTCGAGAACGGAGAATTAAGGGCGAATGGGCGAGAGTAAATTTTTGATAAGGTGAACCATCGGAAGTACCGAGAATTTCATCACGGATTAAGCGCCCTTCTTCCACGGGGACGCCCGAGGATTGTTTATACTTTTTGCCTTTAGCATCGGTTATTAGCAATAGGCTACTACAATTGATAACTAATGGGGCATCACGGGTATATTCAAAACGCACCGGCGGTTGATTGTTTTGACTTTTGGTGGCGAAGGCATCGCCTTTGGTTAGCGTAATTAGCTGCTGACAATCCGCTGGGAAAGTTAAAGTCAAGGTAGTCGAAGCCGGCGCAGCCGTAGCGAGTTGATAGCCAATCAACTGGAGATGATGAATAATACTGCGTCGCGTTTGCGCAGTGCCGAGAAAACTTTCGTTAGCCACGCGATCCAGGTAATAGCTGAGAATATCGCCCATATGGGCAAACAGTTGCAACAGGACATTACCGAAATCTGCTTCGGATTGATAATCAGTCCATTCGGGCAGTTTATCGGGAATCAGTGCCCGCATCGATGCTAAGAAACTGTCGTAATCACGGGCCATGTAATCAATGACTTGACGTTCGTTTACTAAGTTAATTTCTGCCATATTCCTCTCCGGTTATAAAGTTTCCTCATTCCTCGTTTCCTCGTTCCCACGCTCCAGCGTGGGAACCAGACCAATTTTCCTTTTTTCCTGGTTCCCACGCTCCAGCGTGGGAACTCTTCTTCTCTTCTTTCACCCCAGGCATTCCCACGCTAGAGCGTGGGAACGAGACCGCGTGGGAACTAGAAAGTTAAAACTCTTTACTTCCCCCTTTGACAAAGGGGGATTGAGGGGATTTCTGCCATATTCCTCTCCGGTTATAAGTTCCTCGTTCCCACGCTCCAGCGTGGGAACCAGACCCATTTTGTCCCTACGAAAAATGAATTCTCACGGCTTGTTTCGACCAATTGGCTTTGTTGATATAAGCGATTTCAATCGTTATCATTTCAGCTTGCGAATGGACTTGAATACCATCGACTTTCAAATCGTCTGCCAGCCAGCGATTCAACGCTTGACCCACGGTGAATTCCATCGCCGCAATTAAAATCGGATCATTGGGTTCAAACACCAGGTTAAAGAGCCCACAACCGAATTCAGGTAAATTCACTCGCTCACCCGGTGCCGTAAATAGCACTTGAATAATTTTGCCCCGTAACGCGTCATCGCCACCGTGGGACGAGATTCGACCATCGGCATTGACTCCAAAGGGGAAATGAAAATTGGTTTTGGTAATCGCGGCGTTATTTAACATGTCCAATTCCCTCATTACTTTGCTTGAAATTGACTTGCGGTATGGAAAGATCCAGTGCGTGCAGATGATTGTTAGGCAGCGCCGTACCGGTATTGCCTTTGATAGGGAGATCGCCCTTAGTTTCGATCCCGTAAATTTCTAAATTAGCGGTCAGGTGCTCAATAACACCTTTGGCGATGGCGTAAGCTAATTTTTTCCAGCCGGCACGGACGTCATTTAATTGCTCTGCGGACATACTCGCTTGGAGAGGTGGTGACAGTATCTCATCTAATTGAGTATAAATCTGGTAACTCATGCTACCTTCTTCCATCTTCTGGGGGGGTGGTACACCAATTTTAAGTGACATAACAACTCCAAACTTGAATAATTGATTTAATTAACCCAATTTCACTTTTTTCGATAAGATATCACCGTCAGGTAGTGCCGGTAGAGGAGCCAATTTAGCGATATCCGCTGGATTGAGAGGGCAGGGAGCGCCCATATTTCCTATGTGCGTGTGTGTCATTAACCAGTTAATTAACCCTTCTAAACACACTTTTTTGCCGCCATTCATTTGAATGCCAGGTGTTCCTGGTATACCACCACTCGTTTTATCTAGAGTAATTTTGTTGCCATTAACATCCTTGAAACTCATCCCCTCGCTGTTAAGTATCATTTCATTCTTATTGGCATCAGTGAAACTCATCCCGTCACTGTTAAGTATCATCTCATTCTTATTGGTTCCATCTTGGATTTGAATCCCGGTGGAATTTAAAGAAATCAGATGTTTATTTTGATTATCTTGAATGATCACCTGTTCGTCACCATCCGCATCCTCCAATTGAATGGTATGCCCCTTTTTGGTTTTAATAATTTTACTGGTGGGCGGATCTTGAACACTGCCTTGCTCAGCACCGGTTTTATCATTCGGTTTGGGCGCTTCACTTTCCCCGCCAGCTTCGCTCCAAAAGGTGCCAACCCACAGGGGAAATTCCAAATCGCCCTCTTCAAATTCCACCCACACGCCGGCGCCGACTTCGGGAATAAACCAAAAGCCTTGATTAACGTCACCGCCATACGGCAAACAAGGCAGGGCCCAACCGGTTACGACTTCGTCACCTAACACGCTGGGAACTTGTAATTTTAAGCGCCCTAATTTTTTGGGATCGGCGTTGTCTACGACGATGCCTCGGTATTTGCCGTAAAAGCGGCGTTCGAGTTTTTGAATTAAATCGGTAATAATTTGCTCTAAGTCCATGTTTTTGTTCCTGTCATCAAGGGTTGGCTGATAACGGTTCTTGGAGGGTGCGTCACGTAGCCCTTCCCCCTTTAAATCCCCCCTCACCCCTTTTTGTCAACTGAGTTCCTGGATTCCGCTGCGCTCCATCCAAGCTATTCTGAAAAATTCTCTTTCCCAGTAGCATAAATGCCATTCCGTTTGACTCGAAAAGTTTGGGTATAACCTGCCGGCGTAAAAGTATGAGTGACGGCAGTGACGTAATAAACGCCGCTATAGGTTTCACCAATGCCTTTGATCGTTACCAATTGCCGCGGTTTGAGCACGTGACCATAGCGGTTGGCTGAAATGATACCTTCGCCGGTGACGAACCATTCAGCTTGATGAAACAGACTTTGACATAATGCTTCCATTTCCGGTTGCCCAGTGGTTACTTCACGGCTGAGGTAAAGTTGACTCGGTTCTACGTCAGCCGTCGCTAATTGCTGCGGTTCGGTTTTACCTAAAGCCGGTTGTTGGTTACGTTGAGCGGCAGTGGTTTCAACCTTTAACACTTGTTTGCCATCAAATAAATTGACTTGGAATAATCCCACCCCGGGCACTGGCCGTAACGCATTCATTTCTAAAGTGATTTGATCTAAATTGGTTTGCTCTTCAAAGTGGGCGGCCAAAATAGGTTGCGGCGGACTGTTCATATTGGGCAATTGAAAATAACCATTATCACCTTCCACGAAGCATTCTAAGCCATTGCGTCGTGCTAAGCGGGTGAGAAATTGCATATCGGTTTCCCGTTGGATGATAGTGGAAACGGCTTCATCGTGAATAACTTGGGTATCCGTCACCTGCGGGGTTAACCCGTATTGACTAAAGATTTGGGTAGCAATATCGCTATCTTTTTGATTCGGCCAAGCTTGTAATTTTTCCACCCGATCCAGTAGCACACTTTTATCCATTCCCGTAATTTCTAGAGTACAGCCATTAGGATCGACATCAAAATGCGGGTTAACCTGCGTGATGTAACCGCTGATCAATTCTTCATCGGCCTGATTTTCAAACCGGGCGCTGATCGTGACTTCAGTAAAAGCGCTTAAGCGTTTATCATCCAAGTGTAGCCAGGTACCATCCGCTTGTCGCCAGAGGACTAAGCTCAATTTAAATCCACCGGCCTTAGTTTCGTCTAAGAAGACTTCAACGGCAGCGAGGCAAGCGTAAAAATCGTCGGCGGGTTGATTGGCGAGGTTAACGATTAAATATTCACTTTCCATAATTAGCGACTACCCGCCGGTGGAATGAGGAGGGGTTTGCCTATTCTATTCTGGGTTTCCACGCTGGTTACCGTGAACTTAGCCGCTGTAATGGCCGCCGTTAACGCATCGGTGTTAGTATTGAGCGAATTGAAGGTGATGATAACCGCTGATTCGCCTAGCCAAGTGTCGACGATTTGCACCGTGTTAACGCCGATGATGGCAACCAGTTGTTGATATAAATCGCTCCAAGGTGAATCAGCCATCCAAGCCAGATTAAAGCGTTGAGTTATTACCGGTTCTTTGCCCAGTAACGCCCAAGGGGATAAGAATTCGGGGTTGGCATCGGCGATGGGCCACCAATGCAGCGATTTTTGGTAGTAGCGATAAGCCAAATTATCGAAGCGATCCACCGCCTGCAGGGTATGAAAAAAAGTTCCAGACAAGCGAGGTAACAGTCGGAATGGAGTAGATTCTCGTTCCCGACCTTGAGCATCCGTGGTAACTACGGGAGGTAGCGAATAATAACGCGAGGTTTTATTAAACATGAGTTTATCCTGGTACAACCACGTTAGCGATATCGGTGATATTGGCTAAATTCAGCAGAGAGGTAACTCCTCTGACCGTGTGCGAATAAGTGTAAAGTGGATTTTTACCTTCAATTAGCGTGAGATTAACCTTAACCGTAGCGCGAATCGGGACCAGTAACGGATTAAATTGCGTTTCGGTGATGTTCATACTGTTAATATTGACTGGAAATACTCGCTGATAGCCCCAAATGAATAAAGTCATGGGTGGATTGGGCTGCCGCTGTGCGAGTTGAGTTCCAGTCGCTTTACCGATTAAATCGGCAATCGCCCCAAAGGGGGTATCATTTTTGGGATGGGTCATTAATTCCAAAGTGGATAACTGCGGAGTGATGCCAAACTGTTGGGCAATGGCGTCGCCATCATTCATTTTATCCGTGGCATCGAGCAGGAGTTCAAAATCAACCTTTTCTTCCGCGATATCGACTTGTTGCCCTTGCTGAATCTTTCCCAGATCTTTTTCCTGGCGATGAAAATCACACAGTTGCCGAGGCGGTGGTGGAGTCGTCGGGGTATTGGCCTTGGTTGGGGATGCCTCAGCAGTTGGCAGCGAAAAATTCAGACTGCGAGAGCGGTTCAATTGTTCTGGATTGAGTTGAAACACGACAAACAGAGGCGGTATCGACAGACCGTATTCGACGAAAGCACCGCGTAAAATTTTGGGTTTATTGCTAAAGCCACCAGACATGGTAGGTTCCTCTTAATAATAAAATAATCAACCTCATCTCTTGGGTTCTATTGGTTTTGGTTAGCTTGTGTAATAATCAACCTCATTCTCCGTCTCCATTGGTTTTATCTTTTTTTCTGGTGTTCTGGTTTTTAAGTACCGTAGCCCGGTAGGGTGGGCAAAAGCGAAGCGTTGCCCACCATTTCCCTAATCGTAATGCCCACCAATGGCAAATAAGTAAATCCGTTCTTCGTCAAACCGGTAAATTAACCGATCCTTTTTAGAAAGCCGGCGTGACCACAGCCCAGATAAGCCATAACGTAACGGTTCCGGTTGACCGGTTCCAACTGCCGGGTCACCACGCTGCCTCTCTTGGAGAATCTGGCACAGAATTCGGTGTAAAGCTTTATCCTTCACTCTCAGTTCTTCATAACGTTGCCACGTGTCACCTTCAAAACTAATCGAGCGCATAGAGTTGTTCCATCGATGGAATATAACCCGTGCCTTGATTAAAAGTTGCCAGCGATTGTGCGATTTGAGTCATCAAAGCCGAATTTTGTAACACGTACATCGTTTCTTGTAAGCTTTCCCATTCTTGGCGACTCAAGGTCACAGATTCCGGTAATGCTTCTGGAGTTGAAATCGATTTTGACTCCAGGAATTCAATAAAATCTAAAACTTCACGAGCCTGTTCAATCGGCATGGCTTTTACATGGGCATAAATCGTTTCGGCTATAGTCATGTTGTCTTACTCTCTTTGTGTGTTAAGGTGATGATTTAATTCCTACCTCATCAGCTTAGAATAATTTATGAGATTATTTTTTATAGTCCGGTAGCCCACCATTTCCCTTAGTAACGAGCAATCAGTCGTAGTCGTAGGGTGCGTTAGGCGTTAGCCGTAACGCACCATTCCATCCAGTTTGCCAAACCTAAGTTAAGGTGGTTGGTGCGTTAATAACGCACCCTACGCTGGCTACGCTGGCTATTGTCATTTCATGTCTCGTCCTGAGTAAGTAGCTTTCTACTGCCTCGAATTGCTCTCACCGTCTCAAATGCAGCCCACTCTCGCAGAAAGTTAACTTCTTGCTCAGATAATTGGCGAGCTGCAAGCCTCAAGTCAATACCGAAAACGTCGGATAGGAGACTCAGGAGAAGATCAAAGGACTGATCCAAGAACTGAAGTATCTTATCAAGCCAGTCAGGATAGGGGATATGAAGCAAGTTTAAAATGATGTGAAGAATTTCACCCATAAGTTTCTTTAGCTCTTTCAAATGCTGGGAAATCCAATGGATTAGGTTGCCAAGCAACCCTTTTCCCAGCAGTTGCTTGGTTACCTCCACCCCACGATTTGCAAAAGCCTCTCCATCCTGTACTTGGAGAAACCTATCCAACTCAACACGCTGTGCAACGGAAAGGCGACCCGCTGTTTCTCGAATAAACACAGTGAGTTTTCCCGTCTGCCCAACGAGCGACTCACCCGTCGACCGAATCAAAACTTGTTGCTCTTCCTGTGGTGCCGCCTTTACACTTTCCTCGCTAATCTGTCCAACGAAGTTCTCGACACTGAGCAAGAAAGACTCAAGTAAATTTTGTTCTGACATAAATTTTCTCCTTTACAACAATATGCAGTGGAATAGACGCCACTGTTTCGTTTTTACGCTGGCTACCAAGCTCGGCTTAGTAGCCGTTGAATCCGAAGCTCTGCTTCGAGAACTCTCGCCAAGCCGAGCTTGGTAACAGGCAAGTTCATGGGACGGCATTTCGCCCACCCTACCGGGCTGAGCTTGGTAACGAGCAACGCGAGCAACGAGCAAATTATTCATTAAATCTTACTCTTGCACCGCTACCTAATGCCCGTATAGTACTGGTACCATCTAATTCAAGGATCCTACTCTCGACTGCACCTCCTACTAATGTCCGATCAGCATTGAGGTTAAGAGTAATCCGGACAGCAGCCACGCCTCCTCTAGCAAGGCTAAGGGGAGTAAAATTGACATTAACTGATCCACCCCAACCAGGCCAATCATATATATCTAAAATGTTACAAGAGATGTTACCGATCGCGTAGCCATCGTAATTAAAGGTGATGCCAAATTTTATTCCCATCGCACGACCACCAGCTAAATTTTCCATCCACGTTGAAACCGTATGCGTGTAGGACCTGATGTTAGCTCCAGGATGGGATGTACGGTAAGCTTGAACATCGCTACCACCTCCTGGTAAGAGTACCCCCTCCATTTCATCGAAACTGTATGAAATGTCACCGGCTGTCGATGCAACGGCACTTTGTGCAAGCGTATAGCCAAGTGCGCCCACCGCGATCCATTCCGCCGCAGCCAATGCGGGTACAACCCGCTGAATAAGATCCGGTGTAGGATGAGTTTTGCTACGCTCTACCTTTTCACCCCCCACCACCCGCTCCGCCACCCTATCCGCCTCCTGCTCATAAACATCCCCCGCCGCACCCACTTGCAACTTCTGCAACCGGTTATTCCCGCCCTGCTGAATCACATGCACTAGCTCGTGTGCGAGTAACCGCTTGCCGGCGTCCGTTGCTGGGGCATATTCATCGCGCTTCATCACAATGTCTCGACCGACGGTGTACGCTAACGCATTCACGGCGCGTGCTGATTCAGCGGCTTTGGCATCGGTGTGGATTCGCACGTGGCCAAAGTCTTGATTGAAGCGCGGTTCCATAAACGCCCGAGTTGATTCATCTAACGGTTGTCCCGGTGAACGCAGAACGTCATGTACAATCGGCGGTGCTTCGTTGGCGGTGGGTGCCGGGGTGCTGGCGCGCCGCTGCAGTAACGGTTTATCTTCTTCTAAGGGACAATTTTTAGTACATTTCCGTGCTAACCTCGGATTATTCTGACGTAAATTCGTTTGGGGTTTCATTTCTTTCATCGCAAACATAAAAAAACTCCTCTACTATTTATAATAAAAAAACTCCTCTCACCATCTCCATTTATTTTTGCAAGTTTACCCAGCTTTGTTCATCAAATAATTTACCCATCTTGTCTAATTCGCGACGGGTGGCGTGTAAAATGGCCGGCATATTAATTTGCTTCTCCTCGGTGCCAGCGGCTAGGAAAGCGGCGTTTAAGACGATATTTTTAATGTTGCCGCCAGCAATGGCTAATTGTTTGGCTAACCCGTTATAATCTAAGTTTTCACTCACCGGTGCCGCCGCCGGAAAATGCTGTTGCCAAATGCGTTGGCGATGCTCGGCGTCGGGAAAGGGAAATTCCACGATGAAGCGAATGCGTCTAATAAAGGCTTCATCCAAGTTATCACGTAAGTTGGTAGCGAGAATGACAATGCCATCGTATTCCTCCATTTGTTGCAGTAGGTAGCTGACTTCGAGGTTGGCGTAGCGGTCGTGAGCGTCGCTAATTTGAGTGCGTTTACCAAATAGGGCGTCGGCTTCGTCAAAGAATAAAATGGCGCTACTGGCGGTAGCGGCTTGAAAAAGTTGGGCTAAATTTTTTTCGGTTTCACCAATGTATTTGCTGACCACGTTGGCGAGGTCAATTTTGAACAGGTTGAGTTGTAATTCGTGAGCGATAACGGTCGCGGCGAGGGTTTTGCCGGTGCCGGGTGGGCCACTAAATAACACGCTGATGCCTTTGCCGTAACCCAGTTGTTGTGCGAATCCCCATTGGTTCATGACGCGATCGTGTTGTTGAATTTGGTTCACGATTTCTTGGAGTTGAGCGAGTTTGTCTGCCGGTAAAATCAGGCGGCTGAAATCGGCATGGGGTTCGATGCGGGTGGCGAGTTGGCGCAGGGCAGCTTGAGTCAGTTGTTGACACGCTTGATTTAACTCGGTGGCGGTGACGGTTTGACCGTGATGTTGGGCCGCGAGGGTGTTCACCACTTGGCTAATTTGGCCGGGGGTGAGTTCAAATTGTTTGGCCAAGGGAATCGCTAAGGCGGAATCGACTTGCGGTAATCCGCTGGATAACTGTTGTTGCCAAAATTGTTGGCGCCAGGCGATGGCAGGGAGCGGTAATTCCAGGGAAACGACGGTGAAAGAATGCCAAGCCGCGGGTAGCGGTGATTGACCGGCGGTGAAAGTCAGCCAATGGTATTGGCTCAGCCAATGAGTCAGGGTGTGCAGCAATGAGTTCGTGGCGGGATCGCCTGGCGTCAAACGGTCGAGCGGGTAAAGGTATAAAGCGGCTTGTGACAGGAGCGTTTCTCGCAGTGCCAGTGGTAGCCGGTGAGTGAGTTCGCCACGCAGCACGGTTTCTAAATCTAAAGCGAGGAGCGGTAATCTAAAGTGTTGACAAGCGGCTAGCGCGAGTTGGCGTTTACCGACGCCGTCTTTACCCTGTAAGTGAATCAGTTGTCTGGAACGTAGGTTAGATTCGAGTCCGAGTTGGTGTTGGACTAAGTTGCGCAGTTGTAGTTGCAGGGGCACGTCAATCAGAGTCGCGGCCGGTTTGACCCAGTGCAGCCACGGTTGGACCCGCGAGTCGAGGGTACCACTGCCGAGAATGAATTGCATGATGCGCGGATCGATGGTTAAGCCCCCGCTGCTAGACGATTCCAATAACTGCGCGCCAAATAGTAAGCTGTGCGCCGCTAGGAAAGGTCGCGCCTGCCAACGTTCGCGTTCGTTGGGAAACAGTAATTCGAGGATGAAGTCAAGGGTTGGAGCAGACGCTGACGGCTCGCCTTGGAGGTAAGCATAAATTTTTCCATAATCGCGGCGTAATTGCGGGGCTAAACTGCTGATGAGTGCCGCTAATTCTAACGCGGACAGGTTAAACCAGCGCGCTAAAGCGACCAGGGGTAACCACACTGTGGTTGGCGTTAACTCGACGCGGGTTTGAATGAGCGCGGCTCCTTCCTCCAGTTGGCGATCAAAATCGGTGAGCGGCGTGGTGGCGGTGGTGTCTAACCAAGCGGTGACGAATTCGGGCAGTGAACCCGTTTGACTCGACTGGACTGCGTGCAAGCGCCGGTAGAGCCATAGGTCGAGTTGGCGCAATTCGGCCGCTAAGTGTTCTAAGCCGTCCGTGTAACCCGCTATGGCGCTGGCTGTCATGGTACCACTTCAAACCAAAAAGTAGTCCGAACCAGATGGGAAATATCCACCTGGAGTTGATGAAAACCGGGCGCTAACGTTGCCGGTAAATTGAGGTTGAAACTGTCCGCCGCTAGCGGCTGCTGCTCCAACAGCGATTCGCCATCCAGCGAGACATACGCAAACCAGCCGTTAAAATGTTCACCGGAAATAGTGATTGGGCTACCACTGGCGCCCTGGTGCGGGTTGAGGTGGGTAATCTGCGGCACTTGAAAGGGTGCTTGAATGGTGAGGTTACCGATTTGTTTTACCCGTTTGGATAGTGGTTGCGTCGTCGATTGTTCGAGTTGCACCACCGAGACTTCGTAGGGCACGGAGAGTCGAAACGGTCCGGAAAAAGTACTCCAAATCTGGCTCAGTTCGTTAAGATCCAAGTGACTGGGAATGATTTTGATTTGTTCGCGCGCGCCGACTAACACCAAATCTAAGTAAGGGTTCGGGACAATCGCTTGTTCATAAAATACCCGAATCGCCTCGCCGAGGAGTTCATGAGCGGTACTATTGCCGCTACTGGCATCATTGGGCGCGTAGGCGGTCATTAAATAAAATAAATTGAGCGATACCGGGGGTGGCACTAAGGTGTCAGCGGTACCGGGTTTTAATTGCCAATTCATATTGCGCAAGAACGGATTTTCCTGCACTTTATACAGGAATAGGTTAATTCGCAGGTGACTACTACTGCTTTCATCGGGAGCGAGTAAGGTCACGGTTTTACCAAACTGCATTTCCGTTTCGAGCAGGTTTTTGAGGGATTTGCTGACAGCACCAATTGCAGTTGAAGTACTCATAGTTATCTAATAAATAAATGCCAATGAATTCGGTGAAGATAATGACGTTCCCAAAAATTTGCCGGTAACCGGATTTGACCACGTCCAGAAGGAGTGCTCGAACGAGTCCGAGGCGACGCTGGCAATTCCGCAAAAAATTCTCCCGGGTTAGAACGACGCGGATTGGCCGGCAAATCGGGCTGATTTGTTTGGCTGGTTTGAGTGGTAGACTCGGATCGTTCTAACCGAGGATAAGGTAGATAGTTAAAAGGAAAGTTTTGGGAAAAGCTTGAGGAGGTAAAGTTACCTTTGCCAATTGAAGTGGATTTTAAATTCAGTTTTTGGGGTTGCCGTTGACGCTTGGAATCAGAATGATCCGATGTTATTAAGTTAAGCTGCTCTTTCCCCCTCCTTACTAAGGAGGGGGTTAGGGGGTGGTCGTTCACCTTCTCAACCACCCCCAGCCCCTCCTTGGGAAGGAGGGGAGAAGTTTTCTTTAACTTAATGGCATTATCGCTAGGCTCGCTAGCCGCAGTAGTAGAATCATTGCGTTTCAACCCCGCAGTTCCGGCCATTTCGTTAAGAATTCCTCCCTTCCCTGCAGTTCCGGCCATTTCATTAAGAATTCCTCCCTGTAACAAAGGGGGATGAAGGGGGATTTGAAGCGGTTGACTTCCCAGGAAATCCCCCCGGCCCCCCTTTGTCAAAGGGGAGGAGTTATGGCTTAACTTAATGGCCGTGATTCTACGCTCGCTAGCCGCAGTGATAGAGTCATTGTGTTTCAACTCTGCAGCCCCGGCCATTTCGTTAAGAATTCCTCCCTTCCCTGCAGTTCCGGCCATTTCATTAAGAATTCCCCCCTTTGACAAAGGGGGGTGAGGGGGGATTTTAAAGGGTGGAATGGCAGTAAAGCCTAATTTCGCGGATAGCGCGACCGGCGTTGAAGTTACTCCGATTAATTCTTTTAATCCGCGTACTGACTCGGGTTGAAGCAAAGGAGAATCACGCGAATCCGTGGCCGCGACCCCAAAACTATCCGCACGTGGATTAAAAGAATTAACCGGATTATTGTGGAAAACTGGCGCTGGCTCGGCGCGATCCGGTGGAATTGAAATCGAGTACTTCAAGCGCGGAGTTACTGCCGCAGCAAGATTAGCCGCTGGCTCAACCGCTGCATTCATTTCGGTATGGCTCACACCTGGCCAAAGGGACAAACGGTGATCAAAATAAGCACGGCTTTTGACTAAATAACGAAACCCCACCGGGGGCAAAATCAGCCGCCACCACCGCCGCTGGCGTATCGACGGCATCCCGAGCAGTACCCGCAACCGGGGACGATACGGCAGCGGGACCGCACCGCGTAACCACCACGCCAATTCACCAGGAAATTTAAGTAATCGCATCGTTCAATCGCTCAATTTCACTCGCCAAAGTTTCAATGTAAGCTCGCCGCTTATTCCGTGGCAAAGCTAAAATCTCCTGCTCACTCCAATGATAATGGTAAGCCAAATAATGTACCTCGCGACGCAACAGTTCCTCCCCGGTAGCTAATTCACCAAAAAAGAAGTCAGTAAGTTCAAAGGGTACCGTGAATTCCCGTTCACAGTGGGGACAGTTCGCGGTGAGGGTTAAATCCACGCCGGGCATGAGCGCTGCCATTTGTGCCTCAATTTCTTGCCGTGCCAATGGCGAAAGTTCTTGAATCAATTCAGGTAAAGGCTTATCGATTTCTCCCAATGAGTGAATGCAGCGGCACAGTAACTGAGTGAGAGCACTTGCCTCATTTTGTTCCAGCAGCGGCGCGATAATTTCCTGATCTTCGCCATTGGGCAGGCGAAACTGAACTGTAGGTTGCCGCTTCGCCCACATGTGACCTTCACTGGCTGCGGGTGACAGGGTCATCCTCTGCAGGTGGCTATCCGGGGGGGCGGTGTGAACGGGAAACTCGGACAGTTTAAAATCCATATCGAGTGCTTGACCGCAATCTGGCCAAGGACAGCGATGTGTCATCATCACTTGATCCCCAAAAGTCAGGGCGCGCAGTAACAATAACAAATACTGCCGATCACCAATGAGTAACTGTCGAGCCAGCCCGGTAGTCATAGCCAATGTCCCAATCTGTTGCACACAGCGGGTTAACACCGTGGTGATCACGGAAGCCATGGCGAGCGGTGAGGGTTGTGCCAGCAGTTCTTCTTCCTGTCCGCTTAACGGGATGAGCACCACTTCCCGATGCAATTGCCCGTGTTCATCCCGATAGCCACCGGGTAAAGTATGAACAGAATTGATCATATGTTCGTATCCCTCGGCATTGCCGTTAAGTTAAGAATTTCCCCCCTTTAAAAAATGGGGGTTGGGGGGGATTTTAAACGGTTGACTTACCAAGAAATCCCCCTCTATCCCCCTTTGACAAAGGGGGAAGGAAAGAGTCTTAACTTCAATGGCAGTGCCCCAAAGGGTAGAGTGCTTCTAAGTTTCTTTCGGCTCAGTCACGCTCGTATCGCGTTCCCAACCCTCATTTTGCAAGGTGATCGATTGAATCATCACCGCATTACCATTAGCATCCAAATCTGGGAGGGCATGATATTCCGATACCCAGCAGCGATGTATTATGTAAGACAGAACTTTTTTCCCTTGCAAATTAAACACATCCAGCGTAACGACATTCTTGCGGAAATTGAGCAGCGACATGGAACTATCGCCTTTAAAATTATTGACCTTATTCGCCCAGTCTTCAAAGCGAGTGTCATGAGTCACGCCCACTTCCAAAGTAATTGGCTCATACTTGGTTTTGCCAGGCAATTTATGGACATGCGACGGGTCGCCGCCTTCGCGCCAATCAACCGGTTCGGTACTCTTTTTGAGCGCACCACATTTACTTAACCCCGCCACATATTCATTATCCCACTTGACGCGGAACTTGAAATTGCGATACGGATCCAAACGATGGGTATTAACAGCAAATTGAGGCATTTTATCTTCTCCTTAATAATTAAGCCGTTTGACCAGCTTTTTGGCTGATTTTTACCATGACAAATTCCGCCGGTTTGAGCGGGGCAAAGCCCACTAACACGTTGACAATCCCTTGATCAATATCCGCTTGCGGCGTCGTTTCACCATCACACTTCACGAAGAAAGCTTGGCTCGGACTCGAACCTTGGAAAGCACCACGCCGGTAAAGCGTCATCATAAAGGCATTGATATTCAACCGTAGTTGCGACCACAACTCTTCATCATTCGGCTCAAACACCGCCCATTGAATCCCGTTATAAATACTCACTCTGAGCAGGATACTCATGCGCCGCACCGGGATATAACGCCATTCCGGATCACTGCTGATCGTCCGAGCGCCCCAAATGACGATGCCAGAAGCGGAGAATTGGCGAATGCAATTAATATTTTTGGGATTCAGATTGCCTTGTTGGACATCGGTAAAATTAGTTTTAAGACCCACGGTTCCGGCTAAGGCAGCGGCGGTACCGGCAGGCGCTTTCCATACGCCGCGTTGGGTATCAGTTTTCGCATATAAACCAGCGATGTAACCAGACGGTGGGACCAGAATCGGTTCAGGACTGCGCCCGGTGGGGTCGGTCATGTACAACCAGGGGAGATAGACAGCACCGTAGGAATTTTTCGGCGTGATCAGACCGACAGCCGTTTTAGCTGTTTCAACGCTATCATCTGCTTGACGGAGATCGCCAATGAAGAAACAATCGCTTAACGAACGGTTAGCACAATAATTCATGCCATCGCCAATGACATCATCGCGACCGGGCGTAGCTATTAAGCTGACATCGTCTTTATCGTTGAGTAGTTGGAAGGCGTTGGTGTAGTCCGGTTTAGCAACGGTGCCATCGGAGCCATCCCCCTCGCCGTTGCTAAGTAGTGTAGTTGTCGCTGTGGGCAGGTCAGCCGTGAGCGCCTTAACGGTAATATATTTTGAGTGCCCATTAATGACCGTTTCTACAAACTTGGGGTCAGTAGCAGTCATACTCAAGTCTTTGAAAGTCTCCACCGGTACCGGTGTTGTTAAATCAGGGTCGAGATAAACTTTTAAATCAAATTGAGTGGACGTAGTGGGAGCAATAGTTACTTGCAAGTGGTTTCCCCAGAGACCTGGGCTGATGGCAAAAATATCTAGATTACTGCCGAGACTCACCTCGGCTTTTTTGCCAAATGGTTTTGACACGGCCGTGGGCAGTGTAGTCGTAGCAGGCTCAACTGCAACAGTAATATATTTTGAGTGCCCATTAATGACTGTTGCCACGAAATTGGGGTCAGCCGCAGTCATATTCAGGTCTTCAAAAGTCTCCACCGGGGCGGGATTAGCGCCGAGATAAACGGCTAAATTAAATTGAGTGGGCGTAGTAGCGGGCGAAACAGCAGCTAGCTGCGTGATAGTCACTTTTAAGTTGTTTCCCCAGGCACCCGGGCTGATAGCTGAAATTTTGAGATTAGTGTCGAGAGTTACTTCGGCCGTTTTGAGACCGGTAACCGGGACATTAACGATATAACACTGAGAACCACCATTGTTGAAAAATTGATAAACCGCATGGGTAAGAAAGGAATAATCGACAAATCCACCATAAAGATTTTGATATTCACTAAAGTTATAAACTTTAACCGCTTTATCTGTAGCGCCCTTCTCGGCTGGTCCAATAAACGCGGCAGTTGAAGTACTCGCCAGGGTTAAAGGTCGCACGCCACTTGAGACTTCCTCTACATAAACACCAGGATACGTCGGTGTTGCCATGGATAACCTCCAGTTAAATTTAGGTAGGACATTCCTCGGGAAGAAACGGTTAACGGAAACCCCGTTCATTCCCGAATTTGACAAAATTACTTATTTATATTTTTATATAGAAATTAAATTCTAATACAGAAGGATAAAATTGTGAATACCAATAAGCGATTATTTTTAATCGTAATTTGTTTCATTATTGGCTTGGGGTTACTGTTACTTTAAAAAATTGGCGTTGGCGTGAGAAAGAGAAAAAAAGTAGGGTGGGCATTGTCCGCCAAATCCATTTTTCCCACACCACACCCCCTTGATGAAATGGTGGGCAAAATGCCGTGTCAGTCCCGTGTCCCAGTTCAGTTCCGGGGACGGCATTTCGCCCACCCTCCCGGGCTATGTTAAGTTTAAAGTAACGTACCATTGGAGATATAATTTATGTATAATATATTTGTACAATCTTTAATCGGAGGCACTATGAACCGGATTACCGTTAATCCCCTCATTCATTTTGGCAAACCTTGTATAAGTGGAACTCGTATTCCAATCCAGAGTGTTTTAGAACTAATTAATGCCGGCTATTCTTTTATCGAAATTATTCACGATTATTATCCCGCTTTGACCGAAGCCGATATTCATGCCTGCCTAGATTATGCGATTGCCTTGATTGCTGCGGAAGAAATTCATTTGCGATCAGTCCCTGCATGAAATTACTTCTCGACCAGGATGTCTATGCAGCAACTGCGCGCTTCTTGCAAAACTTAGGGCACGAGGTGTTGTCTGCTGAACAATTAGGGAAAGCCATGGCCACCGATGAAGATTTGTTACGTACTGCTCAAGCACAGGGACGCTTGTTTGTGACTCGAGATCGTGATTTCGGTCATTTAGTATTTGTTAAAGGATTAGGAGGAGGGGTTTTATATTTACGCCTGTTACCTTCGACACGTGAGGCGGTACACCAAGAATTGGCTGAGGTTTTAAATCGATATACCGAAGCTCAATTGGTCAACGCATTTGTGGTCATAGAGGCCGAGGGTCATCGATTTCGCTCGCTTCCGGCGATATAAAAAAGTAGGGTGGGCATTGTCCGCCAAATCCATTTTTCCCACACCACACCCCATTGATGAAATGGTGGGCAAAATGCCGTGTCAGTCCCGTGTCCCAGTTCAGTTCCGGGGACGGCATTTCGCCCACCCTACGCGGGCTGGCTTGGTAACGAGCCAAAAATTTGGTAATATAAAACCTGTTCATTGTTAAGGAGACTAGACCATGCAAGTAACTAAAGGTATCTATGAAAATGGAGTCATCTATCCTTTTGATGATATTCAAATTAAAGGCAAGAAGTACGTCATTATTACTTTTTTAGACGAGACTGAATTTTCGTTACCAGAAAGCCAAGAAGATTTGAAATCCATTATATTTTCTCAATTTTCAGCTTTAGAACCCGATTGGAATGCGGAAGGCATGGATAAATATGACCGATTATAAAAGAGGTGATATTTTATTAGTTAAATTCCCTATGCCGGATTTGCAGCAATACAAGCCAAGACCCGCCTTGGTCATCCAAAACAATGACAATAATAAAAAATTGACTCATACCATCTTCCTACAAATAACCAGTAATATTTCTAATAAAGGCTTACCCACTCAATATTTTATTGAGTTGAACACCGCGGAAGGAAAATTATCCGGACTTCTTACGGATTCTGTAGTAAAAGCCGAAGTCATTTTTACATTACCCCGCGAGTTCCTTTATAAAAAATTAGGCTGGTTATCACCAAGCGGTTTGGAGCAAATTGAAAAATGTATCAAATATTCTTTGGACCTTAAATAATTTCCCCCCTAAATAGGATCAGTAGATAGTTTGGTGGGCAAGGCCCGCTAAATCCATTTTCCAATGACCATTATATTTCCTAACCCTCGTCACTTTTCCAGAAGTAGTAGGGTGGGTTAGCGCAGCGTAACCCAACATTTTAAGTCAAGTAGGGTGAGCAAAAGCGCAGTTGCCCACCATTTTCCCACACCACACCCCCTTGATGGTGGGCAAAATGCCGTGTCAGTCCCCTGCCCCTATCCAGTTCAGCGGACGGCATTTCGCCCACCCTACCGGGCTTGGTAACGAGTTAAAATGTTCCCCTCACGGTTACTGGCAGCTCGAGTTGATTGATGAAGGGAACATATCGCGTGGGGCTACGCTCGTGTTGCAGTACCCAGAAGGCGAAAAGACCAGGGGCGTACAGATCGGATTCATCTACGCCAAAATCATCACAGATGATGAAGCGCAGATCGATGGAGTAGCTGCGCAGGGGAATGCTGCCGGTAAAACCGGTCGCAAACAGCTCTTCTCCCTGAGTGCCACCAATGACTGCCTTGAGGGGCCACCCGTCAGAGAAATCGAAAAAAGTGGCGGGCGGTGTCACCGCTAGCGCACTTGGATTCAAAACGCCGCCAGACGCCTGAGTGGCAAGCTGCGCCTCGATGTTCGCCTGAACCCACGCAACTGTCCGTAGGAACGATCCCGAAGCTAGAGCCATACTCCCCAACGTGCTACCTGGACCATGGATAGCAGTGCCACCCGTGCCCGCAACAAACCGAGAAAAGGCGCTTAAGCCAGCGATCCCGGCGAGCATGGTTAGCACACCACTCATCTCGATTTCGCACTCCCCATTGGTAATCGAAGACCGAAATGGACCGCGCGGAAGAAGGCTACCAGGCAAGGGGGGGTGGCTAGCAGCCCAGGCGGCCAGCTTGGCCGTGGATGCTGCCGAGATGCTTGGAAAATCGAAGTGTGCGAAATCTGGGCCCGAGCCGCACCCGCGGGCACCACCCAGTCTCACCGACAATGGACCGGCTGGAGAATTTGGCGGTGTGGTCTGCTTAATCGGCGCAGGCTGTGCAGAACGATGCAAAACTCCACGTTCCATCACCCTATCTGCCTCCTGCTCATAAACATCCCCCGCCGCTCCCACCGCTAACTTCATCTGCAAATGGTTCCCACTCGGCTGCACCACCTGATGCCCAACAGTGTAAGCTCTGGCATTCACCGCTGGTGAACGCAGCACTTCAGGTACTATCGAGGGTACTTGAGCAAATGGGGGTGGCTGACTCGTGGCTCGCTGCAGCGTAACCCATTCTTTCAGCGGTTCGCCCGCCAGCCGATTACTCGTATCATCTCGTCGCTGAATGGTCGCTACCGTTCTACTCAGGGTGAGTGGTGGCTGATCTTCTGCCAGCGTTGGGGCAGACAGCGGCAGTGTTCGGCCTTTTAGAGTCTGCTGATGGTTGTTTTTAGAAGCGATTTCACTTTTTTTAGGTGATTTTAAAGGTTGATTGGTTAACATCGTCTCTCCTTTCTCTGTTATGGGTTAACGGTTATTATTTTACGATTAATTTTAAGTTGTTGCCTCATTTTTTTCGTTTGGCCCGTCGGTGGGGTTGACGAGAGGCGGTTTGATCTCAGTCAGTGAGGCGGTGATAAACACCTGCAATGCTCGCTGGGCGTGTACTCGTCGCTGTGCAAATACGGCCTGCACGTTCGGATGGTTGCGTGCGAGTCGCTGGCCCTGTTTAGAAAGGAGCGCGCCCGGGGTCTCGAAGCCATAAACGACTTCATCGCTCGCCGCGTTCACCGCCACGTTTGGCGTTATCAGAATCGCATTGACTGCTGCGTAAGCCGATTGGAGTTCCGTGACCAGGTAATCGACTTGAGCTTCTAGGTTTTCGAGGATAGCGGCACCTAACTGCTTGCCTTGGAAGATATGCTCAAATAGGCTCCGACGACGCTTAGCCGAAGTCCATTGCGCGAGACCGACGCCAGGATATCGTGGCCCTTGTCGGGTTTGAGGGTGGCGATTCATCACTTGTTCGGCGGTGAAGTCTACCCATTGGCCTTGAAAGTTTTTACTTCGCAACGGGGTTGCCATTTGACTACCTTCAATTCGGTTGGGCAGCACCCCGGACTCAACCCACAGGTTACCCACCATTCCAGCAGCACCATTGACTGGATATTGATACGACTGGGTGAGCAGGTTCATGACTAACCTGATTCTTTGGTCTGGCTCAATCTCGGCCCAGTTGTTGCTCGATTCGGTGGCGGTCTGGCCTCCAAGGTGGTTCCAGTTCTGCCAAGCCCCGCATGGAAATCGTTTTAATCCTTTCATTATTAACCTCACCTCTCCGGTAAGCCTTAACTTTCGCTTGACGAACTCCAAACAAGAGTGCCTGGTGTTCTTAAATAAAATGTTAGCACGTTAACGCACTCAGCTAAAGTAGTGGCTTGAGGCGGTGGAGATGGGGCTGGACTTTTTAAGTGGTGTCGCTAAAATAATCCGCGCGTCTAGAATAACGGCTTCGGAGGCTCGATGTTAGACTTGACCAATTTAGAAAAAGCGCTGCGGCAATTTAAAAAAACTTTACTTTTTTGCGAAGCGGAACCGGATGGGGACAAACAAGTGATGCTCCAAACCGCCGCTATCCAGTGTTTTGAATACACTTATGAACTGGCGATAAAGATGTTACGGCGAAGCTTGGAAGAGCGTCTGCCTTCTCACGACGCTTTAAGTTCTATTAGTTTTAATGATCTCATTCGGTTGGGTGCAGAACAGGGTCTGATTGATAATCCTTCGGCTTGGTTTGGCTTTCGGCATAAAAGAAATATAACCGCTCATACTTATGATGAAAGTAAAGCGGAAGAAATATACGCCATCCTGCCCGAGGTGGTTAACAAAACCGACTATCTGTTGCAACAGTTGAAACGGGCCCAGTAATGTTTTTATCTGCACAAGAACTCCAACGGGTTAAGCAGATTTTAAGAACTCATGTGCCTACTTTAACGGTCTGGGCTTTTGGTTCTCGCGTTCATGGCCGGCATTTAAAACCTTTCTCTGATTTGGACTTGGCGCTGATAACCGCAACCGAACTCCCTTGGGATAAGTATACGGCTTTAAAAGAGGCTTTCTCTGAATCTGATCTGCCTTTTCGGGTAGATATCATTGACTGGTTTACTACCTCCGCTCATTTTCGGGCGATTATTCAACAGGAGTACTGCCTCATTCAAACGCCGGGGGTGACGGAATAATGGGTTAATTCCCAAATGGTTTAGTCAAGTCGGGTGGGCAAAAGCGAATAGAATAATTTCTTTGGCCTGATACTCTTTTGGCACGTCCTCCAGAGCCATGAGATGGTAGGCCTCTTTTATATTTTCTTCAAGTTCCTCCAAGGTTTCTCCCTGAGTCATAATTTCGGGGTGTTCAAGGAGTTTGCCTAACCAGAATTGTTCGGTTTTCCAGTAAATCATCGTCATTTTAGCCATGTTACCTTCTCAAAGTGTATTCAGTAGATAGTTTGGTGGGCAAGGCCCGCTAAATTCATTTCTCCAATGACCATTATATTTCCTAACCCTCGTCACTTTTCCAGAAGTAGTAGTAGGGTGGGTTAGCACAGCGTAACCCAACATTTTTGGCATGTTGGTGTTGGGTCAATCCGGAGATTGACCCAACCTACTGGGCTACTCAAAGTTTATAATGCAGAATTTTCGTTGGCGCAATATCTTCCCCTTCTGGCCAATATAATCCACCTAGAGGATCAATGGCCACCTGCCGGAAATAGCGGAAGTTCTGCAATCGCCAAAACGCTTGTCTGGATTTAATTAAGGGGGTTAAATCCAAATGGTATTCCATTTGATCTTCCATAAGCAGGTGAAGATGATAAGGTGCTTCTGCGGTGACTTGTAATGGTTTTTTCCAAGAGGTTTTAATTGCTGAGTTCATTCCAGATATCCAACAGTTCTTCTTGATTAGACAGGATAAATTCTTTGATTTTCTTGGCTTGTTTGGGCGGCATTTGTCCTGCCAGTAATTCGCCGTCTTGTAAGTTGAATGCACCCGCGTAATCACCATATATTCCATGACAATGCGGTACCCCATGGTCATCCATATACATGTAGACGGAAATTCCAAAAAAGAAAGCTATTCGTGGCATAAAGTAAATCCTGTTTTATTTCTCCGATCCATGTGGGATGCGGTTCTGTATCAATTAGCTCGTTCCCAAGCTCTGCTTGGGAACGAGAGAAACTTTATCCTTCATTGTCCACCTCCCATATTGAATTGACCCTATTCAGTAGGGTGGATAAGGCATCAACCGCCATCCACCAGAAACAGAAACGAAAAGTTGTTAAACATGATAAATATTATTTTAGATAGCTCATTATTCCATTTAAATCAAATTTTGGTGTATGACGCTTCGCTTATACACCCTACCGGGCTACCGGGCTACACGGGCTATGACATTATCCCTTCCAAACCAGTAGCGGCTTCTTGAAACTCAGTAGTTATCTGACCTTCACCCAAACCCTGGTTTAGCTCTGTGCGTGCGCTACTATCGGAACGGGTGCTGCGAGTGGCACTGCACTGACGGTCTGCGTCACAAGCGACTGGTGCAGCGCGACCATCAATAGTCACATTAGTGTCTCTACCATTGGAGAAATCATAAATCCGTTTGGCGTTCAGTTCCTCCATCCGCACACAACCATGACCGATGGGTTGACCGGTGACCTCATCGTGTTGATGCAAAGCAATTCCGCGCGTAGAATAGTAGGGTTGAATCGGTGTCCACCACTTCCAGCCATTATGTTCGGGAAGCGGAGTTCCGGTCCAGAAGTGGTTCCCATAGTAGGTGCAACAAGCGCCCACGCGAGTGGGTTGATTCCATGGTGGTGCACACTGTGTCATGGGATCACGGCAGCAGTTGCGCGTGCAAGTACCTGGTGGATCACCGGGATTACTATAGCCTTTACCCGTGGAAACAGTAAAATGATCGCTGCCAGTCGCACCAGCGGGTGGTGTCCCTCTCCATTCTAAATCAGCTGACTGTGGTGGAGTCAAATGAACCGTAATTTTTTTGATGTAGGGTGCGGCGCGACGCTGAATCATCGGCATAGTTAGCGGATGGGTAAAGCTGGGTTGCATTCCTTGCACCACCCTCTCCGCCTCACGCTCGTAAACATCCCCCGCCGCTCCCACCGACAACTTTCGCTGCAGAGTAAAAAACTCCCGCACCGGCCGATTACCCGTATCATCTCGTCGCTGAATAGTCGCTATCGTTCTACTCAAGGTAAGGGATGGCTGATTCTCTGCCACGGTCGGCGCAGATAGCGGCAGGGTTCGACCACTTATTTTTTGCGACCGGGGATTATTAGTTTTAGCTATTTCATTCTGTTTTGATGATTGCCATGATTGCTTGGCTAACATGAGCCTCTCCTCTAATCGTTAACCGTGTCCTTTCACCTCCGCACGGATTAAGTGGTATAATATCAAATAATTGAACCGTTTGGAATTTTCTCGGCGGTTGGTCCCTTTGACAAAAGGCGGTTTGTTATGAAAGAAATATTAACCCTGATTGTCACCAATATTCTGGCTATTCTCAAAGGCGTTTTTAATGGCAAACGTTGGCGGCAATTGTTAACCTTGATGGTCACTTTGTGGAATGAGGATTTGTTTGATGATCCGACTTTTCGGGAAGTGATACATAAATTAATCGATAAAAATCAAGCGGTGCCGAAAAAGATTCTTCGTCAAAGAACATCGGGGTAACCCTGGCGATTGGTTAACCACCCCCTAACCCCATATCCCGTAGGTAGGGGCGAACCGACGTGTTCGCCCTAACACCCAATTGCTTAACTTAATGGTATTGCCACCTTACTAAGGAGGGCGGACTTGTCTCTACAAGTTAATGGCATTAGTTTCGCCCCCGCCTTACTAAGGAGGGGGTTGGGGGGTGGTTAACTTAATCAATGATTCGATTTTAATAACTCGTTAGTCAGTGCTAACACCACCTGCCGCTGAGGGGGCGTTAATTGCTCGATGAGCTCAGCAATCCTCGCATCATCGCTGGGTTCCCCTTCGGGCGGTGGGTTTTGCATGGCTCCTCTCCCCGTGAGTAACCAGTCCGCATTAATATCGCTAAAGCGATTAACAATGCCGCTTAATAATTCCAGAGAAGGTTTACTTTTGCCATTTTCGACTTCAGACAAATAGCTCTGTGAGACGCCAATCATGGCAGAAAATTCTTTTTGAGACATCCCCTTATGTTTTCTTACTCTGGTAATTCGTTGATGTATTACCATGGTGGTCATCCGAGTAATTTTGACTTGCATTTTATCGTTAAAGCGATTATACTTTGCTTTACTTGACTGACACAGACAAGTTGGGAAAAGATTTTTCAAATTAACTTATTGAATTAATTAGTAATGGCAACTAAAGACTCCTTATCGCTACCTCAAAATCGGCTGGAAGTTCGCGTGGAACTTTGGCGTTGTGGTTATGCTTCTCTCAGTCAATGGGGCCGTGCCCACGGGTTTAGTCCCCGGTTGGTTTCTTACACCCTCAATAAATGGGTAGGGCGCCCCGATCAATTTCCGTTAGGTAAAAAAACCAAAGCCATTTTGTTAGCGCTTAGTCAAACGATTGGGCAGCCGGTTCATCCGCGCCTCACTCAATCACGCCAACGCAAATTAGTCTAACATAATGATAGAAAAAACGTGAGTAGTTAATTAAGAATTATTGACCAATGGCTGTGATCACAAGGACAAGATATGCAGACTGATTCGTCACTGGCTACCCTGGTTAACCAAATGCGGTCACGGGGGTTGGAATGTCAGGAACTACTGCAGGCAGATGGTCAAATTCACCGCTTTGAACCCGGGAAGCCTAACGGACGTGATTCTTACGCTTGGTACGTTATTTATGCTCATCACACGCGTTCCGGTCAGCCGTGGTTCGCCGGTGCTTTTGGTAGTTGGAAGAGTGGCGAGACGCATTCCTTTTCCTCGGGCAATATTTCCTTAGAAACTCGAGCCGAACAGCGGCGCCTGCAACAATTGATCAGTCAAGCGCAGCAGCAAGCGCAAGCTTCTCGCCAACAAGAACAGGAATTGGCTGCCAGTAGCGCGGTGGCTTTATGGAATACTTTAATTGACGGGCCAATCCCGCCGTATTTGCGCCGCAAGCAGATTGAGCAGTTGTATGGGGCGCGGCTCGATCCGCACCAACCAAGCCATCTGTACGTACCGTTGCGCGATCGCGCCGGGCAGTTGTGGAATCTTCAAGTGATTTATCCGCACAAAAATGCCGCCGGTCAAGATAAATGGTTTCAAAAGCATGGCCGGCTGAGCGGCTGTTTTCAGTTGATTGGTCAGTTAACGCCAGGGGTTCTCTATCTGGTCGAAGGTTTTGCTACCGGCTGTAGTGTACATATGGCCACTGAGCGCCCGGTGGTTTGCGCTTTAGCGGCGAATAATCTGTTGCCGGTGTTTCAAGCCTTTAAAAGTGATGAGGATTTTCAACTGGTGATTGCTGCCGATGACGACCGCTTTACGCCACTCGCTCACGGCGGTAATGTGGGGAGAAATAAAGCTTACGCCATTGCCGGGCAATTTGGCTGTCAAGTGTTTACCCCTCACTTTGCTTCCTTGGAGGGTCATCCGACTGATTTTAACGATTTGCACGTGCGGGAAGGTTTAGCGGTGGTGCGGGCGCAGCTCCACGATTCATCTCAGGCATTACGAGCGACTTTAGATCACCTCATTGCGCAACAGCCACGCGCCGCTGCCGCCGAATTAGCTTCCCAACTGCTCACCACCGTCACGCCGTCGCCAGAACCGCTGCCGCTCACGCCAGCGCCGCTGCCCGCCTTGCCCTATCCGATTGAGGCGTTGGGCACTTTACTCGGTGAAGCGGTGCGCGGTATTTTGTATCTCACCCAATTTCCCGATGCTTTACCGGCGCAATCGATTCTCATGGCCGCCGCTTATGCCGCTCAAGGCTTAGCTAACATTCAACTGGTGGCTCCGGAAGAAGGTTTACCGGTGCCACTGAGTTTGTATGGCACGCTGATTGGCAAAACCGGTGAAGGTAAAGGTCGCACGGAGTCTTTTACCCTGCGACCTCACCGCGCTTTACAACGCCAATTGGCGGAACAGTACGAACACGAATTACGTCAATGGTCCAAAGCCACTGCGGGGGAAGACGGTTATTTTTATACGGCTAATGGAGAAAAGATCAGTAAACCGCGGGAACCGTTCATGCTCCTGGAAACGCCAACTTGGCAAGGCATTATGGAAACGCTGCGCAATGGTCAACCCAGTCTGTTTTTAGCCACGGATGAAGGTGGGGGTATGTTGGGCAGTTACGCCATGAACAAAGACAACCAACTGATGACCGTCAGCGCCCTCACCAAAATGTTTGATGGTCAAGAAGCTAAAAAAATGACAGGTAATTCAGGTCGTTACATTTTATACGATCGCCGCTTATCCATCAGTATGCAAATTCAACCGCGCCTCGCTCATGACCTGATGTTAATCAATGAAAGTGTGAAATCTCAAGGCTGGTTTTCTCGCATCCTGTTCTGTTATCCCCCCAGTACTCAAGGCACTCGCTTTACCCATCCCGACACCGCCGCTCATCAACAGCACAAAGCGGTCGCCCAACAAGCGATAGCGCGCTACTGTCAACGGATGACGGAGTTGATGGCGATGACGCAAGTTGAGCCGCACACCGGGTCGCTGCAACTGCAAACGCTCACGCTGTCACCGGCTGCCAAAGCCGCTTGGGATCAGTTGAGTGATCGCATTGAAGCGGCGATTGGCGTGGATCAATCTCACTACGAAGTTCATGCGTTAGTCAATAAATATGCCCAAATCGCTGGACGTATCGCCGGCATTCTTTTCCTAGTGGATAATCCAGACTGTTTGCGCCCGCTTGAAGGCGACTGTCCCCGCCAAATTTCCGAACCGCTCCCGGTGAGTTACATGGAACCGGCAATAACCCTGATTGAATTCTATCTAGCTGAATCTCTACGCATTTTCGGCAGTGTGCTCATCGTGGACAACTACCAAGCGCGGGCACTGCAACTGCTCGAGTGGTTGCGCCATCCCCAAGGTAAAGAATTGCAGGGAAAAACGCTTTTAAGTCTGCGTGACATCCTCCGTTACGGGCCACATGCCATTCAAAAAGGCGGCCGCAACGCTTTATTAAACTTGCTCCACTACCTCGAAGAACATGGCTACGGCCAACTTCAACGCGTCAACCAGCACCAATTTCGCTGGCTCACTTTTTCTCAACCGGAACATAATCTCCACAATCGCTCCCCACCCTACGACACCCACGACACCGCTGCTCTCGCCCGTTAAACCTGGGAGTGAGACTAATTAAGCTGTCGTAACTGTCGTAACTGTCGTAATCGCCAAACCCCTGAACCATAATCCTAAAAGGAATTATCTTTATGAATGCTAACGATATCCACGAACAAGCCCAACAAATTTTGGCCGCTTACTCACCCTACCTCATTGATTCTAGAACTAAACTCCCCAAACTCTTTTTGCAAACCGAAGAATTTGCCCAAATATTCAGTATCTCCAAATCCAAACTGGAAAAAATGCGCCACCTCAGCACCACCGATCACCACATCGGGCCACCCTGCGGTCGACTGGGCCCCGCCAAAAACGCCCTGCTCCTCTACGACGTTTACGGCGGAATCCTCTGGGTACTCAAACACTTAAACCGCGAACCCGATTAAACCCGGGCTAAAATAAACTCCGCAATCGCTTGCATCGCTGCCCGTAACCGCTCTGGCTCGAACACCACATAACCGGCCGTCACATCTGAATCGATTTTATGATTCACCAACCGCTTCAACAAATAAGTCGAAAACCCCAACTGCTCGGCAATCGTCACAAAAGTTCGGCGCAAATCATGAGCGGTAAACGGCACCTGACACGCCTTCACGACTAACTCAATCGCTTTACTCAAATTCACAATCGCCCCATCCCGCCGGGTACTCGCAAACACATACGCCGAACAACGCTCCTGATAGCGGCGCCGCAACAACGACTCCACATAATCCGACCAGGGTAACACCTGTGGCTGTCGATTCTTTGGCTCCGCAATCAACAAGGTTCGCTCGACAAAATTAATCTCACTCCAGCGCAACTGCCGCGCCTCACCCACCCGCAAGCCGGTAAACATCATCAACAACAAACAATCCCGCATCGTCTCCAAATTATCCACCGCCCGAACACTGCGCAACCCCATCACCGCCGCATACCAACGCGCCAACTCCCCCACCCGAATCACCCGTTGCCGCCGCGCCACTGGATACCAGCGTTTCAACGCCGACAACACCCGCACCGGATTACGCGGCAACAGCGGCTGTCCGGCGCCATCCTCATACAGACAACACACCCACTGCAACACCGCCGACAAATAACGCATTCCCAAATTTGCCTGCGCGGGACCATGCCGCTGTCGCAACAACTCATGCCGCTGCACCACCCCCTGCCCGCTCAGCGCCGTCACGGGTTGAGATAACCAATCAGCAAAATAAACCCGCATCACCCGTTGATAATCCTTAATCGTCACCGCCTTCAAACGCTCCTGATGAGCCGCCAAATAATCCGCCACCGCCTGTTGCAAAGACACCACTATCGGCTGAGCAAATGGATTCATTCCCAAACGTGCTTGACTCAGAATTTTCTTGGCCTGTTGCCGAGCCTGCTCTGGAGAACACACACTCACCTTAGCCACGGTGCGGCGCACCGATCGTCCCTGCAACCGCAACTGTACCACCCAAGCACGAGCATTGGCTTTAGTAATTCGCAAACCGAACCCGGGCAACTCCTCATCCCAATAAATCTTTTGCGCCTGATTCAGCGGCGGTTGTAAAGTCGCAATAATCATTTTAGAAAGTTTCATGTCAGCATCCTGTCAGCCTGTGATATAAAAAAGTATGGTACACTATAAAACAGAATGCAAGTATAAAAAATAAATAATATCAATAACTTGATACAAAATAATTCACGATGAAAGGCAATGAGAGTGAAGAGGGTTAGACTCGGACTCCAGCAACCTTGAACCGTTGCGGGTAGCTTCAGCCCACTCGATCCGTTTCACAAACTATTCTCACCTTGAGAAGAAGTTGACCTCAATTAGGTAAAGTGGGTTATGCTAAAAAGGTGAGGGAGGAAGTAAGCGATATAACCTCCCTCCCATTAATTTGAGGAATTTTTATTAAGGAATAATAGTTTGAGTTGATAGCAATAGGATGGTAAATCCCCTACCCTACTTAACTACTGTGCTTCACTACGGACTTGACTTGATATTGCTTCTTGCAACAGCTTATATCGTTTATAAGTTTCTTCATCTGTATCTTTCACTTGTACCCAGGGAACACTTCGCTTGGTAGCTTGAAGAGCACGATGTTCACTAATAACATGTTGTTCTTCTTCTAAGAAATTTTTAAGTGAGTTTACTCTATAGCGTGTTCTAGCAGTACGGATACCCGTCATGGGGTAACATTCGCTGGTTTCTGAGGTCTCAACAACCATGTAGTAACAGCCTGAAACGGTGTTTTCCGAAGTAAAACTAAAAATGAAAAATTGATCAAAGAGAGTTCCCCTATCAAAAAGGCCATAATTCTTATATTCGGAGTTGTAATCAGCAAATACTGGATCTCCATATTCATTTGTACCCCAAATAAGGTACTTACCTGGTTCTGTAGTCGATTCTTTTACAGTTGTCAAAGTGTAACTATTAGTATAATCATTTAGAATTTTGTAGCTAAATGTCCACGTACCTGACAAGAGTTGAACTTCGGGCCCTGTCGTCGTAGTACCTTCAATACCTGGTGTCGTTGTAGAAGAAGGCATCAGCACAGCATTGAGAAGTGTGAAAGTCATAACACTACTCTCGGGTACTAATCCTAAATCAACTTGATAATAATCAAGCCCAGTACCAAATACTTGAGGTACTTCAACGGTGGGAATGTGCAGAGTACCGGTACTGGGATCAAAGGTGGCATTGTGCGCCCATAGTGCTAAAGAAGTTCCCATTCCTATTAAGAGACATCCTTGACTCAGCCGGTTAAAAAAACTGCGGGCAAATAAGATATTTTTATGTAGCATAATGAATAGATTTCTTAAATTCTTGTTTAAGAAAGCAGCATACTCATGAGTAATTCACGAGTATCCCTCCTACGGTGAGGGTGTTGCCAAACAGAATTTTAGCTTCCTCGATCACGAGGAACTCACCTCGCCGATAAAATAGCGTAAACTGGATTTATTTCTAATTCAAGGCAGAATAAAAAAATCTCGATTAGAAAAATCGCTATCGCAAGTCCCATTATAAGCTTTAAGAGCGACATAGAAATTATTCTTAGCCGGTAAATTAACTGAGAAAGTGAGCTGTGAACCGACGTCTAAACTTTTCACCGGGATACCAAAAGGATAAGGAGCATAATATATTTCGTAACCCATTGCTGCTACGATTTGAGGCCAAGAAACGGTTACCTGGTTACCGATCGTTTGTAACACCATTGTCGGGGCTGGAAGGGAACAGAGCTGTTTTGAAATAAAATCGTTGAAGAGGGAGATACGGGTGTAAACTCCATAGGAATTAGGTTGAGCACATTTTTCTCCAAAGCTGATAATACCAAGTTGTTGCCAATTCTTTTGTTCATCTTGAATCACTAACGGACCACCACTATCTCCATGACAGGAATCTTTGGTGCCTTCGGTAAACCCAGCACACAACATATTAGAAGTAATGTTGAAAGAAGAAGCCGCTGCACAGGTAGCATTAGAGACAATTGGAAGGGTAACGTGGTGTAATTCATCTGGGAAAGCCGGCCTAGTTTCAATAGCTGAAGTATTACCCCAGCCAATGGCGACAGCCATATTGCCTTCAGTTTCAAGGGGACTATCTTTGGTTACTAGAGCAATCGGGGGATAAGAAACTGGATTTTCTAATTTCAACAAAGCAATATCGGCATCAAGAACGAAATAGTCAGGGTGAATAACTACTTTCTTAACGGGTACACGTTCGCCGATATCGGTTCTCAGATTATATACACCAAATACGGCATCAATTTCCGGTTTATACCTAAAATCATCAACACAGTGAGCGGCTGTTAATACCCATTGGGGATGAATCAGGCTTCCGCCACAAAATTGTCCTTCTAACACCGTGCGATCCCGTTTCACCAAAGCAACCATCCAAGGCCATGCGCCGGCTCGAGAGATTTCACCACCGACAATTCTGGGAGTACGAGTAGAAAGTGGTGATACCGGTTCTTGAGCATGGGTGGTTGGTAGGAAACCTAAGCAAATTAAACCCATAACCAGATAGAATTTCATTATCAATACCTCAAAAATGTCATTTTAGCAACGTAAATGCGAGTACGCCAATTTGCGTTGCAAATTCCCACGCATCATAATGCTTTGTGCATCAAAGGTAAGCAAACAATCTAAGCAAGCGGTTTTACAATGTTGGTGATGTTTTTCGTTAATGAACATCAGTTCTTGAGTTTTTTCTAACCAAGTTTTCCCTAACTTAAACAGTTCTAACACATGTCCCGCACCCCCTGGTACATTGTCATACAAAACTGCCCCCCACCCACCCTTGGTTCCTACCGCCAAAGACCCTAACTCTCGGCTATCCAATTCTAATAAACGTGCGCCAGCTAACTTCAGCGCGTGTGCCAGGGTTTCAACAATTGCTTTGGAATTTTCTTGAGGATTGAGATAAGCAGCAAAATCTAGTAATAATACGTCAGTAGTTTGTTTGGCTGCTAGGGTTTGATTGCGTAATACCGGTGCTTCTTTTTCCTGCCAGCAAGACTTATTGGTATTGGTTGCCGTCAGTGGCGCGTGTTTCTCAAATCCAGGAGGTAATTTCATTCTACCCTCGCCAAATTCAATCTCACTATTGGCATAACCACATTTCAAACAAATCGCAAAACCGCTCTGATTTTCACCTTCGTTATAAACCAATAATTCACCATTTTCACGGTAATGGGCAGATAAGCCTTGTATGCTTGCAAAATCGATTTGATTTTCTTCCGTAGCAGTAGGTGGCTTGGTAAATGTGATAGTCGCTTGCTCAACGCTGCCGATACGCTCAATGTCATTGCTACGTTTAGGCAAATCCCAAGCAGCAGTTCTAAAACCATGTTTGGGAATTAAGAATTGTCTGAGTGTTTGCTTTGCAAGTGTACTACAAATCGGACATTGAGTAATTATTTTTGCTATTTCATAGAATAAATGCTCATTTTGACAAATTGCATAGTCCCCGCGTAAGTCTGGAGAGCTATCAATGTCCACGCCCGTCCAATGTTTGAGCAAACCATGTGAGGTGATTAATTTACCACCCACGAGTAGTTGTGAACCCGGTACATATTCACCTAAAGCTAATAAGCCTGGACGTTCCAAACGATATTTGTCTTCGTTTTCATGGACTCTACCGGTATGTTCATCGGGTTCAAAAACACCCAATTTATGCACACCAATCGGAAAACCATAGCGGGGGAGAAACTGCCCATCAGCAAGTGCTTCAATCACTGTCATTTCATATAAAGCTTTCAGTTGATAACGGATAGCATTTGTTTGTGCCTTCATGGAAGAATCCTTCCATGCTTTCAATAATTCGGAATAATCTTTTTTCCATTCTTTTATAACGGCTTGAAAATTTTCAATAACTTGTCCAATGAAGCTATTCCAATCCAATAATGTTTGTTGCGCACTTTCCGTACCGCCCATGTAAAGTTGTTCCACAATAGGTTTAAATGCACTGTCTTGTCGCAATGTTTCAACAAATAATTCATCTAATCCACTCTTTGGTTCTGGTAAAAGCGGTTTATCAGTTCCATCCCACTTGCTAGGCAAAACCACGCCACAAAATTTTCCCATCTTACCGAAAGCTTCCATTGCACCGACATGAGCTGTTGGGGGATGTATCGTGCGGAAAAATTCGCCTAGCAAGAAAGCGTGCGCATGACGCTTTAAAATGCGTTCCCGATCTAAAAAAACATTAGGTGCACGTAATTCGCGTGTTAAATAATCACCAAATCTTAGAAAAACTTCTCGATCAAAAGGGGAGGGGCGACAATAAGTAATCACCACAGCTGAACCATCAGCCCGCCGTCCCGCTCGCCCAGCGCGTTGTAAATAATTGGCTTTACCCGGGGGTACATTACCCATTAATGCTGCATTCAAACCACCAATATCAATACCCAGTTCTAATGTTGTCGTTGAACTGAGGATATTACGCATTCCGGCTTTGAATAAATCTTGTAACCGACGATTCTCTTTAGGAGAAAGTTGTGCGCTGTGTTCTTCAGCCCACAAACCGATTTTGAATACTGGAGAATCTTTGTACTCGCGGCGTTGCCGACCAATACGCGGGTCTTGATCTAATAGTTCTTCAGTGACCGGTTCAAGGTCTTTATTTTCAGCACTTTCTACCGCGCAACCTAAAACTGAGTAAGTGAAAATGCGATGTGTAACCGGGCAACGATAAAGTTGTTGAGGACGACGTAAGCCTAATTTAGGAAGAAGAATCCGAATGGCATTGACTGTTGCATTTTGATAAGTGCGTCTTGATTGTATTTCTAACCAAGTTAACGGTTGTCCAGCAGCACTGTTGAGCAGTTGATTAAAAACAGTACGCAATAATTCTGGTGTGTATTTATCAGTTTCAGTTTCAGATAAGCCACATTTTTGTAACACTCGCTTAACGAAACGATAGCGGCGACTACGTTCTTTAGTCACAAAATTATTTAAGAAAGTTCCCGTTTGTTCTTCAGAACACCATAAACCAACGCGTGCATTTTTAAATTGGTATTCATCATCTTCCTTATCTGAACCCAATGTCACAATACTGGCGTTACGCAGCGAATGACATAAAGCAATGAGCAGATCTGTCCAACAATGTTCTAATTCTTTTCGGCTAATTTGAGTTGGCAATCCACCAACAAATTCACCAGGAATATTTAACTCATTGAGTCGTGGAAAAGTGACTTCGGCAAGTCCCATTGCTTCAGGTGAAGCAGCGTCAATAAAGGCACGGGCTAATTCTTGTTTGAGTAAAAAAGGTAAATCTCCTTTTAGTTTTTTAAAATTATCTTCCCATTGCCCATCTTTCCACCACCCTTCAGCACTATGTATTTCTGATGTGTGATAATTTAATAATTGTTGAGTTATTTCTAATTGACTCATGGAGCTAGCCCATCTTTCTAGTGCTCCCCCTTCGCGAGATTCCTTTAGTTCTTGTTGTTTTCTTTGTAGATCACTTTCACGCCCTCCACGCTGTGCTGGTGTCAACTGGGAATTAGTTAATTCTGTTTCCAATCGGTGAATGTCATTTTCTAAATCTTTAATATATTCACTATCCACGACAAGACTTGCTTGCAAACACTCAACAATCGCTGTTCTCAGCACCTGAGTTTCATGTTGACGTGATAAAGTAGGTCCTAATTTCGCTGCTTCTCTTCGACTGTCACTAAACACTAACATACGTCGCCCTTGAGCTGGCAAAGAACGGTTGTTATATTTTGTAGGTAACTCAGGCAATTTGGCTAATGCAGTTTCTGCCAGAATAGATAAAGTCAGTGATGAAGAGGCCATAAAAGGCTTAAAATTTTCTGCATCCCCTTCATGACAGTTTGGACAAGGTCTGATTTCTTTCTTACCTTGCTTATCTTTTAAGGTTAAATCATAGACCTTTAATCGATTATCGTTGGCGGCACCTTTTCTACCGGTCTTACGATCGATGCCATAACCACCTTTACTATTTTCAACGGTGTTCAAACTGAGATAGTAAATAGGATATTGAGAAGTCTTGTCTTGGTTTGGAAGTCGCGAAATTGCATAGAGATTCCCTTCTTTTTCCATTCCAACTAATAGCCACTCACCGCAATTATCACAGCGGTGAAGTGATAAAGTTGCACTTTGGCAATACGGGCATTGTTCATGAAATCCTGCAGAAACACATCCTAATCTCGCTAATTTTAGTTTCTCATCACCGCTGCACTGTTCATTCAAACACACGACTAAACCTTCTGTAGAACGGGCTAATAAATGGATACGGTGTGGCAATAAGGGATAATCGCCCATTTTTTGCCGTGCGGACGCGCCCATTCGCAAGAGTGCAATGAGGGCTTGAATCGCCTTTTCATCATCAATCTGCCAAAGTTTTTTCGCTAAGGCACGTAATGTTAACCGTTTGTCATCCCATAGAATTTCTTCAATTTGTTGAATTAAAGGGGCATATCGCAAAGTCTCATAAAGTAATTCAGCCGGCTTAGAAAGAGATTGATGTTTTTCAACCACAGATGAATCAACTAACAATGGCAAATCTGCTAAAAGTGACTGACATTGTTCCTTGTCTTCAGCGAGATAACCTCTTTCATTTTCATATCGGATAGTCGGTTGTTCTAACCATTTTCGTTCGACAATTTTTTCTAATTGAGGAATTTTAAGAGGAGGTGTCGGTGGAGGAAATTGCACGCGGGTATGTTCACCCTGAATAACTTGCACGAGTTCTTCAGATTTGGTGAACAAAGTGGCAATAAAATTTCTTAAAACATCATCTTTTTTTCCACCCAGCGTGGCAGAAGTTGCCATTTGTAAGACTTTCTCAGAGGCTACACCACAACGTTGATACAAACGTCGCAGTAACAAAGTAATCTCAGCGGCTAAGGTGCCGGTGTAAAAATGGGCTTCATCTAATACGACGGCTTGCAAGGATTGCCCAAAAAATACCGCATCTTGCGGACGGCATAACATGTATTCCAACATGGAATAATTAGTAATTAAAATATCAGGTACTCTACCCTTTTCTATTTTCTTGCCTGCTGGCGTTTCTTTACCGCGTGCTTGTTGACGAGTTCTTATCCGACAAGGTTCATATTTTGGTACGCCTTCTTGGTCTGCCACGCTTTTATCTTCAGGGGTTTCACTGGTGAAATGAAACAAGGTTAAATGAGACTGCCCTTTCAACCATTCATATACACGCTCAACTTGATCATTGACCAACGCATTCATGGGATACAAAATTAAACATTTCACTCCCTGATTATTTTTTGTAACTGGCTGATTAAATAATTTATTCAGAATAGGTAGCAAGAAACTTTCGGTTTTACCTGCACCAGTCCCCGCCATTACCACAATCGCTGGTTTTGCCTCATTAGGATAATTTTCTTGTGCTTGCAAAATAGCATTGCGTTGATGCAAATAGAGCGGGCGTTCTTTAGGCACTGCATTATTCTTATGTAAATGCTCACCAAGTTGCTGATTAAACTGACCTTGTTTGACTAATTTCTCTAGTGATTCCTCAGCACTTTTTGCTGGAAATGCACCTTCTACCCATAAATCACTGACTAAACCACCGTTTTCAGGGCGTCCTGACCAAATCGTTTTACAAATTTCTGTGAGTTTTGCATCATTAACAAAACACGCATCGAGTGAAAAATCAACCAAACGCTGTCTAACCGCATCGCTTAGTTCAAGGGCATCTAACTGGTGAATGGACATGGTTATTTTCCTTTGATGGTTTCTAAAATACGCATGATTAATAAATCCCGAAAAGGTTCATCCGCCAAAATTTTGGTAAAATCAAAGGAGCTAATTTTATTTTTAAGTAAATAAACCAAGCTATTGTCTTTTCTATGATCATTTGCTATCTCATCACCGAGTTGGGCAGCTTTGTGTTTAGCTTTTTTGCAATGATCTAAAGATGTCAGTTCTGAGGCGATTCCAGTCCAAGGACTGATTAAATGTAGTGAAGTGAGGGGTATATATATTTTGTTTTGGTTAACATATTCCAAATGAAGAAATTCACCATGTTCCATAGTAATAAGTCCTTGATAACGTCCTATTCCATATTCTTCATGGGATATTAACCCCCCAATATTAAATTGAGATTGCAAACAATGTGTTAACAACTTAGTCATTAAATCAACATCCGCTTGAAATAAATGAACAAGATCAACTTGAAGTACACGCATGGCCATTAAAAACCATTGTTCACTCTTAACTTTATTCCATTGTAATTCTTCATAAATAGGCTTTTTCGCTAACAACCATTGTTGCAAAACAACTTGCGGATAAGTCAAAGCAAACTGCTGAACATTTTTTAAATAGCGATTGCTCAAAATAGGTAATTTAAACCAACGAATTAAACTAGCCGTTCGTTCAGGCTCAGAGGAATTTTCTAATAATATCGTCCATTGTTCATTCCACCAAGCACCTAAACGATGACCCTCATAACTGACTGCAATGACTAATGGTTCAGTGCATTTTTCTGAAAGAAGTGATAGCCAAACAAAATCCTCTTCTCTTTCTCCGTAGTCATCAATTTCAAGGAAAATTAACTCATCGCATTTATCCCACCAAATAACGTTATGCTTCTGTTCATCTGGCTCTATTCGTAAAGATAATTTCAAGGAAAGTATGCCATCATGAATTTCTGGGGGATCAGTTAAAATGCCCGTATCGATGACCTCTTTTGCCAGTATAAAACCCTCATCTTGACGATTATAAGTCCCTTGATGAATGGTCAGATTTTCACCGAGTCCCGCCAAATCACCTATCGCCTGCGGTTTTTGCCATAACCGTTTAATCCAGGTGTCTCCATGAAATACGCCACAGTCTTGTCGATTGATGTTTTCTTCAGAACTGATTGCAAATACTTTGAATTGACACGATTTTGCTTGCTCACAAGTTAAAACGGTATCAGGAGTTAAAAGCTTCCAATCTTCTGAATCTAAATAAATCGCTCCGGTTACATTTAACCGTAATTCTCTATTAATAACTGCTTTTTCTTCACTCTTTTGTAAACCAATTTTTAATTTAACTTTGGCCATTTGTTGAGAGAAATCAAAACTAAAGATATCCGGTGTAATGCGTAAGCAACGGGTTTCAAGATTCATCGGCTTACTTCCCGCACGAATGAAGAGAATTTCAATATCATTTGAAACCGGTGTTTGAATAGTAATTATTTCTCCTAACTTAATACAAACAGGATGAGCGACTACCTGTAATTGTTCAGTCCATGGCGGTTGAGTTTTAGGTGGAGCAACGGTTGCCTGCCAAGCTAATTGAGAGATTTGCGTTTCTTGTGACCATCCTTTTGCTAAGTAATATAATTTTTTATCCGCTAATTGACACCAGCAGTTTGGCTCAGGTTCAACGGTTAAATCATCTGCAACCAGTAAAGCATAACTTTTGTTGGGGGATAACTTAGAAAGATTTTGAATTCTCTGCCCGGTTTGTAAATCAAAGAGATTCAAATCTTCATCATGACACCAAAGTTGCAATAAAACGCTTTCCACAACATCACCGGCTGCATTTTTCAAGATTGCGCTGACTTCCGCGGATTGAGATTGTTTTAACACCAATTCAGATTCGTGAAGGTAACTTCCATCTTCCTGACGAATAAGGCGATCTGCAAAGTGATTGCCTAAGAAAATATCGTACTCATCCTCTCCTAACTCTACTAAATTTTGTAACTCACAAACAAATTCAGGAGGATTGAGGGGCTGCCACCGTAACCGGGGAGTTGTTAAAAAGGAAATTTGAGGAAGTTCCTCAACCAGGTTAGAAGAAGTGGTAACTGGATTTTGAAGGGTTCGATCAGATAACTCTAACTTCTTCGTTGCACATTGGATGAGTTCATCTATCCAATTGGGGAGTATCCAGGGACTTTGGCTTAATTCCTGTCTTAGTTTGATTTTTGTGATATGTTGATAGCGAAAGTTTCTCAAAGTGCTCCATAACTTTCGGAAACTCTCACTTTGCAAATTTTTATCTTTTTCACCCAATAAATACTGAATTGCCAGCGGTTGACCCTGCCTACATAACCATTCTGGTAAGTGTGTTTTGAAGCCAGATTGTGTAAAACCAATCTGTAAATAAATGCTATCAAACCAATTATGTAACCCTTCAATTCCGAAAACGTGGCGTAGGTTAAATTCACGCGTGGTTTTTTCAATGAGATTTTTGAAAGATTGACTAGGTTGTCTAGATGCAAATAAAACTGATTCTGCTGGTATGCTGAATTTCCTTCTGACAACTGCCCACAACTCTTTACCTTTTGCTTCACGCCTAACAGTTTCAGAGGTCAACAGCAACAAAATAAAACCAATTGCCGCAGGACGAAAGAATTTTATATCATCAATTTGAACCGATTGATAAGAACGAAACCAATAATCAAGCGTTCTATTTTCTAACTGGTTCACCCATTCGCATAAATGTTGATAATCATCTTCACTGATTTGTAGTTCTGCTAATGACCAAGGTAATTCTTGATTAGTTAAACCTTTATCTTTCGCTTTGCTATAAAAATAACTAATTAATTCCTCTGGTTGCATTTTTTAATTATTTCCATAAGGTCAAGTTTAATATCCATTTCTCGCTCCCCCACGCTAGCGTAGGAGTGGATACGGTACGAAGACGTCAGCAACGACACCGCTAGCATGGTGACACACGCAAGGAAAAAATCTCTCCTAACCCTCTTTTTTCAAAGAGGGGGACAATAGAAAAACCGTCGGTAACGTAACCGGAGTAATTAAATAAACATCAAATCGAGTATTCTCACTATGAATACTAAAATGGGGACGGCTATCACCTAAAGTCGGTGCCCATTGAGGACGTTTTACGACGACTCGCTGATTAGCGTGGGATAATGCGGTTTGCAATAAACAATGGGCGTCAGGGTCGTCGCCCACTAATTGCCGAAGTAAGCGCATTTCTTTTTTGACTAAAGCCGATTGATGGCGGTGAGGATACATTGGGTCTAAGTAAATAACGTCATAGCGTTGTAGTTCCGATCCCAACCAATCTTGGGCGTCGTAATGCAGTAATTGCAAGCGTTCTGCTACGAAGGCACTCCGTTGTGGATTTTGTCGGGCACGCTCTAAACCATCTTGTAACAAAGCGGTAGCTACGGGTGAACGTTCCACCATGTGTACCCGGCAATTTAAACCCGCGAGAACAAAAGCATCCCGACCTAAACCGGCGGTGGCATCCAGTATGGTGGGACAAACCCCTTTTTTTAAACCGACGGCTTTAGCTAAAGGTTGGTTACGCCCACCCCCATGACGATGACGATAACCTAATGTTCCATCAATAAAATCAACATAAACTGGTCCGGCGGCAATCGTTGGATCGCGTAATTCTAAACGGGTTTCAGTGAGATATAAAAACCAAGACGGTGTCGTTGGTGGCTGGTTAATTACGGTAAAATGAAAAGCCGCCGCTAATTGTTGGGCGGCTTCGTGTAAGGAAGTTGTAGCCGGTAATAGGAAAGTGGGTGTCAAAGTTTAGCAACTCGTTTGGTATTATCTACTCGGCTGCTAAAGACGTTAACCCGTTCGCCACGTTGAAAAGTAACATCCGCTTCTTGTACAATCACAATTTTCTTGCCATTCTGTAATCTCACGACTACTTTTAGTGCAGCGCGGTCAGTAACCCCTTGCTCCATTAAGTGACCCAGTAAGCCACCCAGAATAATGCCACCGGTGGTTGCAATGGCTTGACCTTTACCACCCCCTATTCCGCTGGCTGCAATCCCACCGATAACTGATCCTCCAACTGAACCAACTATTGTGCCATCTTTTCTAATCGTAGCTGGTTCTACACTTTCTACTACGCCTTCTTCAACATCTTCCGCTTCTAATGCTTGACCTTCAGTGTAGACATTGGTCGAGCGACTGGTGACACAACCTATCAATAACAAATTGATAATGGACAAAGTCATGATAATTTTTACTATTTGCATAATAGTGACCTCATTTTACTGGTTAATAATCGCGTTCTTATGAGTTAAGTTTAGTCAATTTTAGCGGGAAAATTAGGAATCTCAGCAAACAATTAGGCTAATTAATTAGCCACGATGGTTTGATCTCGTCCTTGAGCTTTCGCATGATACAAGGCGATATCGGCAGCGTGTAAAACATCCTCTGCGGTGCTGCCATGTTGAGGAAAACAAGCGACACCTATCGATAAAGTAATCACACCTAAATTTTGGTTCCGATGTTGCACCGAAAGCTTTTTGACTTTGGCATTTAATACTTTGGCGCGGGTATGAACTACTTCTAAAGCCGCACCGGGTAAAATAAGGGTAAATTCTTCACCACCATACCGACAAGCAATATCGCCCTTGCGAATATGTTCATTCAAAAATTGACCTAATTGTTGTAACACCACATCTCCAGCGTCATGCCCAAATTGATCATTAAACTGTTTAAAGTAATCAATATCGACCATAATTACTCCTACCGTTTGATTATGACGCTGGGCGCGGTGAAATTCTCGTTCTAAAGTTTCTTCCAAATAGCGGCGATTATACAATCCGGTTAACGGATCGCGGGTAGATTGGTTTTGTAGATTTTGACGTAATTTAAGATTAGCCAATGCCAAGGCAATTTGATCAGCAACTGTTTCAGCGAGGCGTTGATGGGATTCATTCAAAGGTTCGGTGGTTAAATGAGATTGGGCGATATGAAGTAGCCCTAATAATTCACCTTGCGCTATCAGCGGAACACATAAATAAATCGCTACTGAATCTGGGAGAATATGGTGACAAAGTGGGTACGTGGTTGAATTGCCCATATAATAAAGACGATTTTGGTGCAAAGCCCAACAATCTTTTACCGTAAAGACGATTTTGGGTATTTTTTCATCTGACTTATTTTCTCTCCACAGGGCAACACTTTCTAATTCAGTAGTATTATCCACAAGCATAGCCAGCATTCCCTGCGTTTGCGGAAATAATTGTTTCATAAAGCGAACAATAACCCGATAAGCTTCCGCTACTGTAAAACAGGCTTGTAATAAATTACCCATTTTACTCAGTAAAGTAATTTCTTGACGCCGCTGATCTAATTCATCAATTCTTAAAGTTAATTTTTCATTGAGGTGCCGTAAAGACTCTTCTACCTGTTTTAGTTTAGTAATATCTCTGCCTAACACCATTAAGCCTTGGCGATTACCTTGGACATCGAAAATAGGTACCTTGATCACATCAAAAACCGAGCTTTCGCCAGGTGCAATCGGAATCGTTTCGGCTTGACGAATAGGCGATTGGGTTTGCCACGCCATTTTATCTGAAATTTCACTGGCCAATAAAATATTTCGATACAGCGGGTGGGTTAAATGGGCTAATTGGGAATCTGTTTTGCCTTGATAGTCTATTTTTTCTAATTGAAATAGTTTGAGAATCGCCTGGTTAGCCTCTAACCAACGTCCTTGTCCGTCTTTAAAACAGATAATATCTGGCGAGGCATTAATTAAAGTGTGTAACAATTCCACACTATCACGCCATGGCTTCTCGAGTATCGATTGGGTGGAGGTTGTTATTTTATTCACAGATAATCAATCAGTTAGTTGATAATTTTGGGTATTTTTAATGGTTGTTAATCCAGTCGAGAAGTGATCTCTCATCTTTCCTTACCATTCATCAACTTAGAAAATAATGGCTGGAAAATTTATTTCTTATCCACTTAATTTTATCGTTAAAAAAGTGCATACTACACACTATCTCCTTATTTAACTGTGAGAACAACAATATGATTCAGCTAAGTTTCTTTGGGTTACTAATCTTCACCTGGATTAATTTACTTGGTGTTATACCAGTATGGGCTGCATTTGATTCAGCAACTTTAAATGAGCCAAAAGCGCTAGAAATACTTAGAATTACGCCCAGTGGTGAAGATGTCCCAGTGGAACGACAAGTTGTTTTTACTTTTAATCAAGCCGTGGTACCGCTCGGTAAAATGGAACGTGAGGCGGCTGAAATTCCGATTACGATTACCCCGACCTTAGATTGCCAATGGCGTTGGCTTAACACCTCTAGTTTAGCTTGCCAATTGGGTGATGAGGATGCTTTCCAACCAGCAACACGCTATGAAATTGAGGTTAAGCCTGGCATTATGACAGAAAGTAAGCAAACTTTAACCCAATCGGTTCAACATATTTTTATTACGGAACGACCGGCTATTAGTAATACTTCGTTCCAAACTTGGGAAGCGCCAAGTATGCCCAAAATTCGGGTGGAGTTTAACCAATTGGTCAAGCGCGATTCGGTAGAAAAGCATCTTTACTTCCAAAAACCGAATGGCCAACGAATTGCACTCAAAGAAGCCCAGCCCATTAAGGATGAGGAAGAACAATCCACTGATTTACCTGCTGGGGTAACCCAGACTTGGCTGGTTGCTCCTAACTCATTATTACCCTTAGATACCCCAATTCGACTTAAAGTTGAGCCAGGAATTCAATCTTATCTGGGGACGATGCCGAGTATTGAAGAACGGGAAGTGGTTGCCTTTCACACTTTTCCCCAATTTCAATTTTTGGGTGTGCAATGTACCACTTTACAAGACGAATCGGTTTTCATTGCCTTTCCTGATAAGCCCAATGAACAAAAACGTTGTGATCCATTAGCCAGAGTGGCTTTACTTTTTTCTAGTCCGATAGTCAAAGAAGTGGCGAAACAATATTTATTAATTGTGCCAGATTTAGCGGGTGGGCGTACTGATTATGATCCTTGGGAAGAAGCCATTAATACTGACTCACAGTTAGATAGCTCCCATCAAGAAGATCAAACCTATTCAATTGATTTACCAGAGAACTTAAAAGGTTATCATACTTATCAGTTAAAAATAGATAATATCGGTTTTAAAGATAATTTTGGTAGAACTTTATCGGCTCCAGTAGAAATGTCTTTTCTGACTGATCATCGGGCACCAAAACAGGTATTTGAGCATGAAATTTCTGTCTTAGAACAAGGTGTTGACAGTGAAGTTCCCTTATATGTCACTAACATAGACCAAATTACTTATTATTATCATTTACTGAATTCAACCGGTTGGTCGGCGGAGAAAACTCGCAGTTTCTCTCCTTTGGCTGGTTTGAAAGATATTGCGGTCAAAATCCCTTTCGGTATTCGTGAGTTAATTCCAACTCCTTCTGGGGTAGTGCAAGGTTACTTTACCACGCAACCGGATATTAATAATCAAGATGCTAAAACGAATAACTGGTTTTTTAGCCAGATCACCCCATTTCATCTTCAAGCAAAATTAGGTCATCATAATACGCTGGTGTGGGTAACCGATTTTGCCACGGGACAACCGGTTGCCGGTGCTAATATTTCAATTTATCTTGATACTTATGCGCCGGATAATAACTTATCCAAGCCACTGGCAACGGCAGTGACGGATAACCAAGGTATCGCCTTATTACCGGGAACAGCAACTTTAGATCCGCGCTTGAGTCATGTCTATGTATATAGTGATTATCAACCCGACCTCCGATTTTTTATCCACTGTCAGAAAGATCAAGATATTGCTTTGCTCCCAATTGATTCCGCCTTTCGAGTTTATTTTTCTGATTTAGTAACCGATTATAGTTTTTACCCCGAGATGCAGCCAAAATATGGCCATATTCACACTTGGGGTACGACGGCTCAAGGGGTTTATAAAGTCGGCGATACCGTGCAATACAAGTTACTGGTTCGTGACCAAAGTAATGAAACTTTTGTGGCTGCGCCCACCGCGGGTTATACCTTAAAAGTATTAGATCCCTTAGGAAAAGTCGTTCATGAAGTCAAAAATTTTAGCCTATCCGAATTTGGATCTCACCACGGTGAATTTACCATTCCTAAAACGGCGGCGGTGGGTTGGTATTCCTTCGAGTTATCAACTAATTTTGCCAAAGAAAGTACCACTTGGCGACCGATGCAGGTATTAGTCAGTGACTTTACCCCATCACCTTTTCGAGTTTATACCGAACTCAATGGCAAACTTTTCCATTTAGGCAAACCGGTGACGGTTAATACGCATGCCAATTTACATGCCGGTGGACCTTATGTTGATGCCCAAACCAAAGTGACCGCTATTTTAAGCCAACAGAATTTGATACCAGAACATCCACAAACTAAAGGTTTTACCTTTGATGTTTATCTTGATGATATCGACGACGAAACCATTTATAGTACTGAAGCCAAACTCAATGACAAAGGTGAATTATCAACCACTTTTACCTTACCCGCAGCCTCCAAGGTATTGTATGGTAAATTAACCGTAGAAAGTGCGGTACGCGATGATCGGGGTAAAGATGTGGCTAACAGCACAACGGCTGATTATGTCGGGCGAGATCGTTTTGTGGGCATTAAAACAACCAGTTGGATGTTAACTGCGGGGAAAACCGCTAAAAATTTATTGCTAGTCATTGACGAACAAGGTAACCCGGTAACTGATACCCCCGTTACCGTCAAAATAGAACACCAAATTGCGAAAGCGGCTCAAGTTAAAGGCGCTGGTAATGCTTATTTAACTCACTATGAATATGAATGGGTAGCAACCAATTCTTGTCAAGAAAACTTAGCCCAGTTGACTTCGATACCGGCGACTTGTACTTTCGTACCTGATAAAGCCGGTGTTTACAAAATGACCGCTCAAATTAACGATAAACAGGGTCGTGTCCATCAAACTGAACTGGAACAATGGGCGATGGGGCAAAATTATGTCCTGTGGGAAAACGAACCTGGTAATGGTTTGGAGATCGTCCCGGAACAAACCAGTTACAAAGTGGGTGAAATCGCACGTTATCTGGTAAAAAATCCCTATCCTGGTAGCCGCGCTTTGGTTACCGTGGAACGCTTAGGGGTGATGAAAAGTTGGGTAACCACCTTAGCTCAGAGCATGGAAATAGTTGAAGTTCCCGTTGAACCCGATTATGTCCCCGGTTTCTTTGTTTCAGTTACCGTGATGTCACCGCGAGTTGATAAACCATTAGACAAAGATCAGGTTGATCTCGGTAAACCCGCTTTCCGAATGGGCTATGTGCAAACGGATGTGGAAGATCCTTATAAAGAATTAGTGGTTGATATTCAAACCGATAAACCAGTCTATAAACCGCGTGAACAAGTGACTATTCATTTGCAGGCTAAAGCGCGACAACCGGAGGTGAAAGCTCAACCCATAGAGCTAGCGATTACGGTACTGGATGAATCCGTATTTGATTTGTTAACCCAAGGACGAAATTATTTTGATCCCTACAAAGGCTTCTATACCTTAGATGGTCTGGATATGGAGAATTTTAGTCTATTAATGAAGTTAGTTGGGCGCCAAAAATTTGAGAAAAAAGGCGCTAATGCCGGCGGTGATGGTGGCACCGGTTTGAGTATGCGCTCACTATTTAAATTTGTTAGCTATTGGAATCCCGCTCTAAAAACCGACGCCGATGGTAAAGCTCAGTTTCAATTTACCGTGCCGGATAACTTGACTGGTTGGCGGGTATTAGTCATGGCAGTAACGCCAAGTGATCGGATGGGGTTAGGCGATGTGACATTCAAAGTCAATCAACCCATCGAAATTCGCCCGGTTTTACCCAATCAAGTGATGAATGGTGATAGTTTCCAAGCTGGCTTCAATATCATGAATCGAACTGAACAAGTACTTGATATAGAAGTTATTTTATCAGCCAGCGGGCCAGTGGCAATGCCGGTAGCAACTGATAATGCAGTTACCTCAGTACGTCGTACTTATACGCTCAAAGCCAAGCCTTATCAACGTTATACGCGTTGGTTACCACTCAAAACGCTGGCTGCCGGGACGATTCATTTCGACGCTACCGCGACCACAATCGATAAAACTGAACACGACGGATTAACCAAGACTCTAGAAATACGACCACGTCAGCCTCGTACCACTGTAGCCACTTATGGGACGACGGTAAAAAATGCCGTCACTGAAGCCATCCATTTCCCGCCAGATATTGACACTGAGGTTGGCGGCTTGAGTGTCATTGCTTCTCCCACGGTGATAGGCGGAATTGATGGTGCCTTTGAATATATGCGTGATTATCCTTATTATTGTTGGGAGCAAAAACTGAGTAAAGGGACGATGGCTTCTCACTACCAGCAATTGCATCCCTATTTGTCTACTAGCCTAACCTGGCCAGATAGCGCGACTTTAGCAGATACCACCTTGCAACTCGCGGCTGAGTATCAAGCCCCGAATGGGGGGATGGCTTACTTTGTCGCTACCGATGAGCGAGTGGATCCTTATTTAAGTGCTTATACTGCTTTAGCTTTCAATTGGTTACGTGAGGCAGGTCATCCGATTCCCTCAGCGGTAGAAAACAAGTTACACGAATATTTACTCACTTTATTACGCAAAGATGTAACCCCAGACTTTTATAATTCCGGCATGGCTTCCTCAGTCCGAGCAGTTGCCTTAGCGGCTTTAGCCAAAGCGGGTAAAGTGACTCGCAGTGACTTACACCGTTATCAAAGACATGTCAAGGAAATGGATTTATTTGGTCAAGCACAATTTTTGTCGGCTGCCTTGCAGATACCCGGAACTCAGAGTATACGTACTCAAATCGTGGATATGATTCTAGCTCATGCGGACCAAACGGCTGGGAGAATCGCTTTTACCGAAAATTTAGATGAAGGTTATCAACATCTCTTATCTTCTAACTTACGCACACAATGCGCTATTTTGAGTAGTTTAAGTGAGTATGACGAGAAGACAGCAGCAAATGCCAACCAGATTGGAGATATTCTGTTCAAATTAGTTCGACAGATTACGGCACAACGTAATACTCAAGGTCATTGGGAAAATACTCAGGAAAATCTGTTTTGTATGAATGCCCTGATCACCTATGCCCGGATTTACGAAACCGAAGCACCGATAATGACCGTGCGGAGTTGGTTAGATACCAAACAACTGGGTGAAACTCAATTTGATAATGTCAAAAATCCACCGGTGACTTTTAACCATGCGCTGACCGCAACGGATCCAGGACGGAAAGCTCAAGTTAAATTGGAACGTGAAGGGCAGGGCAGACTGTATTACACGGTGCGGCTAGCTTATTCCGAAAAAAATGCCAAAGCGAATGCTATCAATGCCGGGATTGAAGTCAAGAGGGAATATCATGTTGAGCGTAATGGTAAGTGGTTGCGACTGGGTAATCCGCTGACACTGAAAACTGGAGAATTAGTTCGAGTCGATCTCTACGTATCGCTACCGGCGCCGCGTTATTTTGTGGTGGTCAATGATCCGATACCGGGGGGCTTAGAGCCAGTTAATCGGAATTTAGCCACCGCTTCACAAATCGATGCCGATAAGGCAAAAGGGCAATATGCCGGCGGTTCAATCTGGTTCAGTCATAACGATTGGGAAGAATATAATGTGGCTTTCTGGAGTTTCTACCATCAAGAATTACGTCATCATGCCGCTATTTTCTATTCAGATTATCTCCCCGCCGGAAACTATCATTTAGCGTATGTTGCCCAAGCGATAGCACCGGGTGAATTTAACATCATGGCAACCCAAGCAGAAGAAATGTATGAACCGGACATTTATGGTAAAAGTGTTCCGGCTACCTTAAAAGTGGTTAGCGAACAATCGGTTAATTCTGACTAAATCAACTTTCAGCGATTTTAACCATCGCTGAGTTAATGACCGGAACGATAAAGCCGTGTTTGACCAGATTAAAATTGTTTTAGTGGGCATTACTCACCCCGGTAACATTGGGGCTGCTGCTCGTGCTATGAAGACCATGGGATTATCCCAATTGGCACTGGTACAACCCAAACAGTTTCCTTGTGCCGAAGCCACGGCACGTGCCACTGGTGCGGATGATGTGTTAGCTCATGCCCAACTATTTGACAATTTCACTGCGAGTATCCAAGATTGCCATTTAATCTTGGGTACTAGTGCTCGGCAACGCAGTATCGCTTGGCCAGTATTAACGCCACGTGCTTGTGCCGAACAAACGCTTACTATACCTCATAGTAAAGTTGCTATTATTTTTGGTAGAGAACATTCTGGATTAACTAATCAAGAGTTAGATCAATGTCACGCTATGGTACAAATTCCAACCAGTCAATCTTTTGGTTCGTTGAATGTCGCTGCTGCGGTTCAGATTATCGCTTATGAATTGAGAATGAAAAGTGAAGAATTGCAAGTAACCCCCGAGGGGAATTTAAAGAAAAACTCGCTGGTTATTCCGGCTTCAGCGGCAGCCATGACACAATTTTATCAACATCTAGAACAAACCTTAATTGATATCGGTTTTTTAGATCCACTCAAACCCAGACGATTAATGCGACGGTTACATCGCCTCTTTAATAGAACACAACTGATTGATTCAGAAGTTAATATTTTAAGAGGTATTTTGACTGCCGCTCAAGAACAATGCCGACGCCATAAACCATAAAGATTAAATGATTAATAAGCGCTCACCCTGATCCCGAATATGCTAATTCTCAAATAGGTGTACTATGACAATTATTCATTTTTATATTAAAAAAATAAATCGTCTTTGCCTATGGAGCCTTTGCCTGTTATTTATTCCTATTTCATTTGGATATGCCAGTGATGATTGGCTGCAACAACGTTGGCATTTTAAAGAAGCTCATCAAGCCATTCTAACCAAAAATTTTGATACTTTTAAACAATTATTAACCAAATTAACAGATTACCCAATTACACCTTATTTACAATACCTTTATTTAAAAAATACCTTTAATCCAGAAAATAAGCAAACTATCGCTGATTTTCTAAACCAATACCAAACTAGTCTCATTAGTTCATTATTAAGAACAGAATGGCTAACTTATCTTGCTCAACAGCATGATTGGGAAACTTTTCTAACCGCCTATCAACCGCAAAAAAGTACTGTTTTACAATGCTATCTTTGGCAAGCACGTATTAATACTAAACAACTGAATGGGGTAGTAGACGCGGTTAAAAAATTATGGTTAGTCGGTCAATCACAGCCACAAGCTTGTGATCCGCTATTTAACTACCTTGTTGACGAAGGTTCCCTCACCGATGAGTTACGTTGGCAACGCATTCACCTCGCTATGGCTAAAGGTAATAATGGGTTAGTTAATTATTTGGCTAAGACTTTAACCTCGGATACCTATAAAAAATGGGTCAGTCGCTGGCAAGCGATGCATAACGATCCCGCTACCACGATTAAAAATTTTGACTATTCTGATTCACCCTTGGCACAAGAAATTTTGCTCTACGGATTGAAAAAGCTAGCGAATCAAGAACTCGATAAAGCTTACCAGACGTGGAGTGAATTGCAGAAGAAATATGCTTTCAAATCATCAGCAAAAGCTGAATTTTCTCGTTACTTGGCTTTGAGCGGTGCTCAACAAAACCATCCGCAGGCTGGAGTTTGGTTAGCCGCCATTGATAAACATTTTGCTGATAAAACCCTTAATCAAGCGCGGTTACAAATAGCGCTAGTTCATCAAGATTGGTCGGCGGTGCTAAAACTAACCCAAGCTTTACCCAAGTCAGAACCAAGCGAATATCAGTGGCAATATTGGCAAGCACGTGCCCTAGAACAAAATGGCGAAACTGAGTCAGCGGAGAAATTATTTCAGGACTTATCCCAACATCGTCACTATTATGGTTTTTTAGCAGCAGAACGACTTGGTAAACCTTATAACCTCCAGTCGCAATCGTTAGCCGTTGAGCAGCCACTTCAAGATCGGTTGCTGGCGCAAAAAAGCGGTTTGCTACGTGCCCGGGAATTGTATTTTGTGGGTTTAGCTGCTTATGCTCGAGAAGAATGGCAAGCGGTGTTATCCACTTTGAATACCGAAGAATTAAAAACAGCCGCAGTGCTAGCCCACCAATGGGGATGGCATGATCGTGCTATTGCTACCATTGCTAAAGCGAATTATGACGATGATCTCAAAATACGCTTTCCTTTACCTTTTTATGATACCGTTTTGACTCATGCCCAAAATCAAAATATTGAATTTGAATGGGTTTATGGCATTATCCGCCAAGAAAGCGCCTTTCAAACGGATGCCGTTTCCAGCGCCGGTGCTCTAGGACTCATGCAATTAATGCCAGCAACGGCGCAAGAGATCGCTAACCAACAACAAATTGAATTAAAGAATGACGAAGATATTTTAGCCCCAGATATTAATATTCAACTCGGTACCCGTTACTTAAAAACTTTGCTAGATCGTTTTAATAATAATCATCTATTGGCTACGGTAGCTTATAATGCTGGTCCGACTCGGGTTAAACGCTGGCTAGAACAATATCGTTGTTTCCCCCCCGATATTTGGGTAGAGTTAATTCCCTTTAATCAAACTCGTGATTATGTTCAGCGGGTATTAAGTTACACCCCCATTTTTGAATCCCAGATGGTGAAACATCAAAAAGTCAAACCGATGTTGCTTGAACCCATTCAAGGGGACGGTTGTTAGCAAGTGGTTGAAATCTAAAAATCCCCCTCAATCCCCCTTGGTCAAAGGGGGAAGTAACCAGTCTTAACTTAATGGCAGTGTTACAACCGGTGCATAACTAAACTTTCATTAGGTAGCGTCGTTTGTGCTAATTCGACTAAATGGGGATGGTGAGTCAAAAACAAAATTTGAGTTTTTTGGCATAATTTACCGAATACTGACAGCGTTGCTCGCGAGCGTTCATCGTCAAAATTGATCAAAATATCATCTAAAATCAAAGGTAAAGGTGAATTTTTTTCTAAATACCGTTCAATACTGGCTAACCGCAGTGCCAAATAGAGTTGATCTCGAGTGCCATCACTCATGCCGGTGGTTTGAATAACAGCGTTATCAAAGGTTCGTAATCCCACTAAAATCGGTTGATCGTTATTACTGTTATAGTCGGTTTTAAGACCATAAAAGCTATTTAAAGTCAATTGTTGAAATAACTCACTCGCTCGGGTTAATAACGGACCTTGATGTTGTTCACGGTAACGTTCAATGGATTTGCGTAACACCGAAGCGGCTAAATGAATTTGCATGTAACGTTCACTTAATTCTTGCATTTCCGCTAAAGCCAGTTGGGCTTCATCAGCGGCTTGAGCGGCGGCGGCATTTCCATCCATTTGTTTCAATAAAGTCCGCAATTCTCCAATGTATTGGTCAATTTCGGAGCGTTCTTGTTCTAATTGTTGAGTTTGTTCAGTGCAGTGGTGTAATTGTCCCGGGAGTTGATCAATGTCGACGGTGGCAACGGCATTGGCTAAGTCGGTTAAAGATAAGCCTTCACCTTGTTCTAATAATTGTTGTTCTAGTTCAATAAGTTCGCGTTGTACGGTTTTCTTATGAGTCGAGGCTTGTTCAGCCGATTCCAACGCTGCTAGATCATGACAGTGGGCTTGTTCTAATAAAGCTTGTAAATGTGCTTGCGCCACTTGAACTTGTTGGGTCGCATTGGTAAGCCGTTGTTGTTCTGCTTGTAAGCGATGTTGCAGTTGTTCATAACGCGTAGCCTCTTTTTCAGTTTGGCTCAAGCGATTAGACAGTTCGGGTACCACTTGTTCTGCTGGTTCATTGACCAATTCCGGGGCCACTTTTTGTGCTAATGTAGCCACATCTTGTCGAAACAATTCAGCATCTCGACACATTAAATCTACCCGTCGCCGGAGACCATTCATCTTATCGAGTTTATTAACGACTTGGTCCAAATCATTAAGTCCATTACGAGCTGTTTCTGGTGAAGTATCCGCCGGTAAGTGTAAAGGCATTAACGCTTGTGCCCATTCAGTTTGCCACTGTTTTAACGTGCTGTTAATTTGTTGGCGTGCGGTTTCGATACGGTGTTTTTCTTTAATTAAATTATTGAGTTCTAATTGTAAATTTTCATTCTGCCGCTGAATTTGAGTCACCTCATTGACACAAGCTTCTCCCTGGGCAATTAAGTCGGGTAAGTGAGTTAATAATTCTCCTTGGAGAAAGGGTTGTAAGGGTAACAGGGCTTGCGTTAATTCTCGGCAGAGTTCAGCGATGAGTTGACGTCGATCCTGGAGTTGCTGGCGCCGCTCACGTAATAGACTCGCCTGTTGCCGTAACCCGAAACATTCACTTAACCAACTGCGCATTTCTGGTGCTGACCACGGTTTTATTCCCAGCGGCTTCCAACATTCTTCCCATTCGGTTTGTAAATTAGCCAGTAATTCGTTGGTTGTATGCCACTTTTTGGTTTGTAATTCTTGCTCACGCTGCGCGTTGTGTTGTTCAGCCAGTAATACACTGTATTCCGCAACTCGATTGGCTTCTCGGCGCAATCTATCGGCTATTTCATCTGCCTGAGCAAGGGCTTCTTCAAAGGTATGGCATAACTCTGAGGTGATTTGACTTTGTTTAAGGGTTTGCCAATAAGTTTGGCGAATTTGGCGCGCTTGTAACAGCGCTTCTTCAGTGGGAATTTCTCCTGCCCACCGTAACGCATTAATTTTTTTAGTAGCTAATTCATTTTGCCGCCGGGCTTCCAGTAACCGCTCCTTAATCCGTTGTTGGTCATTATCAATTTCTTTAAAGCGCCGATCAAAACTATCAATCCGATCCATTTTCGGTAAAGCAATCCGTTCTAAGGCTTCTAACTGACCGCTCCATAAACCTAATTGTCTTAAATTAATTTCAGTTTGTTCAGTTAAACGCCGGACTTCTTGTTCATCTTTACTTTGAAGCTCTTCTAAATTACTGTACTTACAAGCTCGAGTTAAAGTGGCTCGCAATAGTGTTAAATCGGGACACAGCGGCAATTTTTCGAGTAGCTGTTGTTGTTGAATGTGGTGTTCAGTGATTTCTTCTAACCGTTTGGCGGTACTACGTTGGTTTTCATATAACGCTGGGGCTTGTGCCGCTAATTGCTTAACGCGCTCCCGTTGGGGATTGGTAATCGTCAATTTCGTGGCAATATCAGGTAAATCTAAATCTGGATACAAGCGTTGTAACAAAATACGCGCTTCACCTTCGACAGTCCGCATTTCCGTCCGCACGCCGGGTAAATCCCGAGCCGCTTTTTGGTGACTCCCTAACCGTCCCCGGAGATCATCAATAATCGCTTTTTGTATCAATAACGCTTGGGGAATTTGGATAGCCCCAAGTTGGCTTTGTAACTGCGCAATATCTTGAATAGCTTGTTTTTCTTGAGTTTGAGCCGTGCGTAACGAAAGTTTGGCTTGGAAGTGTTTAGTCGCGGCATCGTCTGGTAACAGAATCGCGTCTTGCAACTGAGCCCATTCAGCTTTCAGTTCCTGATGCCGTTGTAGTAAAGGGCGAGTGCGTTGAATCCGTTCTAATCGATGTTGTTCAGCGCGCAATTGTTGTAATTGCTGAGTTAAATAAGTATGTTGTTGTTGGGCTTCGTCTAATTTTTTAGCTTGTTCACTCCATTCATTAACTGAGAGCGAACAATCTTTAATGCGTTTGCAAGCGTCTTTATAAACTTTTATCGTTTGATTTAACAGCGGTTTAGTACCCCGCGCTTTAAAGAGTTCTTCTTTTTGTTTATCTAATTCAGTGAGGATATCATGGATTTTCAAACTCCCCGTGCCAGCTTCAAAAAGGCTTTCACCTACCGCACCACCACCACTGAGTAAATCATTCCCACCTTGGCGTAATTGTTCATGATCAAAGCAAAATAATGCCGTAAATTGCGCTTCATTCATCCCACCCAGAAAACGGGTTTGAAAATCAGTCTCATCAAGCGGATTATTGTCGGCATCAAGCAAGGTATTTTTACGCCCCTTACGCCGATAACAGATTAATTCTTCGCCATGACTATTGCGCAGGTGAGCACCGACTCGTAATTGCTCGTTGGCATGAAAGTGGGCATCAAGCGTTCGTTCCGGAATACCAAATAAGACATGGCTTAAAGCGCGGCGCATCGTACTTTTGCCGGCTTCATTTGCACCATAGAGAATATGTAACCCAGGATTGCCAGCCGAAAGATCTAAAATTTTATTGGTAAATAAGCCAAAAGCGGCTAATTCGAGTCGTAAGATTTTCATGTCATCATTGGCTACACTCAAGCTCGCTTTTTTGCTTATTATTCGTCATCATTAACCTATAACACCACGTAAACTTTCTTCATCAATTGATTTATCAATACTTGCTTGGTTAGGTATCATAATAATTGGTTCTTGTAAAAGAAACTGTTTATGAGCTTGGACAGCCTGATAAAAAATTTCATCAAAATTGCAATGACAATCGGTTTCTATTTCCAAGCGAATTTTATGAATTTCTTCTATAATTGGGTCTTGCCACATGTTATACCTCCATTAATTCTTCTGGTGTACAGATAACGGGAGTTTTCATCTGGAGTTGCAGATTAACTTCTGCAAGAATTTTACGCACCCGACCACTGGCAATATGTCTACAATTCCAAGTCAATAAATAATCCGTTTTATGCCATACTGCGGTAGCTAGGTGAAAAGCATCCATTTTTGAACCGGCTGAAATCTGTAAGGCAGTAAAGTATTGATAGCTAAGGTGCGTATTTCGTCATTCAATTCCAGTACAGTTAGCTGAGCAGCTGCTTCTAGACGCTTTTTAGCCGCATCTTGATCGCCTCTGGAAATTTCCTGAATAACTAATCCTGAAATAACGCAGTTTACTTGGTGACGGACTTTTTCCCACCATTCTAAGGTCAATTGTTGATGAGCTACTACAATTAAGTCTCGGCTCGGTTTTGCAGTAAGATAACTAATGATACTGGTTTCAATATATATGGTTGATTTCATCACTTGAAGGACTAAATATTTATGCCAACAATCGCGCTAATAACAATTCTTCCACGCCATTTAATAATCGACGAATGGTATCTAAGTTATCTGGATCAATACTACTTCCCCGGTCACTGACCCGCGCTTCTATCGGTAAAGCATTTCTGAGGGAACGAAATTCAGCACTGAGTGTTTGTAAAATTTCACCATCTTGTGGCAAATTCCGTAAGGTATCCATGAGTTCACCTAATGGTCCTTCGTCTAAATAATTGGCACGCATGGCTTGGGTTTGGAGATCAATTTTTTCAACCCACACATTACCTAAACCAACATCGGTTGCTACGGCACGAATTTCGTTAATCCAACGTTCGGCATGATTATGCAATTCTGCATGAACTGGACATTGACCTTGAATAAGAAAGCGTATCGCCAAGGGTCTGCCTTCAGCCTGTTGGATGGCTTGAATCACCGCCCAGCGCGCTCTATCAACGACCTCTTCCGCTTGCACGACATCACCAACGTCTAGATGACAAACTTCCCAACGGAATACATCGACTGGTACCTGAGTTAATGTCGTTTTTTGGTCAGTTACTTGCACCAAAGTACAGCCTTTAGCACCGGTTTCCCGGACATGTCGTCCTTGGAGATTCCCTGCAAAAACTACCCACGGTTTTTCATGTAACACTTCCTGTTTGTGAACATGTCCTAGTGCCCAGTAATCATAACCATGTGAAAATAAACCCGGTAAAGTGCAAGGTGCATAATGCGCATGTCCTTGGCGCCCGTTTAAAGCCGTGTGAAGTAACCCAATATTATAGTATCCCGGAATCGCATTCGGATAGGCGGCACTTAAATCATCCGTTATGGTCTTATTGGCAAAGCTTTGTCCATGAATAGCAACGCCTAAATGTTCTAATACTTTCGTTTCGGGATGATGGTGATTCAATTTGGTCACATTATCGGGTAACCGTAATTCTCGCGTAATACTATTCCCCGCATCATGATTACCTAATACCATAAAAACGGGAATAGCTGCTTCTCGTAACCGACTCATTTGTTGGTTAAAAAATAAGCCGGTGTTGTAATCTTTCCAATCCACATCATACAAATCACCTGCTAATAAAACAAAATCCACCGCTTCATTACAAGCTAAATCGATCATATTCATAAAAGCTTGTCGAGTTGCATTTTGTGCTTGCTCTACCGGTGCCCCTTCATAACGTGCCAAACCACAAAGTGGGCTATCTAAATGAATGTCAGCAGCATGAATAAATTTCATTTTGTTTATCCCTTTAACACGAGCCTTATTTGGTAAGACTATATTAATGATTAATTAAATGCAATAACTAGTTGTAAATTATTTTGTTATCGGATCCTATTTCAGAGACTTTGGTGAAATTTTTCTGCTGTTTTTTCGGCATACGCTCGTAGCGAATTTATATAAATTGAGTTGGTAATTGGAAATTTACACTTAGAAAAAAGATTAACTTTGTTAGTTAACATTTTGAAAATTAAGTATTTTATGAATGTAATGCGAGGGAGGGTGTGCGGTGCGTACCTGAGCTAATTTCGCAAAAGTGGGTGGAGTGCCGGCTTTGCCGGTCTGTTCGAGCCAGCCAAGCTGGTATTCCAACTATTCACTTCTGGCTACCTTTTGGCAGAAATTAAATCGCTGCTCAGGTCGCTTTAATCCATTGAGTCATTATCTTTTTCAGGTATTATATAAAGATTATTAATTGCACCTTAATATCAAATGGAAAAACCAAAATCTTTTGATCGTGAACTGTTGAAATAATAGAGAGTCTTAAAAATTATTCTAAAATTAAAATCTTAATTATTTTTGCTAGAATGAAATTCTTTGAATGAAGTGGATGGCAGCCTTATAAAAAATGCTATAATTAAAGTTATTATTCAATTTTAAAGAGAAAAATTTTATTATCGATATTTTTAATAGAGAGTAAGACTAAAACTAATTTAAGGAGTAAAACTTATGCGTGAAGAAATGCTGAAATCCATATTGAGTGAACTCAATGGTACCTCAGCAGATATACAAGCTTCTGCCGCTATTTCTACTGACGGGTTAGTCATGGCTTCTATTCTTCCCAAAGATATGGATGAAGATCGAATTGGTGCGATGGCTGCTGCTATGCTTTCCCTCGGAGATCGTACTTCACATGAACTGGGCAGAGGTGATTTAGAACAGGTGCTAGTAAGAGGTCAACATGGCTATGTACTCATGGCTCATGCCGGTCCAGATACGGTAGTTACTGTCGTAACCAAATCTTCTGCTAAATTGGGCCTTATCTTTTTAGATATTAAAAGAGCGGCTGAATCTATTAGCAAAATAATGTAATGTTATTAAATGAGCGGAAGTGGAATACGTTTATTTTATTCTAAGGCAAGGTATGATTATGATAAATAAAGCATTCTTTATGAGACGGCTTAATGATCATATTCAGTATTTAAAACAGATAGATACTGCAGTCAATGGCAAGTCAGATTTTCAAGGAACCACTTATCGTGATTGCCAATTAGGGCAATGGCTTTATAACGAAGCCCCTACTGTCATTGCCAATATGAAAAATAGTCAGGCTAAAGAAGTTTATGAAAGTTTATTGGAACCTCATAAACGGTTTCATCTCATGGGAGAAGAAGCTTTGCAAAAAAAGCAAGCTGGTGATGAAGTGGGTGCTAAATCAGCACTAACTCAGCTACATTTACTTTCTAACTTATTAACTAAAAAGTTATTAGAATTAGATGCGATGCAATGAATTAACGCTAATTGGGGACTAACTCAAGATACATTATCTATTTTTTAGTCCTCAATTGTAGAGGAGGAAGATATATGCCGCTGATGCTAATAAGTCATAGTCCCAAATTCTAGAGGATTAAAGTGCTACTGATCACCATAAATATAATCCATGAAAAATCAAAATGGTAAGCCTATTAGTATCGCGGCAGTCGGAATGGACCCTAAAACACGACGAATCTTGGAAATGGTGTTTCGTGGTCCAGGTAAAGACGATTATGTTTTAGTTGAGCAAATTCAGTTAGCTCAAGCCTGCATTTTTGATTTAGATAGCTTAGATGCTGTTCATTGTTGGCAAGATTATCGTACCCAATATCCTCAGATGCCAACGATTATTTTATCTCTTCATCATAAGGATATTGCCGGTACTGTCTATGTTAAGAAACCGATTGAAGTTCATTTGCTGTTAACTGCGCTGAGCAAAATAAGAAAATTGTTAGATAAACTAGCAATTTCGATTACAGCTAATAACCCAACGGATAAAAAGAATACCGCTAACCCCATTTCAGTACCAACCGATACCAAATTAGCCACCGAAATCGCGGTTGAAGAGGAAGAAGAACTAATACACCAATTTTGTGGTTATAATCAAGATATTAACCTAACTTCTTCACCGGAAATAGAGAAAATTTATTACAATCCGGAACAGTATTTACAAGGTTTTTTTGAAAAAGCTTTTACAGCCGGTCAGCGTTTAGAAGAGGGAGGGATTTTGATTGAAGGTCTCTATACACCCGTGATACTTTTACCCAGACAAAATCAACTGTTGTGTGGATGTGAATTAGGGAGTAGTAAATTACGAACGATGACTTTGTTGCCGTTGGCTAAAAATCGATTACATCTGGCGAATTTAAGCGACGCAGAAATAATTCATTATCTTTCTGTTTATCAATTAGGCGGACAACCCCTCGAGAATTTTCTATGGCAGGTCGCGCTATGGACTGCCCGTGGACGGATACCTAAAGGAACGGATTTACATAAAGATGTTATCTTACTTCATTGGCCCAATTTTACTCGCTTAGTAGTCACACCCCACGCTTTAAAAATTTCCGCATTCTGGACAGCACAACCCCATTCTTTACTAGAAACAGCGAATATTTTAAATATCCCCCAGCGTTATGTATTTGCATTTTATAGTGCCGCTCATGCTCTCAAATTGGCGTTTGTTGACAGACGAGCGACTCAACGCACGGCTAAATTAACACCCAACGAAAAACGCGGGTTATTTCAACGAATTCTAGCACGCTTGCGCAATCAAGAATAGCTAGCCATTTTGACAATCAGTCAGATGAGTAACAATTATAAACTGATTTTTACCGGGCCGACGGGTGCAGGCAAGACCACGGCTATCTCAACGTTAAGTGATATTCCGGTGCTGATTACCGAGGAAAAATCAACCCATCGTGATCCGAAACATCATGATAAGAAAACCATTACCGTTGCGCTAGATTATGGTGTTATCAACTTGAAAAACCAAGATAAAATTCATTTATATGGTACACCTGGTCAAGAACGTTTTGATTTCATGTGGGATATTTTAACCGTTGGCGGATTAGGGTTAATTCTCCTGATAGACAACGCACGTACTGCACCACTAGAAGATATGCATTTTTTTCTCAACGCATTTAGTCGGCTTATCGAAAAAAACAAAATCGCGATTGGGATTACTCGTATGGATCTGTGTGCTGAACCGAAATTGGTAGATTATCATAAAGAATTAAATAAACTTAAACTCAAAATACCCTTATTTGAAGTCGATGCGCGGCGCAAACAGGATGTATCCTTATTATTGCAAGCATTGTTGTATGCGTTAGATCCGGGTTTAAATTAGATGACTAAGTTAATGGCTTTGTTTAAAAAATTTTTATGGATATTAAACTATTTTTTATTCGTGTTTTCACCCATTTATTTTATTATCCACTTAATTTTTAATCAGTTAAACATTAATAATGGCATTCTATTTTTAGCCGGTGCGCTGGTTATTTCTTTCCGCTTATTCGGTCGTTGGTTCGAAGAATTATATGAAAACATTGAAATTTCTGGATTCTCTACGCTCATTTTATTGTGGGGAACAATTTTATTAACCCTAATTAATTTGGTCGTGGGGGTAGATGATTCTCATGATGCTTATTTTTATCATCTCAATACCGCTATTCCTATCGCTTTGTATCACAATGTATTAAATATTCATTTATATGATTTGATTAGTTATTCGCAAGGCTATCCCAAATTTGGTGAATTTTTGCAAGCGCTGGGTATTCAGTTAACCGATTATTTTTGGGGCTATGGCTTAATAACCGTTGTTGTTATTCCAGCCAGTTATACAACAACTTACCTCTTAGCAAAAAGATTAGGCTTAGAAAGCCAATATGCAGATAAAGTTGCCCTGACTTATGCTTTTAATCCGGTTAATATTGCGCAAGCAACTACCGGGTATATTGATAGTGTTCAAGCATTATATGTCTTAACCAATATACTTTTGGCTCTTCGAGTTAACAATTTATTTAAATTGAGTTTATTGTTAATTAATTTAATCGCTTTACTGAATATGAAATTAACCGGTGTCGTTATGGGTTCATTGATATTGTTGTGGGCGATTCTTTGGAATAGAGAAGTTATTATCAGTCGAAATCAATTACTTAATGCCATTGTTTTAACGATAGCCGCTTATTTAGTAGGATTAAGTCATTATTTAATGAATTTTATTCACTTTAAAACGTTGACTTTTCCCTTTATTGATTTGGAATTTGCCCAATACGTTGCTAATCTATATACTGGCGAAGGCAGTAAACTAGAAAAAATTATTCGGCTGTTTTGGTCACAACCGGCCGCTTTTGAGCAAATTTCACTTTACGATACGACTAAGGGTGCTTTTAGTATTTTATGGTATCCTTTGCCGGTTTTTATCGGGTTAGCACTGGTTAAAGCGATCCGGAAAAAAGATAAATTATTCTTATATTTACAATCATTATTTTGGTTGCTGCTTATTCTGGATCCGACGGTATCGATGGGTAGGTATGTGGCTTACTTTCAGTTTTTGGGTTTTTTTGCGGTTATTTATTGGCTAAAAGACCTAAACTTGGTTTTCGCAACTAAAAGGATGCTTTGGCTTATAACTATTTTACCTATAAGCTATCTTGGTCTAAGTAGTTATATCATTTTCAACCCTAAATTGGGCTTAATAACCAGACGCCTAGCTTATTACGGAGAAAATCGGTTGCTTATAATAAGTGCCACGAGTGTAGCAAGGCAAGCTTTTAGTTATTATTATGATATTAATTCCTATTGTTCCGGTTATTATTGGTTTTTAAAATTTAATCAAGTTGAGGTTAAATTAACTCAAGGTAAACCGCAGAGTGGAAATTACTTTTATATTTACCGAGACGAAAATAAAAAATGTACCTTTGCAATTGCTCACGATCTCAGTATTAAAAATCAAATTAATTATGAAAATGGCCGACCTTTTTTTGAAATGAATAACCATAGCTTATTTGCAACAGAATATTGTAAGTGGTGCTTATCAGAATTTAATTGCTTATATGCACCTTATTATGTCGATAAATATCGTGTCGATCTCTCTCAGTTTCCTTTTAAATCGGCGGGAGAAAAAGTAGCCACGGTTGAGTGCTTATCACTGGAAGGACAATTATTAAAAGATACGCTTAAGTTTCAAATAGATTGACCAATTGATCTTAGCTGGAATGATATGCGGGTATTTTTTATTAAAGGGGTGTTACATTTATTGGCATTACTGCCTTTACCTAGAGTACATGCTATTGCCACCCGGTTAGGAAAGATAATTTTCCAACAAAATCAATTACGAATTACCCAAGTGACTCGTACTAATATTCAACTCTGTTTCCCACAATTATCCCCAGTTGAGCAAGATAAGCTCATTAAACAAAGTCTCATTGAAACTTGCAAAACCGTTACTGAATTAGGGGCGGTATGGTTATGGTCCTATCCACAAGTCCTCAAACAAATACAGGTGGTGAGTAACGAAATTTACTTGCAACAAGCGGTTCAAACCGGACAAGGTGTTATCCTGCTGACACCTCATCTGGGTGCTTGGGAAATAGCGGGTTTATATGTTTCTGCGCATTATCCACTGACTGCTTTATATCGTCCACCTAAATTGATAGGTTTAGATAACTTTATTCATCAGGCGCGTGAACGTGCCGGTGGATGTTTTGTACCCACTAATCAGAAAGGCATACGAACAGTGTACCAAGCCTTACATCGTGGTCAAGTGGTTGGGATTTTACCCGATCAAGTGCCTAATGAAGCAGCGGCTGGTATTTTCTCGCCATTTTTTGGGGTACCGGCTTATACGATGATGTTAGTATTTCGGTTAGTACAAAAAACTGGGGCATTAGTCCTGTTTACCTATGCGGAACGTTTATCTCGGGGGAGTGGTTTTCATCTCCATTTCCGGCAAGCGCCAGCCATGATAAATTCTGCTCAGGTGGAAATCTCTGTACGTGCATTAAATCAAGGAGTAGAACAATGCGTACAAACCTGTCCTTCTCAGTATCAATGGAATTATAAACGGTTTAAACGTCATCCTGACGGAGAAAAGTCCAAATCCTTCTATTGAAAAAAGAATTTCTTAAAAAAGAGGAGACCTTCAAATTATGGCATTACCCATTATTAAATCAGCCTTCCCCAAACGTCGCTACCAATTTGGTGAATTTTTACTGGTGGTATTAGGAGAGATTGAAAGTGGAGATAATATTTCCTACCATTTTTTATTAGGCGTTATTCCTGACGGTGCTAACGCTCCAGAGTTATTTATTAGCGCCGAAAAATATCTGAGTTCCCAAGCGGAGGAGGGTGTTTATCAAATGCGTATTATTGCTGATAAAATGAGCCAAACACTTAACCAATCCAATCGCTGGTATCATTTAGATGAATTTGTTGATGATGCGCTCACTGTGGTTGCCAAACTACTTAATTTAGTTGATGAAGAACCCGTACTACTTTGGTAAGCCATAACTAAACCACCGGGTAAGAAAATAAGCCAATCAAAATATTTCTCCCCGATTCATATCAATTAGTCATTTTTCATTTCTTGTTACCAACCTAATCACAGAATAGAATCAAAATGCCGCAACAATTTTTCTACAAAGCCATGGATTCACATGGACGTATTGTTCAAGGACAAATTAGTGCTAATAACATTAATGATTTAGAAGTTCGCCTCGATCGCATGGGGTTAGATTTAATTCATTGTCGTACCCAAAAATTACGTCATTTGCGTCTGGGTAGGGTAACTCGCCAAGAGTTAATTACCTTTTGTTTTCATATGGAAAATTTAACCCGATCGGGTGTGCCTTTACTAGAAGGGTTAGGTGATTTACGCGATACCTTACCACAGTCTCGATTTCGTGAAATCATCTCGAGTTTAATTGAAAATATACAAGGTGGTTCACATTTATCTGAAGCAATGGCCGAATTTCCGGAAACTTTTAACCAGGTATTTATTAGTTTAATTCATACTGGAGAAGAAAGTGGTACTTTAAGCCGCGTATTTCAACATTTGACCGAAACCTTAAAGTGGCACGATGAAATGATTGCTAAAACGAAGAAATTGTTGACATATCCTACTTTTATGGGAATTATTTTATTAGGAGTCATGTTCTTTATTATGATGTTTCTAGTGCCCCAGTTAATTACTTTTTTTAAAAGTCTTAATATTGAATTACCTTTACAGACGCGTATATTGTTATTTGTTTCTAATCTATTTGTCAATTATTGGTATATTATCTTAACAACACCGGTATTAATATTTTTATCGCTTAAAGCGGCTATCAAAGTGAGTCCCCGCCTACATTTGACCATTGATCATTTTAAGTTACGAGTATGGATTATTGGACCTATCTTGGAAAAAATTATTTTAGCTCGCTTTGCGACTTTTTTTGCATTACTTTACAGCGCTGGCATTACTGTCTTAGACAGCTTACAGATTAGTAAAGGATTAGTTGGTAATGTCGTGATTGAAAAGGCATTACAAGATGTGAGTGATCATATTGCTGATGGAGTAAGCATTACTGAAAGCTTTGATCGGGTTAATTTGTTCCCACCATTGGTATTACGGATGGTTAGAGTAGGTGAAAGCACGGGAGAATTGGATATTGCTTTAGCCAACGTGAGCTATTTTTATAATCGGGAAGTGAGAGAATCCATTGACAAATTGCAAACGCTAATTGAACCAGTAATGGTCGTGGTTTTAGGTGTATTACTAGGGTGGGTTATCTTGTCATTCTTCCTACCACTTTATGATGTGATGATTGATATCACTAACGAGGTTGGTTCACAACAACATAAAATACCCCGTAATTGATGAATAAACGTATTCTTTATCAATCAGATTATGAGTTATTGGCCTTTTCTGTCAAGGGCAAGACTTTAACTGCGGCGCAACCCTTTCCAATCAATGATAAAGGCGAAGCCCAATTTGCGCGGTATTTAAGTCAAGATGTTAAGACACCGATTTATTGGTTGCTTGACACGACCCAGGAGGAATACCAAATTGCTCTTTTACCTCATGTATGGGGTAAAGATCAACTCGAATTAATGAATCATAAAAAAAGACGGTTGTTTGAAAATGCGATTTATACCTATGCTATTATTCAAGGACGTGAGTCACAGGGACGACGTGATGACTTAGGGCTATTTATGGCTTTAAATAATCCTAATCTGTTACAACCTTGGTTAAATTTAATTATCACTTTCAAAATCCCTCTCGCCGGTATTTACTCTCTCCCGCTATTAAGTGAAACCTTATTAAAATTTTTGCCTAAAGCACCTTATACTTTATTAGTTGCTCATACTCCACCAATGGGAACTCATAGTGCGGCTGGATTACGACAAAGTTTTTTTTTCAAACAGAAACTACAATTAAGCCGATTAGTTCCATTAGATATACAAAATTCTCAGCAGTATACTGATTATGTATTAAGACAAATTAGTACAACTCACCGTTATTTAGAAAATACGCGGCGCTTATCACAAATGGAACAACCTAGCCCCTTATCTGTGGTGATTCTAACGGATATTAATTTCCTCAATACGCTAAAGCAGCGGGTTAAGGAAAGTTTACCGGGTCTTACTGTACATCTGATAGAAAGTCATCAATTTACTCAACAGTTAGGATTACAAATTGAAACAACTACTTTATATTTATACCATTGGGTAGCTTATGCATTAACACGCCGCTGGTACCATAACAATCACTACGCTAAACCCAAAGAAAATCGCTATTTTTTTTATCGACAATTACGATTAGGTATCTATTTTACTTCTTTATTGCTGCTATCCGGTGCTACCATTACCAGTTGGATGATTGTGGCAAAAGCGGTAGTTGTTAAACAACAAGGTCAGACTGTTGAAGATAAAATTCATAAACGTCAAGAGGAATTAGATAAATTAAAAAATAGAATTCCACAATTACCCCTAGATAGTATTGTACTCATTCGCAATGTAGTTGATGTCGGTTCTTACATTAAAGCACACCATATTTCTCCACAAGCCGCTTGGGAAAAGCTGAGCCAAAGCTTAAGTCGGCACCCGACTAACCTCGTTCTCGAACGTTTAGAATGGGGTATCGGTGAAGTTAAAGCAGATATTTTCCAATCTTATTCTAAATCAACTTCTCCAACTGATACCGAACCTGCAAACCAAACAGAAGCAGATTCAACACCTTACTTTTTAGAAGGGATGAGAATATATGGTAAAATAGATAATATTCAAGATAATCTCCACCAAGCTGCTATTATGTTTAGAAAATTTATAGATGATCTTAAGCAAACTGATTCTTGGCAAATTGAGGAACAACGTTCTCCCTATGATCCTAATCAGGCCTTACAAGGTCGTATTGGTCCTCGTCTTGATACCGACGAAGCAACCTTTGTTATAGATATATTCATTAAACACCCTTATGTCAAAACTTCATCCTGAAGCAACGGATACTGCACCACTTGAGTGGTCTGCTATAAGTAATGCTTTAACTGTATTAATTATAAGTCTCGTCATGGGGGGATTGTTGATTGGTGCGAGTTATCAATACCGCAATCAGATGGACTATTGGCTTCGTCAACAACGGAATGATTTTAACAAAATCGAAACGGACTATTCACATATCCAAGAAGCTCTAGAAATTGTTGATGATTTATATCTAGACAAATTCTATCAGTTAGAAAAAGAGGGTTTTTTTTTGAATCGAGCGAACCTCAATATAGAAGAACCTCATCTGAAAATGTTTAATGAGATCAAAACAGTTCTTTCTCGAGGAGACTTATTTTCAGCGAACTATGAACTTTCCAGTAAAAAAATTTACCAAATTCCTAATTTAACTGTAGAAGACCAATTTAAAACTTATGAAACACAATTAATTTTAAAATTAACTTTTTTACATGAAGGAGATATGCTAGACTTAATAGAATCAATAGAAAATCATCAATTTACCGGGTTATTTAATTTGCAAAAATGTGATATTAAGCAATTAAAGAAGATTGTTGATGTCAAAGATGTATCTAAAGCTTATTTGGAAGTTACTTGCACTCTTAATTGGTATATATCTAATATCGAAGCAATGGGGGAATAAGGTGCCGAGAGGGTGCCGGTTGTTACTGTTTTTGTGGTTGTCTAGTTTACCTCAGCTCAGCTTGGGAGCAGATCATTTACAACGATTGTTTACTACCCCCCAACAACGTATTGAACTCAATAAAGCGCGAGAAAAACCGCCGGAATCAGAACTAAAACCAAAGTTACCAGAGCCACCTCGCTATATTACTTTTAATGGCTTAGTAACCCGTAGTGTGGGGCCAACCACGATATGGATGAATAATGAGAGTGGCTCATTTCAAGAAGGTTTTAAAATTGAAGGACAACAGCGACAAGGTCTAATTGTACCGATTCAATTAGCTGGTCAGAAAAAAGGCTTTACCTTGAAACCGGGACAAACTCTTAATACACTTAATGGTGAGATTCAAGAAAATTTCGAATTGGAGCCAAATAATTATGAACCACAATGACTGTTGGTTGAATTTGTTATTATTAAACTGGCATCTCCTTTGCTGAAAAAATTGTAGTGATAATAAGGGAGCTAGTGATGCGTTACGTCCATAATCAATCTGGTGCTGCGCTAATTATTCTATTAACCATTTTTATATTAGGTTCGATTACCTTTTTGTTGTCTCAGTTGAATGAACGCGCACATTACCTGTTAGACGATCAAGCGCAAACAATACGAGTATTAACGCAAGCAAAAGAATCTTTATTGGGATTCGCTGCAACTTATGCTCAAAACCCAGACCATGAAGTTAAACTACAAGGTTACTTACCCTGTCCAGATAAAGATGGTGATGGTAGCGCAGAACCACCTTGTGAATCGGCGGGACAAACTGTAATAGGACGTTTTCCCTGGCGTACTTTAGGGTTACCTCCCTTACGAGATGGGAGTGGCGAATGTCTATGGTATGCGGTATCCGGTAATTTTAAAGATAATCCGAAACAGGTGCTTACCAGTGATAGCAATGGCCTGTTAGTGATTAAAAATGCTAAAGATGAAATTATTACCGGTCAAACGGTTCCAGACCGAGCGATTGCGGTAATCTTTGCACCCGGTCGATTTACTAAAAATCAAAATCGAGAGGTAACGGGTACTCTCACTGAATGTGGTAGTATAATCGAAGGTACTCTTATTGAACCCATTAACCGAGTTAGAAATTATCTTGATAAATATAATTTTGATGGAGTTGTAGTCGATAATGCTACTGCCAACAATGCTATCTTTATTTCAGATAGTGGTTTCTTTGCAAGTTCTCCACTGATACCGAATGCTACCCCCGTATTTATCAATGCACCTCCCGTTTATGAAACCTACCTTCATCCACAGGATGACACCGAGCGATTAGACCGGGCCAATCCGACGTTTAACGATACTTTAATCACTATCGCACCGGAAGATTTTAAGCCGGTCTATCGAATGATGGATTATCAAGTAGCGACTCAAGTCAGAGCGTGTCTTGATAGATATGCTCAGAAAAGTTTGTATAATTTTATGAATTCGTTACAAACAGATATTGGTTCTACAGATGGATCTTTTATATTTGTGGAAAAGTTTTTAGAAATAACCAATCTACCTAAAATTAATGCCACGGTTGAAGAAAAGCAACAGGAAAAAATTCGGATCTTAACGGAAATAAAGAAAAATATAGCTAATAAAAATATTACTTATCCTAAATATCCTTGGCCTTCTTATGTTAATCCCTCCGATTATAGTGATGATGAAAACAACTATTTTGGTAGAATTCCTACCCAGATCTTAAAAAATTCATCTTTTAAAACCACTGGGCAGCCACATTTATTGAAAACGAGGGATTCTATAATTAACTTATTTAAAGATAACATAATAAATATCAATAGTCTCCTCTCTGAGTCTGAGTATATAGATAAATTTAAAAAACCGTTGGAAATTTTATGGAGCGACTTTGAAAATCATTTTACTATTCTTAAACAATGGCCAGTCGATCCTCAGACTCCGTTTTTAATCCTTAATTTACATGATCTGGAATATGAAACCCTCAAAAATGATCCCCAAGTATCCAAAGAAGAACTGATAACTAAAGTGCTGGATACTTTTAAAGATAAAGATATCGAAAAAGAATTTTTTGACTTTTATCAAGGGAATGATCCCACAACACGAATAAAAAACATTTCTACTAAAGTAGATCTTATTGAGGATCTTAAAACCTTCTCTACAAGAGAGAGTGTTCTACAGAAACTTCAAAGATATCAATGTTTTTTCTTTGATGAAACCAACCCAACCCCAAGTAAATCAAAATGGTGGTGGTGGCAGGGTTGGCAAGACAAAGTATTTTTTGCTATTCATTCTGATTATAGTCTCAATAACAACATTGGAAGTAGCTTAACTTTTAATACACCGGCAGATAAAGATACTATCAATGCAGAAATGCTGGTATTAGTAGCCGGGCGTCCATTAAATGGACAACAACGGTCCCAACCAGAACAACAGATCAAGATAACCAATTACCTTGAAGGTCAGAACAGTGATGGAGATACTCGTTTTGTGCATGCACCAGTAACATCTATATTTAATGATGTGGTATTATGAGGTTTTTATTTTATGTTAGTTAAATTTATCCCATACTGCGGAGGTAGATAACTATGAAAATGCAAAAAGGCTTAACTTTAATTGAGTTAGCTGTTGTACTAACCATTATTGGTTTAGTAATGGGTAGTTTATTAATTCCGCTGACGACTCAAATTGATGTGACCAACATCCAGCGTACTGATGTGACTTTGGAACAAATCAAAGAAGCATTAGTTAATTATGCAACCCTGTATAGCCGATTGCCGTGTCCGGCTTCAGATGGAAATACCGGTAGAGAGGATCCAACCCTTTGCCATAAAGAATGTAATGGAGGCACTAATGGAATTGGACTTTGCCTACAAGGTACACCGAGTGAAGAAGGTTTTTTACCCTGGGCTAACTTAGGTGTAGGTCAATATGATGCCTGGGGTAATCTGTTAAAATACCGAGTAGATATTAACTATGTAGCGGGTATTACTAAAGAATTGCTAGAATTGGTAGCGAGTAATTACTCTAATAATATTGTTATTCAAGACAATTGGGGTACTTCTGATGTCGTTGCGGTTATTGTTTCCGATGGTAAAAAGGGACCGCAAGTGACAGCAGCGTTAAGTGAACTACTTGTTCCGGCTGCTGTTGCGGCGATGACCTGCGGGCCAAGCCAAGTTTGCTATACCCAAGGTGATTATATTTATAATACCACTGTTTTGAAAAGTGTATCGACTACAGAATTATTCCATCAGTTGGTAACCGCAGGTAAGTTGCCCCGTAATACAGCCGCTATCTTGACACCTTTACTTTACGGTATTAAAGAAAAACAACAATCCCAGGTTGGTGGACAACAAACCTTGCCTAGTGGTCCTGGAGGAAGTTTCATAACAACACCTACGAATAACAACAAGTGGTATAGTCAATAATCAATTAAAAATAATAGCCCTCTTTCCTGACCGGGGTAATGGTATTATGGTAAAACGAGAGAAGATAAAGTACACCAAATATAAATCAATTTTTTTATTTTAACTGCGTGTGAATTGACACGCAGTTAAAGGTGGGGTTGTGTTTTATGAAACAAGGTCAAGGATTTAGTTTAGTTGAAATTGCTATCGTATTAGTTATCTTAGGATTTTTAATTGGCAGTCTGTTGCGTCCGCTGGCTAAAAAAGTAGAACACGATAAGATCAAATTGACTCAACACTCTTTAGAAGAAATTAAACAAGCTTTATTAGGGTATGCGGTTCTTCATGGTTGTTTGCCATGTCCAGTTCTTGCGGCAAATAAAGCCGAAGGTAAAGAAAACCGAGGAGTAAACATCGATGTTTGTAGCCAACCGTGTAGTAATCCGATTAAAGAAGGATTTCTTCCGTGGTTAGATTTGGGCGTGGGAAAATACGATGCTTGGGGAAATATGTTCCGTTATCGAGTGAAAGAAGAGTATACCGATTACCGATTAGCACCACAACTAACCAGTTCGTTAAACATAGTCAATTATGAAGGAAGCAACCTAACTGTCAGCGGAGACTCTCGGGTAGCCGCTATCATTTTTTCTTATGGTCAGAATGGACAACCCGATAATGCTAACCAACCAGAAGATCAACTTTATATCCAAGATGGATACCTAGAAAACCAATTTGACGATATCTTGACATGGCTATCTAAAAATACCGTCAATGATTATTTAATAACCGCCGGTAAAAAAAATTATGCTTTGGCAACAGCGAACAATGAATGGACTAATAAAATTATGACGTCTTATTATCTAACTCCTTAATTAATATTTAAGATATGAGCAGGAATTTTTAATGATTCCTCCACACGATTAACTAAAGGAGGGTCTAAAATGAATAAAATAGCTGGTTTTTCTCTTATTGAAATGGCTATCGGTTTAGTCATTATTGGATTACTCATCGGGAGTTTATTAGCGCCCGGGTTTGAACAAAACACCCAACAAAAAATTAAAACTACCCAACAAACTTTGGAAGAAATAAAAGAAGCGTTATTAGGATTTGCAGAAGTAAATGGCCGCTTACCTTGTCCGGCAATTGATTTAACCGGTAAAGAACCGGCTAATTTTGCTGATGCAGCAAAACAAAGATGTGATACTTATGATGATGCCGATGGTTATTTACCGTGGGCTGTTTTAGGTGTAGGAAAATATGATGCTTGGGGACGCCCCTTTCGTTATCGAGTAGATGGTTGGTTCAACAATGGCCCGGGGATTTTTGATCCGAGGACCATGCAACCCAAACCACTAACACATCCAATCGGCGCTTCTAGAGCTTCTTTAGTGGTTACCAATAGGCAAAATTCCCCCCTAAATAGAGCCGCTTCTCCTTATGATAAGGTTAAACAAGCATTAAATTATCAATTAGATGCTGCAAAACTTAATTATCCTTATGTTTCTAATGTGGTCGCTATTATCTTTTCTTGCGGTAAAAACGGTCGCCCAGATGGTCGCCCAGATGCTTCCCAACCAGATCGCCTGGATTTGAATATTAGTAATGATATAGATGGTATAATTAATTCTGATGCATTATGCACCAATCCCTTTATCAATGGAGTTCAACCGACTTGGGATAATAATCCTAAAAATAGTTATGTTCAGGATGGTTATGTAGAAGATCAATTTGATGACATCCTGGTTTGGTTACCTAAAGATATTTTAATCGCTCGGTTAACTGCTGCTGGTAAATGGCCGCCTTTTCCCATTTATTAATTTAACTGAATTATCAAGTCAGTGCCTAGAGTTCTTCATCTCGGCAAGTTTTTTCCGCCTTTTGCCGGTGGAATTGAAAATTTCCTCGCTGATCTGATGCCGGCTCAACTGCAACAAGGCGATACCGTTGCAGCATTAGTTCATGATCACCAGCGACAGTGGTCACGTTTTTTTGCCACGACGACCGCAGAGATTTGGAACAATCTGAGTATTTATCGGGTTCCTACTTACGGTCGATTACTCTACGCACCAATAAGTCCTCAGTTCCCAGTTTGGTTTAATCAAGTGTTGAGTCAGTTTCAACCACAATTACTCCATTTACATTTACCCAATACTTCTGCCTTATTTGCGCTAGGATTACCTCGGGCGAAACGCTTGCCTTGGATTGTTCATTGGCATGCCGATGTTACTTCGGCTTTAAATTCTAAATTATCAATCGCTTATCATGCTTATCGTCCTTTAGAACAACGAGTACTTGCCCGTGCTCATACTATTATAGTAACTTCTGAACCCTATTTGGCTTCTAGCATCCCGTTACGTCCTTGGCAAAATAAATGTCAAATTATTCCGCTGGGAATCGCATTATCGCGTTTATCAGACCCACCCGAGCAAACTCAACGCTGGGCAGAACAACAGTGGAACAACCCGGCAGTAAAAATCTTAACGGTGGGACGTCTCACTTACTATAAAGGCCATGAAATATTAATACGGGCGATGCAGCAAGTAAAAGGTGCACATTTACTTATTATCGGTCAGGGAGAACAACAACGATACCTGCAAACCCTGATTACCCAACTGAATCTAGCTCACCAAGTCAAATTATTAGGTTATTGTACCGATACTGAACTGAATGCGTTATTAGCAACTTGTGATTATTTTTGCTTGCCTTCTCTAGAACGCACTGAAGCATTTGGAGTGGTTCTGTTAGAAGCCATGCGTTATAGCAAAGCTATCGTTGCCAGCGCCATTCCAGGATCAGGAGTGACTTGGGTCGTCGTAGATAACCAGACTGGTTTATTAGTACCCCCTCAAGATGAAGTTGCCTTAGCTCAAGCCTTACAACAATTGATTAATAATCCCCAATGGCGGATTGCGCTTGGAAAAGCGGGACAACAGCGGTTTGAACAACTCTTTAATATTCAAAACATTGCCGAAAAAATTTCCGTTTTATATCAGCAAGTTTTCACTTCAATGAATACCACCGGTTAAATGCGACATCCCTTTTATAACATCCTGACCTGATTTTGAATCTTTAAACCGCTATGGAGCGACTAGCATTACGTAAATTTTTCTGAACGATTGATTATTTAAATAGAAGTGATAGTTTTAAACTAAAATCTTACCCTCCTCCTTCAGGTAGGATGGAACACTAAAGCAATGGGATAAGCATTTCTGCTTATAGGCTTCTCTTACTCAAAACCATTCAGGAACTCAGTCACTGTGAATTTAATTAAAAATTCCACTCAAGAACATCATAAATTAGTCGGTCTCATTCTCGGTACCATTGGAGTTGTTTATGGTGATATTGGCACCAGTCCTCTTTACACCATGAAAGAGGTATTTGGCGGTTCACATTCGGTGCCGCTGACTCCAGCTAACATCCTGGGAGTTCTCTCGCTGGTATTTTGGGCATTGATTATCGTTGTTTCTGTCAAATATGTTGTTTTTATCATGCGTGCTGATAATCAGGGAGAAGGCGGTATTATGGCGATGTTGGCCTTATTACAACGCGCTACTACCGATACACCTCGACTGGGGTTATTTTTGACCGTGCTGGGTATTTTTGGCGCCGCTTTGTTTTACGGTGATGGCATGATTACCCCGGCTATTTCAGTATTATCGGCGGTAGAAGGATTGAAAGTAGCTGCCCCGTCCTTAAATCCCATGATTGTCCCACTTTCTCTGATTATATTAGTGGCTTTGTTTAGCTTGCAAAGTAAAGGTACAACCAGTGTAGGTAACCTATTTGGTCCAATTATGGTGCTCTGGTTCATCATCATCGCCTTACTGGGCATACTCAGCATTATTCAATCACCAGAGGTGTTACAAGCGTTTAATCCGTTCTATGCGCTTAATTTTTTCATCATTAATAAAACAGAGGGGTTTTTAGCGTTAGGAGCAGTGGTATTAGCCATTACCGGTGCGGAGGCATTGTATGCAGATATGGGACACTTTGGCAAATATCCCATTCGGTTAAGTTGGTTTTTATTGGTGCTACCAGCCTTATTACTTAATTACTTTGGTCAAGGTGCTTTATTACTTCGTGAGCCGCAAAGTGTACAAAATCCTTTTTATCTTTTAGCCCCCACTTGGGCAATTTACCCCATGATATTATTAGCTACAGCTGCCACCATCATTGCTTCTCAAGCCGTTATTTCGGGTGCTTTTTCGATTACTCGCCAAGCTATCCAACTGGGCTATTTGCCACGCATGGAAATTCGCCATACCTCTTCACAGGAAAGAGGCCAAATTTATATTCCGTTTATTAATTGGACCTTGCTTTTAGGTATCATTACCTTAGTGCTAGGATTTCAATCTTCTAGTCAATTGGCCTCTGCTTATGGAATTGCAGTAACCGGCACCATGGTGATTGACACCATTTTAGGTTTTGTGGTGGTGCAGCGACTGTGGCAATGGAATCCAGTGGTAATTATTTTCGGACTCATTTGTTTTTTAACGGTCGAACTCGCCTTTCTGGGTGCTAATTCGGTTAAGATTATTCATGGTGGTTGGTTTCCTTTAGTGATAGGTCTCGTTGTATTCACTTTGCTAGCGACTTGGAAAAAAGGCCGCAAACTGTTGAGAGACCGATTACAAGCGGAAGCGATTGTTCTAGAACCATTTTTGGCTAATTTAGAAAGTGATTATCTGTTACGTGTACCTGGCACAGCGGTCTTTTTGAATGCTCAGATCGATATGGTTCCTCATGCTTTACTACATAATTTGGCGCATAATAAAGTTCTTCACGAGCGAGTGATTTTTCTAACCGTGGTGATTGAAGAGATTCCTTATGTACCGGTTAAAAACCGTATTGAAATGAATAATTTAGACAAAGATTTCTTTCGTATTATCATTCATTATGGCTTTAAAGAAGAGCCAAGTATTCCTAAAGCATTGAGTCTATGGTCAACCTATAATAATTATCCTTTCAATATGTTGGAAACTTCATTCTTTCTGAATCGAGAAACCTTGATCCCAACTAGCCTTGAACAGATGCCTTTATGGCAAAAAAAACTCTTTGTGTGGATGTCACGTAATGCCCAAAGTGCTATGCGGTTTTTCAGAATTCCAACTAATCGAGTAATCGAACTGGGGTCACAAGTTGAACTCTAAAATCTTGGTGGTAAGATTGTTACAATCTCCTATTATAGTGGGCGTATTGATAGCGATTCCTCTCTTGTCCTATTCTATCCTTTACTTGTTGCAGGAAAGATTATTATTTCCGCTAACTAAGGCTTCAACAGAGGTACTACAGTGGGCTAGACAAACTTGGCCGGATAGTGAAATCTGGCTAACGACACCGGATGGGGTTTTGCTGCATGGTTGGTACCTAAAAACAAATCAACGAAATAAATTTCCCTTGTTAATCTATTTTGGGGGCAACGCTGAGGAAAGCACTGGTTTTTTAACTTACCGTGACTATTTTTCTGCTTGGGGAATTTTGGCAGTGGATTACCGCGGATATGGATTGAGTGGTGGCAAACCCGGTGAAAAACAATTATTCGCCGATGCCATTTTTCTTTATGACCATTTTGCCAACCAGCCGGAAGTTGATTCCCATCATATTGTCGCGATGGGAAGAAGTCTCGGCAGTGGGGTAGCGGTTTATTTAGCCAACCAGCGAAAATTAGCGGGAGTCATTCTCATTTCTCCCTACGATAGCATCACTGCTGTTGCACAAGAATTTTATCCCTACGTGCCAGTTCCTTGGTTATTAAAACACCCATTTGATTCACTTGCCCTCGCACCACAGATTAATACGCCAGTATTGGGATTGATTGCAGAAAACGACGACCTTATTTCTCCGGAACGTTCTAAAACATTATTATCCGCTTGGAAAGGTCCTTCTCGTTGGGTACTGATTCCGGACAGAAATCATGTTGATATTACTGAAGGAAAATATTATTGGGAAAGTATCCAAAAATTTTTAGCTCAGTTTCTATAGGCGCCTTAAATGAAGGGTAAGGTACGTTTTACGCACCAATCATCTCCCTCTTTGAAAAAGGGGGATTGAGGAGGATTTTTAGATTTCAACTACTTAAATCCCCCCTACCCCCCTTTTTCAAAGGGGAGAACTCTTAGTGACAGTGAATCAACCGGTGCGTAAGACGTGTCCTGCTCAGTTTAGTGTTAAAATATTTTAATACCAAGCAACTGACCGGTTTCTTGGTAGGAAAAATCGGTTAATTTAAATATGCCCACAATAACAACTCTTCCGCTACCAGATAAACCTAAATGGTGGGAAACCCTGGAACAGGGGTATTATGCGATCTTGAAGTTGCTTATAGCACTGCTATTCTTGTTGCTATTTTTAAATACAGTTATAGAACTATTTCGTTATGATATGGTCATTCAACCATTTGAAATACCGGCTTCACTCGCCAAAGCCGGTTATACCGGTACCGTAGTTGCTCATCGACTCCAAGATGATATGCAAGTGGTACGAGAAGAAATGACTCGATCTTCAACGCAAGGTGGTTCTGAGCAAGGCGTTGCTGCAGTCCAGTTTACCGATTTAGAAAAACAACAGAAAATTAACATTCCCATCATTGGTCTTTCTCTCAATACCCTCATTTATCATCTCAGAAACTTATTAGGGTTTAAACCACGTAGTATCAGTGGGGATCTGGTGACTCAAGGAGAAACAGAACTTCACCTGACTTTACGAATGACTAATAAACCGATTGTTAAACTGGTTGGTCAAGATATCAATAATCCAGAATCTCTGCTTAAGCAAGCGGCTGAACAGATTCTCAAAACAGTTGAACCCTTGATTTTCGGTCAAAATTATTGTCTTAATCATAAAAATGCTTTACTCGCTGATTTAATAAAAAATTTGCAACATAGCCCGATATCTCAGCAAGAACAGGCGATTATCCTTATCTTAGAAGGATGTCTTTTAAAAAACCAAGCTGATTACTCCAACGCCCTAAATAAGCTAAAAAAAGCTCAATCTTTCGATCCGAATAATCCGGTTATTTTGCGAATGCAAGGTGATACTTTACTCAGTGCCGGTGATGCTAATCAAGCCATGGTGGAATATGATAAAGCGAGACAACTGAATCCACGTGATGGTGGTATTTATACCCAATGGGCACGTGCTTTGATCCAGTTGGGTAAGATCACCACTGCTTGGGCTAAATATCAGGAAGCAGCGCAAAAAGATTCGCAAAATCCTTGGGTCTACACGGATTGGGGCGATCAACTCGCCAAATTGAACCAATTTACTGAAGCCGAGGCAAAATTTAATCAGGCTTTACAGGTCGATCCGAATTATGCTTTAGCTTATGCGCTATGGGGAAATATGCTCCTTAAGCAAGGTCATTTTAAACGAGCTATAAAAAAATATCAGGCAGCGGTCGCTTTAGATCCGAATATTGCTTGGATTTATGGCAATTGGGGAGTTGCTTTAGCTAAGCAGGGTCAATATAAACAAGCTATAATTCAATATGCCCAAGCGATTAAACTGAAACCACTGGCTTGGATTTACAAAGATTGGGGATTTGCTCTGAGCGCGCTGGGTCAATTTGAACAAGCCATTACCAAATATAAACAGGCGGTTAAATTAGAACCCGGCAAACGCCTTTACCATTACGCTTGGGGTAATGCCTTGATGGCGTTAAAGCAATACGAACCGGCTATTGAGCAATATCAACAAGCCTTGGACATTGAACCTACTCACAGTTGGAGTCGTGTTAAACTGAGTTACGCTTTATTGCAACTTCACCGCTACCGTGAAGTTTTACCGCATTGTGAAACGCTCTTAGAATTAGCAACCACTGCTCATAAAACTCAAGCAACCGCCTATGCTCTGTGTGGTTTAGCATGGCTAGGACTCCAGCAACCGCAAGTAGCACTGGAAAAATGTCAACTGGCTCTAAAACTGAATGAACAAGAAGATTGGGCTTATTTATGTTTAGGAGATGTTCAGCGCCAATTGAACCAACTGCCCGCAGCGGCAACTCAATATCAAGCCGCCGCCACCTTAAAACCCAACAACGCGCTTTACCACTTCAAATGGGGGCAAACTTTAGCAGAATTGAAACAATATCCGGAAGCGGTATCGCGTTATCAACAAGCTATCTTGCTGGATAAAACCGGTGATATTGCTAAACAAGCTGAACTGGACTTAAAGCAGGTGCAAGAAAATCTCACGAACACCACCGAATCTGCTCGTGTTCCCCTAACCCATTAATTTCAGGAAATCTTATGTCTATCTCGCTTGGCATCGTCATGGATCCTATTGCTACCATCAAAGTATCCAAAGACAGCAGTTTTGCGATGCTGCTAGCGGCACAAGCCCGCGGTTGGAAATTGTGGTATATGGAAATAAACGATTTATGGCTGCGCGATGGTAAAGCCTACGCGACGATGCGCCCACTACAAGTACGTGATGATCCACAAGATTGGTTTACTCTAGGAACACCCCAATCAACGCCACTGCATCAACTTGCGGTCATCCTCATGCGTAAAGATCCGCCTTTTGATCTGGAATATATCATCGCAACTTATCTGCTTGAACAAGCTGAAGCCGCCGGTACTTTAGTGGTAAACAAACCACAAAGCCTGCGCGATGCCAATGAAAAACTTTACACTGCTTGGTTTCCTCAGTGCTGTGTTCCCACCCTAGTTACCCGACGTGCTACTGAACTGCGTGCTTTCCTTCAAGAACAAGGTGAAATTATCCTCAAACCGTTAGATAGCATGGGTGGTACGGCTATCTTTCGGATAACTCAAGGCGATCTAAATACCTCCGTCATTATCGAAACCTTAACTCAACAGGAACATCGCTTTGTGATGGCACAACGTTTTATTCCGGCTATCACGACTCAAGGAGATAAACGCATTTTATTGGTCAACGGTGAACCCATCCCTTATGCACTGGCTCGGATTCCGGCAGCAGGTGAACTTCGAGGCAATTTAGCGGCGGGTGGACGTGGTGAAGGCGTGCCGCTGAGCGAACGAGATCATTGGATTTGTACCCAAGTTGGGCCAACTTTACGTGACAAAGGATTATTATTTGTGGGATTGGATGTCATTGGCGACTATTTAACTGAAATCAATGTGACCAGTCCAACTTGCATCCGCCAATTAGATAAACTTTACGGGTTGGACATTGCCGGGCAATTGATGACGGTCATTGAGGCTAAATTAAAAGAGATTAAAATCCATGAGCGTAATTGGAATTAGCGAGCGTAGGATGCGCTTCGTTCCTCAGCGCATCAATCGAGACTATAGAATATCCAGGTTAATGCGGTTCGCAAGCTCACCGCATCCTACGCGAGCTAGTCGTAACGCACCAACCATTTGATTTTACATTATCGTAATAGTCAAAAACCGAATACTTTTACAGCCTATCATTGACGCCAATACTTGTACCAGCAACGCTGGATCGTCGCTAAAAGCATTCCCAAAAATTTCCGCCCTTTGTCAACTAAGGGAATTCTTCAGTTGATGACAGTGACCTGATGCTCCATTGAAGTTAATAGCAGTAACACCTAATATTGAAACGAAAAAAATGAGAAAATAAAGTAAAATAACGAAGTAATCAATTAAGATACAAGGTTGCAATAGCGATGGGAAAAAAAACCTTTTTATATGAACAGCATCGACAAGCGGGTGCTAAAATTATTGATTTTCATGGTTGGGATATGCCGCTGCATTACGGTTCACAACTCAATGAACATCATCAAGTGCGGCGGGATGCCGGTGTATTTGATATTTCACATATGACGGTGATCGATTTAACCGGGCAACGGGTACGAGAATTTTTACGTTATTTGCTCGCCAATGATATAGCGCGATTAACCACGCCAGGTAAAGCACTTTATAGTTGCATGTTGAATGAACAAGGTGGTATTCTTGATGATTTAATCGTTTATTATCAAAATGATAACCAATTTCGTTTGGTCGTGAATGCCGCTACCCGAGATAAAGATCTCAGTTGGATTAATCAGCAAGCCGAACCTTTTGCAGTGCAAGTGAAAGAACGTGATGATTTAGCGATGTTAGCTATACAAGGACCACAGGCTAGAGAGAAGCTTAAACCTGGGTTACCCGCCAATTTACAACCGACCGTTATGGCACTTGCACCTTTTTATGCAGCTTGGAATAATGATGAGGTTTTTGTTGGGCGCACCGGTTATACTGGGGAAGATGGTTTTGAAGTCATTTTACCCGAACAACTGGCCGTAACCTTGTGGGAAGCTTTATTGGCTGCGGGTGTTAAGCCAATTGGTCTTGGGGCACGTGATACTTTGCGTTTGGAAGCGGGTATGAATTTGTATGGAGCGGATATGGACGAAAATTATACGCCGCTAGAATCAGGCTTAGCTTGGACAGTCGCTTGGTCACCGACTGATCGAGATTTTATTGGACGCCATGCTTTGGAAGAACAACGAGAGCAAGGTGAACTGAGGGTGATGGTGGGTTTAATTTTACGCAATCAAGGGGTATTACGAGCACAGCAAACGGTACAGGTTGAAGGCGGTGGTACCGGCTATATCACCAGTGGAACCTTTTCGCCGACATTAGGGATCTCAATTGGGTTAGCTCGGTTACCCGCTGGCATTTATGAAAAAGTAATGGTGGTCATACGTAACAAATCGCTGTTCGCCCAAATCGTTAAACCACCCTTTGTGCGACGGGGTAAAGCCTGTATTGAATTGAATTGATATTGAAGGATAAACAGAATGAGTGAAGAACTACCTGACGATTTAAAATATACTAAAACTCATGAATGGGTTCGTGTTGAAGAAGATGGCACAGTCACTATTGGTATTACTGATCACGCTCAGGAAACTTTAGGTGATTTAGTATTTGTGGAATTGCCTACTTTAGGTCAACTCGTAGCGGTTGAAGAACCGTGTGGTTTGGTTGAATCAGTTAAAGCCGCCGCCGATATTTTTAGTCCGATTTCCGGCGAAATCATCGCTTGTAATAACAAGTTAATTAATGAACCCGAATTAATTAATAGTAGTCCTTATGAAGAGGGTTGGTTATTTAAACTCAAACCCGATGGAGATAGCCAGTTAATTGATTTATTAACGGCTGAAGAATATACTGAAGTTCTTGAAACTGAAGGCTAATATTTTTCTTCTGCGCACAGAGTTTGTGGTAAGTACTGAAGTATAAATTTTCTAGTATTTTAAGTTTGCACTTCCCGTTCCCCCCTTGGTCAAAGGGGGGACTTTTCGGCAAAATGCCGGTTTATTTGTGCTTAAGCAATTAATAACAATTCGATACTTACTTAGCCAACATCACCATATTGAGTTAACAATCTAACTATGCCCTATATTCCACATACAGCAGATGATATTGCTGCCATGCTCGCCACGATTGGTATTGGCAGTATTGAAGATTTATTTGATGAAATTCCTCAATCGCTACGGTGCGGTTATTTAGAGGAAATTCCCCCGGCGCTCACTGAAATGGAAGTGGCCCAATTGATGCGGCAACGTGCTGCTCAAAATAAAGGTGGAATTTGCTTTATTGGTGCAGGTGCTTATGAACACTACATTCCCGCTGCCGTTTGGGAAATAACGACTCGCGGTGAATTTTACTCCGCTTATACCCCTTACCAAGCCGAAGCCAGCCAAGGCACGTTACAAGTGTTGTATGAATTTCAGACCATGATGGCTAATTTAACCGCCATGGAAGTTTCCAATGCGTCATTATATGATGGCGCCTCTGCTTTGGCAGAAGCGGTATTGATGGCAGTACGTCTTAACAAAAATAAATCCAAACGGATTTTAATGCCAACGACGGTCTCTCCCATTTATCGTCAAGTGGTACATACTATCGTTAAAAATCAATTGATTACTCTAACAGATCTCCCGTTTGATCCGAAAAGCGGTACGATCAATCTGCAGCGGTTAACGGATTATACGAACGAATCCTATGCCGCTATAGTTATTCCTCAACCGAATTTTTTTGGCCATTTAGAAGAAGTCGACGAATTAACGAACTGGGCACAGGCACAAGGAATGTTAGTCATTGCGCTAATCAATCCCACCGCCTTAGCGATACTTTCACCACCAGGTGAATGGGGAACGAACGGTGCAGATATCGCCTGTGGAGAAGGTCAACCTTTAGGGATTCCACTGGCTGCTGGCGGACCTTATTTTGGCTTGATGTGTTGTAAAAAAAGTTATGTTCGCCAAATGCCGGGTCGGATTGTGGGACGTACGGTTGACCGACAAGGTAAAACGGGTTACACCTTAACTTTACAAGCACGTGAACAACACATTCGCCGCTCCAAAGCGACTTCTAATATTTGTACCAATCAAGGTTTAATGGTAACGGCTGCGACCATTCATACCGCTTTATTAGGCGTAACCGGTTTAGAACGAGTCGCTTCAACTTGTCATGCCAATCTCATTGAGTTAGTTAAGCAATTAACGCTTATCCCCGGTGTTAAGCAAGTTTTTCCGGGTCCTTGTTTTCATGAGACGGTATTGCAATTGGACCAACCCGTCAATGAAGTACTACAAAAATTAGCTGCTTATCCTATTCTCGGTGGATATGACCTCACTCGCCTTTATCCCTCATTGGGGAATAGTTTATTAGTTTGTGCTACTGAGATGCGTACTTCGGCGGATATCAATAATTATGCTGAGCAATTACGAAAAATCATGACCAATTGAAACATTTTCTCCTTAACCGAGTTGAAATAATTATAATGATTCAATGGGTTACTTTTGCTAGGTATTCATTTAAATAACCGCCACATCTCATCATGGGGTGGGCAAAACGCCTTTGCCCAACACAGATTTTGCCCAGATAAACACCATAATATTCGACTTTTGGGGAAAGATTGTTTGAAGTCAGATAGTCGTTCACTGAAGTCAAATAGAGGGGTGTTAAATTTATTCATCCTACCGCAGCAATAGAACTATTTAAATTTATTGATTTGTTCAATAATTTGTGCTGGCGTATAAGGTTTTTGCACAAATCCTTTACCCCCGGTCATTTCAGCCCACATCCGATCAGCTCGCTGACCTTTACAAGTCACAAAGACGACCGGGATATCTTTAGTGACTTCGTTATGAGTCAATTCTCGGCACGCCTGGTAACCATCCATTTTATGCATTACCACATCCATGAAGATCAAATCTGGATGTTCAGTTGTAGCTTTTTCAATAGCCTCTTGACCGGAAGTAGCTGTAATCACTTTATATCCGGCTTCGGCAATAATATTTTGGATATTAGTTAGGTCAACTCTTGAATCATCAACAGCTAGGATTTTATTGATAGTCATTGTTGAAAACTCCTATTTAATTAAATAGTATAGGGTGAACGAATTTTAATGCTATTGAGTCTTTATGGAATCTTTTCCCCAAATAAATTTTACTCTACTTTGGTTAAAGTCGCCCAAATTAACCAGACTGCAAGAAAAACACCACTATTCACAAAATCGATTTTATTAGTATATTAATTTTCGTATCAGTTAGTTAAATTAACATGTTACTAAATTAATTTAACTTAATATGTTATCCTATTCATTCATCAGCCACAACCAAGTTGCACCTCCAGTACCGGTTCCAAAATTACATCCAACGCGATATGCTCACATCCACTTTTACCCGCAGTCGGGTGACTTACTTTATCATGATACTGATTGTCACTGGATTAGGCTTAGCTTCACGGCGTTATCCAGAAGTATTACCTGATTTTATTAGCCGCTATGCCGGGGATACTTTATGGGCATTGATGGTATTTTTGGTCAGCGGTTTTCTATTCCCTTCACTCTCAACTTGGAAAGTAGCTGTTATTGCTTTACTGTTTTCATTATTAATCGAAACGAGTCAATTGTATCATGCACCTTGGCTTGAGGAGATTCGTCGCTATCGACTAGCGGCTTTAATACTGGGACGCGGTTTTTTATGGAGTGATTTAGTGTGTTATAGTGTGGGAGTTACGCTGGGTGTCCTTATTGAAAGGTTAATTATAAATATGAACTATAGGATTAATGCCATTAAGTTAAGGATAAAGTCGAATCCTTTAAGTTAGGTGAGTTGAGCTTCCCTCACCCCTAACCTCTCTCCCAGCAGGAGAGAGGAACTTTTCCTTGATGATGACGAATGATCGGTATCATCACGTCGCACCTGTCTTGACATAGCACGGTGTGTGTTGTTAGGGTAATTAACTAATTACGAAGTATTCATATGATAGATTACACATGACACAATTTATTCGTTCATGCCATAGAGCGAAAATAAGTTCAGGAGAATTAATTCGCTTGACCGGAATTATCGAAGCCTACAGAGATAAGTACGGCAATATAGCATTGACTGATCAAAATGAACGCTTGTTTGATTATGGTGATCAGAGAATTACATCTGAGCAGAGGGTAGCCATTATGCGTGGAGATCGTAAATCTTTTTGGACCGCTAGAAAAAAAGTTGGTGATCCTATTGCGGATGTCGCTATTCCGATATTAAACAATACGGGAATAAATGGGAAATTTGCCAATTGGTTAACCGGCTTGAAAAATGATCCAGTTAGGCTTAATCAATTAGGTGTTGCGTTGATGCTTGAACATGCAAAGGCTGTAACATATGACCTTAAAACATGTATTGGAAACATTCCTGGATTGCTAAGTCCAGAGCAAGTCGCCGAATACCATCATGCCGTTTTCAACAACTTTGGCATAGGTTCATTTTTACTTGGTTCTGATGGCTCATGGTTGTTTGGAGGTACCTTGTTTAATTTACCGGCCAACCTCTATCGTCCTATCTGGTGCAAGGCTTGTGATTTCATTGGCCCCTGGGTTGGTATTCGAGAGGACAATTAATACTATGAAAAAAATATTATTGGCATTATCAGTCTTATTTTGTGTCATTCTTTCATACATAGCATTAGCGGATAATGTACAAATTACACTGGGTAAAAGTACTTTCTGCATACCTAAGCGCTACAGTATATTAAATCAAGTCTTAGGCCCTTTATTCAATATAAAGGGGGCTGATACTGGCCCTTATGGTGGATCTTTTCAAGTGGCGATAGACCCTCCTGAAGTTAAGCAAAGTATACCAGGCTATTTACTTAACCATGGTGACCTACCAGCTGTCTATTTTATTAATGTCAGACAGGCGCCCGCCGAGGAATTGAAAAGGGCACTCAATCCCCAGTCATTTGCAAATATCTTACAATTAGCGAATGATTATGAGAATGCTTACGTTGAATACGATGAGCGTAATAATTTCTATAGAGTAAGTGATTTTGGTTTCCCGCCTCCTTTTGTTTGGTGGGAAGTAGTAAAAATAAAACCCGATAAAAAGGCCATTGTCCCTAAAAATATAAATGACTACTACCTTGCATCTTGCCTTAGGTATGGTGGTACCACTGGTATTAATGGCAATAGCAGCAGTTGCGATTACTCATTAGAGATGGATGGTTATTTGGTAGAAATCAAAACCACAGAAAATAATCTTCATTTGAAAGAACAAATCACCGAATTTTCTAAAAAGCTATTAGTATTATGGCAGCAATATTGTAAGACCGGCTAACCTCTCTTAGCTCGGCTAAACCAGCCAAAGTCTATAAAGATTAGTGGTATCTTTAATTCCTTTCAACTCAGCCAGGAATGAAACGGTTTTGAGCGCTGGATAGTGAGCCAGTAAGGGCTGAATCTCTTGAAACAAAGTCTCTGATATGACAATATCAGAGCCTTGACTTAGACCTTGGATACGAGCAGCACGGTTGACGGTATTACCAAAGTAATCCAACCGTTCATTTAAATTGAGTACAATACAAGGACCTCTATGTAGCCCTAACTTAATGATAATCTGATCTTCGGGTGGATACTGGGCATTGCGTTGGGCAAAAGTTTGCAAAATGGCTAAACTAGCCTGGAAAGCGGCTTCACTCTCGGTAAATACGGCCATAACCGCATCGCCGATAGTTTTCACCACCCCGCCTTGATGATGACGAATGATCGGTATCATCACGTCAAAATGTTCTTGCACCAACCGAAAAGCATTAGCATCCCCTTTTCTTTCATAAAGTTGAGTTGAACCAACCAAATCACTAAACAAAATAACGATATTGGAGATTCCTAAATGCTGATTGGGGCGCAATACTTCAGTAGAGCTAAAGAGATCGCGAAAATCTTGCAGTGAGGTAACCAGGGCAGCGGTGGCTACCCGGGTGTAGGAGTGAAGTTTTTCAATTTTTAGCGTGATCCAATGCTCAGTTGGATTATGTAGTGTCAGTTTGGTTAATTCTGCCAGTTGTAAATTGGGCTGTTGAGCGAAACGGTGATCTAAATATAACTGTAAGGTCTGTAAGCTCGATTCTTTAGTAACCTGAGCTACGATTTCGTCAGCGAGCGATAAACTCCGCCAACGGTATTTGCCGCTGGGTAAGTCCAATGTTAAGTGACGGGTTTCGCCAGGATCGAGGCAAATTTGCGTCCAAATATGACCGGTTGCCGCTGGGTTAGCAATACAATAGTGTTGGGTATCTAATTGACGAATATTGGCTCGCGGTGTGAAGGTGACTTCCACGTTGTGATCAAATTGAGCATCATATTGAATATTACAGGTGTCACAATGCACTTGAGTATCCAGTTGCCCTAATCGTTGGGTGCGTGATTGAGCACCACGGCAACTGGGACAGAGGACATTCCAGTTTAAATCTAAAAAACCTTCTTTGGCTGCCAATAAACAAAAGGTGAGTACGTCTAAGCGAGGTAACTGAAAATAATCAGCCACTTCAAATGGACGCAGTTGGTAAACATATTTATCCGGTGCGGTGTAAATAAATTCTGCGACTTGTCGAGGAATATCGCTGTTAGGTATTAAATGCTGCCAAGCTTGGGTTAAGTGGTTGATCTGCTTATCAAGGGTTGAATTGCGTTCAAAAAAAGCTTCAAAATCAAATCGCGGTTGTTCAGGGACGGCAGCATCAATGCGGGTGAACCAAGCCAACATTTTATTGAGAATATGTTGCGCTGATTGCTTAAGTGGGAGAAAGGGATAACGAGGCACATAGTGAAAATGCACCGTTATGAGGCATCCTCCGGTGGTTAAATCTTGCAAATGCCATTGAGCGGCAAAATAACGCAACCAGCCGCTGTGAAAAAATCTTTCTACGGCAAACCAGTGGGGAGGTAACCATTGATAAGGTAATTCTGTGTAGGTCATGGTTAATAAATTCAAGTGCGTCTTAGCAAAAATTTGGCTACCGCCGTGGCGTTGTGGTTCAAACTGATAATCGACCGCTGCAAGACCGATTTTTTTATCTAACAAATCCATATTAGATATATATGGCCACAGGATGTGAGCTGGGTGTTGTAGTTGAACTTGTCCTTGTAACGTTTTAGCCTTGGATCTTAACGCCTTAAGTTGATTAAGCTGAAGAAAATGCATAGTGAGCACCTGAGAGTTTACACCGGAGTTAAATGCTATCTAGAATAAGGCCTCACAGCAATAAATATTCCAGAAAAATACTCGGTTATAGGAGTTGAGCTGACCCACTTCCGGCTTTAGCAAAAGTTTATGATTCACCTAACGCAACCACCCTGCTCCTCCTTCGATTTGGCGTTAACGAAATGTAATACACTGGGTTAAATTTAATGTCAAAGCTAAATAGTTGCCCATTTTTTTGATATGATTTAACCAATCAAGCAAACATTTTAACAATAACTAATTGGTACCTATGAATACACGCCAGAAAATTGGACAATCTAAGCGTTGGGTTATCAAAATCGGCAGCGCCCTGCTAACTAATGATGGCCGCGGTCTGGATAAAACGGCCATCAAACAATGGGTTGCTCAAATGATCACCTTGCACCAACGAGGTGTAGAAATCATACTCGTTTCTTCCGGGGCAGTTGCCGAAGGCATGACACGGTTAAAGTGGACTCAACGTCCCACCGCTTTATATAAGCTACAAGCGGCAGCCGCTGTGGGGCAAATGGGGATGGTGCAAACTTATGAATCTTTTTTTCAGCACTATGCCATGCACACCGCGCAAATTCTGCTTACTCACGATGATTTAGCCAATCGCCAACGTTATCTTAATGCCCGTAGTACGCTTCGTACTCTGATTAGTTTAGATGTTATCCCGGTGATTAATGAAAATGATACGGTAACGACTGAAGAAATTCGCTTGGGTGATAACGATACTTTAGCCGGATTAGTGGCTAATCTGATTGAAGCGGAATTACTGGTTATCCTCACCGATCAACAAGGCTTATATGAACGCGATCCCCGTCTGGATCCGACCGCTCCTTTAGTTAAGGAAGGCTATGCTGGTGATCCACAGTTAGAAGCCATGGCTAGCGGTACTGGCGGTAAATTGGGACGTGGTGGAATGTTAACTAAACTCAAAGCCGCTAGCCGGGCAGCACGTTCTGGTACCACCACTTGGATTGCCTCGGGGAGAATACCAGAGGTGCTATTAAAAATAGCTGATGGAGAAGAAATTGGCACGGTGTTATTACCCGTTCAAGCGCCTTTAGTCGCACGCAAACGTTGGTTAGCTTCTCATCTTAAAATGCGAGGCCATTTGTATTTAGATGAAGGTGCTGTTAAGGTATTACGCCATTCCGGTAAAAGTTTATTAGCCATCGGCGTAACCCGCGCTGAAGGCCAATTTAGCCGAGGTGACATGGTCGTTTGCTTGAGTCCCACTGGCGAAGAAATCGCACGTGGATTAATCAATTACAACACGGAAGAAACCCATAAAATTTTAGGTCGTCCCAGTGAAAAAATTGAAGAAATTCTTGGCTATGTTGATGAACCCGAATTGATCCATCGAGATAATTTAATATTGGTCTAGTTATGGTAAGCCGGTTGGTGAAAACACCAACCTTTACAAGTAACGATAAAATCTCAATGTTTTTTAAAGTAGTCTATTCGGTTACCGTTTTACTTATCGTCTTACTTAGCCATCTCTTCATATTGCAACAATTATCTGTTCCAATGGTTATTAATCACGCTACTTTTTCACCGCAACCGCTTATGGTAAACCTGATTGTGGCAACGCCTAACTCATCGACAATCGCTAAAACAACGTTGATTGCTAGCCAATCAATGTCTCCATCCAAAATCAAGAGCTTACCTTCCAAACTGAAAAATACCATTAATCAATTGAAAAATAAAGAAATTAATAAAACAAGTCCAGCAGTTAAAAAAAAAGTTGGCCAATCTAAAAAAATGGTTCAGCAACCGGTAAAAAAAATTAAACTCAATCAGCGCTCGCCTAAATCTCAGCTCATTCTACCGGTAAAAATTAAAACCCATGCGGTAAAACCACCACGGCCACCCGTTCAATTTAAACCCCAAATAACAACCTCGGCGGAAGTTAATAACTCCTCAGCGCAACCGGTAATTAGAAAGACCGCTGTTGGAAAGACAATGCCGGCGGCGCTCAACCAAAATTATTCATTAGGAAAAACCATTGCGACCAACTCAGTAAAACCAATCATTCAACCACCGATTATTAAAAATATGGCGAGTAGCAAAACGCTTGCCCCCGTGTTTTTAGGCGGTAAACCGTCTTACCCTTGGCTGTCGAGACGACATAACGAAACCGGAAAGGTATTACTTAAAGTACAGGTGAATGCCCAGGGAAAGGCGACTATTATTCAAATTAAACAATCAAGTGGCTCTTCTCGATTAGATAACGCTGCGGTGAATCACGTTCAGAATAGTGTTTTTATTCCTGCTCAACATGACGGTAACCCAATCATGGGTTGGAAAGAACTCCGTTTTGTTTTTCAATTAAATTAGGTCAATTATGGCAGAAACCGGGTTGCAAGCGATTAAAATCACTGCCTTTCTCCACCACCTGAATAGTATTTCTTTAACTATTCTGCTTATCCTCTTATTCATGTCAATACTCACGTGGTATTTAATTATTATTAAAACCCTGCAATTAGGATTTATCTATTGGCAAGCTAAAAAAGTTTCCAACTTATTTTGGAATAACGCCTCTTTAGCGCCGCTCATGATTTATCTGAGTCAAACTCAACTTCATGATCCTTTTACTCATCTCACCCTTCAAGTTCTTAATGCCGCTATTTATTACGAAAAACGCTTAGCAAAAAACTTAACCACGCTTTGTAATCAAAATGAATTTCTGTCACGTCAGCTACGTCGAGCCATGATCGAGGAAACTGCCCGTTTAGAATCGGGTTTGAGCATACTAGCTACCATCAGCAGTACCGCGCCGTTTATCGGTTTGTTGGGTACTGTTTTGGGTATTTATAACGCCCTCATGACTATCAGTGTCAAAGGAACGGCTTCTTTAGAAACAGTGGCAGCCCCGGTTGGGGAAGCCCTGATTATGACTGCGGGTGGATTAGCCGTCGCTATCCCAGCGGTGTTAGGTTATAACGCCTTAATTCGGGGTCAAAAGGCATTTTTAAATAAACTCAATAGTTTCGCCCATGATCTGCAGACTTGTCTCAACACCGGTGCACGGATGGACATGAAAAATATCGCTTATATCAAGCAGCATCTGCAACTTCATCAAGTTGGATAAGCTATAATACTTAACACCGGAAAAATTTACCTAACTAACCGATGGGAGAACCTCAAATGCTATCAATCCCCCCTAAAAAATGGATACCCCCCACTGATTTGCAATTATCGAAAGCACAATTACCAACCAGGTATGATTTACCTAGCGAAGACCCCGAGGAACCTGGTTTGCCCGATGACTTTCATTATTATCAACCCCAACTGTTACGTGAAACCTTTTGCCCACCCGATTATCCACCTGAGCAAATTTATGTCGCGACTGATTTAAACCTCTACTATGACCTTCAGCATTCTACCTGGTACAAACGACCCGATTGGTTTGCGGTCTTGGGCGTACCTCGTTTTTATGAAGGGCGAGAATTACGCTACAGTTATGTGATTTGGCAAGAAGAAGTGGCACCTTTCCTTGTGGTTGAGTTACTGTCCGAAGGAACAGAATCAGAAGATTTGGGTCAAACCGTGCGAGATATCAAGCAACCGCCAACTAAATGGCAAGTTTATGAACAAATTTTACAAATTCCCTATTATATCGTCTTTAGCCGTATTTCTAATGAGTTACGCGTGTTTCACTGGCAAGCGGGACGTTATCAAGCCTTACCTCCCCATGAAGGCCGAGTGTGGTTGCCTGAAATTCAATTAGGTATTGGACTGTGGTTGGGTGATTACCAGGGTTTAGAACGCCAATGGCTACGGTGGTATAATGCGCAACATCAATGGATACCCACACCGGTAGAACGAGAACAACAACGAACTCAACAGGAACGTCAACGTGCCGAGCAAGAACATCAGCGTGCGGAGCAGGAATATCAGCGTGCGGAACAATTAGCGGCCCAATTAAGAGCGTTAGGGATTGAACCTAAGTGATAAAAAGCGAGGTAGCTAAAGATTGACGTAAAGAAAAAATGATGCGCTCCCTAGGGGACTCGAACCCCTGTTACCGCCGTGAGAGGGCGATGTCCTAGGCCACTAGACGAAGGGAGCAATTAACTGAATGCTAGGTATTATATGCTTATTTTTGCTTTTATGGGTAGAGGGTAATTGAAAAAAATTTAGCGCAAGCGAACTCCAACATCCAAAGAGTACCGGTGGCAACTTAGGTATTACCCAACAAAAAAATAAACCTTTCACCGGCGAGTGCTTCCCGGTAAAACTTGAGGATTTATTATGCTCACTATCGACCTTGAACCCGAATTAGAAACCCTCTTAAATAAGATAGCGCAACAAGCGCATTGCTCACCGAATGAAATCATTAAACAACTCCTTCGTCATTACCTTGAACAACAACAGGCATCCGAATTATTAACTAATATTATTAATGAATTACCGATATTCCCCAGTTTTGCAAATCAAGACCCTTTAATATTGCAAAGTGCCTTACGTGATGAATGGCATTAATTATTTGTTAGATACCAATATTCTGATTGGATTTTTACAGCGCAATCCAATCATCCTGGATTTATTTAAAACCCAGCAAATTACCATTGGCGAATGCGCTTATAGTTCAATCACCCGGATGGAATTGTTAAGTTTTTCAAGCCTCACGATACTTGAAAAGCAAGCGATTGAATCTTTACTAAATCGCATGACTTATTTAGCGATTACGCCCGCCATTGAAAATGAAACCATTGATTTTAGCTAAGTAGGGTGGGCAAACGTCCTTTTGTTTGCCCACCATTTTGGGGTTAACTGGAAGCAAGCGTAGGGTCAATGCCATTAAGTTAAGACATTTTACTTCCCCCTTTGAAAAAGGGGGGAATCCTTAACTTAATGGCATTGAAGCGTAGGGTGTATAAACGCAGTGTCATACACCAAACCGGCAAAGGTGCATGACGCTTCGCTTATGCACCCTACACTCGCTGGATTACGCTGACTTGTCGTTATTCAGCCATCTTCTTACGCACCGGCCGTTTACGTTCGCTCTTGCGAACCCCGCCCGCCATTTCATATTGTGTGCTATCCTTGCCGAATTTAACGCCTACGCCTAATAACATGCGTTCACTTAAATCTTTCAAGCTTTTCTCGGCACCCACAAAGGCATTCGATGCACCATCTGTTTGGGAAAGCAGGGTATTATAAGCATCTAACAATGCCTGTGCTTTAACAATTTCGGCTCTATAAGCGGCGGACGTTAAATCATTACCTAAGTCGAGATTGGTATCAATGGAGAGTAATGCAGAGAGGCGCTGTTGTGCTTTTTCAATGGCGGGAGAAGTTTTCTTTGGGCGTGCCATGACTATTTCCTCATTTTATGAATAATCCAAGTTAATTTAAGTAACCGGAAAGCATTATCACATAACATCTTGCCATTATTAAGTAATCGCTCCCTCTTATTTAGATAAAGGTTGCTGTTATTAAGTTATACCTTGTTGGTATCGATTAACAGGTTCCTATTATCAAGTAATATCTTCCTATTATTAGATAATAGCGGCTTCTTATCAAGATAAAGGTTTTTATTATTAGGAAATTGCCGATTGTTATCAACTAACAGGATCCTATTATCAAATGATATTTGCATCATATCAATAAATCACTTCTTATTGTCAAACTAGTAAGCGTAGCCAGGTAGGATAGGCACCGGTGCTCACCCTACCTGGCTTTTCAGTAACTTATATAACTCGATCATTTCCCCCATCAATCGGAATTTGGGCGCCGGTAATTTTGGCAAAAACGGGACCCGCCATAGTACAGACCAATGCCGCAACATCTTTCGTCGTGACTTCAGTCTTTAATATATTGTTGGTTTTGTATCCCTCTACGCTCATACCATAATGTTTAGCTCGTTTTTCCAAGATTTCCGGGGTCCAAATAGCCGTATCAAAAACTGCATTCGGATGAATCACATTGACACGGATACTCAGTGAACCTAATTCTAATGCAGCAACTCGTGCTAATTGTGTTAAACCGGCCTTAGCCACAGAGTAGGCCGAAACGCCCGGCCCAGGCGCGGCTACATTTTTGGATGCAATGATAATGACAGTGGCATCAATACCTACGGTTAAATAGGGAATACAAGCTTGTAACAATCTTTGATGACTGGTTAAATTCACGACTAAACTGGCATCCCAAGTGCTTGGTCTGATGTCAGCAATCTTTTCACTAGCTGGAAAAGTGCCGGCATTACTCACTAAGATATCCAAACCACCAAAGTGGCGAACACAGGTTTTAACTGCTGATTGGATATCCTGCTCAATAGTGACATCGGTTACAATTCCCAGAATTTCTGGTTGATTAAATAAAGTGGTGATGTTGGGATTCATATCGATAGCAGCAACCGCCGCACCTTGTGCTTGCAACATTTTTACACAAGCTCGTCCGATTCCACTCGCCGCCCCGGTTACCAAGGCAATTCGACCTTGTAAAGGCAAAGTCGTGCTGCGTTTTTTCAGTTTGGCTTGTTCGAGTTCCCAGTATTCCATTGCAAAAATATCGGCTTCCGGTAAAGCTTGCCAACCACCTAATTGTTCAGCCAACTGAATCGCTTGAATCGTGTGATCTTTTATCTCAGAAATAACGGTCGCTTCTTCAATACTCGTTCCGAAGCTCAGCAACCCAAATCCTGGCCATACCGCCCAACACGGTGCCGGATTTAAACTGGTTAATTGACCATTGGTATGGCGGGCAAAATATTCATGGTAGGCTTGGACATATTGAGTAATATCTTCTAGGGGATTGTTGCCGAGGATAACTGGTTTAGGTTTGGTGCGAATAACGTGATCTGGGGTTAAAGGCCCGCGGGTGGCTATAGCAGCAACATTCGGCAAATGAGCAAAACTGAGCGCTTCCGAGCGAGTATCTAATTGTACAATCATGGCGGTGCCTCTGACTTCACTCACTTTTTTGCGGATGCGGGCCAGTTGTAGCCAATCTTCCTTCGCTTCCGGATAGGAAATAACTACAGATGTTCCTTGCGCTTGGAGATAATGTTCTGCTGCTGAGGTTAACTGTATCATGCACTCATAACTCGTTTTAGCATCATCAGCAAAACTAAATACCCCATGATTGAGCAAAATCATGCCTTCTAACCGAGACCAATCAATGGCTTGAGTCAACTCAGCAATCTTTTTAGCCAGAACAAAACCGGGCATCACATAAGGGACGATCAAGACTTGATCACCATACAGTTGACGAATTCGTTCTGCGCCTTTATCGGTATTGGTTATGGTGATGACCGCATCGGCATGCGTATGATCAACATATTTAAAAGGAATAAGGGCATGTAAAATGGCTTCGACTGAGGGATTAGGCGCATTCGGATCGATCATAGCAGCCCGTTGCAACTTAACCATTTCGGCATCGGTCAACTGCTCGAGTTGAGCCATTTTTTGCAAAACAGCTAATCTGACTGGGGCAAAGCCAGCCGCTTCAATCGTGGCTAAATCCCAACCACTGCCTTTGACATACAGTAACTCTTCTGTTTCCCCAAACCGGTTAGTTGTGTTAATCTTAACCGAAGTATTACCACCCCCATGCAACACTAAAGTGGGATCTTGTCCTAATAGTCTTGACGTGTATACGCGCAATGCGAGTGGATCAGAGTGGTATTTAGCCGCTTGTGCATCATTCCATAAACTTTTCATCAGTTAATTCCTGGCTTAAAAACGATTATCACTTCATTTTTTATTGTATCATTAATTTTTTAATTACCGACTCAATTGAGTGATGAAAATACAACTTCTTTTTCGGCAAATGGCGATTTGGGCGATTAATGGTTATCAGTGCTACCTTTCTCCTTACAAAGGATTTCGTTGTGCTTATGCTCAAGTTTATGGTGATCGGAGTTGTTCCGTTTATGGCAAAGCCGTTATCCAACAATATGGGTTAAGAACAGGAATTAAGTTACTCAATAATCGGTTTCAAGCTTGTCATGAAGCGATGCTTATTCTCAAAATCAAAGCCGATCAGTATTCAGATAATTGCGGTGAAACTTGCGGAAGAAAAATGGGATCTTGTGGCCATGACTGTGGAGATGCTAGCCATTCTTGTGGAAGCCATTGTGGTAGTCAGGCGACCGATGCTTGTATCAATTTCAGTGGTGGTTTTATCCAGGGATGTTGTGGTGGGTAGTTTTAAGGAGATACGGTTTCTACTAGTCCAGAAACCGGCGTGGACCAAAGAACAGGCGCTTGAGCAGAAAGTGCTTGTAATGCTAATAAAGTTTGTTCCCCCACAACGCCATCGGGTGATAATTGATATTTACGTTGAAAGGCAATAATCCGTTGTTTAAGTGCTTGATCAAAGCGTGGCGAGGGAATTTTCGGTTCACTTCGCACTCCTTCAATGATATCCAAACGTTTTCTAACCCAAATAACGGCATCATTAACAATGCCGGCTTTAATCACCGGTATCGGTAACAACGGTGGTTTCCACAGGAGTAAAAATTGTCCTAGCCAGTATTCATTAACTTCATCCAGCGTAAAATCGGAAATTTGTCCAGAGAAATCTAAAGACACTTTCTTATCTTGTAGGTGACTGACGACGACATGGTGTTGAGTCCCATTATCGGTTACTAATTCAATGACAACGGGTTTATTGAAGTAACGGATATCTTCCCAAGTTCCGGTTCTTAACAAGCAAGCGAGTCCTTGAGTTGCGGCTCGTTGACAAGCTTTCTCTCCGGTTAAACTCAGATAATCTAGATTCCAATACTTAAATAGGGTAATAAAAGCCGCTTGAGTATTATTCGGTAGCGTTGCTGTTTGGAGCAACTCCAGTAAAGTATGTGGCTGTGGTGGGGTAGGTAATGGTGATATGGACACCGGTGGTTCTTCAGCCGCTGTGATTTTTTTGGTATTCGTAGTAAGAGCCAAAGCGTCAGATTGAGGAGTAGGAACTGTTTGAATCGCTAACGAAGAAAAATGGAAATGGGTACGCCACCATATCACACTTCCCACTAATATTAACAAGGCGGTGATAATACCCATACTCATTAACCAGCCAAAAGCGGTTGACTGATTAATATTTTCACCACGAACTTCTTGTACCGCTTTACGCACAATGGGAACATCTATTTGAGTATGATTATTAACATATCCACCCAATAAAGCACGATCGCAAATAATATTGATTAAACGAGGGACGCCACCAGAATATCGATAGACAACCCGCGTTGCGGCTGATGCGAATAAGGGATTACGTGCCCCACTAACTGCCAGGCGATGGTTGATATAAGCTTGAGTATCCTTTAAAGATAAAGGTAATAAATGATAACGTGCGGTAATCCGTTGAGCTAATTGACGCAAATTATTCCGCTTTAATAAGGTGTTTAATTCGGGTTGCCCAACTAAAATGATTTGCAATAATTTATGGTTAGCGGTTTCTAGATTGGTTAACAACCGGACTTGTTCTAATACTTCAGTGGAAAGATTTTGCGCTTCATCGAGAATCAATACCGTACGCCGACCAACAGCATGGGCAGTGAGTAAATAGCTGTTGAGTACATCAACATAGTCTTTATGGGTAAAAGTGTGCGGTTCATAGCTGATTCTTAATTCGTCAAATAACGCCGCTAATAATTCCATGGGCGATACGCGAGGATTAAGTAACAATGCGACATCCACTGTATCGGGTAATTGTTCTATTAAACACCGACAAAGTGTCGTTTTCCCGGTACCAACTTCACCGGTCAATAAGACAAACCCCGGCCCTTCATTGACGCCATATAATAAATGCGCTAACGCTTCTCGGTGGCGTCCACTTAAATAAAGATAATGGGGATCAGGCGTGATAGAAAACGGTGCAGCATTTAACCCAAAATGTGCTGTATACATGGAAATTTATTGACCGTTATTAATCTATCGTCCCTAATTAACAATAAAGTAGGAAGGAAATATGGTGCCCGAGACCGGACTCGAACCGGTACGGTTTATAAAACCGAGGGATTTTCTTACCAACTACAGCTTTCGCTGCCACCTAAACTTTAATTTTTTTAGATGTTTGTGGTCTGGACCCTATCTTTGCCTTTTACTTAATTTAAGCAGTCAGGCAGGAGCCGTATGGTCTCTACACTTTCTTAATGTTTATTGACACTAAGCTTAGCTCGGGGTTGCCATTTAACAGGTTTCACCGAATTAGACTCCATTCACCCTAAGATTTCGCCTAAGGTGCTCAATTTAATTTAAGTCCCTTGCGTCTACCAAATTCCGCCACCCGGGCACTAAGGATTACACTCTTGATATAATAGCAAACTGGTAAAAATGTGCAATGGAGGCTGAGGCCGGATTTGAACCGACGTGAAACGAATTTGCAATCCGCTGCATAGCCACTCTGCCACTCAGCCTAAGCTAAATACTGAATCCTAAAATTTGCTTTATATATCGAAAAAAACAAAAGATTGGAGCGGGAAACGAGACTCGAACTCGCGACCTCAACCATGGCAAGGTTGCGCTCTACCAACTGAGCTATTCCCGCTTTTAGAAAGGTGGTTATTGTAACAACTTTAAATAGTGTGTCAAGGGGAACAACTAAATTTTTAATTTTAAGCTAAACTCGTTCTTCTTTTCGCGCTATTTAGCGAACGAATAATGTGGTTATGTTAACTAAATTAAGTTTACTTGACAAGTATTTTTGCTAAAAAATTGATAGTTTTAAACCGGTAGTGATATTAGCTCTGTCGTAACAAGGGGTTGCTATTCTTTGTTACCCTAAAATCACTACTTCTTTAACACTATCCAAAATTTAATTTTGGATCGACCAAAGATTGCTAACCAACAATCTCTGCTGAAATATTTCTACTCAACTTAATGTCAGCAAAGAATATTTTCTAAGAAAAAATGTTTTTGCTTTATTAATAAGGAATATCCGGTCAATTTTTGTAATCAATGTGCATACAGAAACGGGTGCGATTATGATAATATTTCTTTTATTTTTATCATTAGATGGTGATAATAGTTAGTGATAAGAAAGTGATAGGAATATTTTTATCGGGGGTATGGGGTAGTAGACGAAATTTTTGTTAACAATGTCATTGGAGCATGACCCATGCTTGGTATTAAAACTACCCTTATCTATCATGTATGATACTTGTTCTCGCTTATATGGTAAAAAAGATATCCAAACCAGCTTACCGGATAGGAACTCATTATTTATGAAGCGGAAGATTCCCATCACCTTAAGCCGATTTTTTGGGGTTATCATCTCCATGCACTATAATGATTCATCTCCTCCACCTCATTTTCATGTTCATTATGATAATCAGAATGCGATTATTGATATTCAATCATTAACTATCTTGCAGGGAAAATTAACTCCCCGATTGCGAGGATTAATTACCGAATGGGCTGCTCTTCATCAAAATGAGTTATTCAGAAATTGGGAACTCGCCCAGAAAAATGCACCTTTAGAAAAGATAAAACCACTCGAATAAGAGTCATTGTTTTAGATAAGATGCCGTCTCTATCTCTATTGAAAATAATAGATTGATAACGTTTGAAGTTATCGCAATAGCTTTTCAATAATGCGCTGATAAATCGTCGCCAGTGTTTCCAGATCTTCAACCCGAACACACTCATTAACTTTATGAATCGTCGCGTTAAGGGGACCCAGTTCGATGACTTGAGCACCGGTAGGCGCAATAAAGCGTCCGTCTGAAGTTCCACCGGCGGTTGAGAGAGTGGCTTGGTAACTACAGACTTCTAAAATGGCTTGCTGAGTAACCTCAACTAAAGTTCCCGCTGGCGTAAGAAAAGGCAAACCGGAATGCCGCCAGGTTAACTTAGAGTTAAGTTGATATTGTTCTAATAAGCGAGTAACCACTGCTTGTAATTGAGTGTGAGTGACTTCGGTACTGTAACGAAAATTGAATAAGACTTCCAACTCACCTGGAATCACGTTATCTACTTTTTCGCCCGCATTAAGATGAGTGATTTGAAAACCGGTAGGCGGAAAAAATTCATTTCCTTGATCCCATTGAGTCTCACATAAAGTTTTTAACAACGGAGCAAAGCGATGAATCGGATTATCCGCTTGGTGTGGATAAGCCACATGACCTTGCACACCCTGAATAATTAAATGACCATTTAATGAACCACGGCGTCCATTTTTTATCGTATCGCCTAATCGATTCACGCTAGAAGGTTCGCCAACTAAACACCAAGTTATCCTATCGCCTTTGGCTTGTAAGTAATCGATAACTTTAACGGTGCCATTGATAGCAACACCTTCTTCGTCACTCGTTAATAATAAGCCGATTGAACCGGGGTGATCCGGGTAAGCTTGAACAAAACGCTCACCGGCAACCACCATAGCAGCTAAGCTGCCTTTCATATCAGCAGCACCTCGTCCGTACAATAAACCTTCATGAACAGTCGGTGTAAAGGGTGGAAATTGCCATTGCTTAAGTAAACCCGGGGGTACGACATCGGTATGTCCGGCAAATACGAGTAGCGGTTCGGTTTGACCATGTCGTACCCAGAGATTATCTACTTCACCAAATCGAAGTGTTTCAACTATAAAACCTATCGATTGTAAGTGGTTAGCAATTAATGATTGGCAACCGGCATCATGGGGTGTTATTGAAGGACGGCTAATGAGTTCAATAGCAAGTTCTAATGTAGATAACATCATGCGAAGAAGCTACTTTTAAATTATTCCTTATTCCGGCGCGGCTGGTTTTTCAGCGGCTGGTTTTTCAGTTGCGGTCGCTTTATCTTTACCACTGACTTCTGGTTCTGTCTTTTTGATGATCTCAATTTTAGCTTGCTTCTTGAGTTCATCCATATATTTTTGCATTTGTTGCCCTTGTAAACTGGCTTTAATTTTTTCTTTAACATTGTCAAAGGGGGGTAAAGGGACTTCACGAAGATCATCTATCTGGATAATATGCCAGCCAAACTTGGTTTTAACTGGGGTAGTGGTATATTGTCCTTTTTTCAGTTGTTCAAGCGCTTTACCAAATTCGGGTTCCACTGTTTTTGGGGTAACCCAACCTAAATCACCTTCTTTGTTAGCTGAATCCGAATCGATCGATTTACTCTTAGCTAATTCAGCTAAGGTTTTACCGGCTTGTAATTCAGCAATAATCGCTTTCGCTGTTTCTTCCTTTTCTACCAGGATATGCCTCACTTTATATTCTGAAGGCATTTTGATTTTGGTCACTTGGGTATCATATTCTTGTTTCAGTTTAGCATCGTCAAGCGGATGCTTATCTAAATAATCCTGCATGACCATAGCCATGAGCAGATTGTCTTGCATTTGCTTAATTTTTTCTTGGAATTTGGGAGCTTGTTCCAATTTTTGCTCCAAAGCGGCTTGTCGAAGCAACTCACGGTCCACTAATTCATCAATGAGCGTTCGAGTATCGGGCATAACATTAGTCCGCGTTTGTTCCATTCGCGCCTTAGCATAATCATCATACGTTTGTTGGGTAATGGTTGTGTCATTTATTTTCACCACCGGATCAGTTGGATTAGCATAGCTAACTGCAAGTAGTGATAATATACAGAATAACATACTTATTTTAAGCAAAAAGTTAAACATGTTGGATTCTCCGATATAACTATTTATTTCATTTAGAAAATTCTTCTGGGGTTTGTGCTTGAATACTTAAGGCATGGATAACGGTATTCATTAATTCATTTAAAGCAGCATAAACCATACGATGACGTTGTATCAAGGGTTGATTACTAAATTGGGGGCTCACAATAGTAACAGCAAAGTGTCCACCACCTTCACGTGCTCCACTGTGTCCCACATGTTGATGACTTTCATCAATTACTTCTAAGTAAGTTGTGGTGAAAGCAGTTTGGAGTTTTTCCTTAATTAGCAGGGTATAATCAGTATTGAGCATGGTTAAGGTAAAACTTTTTTGAATGGTTTAACAATGACTTGAGCATATACCCCGGCTTGGTGGTAAGGGTCAGCTTCTGCCCAAGCACAAGCTTCTTCTAGAGATGAAAATTCAGCCACCACTAAACTCCCCGTAAAGCCAACATGACCTGGATCCGGTGAATCAATCGCTGGGTGTGGTCCGGCTAACACTAAGCGACCTTGAGCTTTTAGAGTTTCTAACCGTGATAAATGAGCTGGGCGAGTTTTGAAACGGGCTTCTAAACTATTGGGTACATCTTCACTGATAATCGCATAAAGCATAATTAGTTTTTTATTCCTCTGCAAGTAAAACGGGTTAAGTCATTGTCATTACTTGTTTTCTGTCATCGCCAGACAAAGTTTGTTGCAGCGCCAAGGTTTGTTTGGCTGCTGCTAGAATAGTGTCATAATAAGATTCTAACGCGGGATTAATCCCCCGTAGCTTAGCGACCACTTGTTCTGACCATTCTAAATATTCCTGACGGCGCTTTAATGACCAAGCTTGAGGTGGTGAATGGGTGATATCATAGACATTACAAATTTTGTCGGCGAGTTTAACTTGTTTAGCACGAATTGATTTATGGGAAGCCAATTCAATTTGCAAGCGCTTGCGTTGTAGTTTCGGTAAACTTTTATCATCGGTTACTTCTTGTACTAAGGCTAATACTTCTGCACCAAATAATTCATTTATTTCTTCAGGGGTTGCATTAGTATCTTCTAAAGTATCATGCAACAAAGCACCCACTATGGTTACTATATCTCGAATTTCCCCTTGTTGCCATAATAATTCGGCTACTTGAATCGGATGATTAATGTAGGGAGAAGCTTCTTGATCTTTTCTCCGCTGGAGACGGTGTTTTTCAGCAGAAAATTTAAGAGCGGTTAATAATAAGGTCACCTCTTCTATACTAAACATGGATGCTTAATTATCAACAATCGGTTAGGATTTTTCAGTTTTAGATTCTTCTTCCACAACCATGTATTGAGCCAGATAAAAACTTTGGCCAATAACAAATACTAAAGTGAGTCCCATCATACCAAATAATTTGAAATTAACCCAGGTATTGGTATCAAAATGAAAAGCAACATACCAATTGACTAAGCCCATTACCACGAAGAAAGTTATCCAGGCCATATTCAAATAATTCCAAACCTGAGGAACGGTAACACTGATCTGGCTTTCTAACATGCGTTGGATTAAATTTTTCTTCCCGACGAATTGACTCCCAAAAAAGGCGAGCGCAAAGGCCCAATTGACAATCGTTGGTTTCCATTTAATAAACGTCTCATCATGCAGTAGCAAGGTGGCTCCACCTAAGACGACGACCAGAACCAACGTCACTAAGTGCATGTTTTCTATGCGGTGGTGTTTTAACCAAACCCAACTCACTTGTCCTAGTGAGGCAATAATTATTACTGCGGTGGCGACATATATATCGTAGAGTTTATAAGCGATAAAAAAGAGTAAAATAGGAAAAAAGTCAACCAGAAATTTCATAACAGATTATCAATCTTAAGTTAAGATTAAAGTGAATAGAATAGAAGCATTATAACGAATTTCTTTAATAAGTGTAGTTATTCTCTCTTTCAATCTCAATAAAAGTCTAAAAGTCTTTTAATAGGGTAAATGGCACACTTTTAGCCTATTTTCTAAAAGGTACCTTCTATATGACCTTTTAAGGAGTTGTTCCATGCGAATCAATCAAGCCAATTTTACTCAACGGGTATTGAAATTAAGTAATGCGACTCAGGTGGTTAAACGTCCCCCTTTTATTATCTATCGCCCACATCATTTTGCCCTCAACGGTACGCATACCCGAGAAATTATGGAACTCGTTGAACCTGGCGATATTTTAGTCCGTTATTTTAACCATTATTTAAGCCGTCTATTGATACGAGGTACTTTTACACACGTTGGTTTTTATCTGGGTGAAGTCAATGAAACTCATTTAAAACAATTAGCTAAAATTGACAACCCCGATCAATTTAAGTTGAGTAAGCAAATGGTTATTCACACGAGCGGAGATCAAGTTTATCTTGAAGATATCATCGATTTTTGTCGTTGTGATGGATTGGCCGTGATGCGTTTTCCTCGGCAATTAAAACCCTTAACATCTCAGTCACTACCCGAAAACTTACAAGCCTACTTTGCTAATCCAACTCAAGTAATTCAGGAGGCAATCCCAATCCACTTACAACCCACCACTGAGGATAATAAAGGTCACTCAGCAAAACCAGAATCATCTCTCCCAGCGCCTCACCTAGACGCCGCTGTGCTTGCCCTCATTAAAGCCGAAAAAGATATTGCGCACTATTTGGTTCAAGGGAAAGGCATTGAATTTGAAAAGATCTTCAAAATTTTATATCGCCTCGCTTTAAGAGAATTGACCGCACCTCACCCCTATCGGTTTAACATTGAACCTTTTTATTTAACCGCTTGTACAGAATTAGTCTATTTTATTACTAAAAGCATTGCTTGGAATTATGGAATTGAACCGCAACTAGCCCGTCTATTTTTCAAACAGCGATATGTTATTATGCCCGATGTGTTTGTCGACAGCAATCTGGAAGAGATTTGGAAAGTAGTCGGTTAAAATAAATTTTAAGAACAAAAAAATAACGTCATGTGCAACACCTTATTCAAAATGGTGAATAATGATTAATCAACTCAATGAGATAGAACCACTTATCAAAATTCGCGGTCTGCGGTTTGCGCGTGGCAACCGCTGGATTTTTGATGGCATCGATATGGATATACCCCGTGGTCAAGTGACAGCCATTATGGGACCCAGTGGTACCGGCAAAACCACTCTATTACGTTTACTTGGCGGACAATTAAAGCCTCATGCCGGTCGCATTGAAGTAGACGGTTTAGAAGTACCCAATTTATCTACGACTGCCCTTTACCAACTTCGGAAACGCATGGGCATGTTATTTCAAAGCGGTGCTTTACTTACCGATTTAAATGTGTTTGAAAATGTGGCTTTTCCAGTCCGCGAACATACTCAATTACCCGAATCATTAATTCGTCATCTGGTGTTGATGAAATTACACGCCGTAGGGTTACGGGGTGCACGCGATTTAATGCCCAGTCAACTTTCGGGTGGGATGGCACGACGAGTAGCTTTAGCGCGGGCTTTAGCTTTGGATCCGATGATGATCATGTATGATGAACCTTTTACCGGCCAAGATCCGATTTCAATGGGGGTGTTAGTCCGGCTGATTCGATCTTTTAATGACGCGTTGAATTTGACCAGTATTATTGTTTCCCATGATGTCCATGAAACCGCTGAAATTGCCGACCTGATCTATATCATTGCGGAGGGCAAAATTGTCGGTCAGGGGACACCAGCCGATTTAAAGACATCAGAATCCGCTTGGGCTAGACAATTCATCAATGCTCAAGCAGACGGACCGGTACCATTTCACTATCCAGCCCCCGATTATATGGCAGATTTGCTTAGAGGTCATTTATGTTAGAACACTTCCAACGTCTTGGTAATACGGTTTTTGATAGCCTGGAAAAAATCGGCCGTGGACATATTTTCTTCGCCCAAGTACTGGCCGGAGTACCCAGTTTATTTTGGCGTCCTTATCTGGTTATCGTACAACTTTATGCTGTTGGCGTATTGTCACTGACTATTATCATCGTATCTGGCTTGTTTGTGGGGATGGTGTTAGGTTTGCAAGGATATAATACGTTGATCGATTTTGGTGCGACTGAAGCATTAGGTGCAGTGGTTTCTTTATCTTTAGTACGCGAACTTGGACCGGTATTAACTTCATTACTGTTCGCTGGTCGGGCGGGTTCGGCTTTGACAGCAGAGATTGGTTTAATGAAAGCAACTGAACAGCTTGCCGGGATGGAAATGATGGCGGTTAATCCACTGAAACGTATCATTGCACCTCGTTTAATTGCTGGCGTAATAGCGATGCCACTCCTGGCTGCTATTTTCAGCGCGGTTGGTATTTTAGGGGGTTACTTAGTGGTCGTGGAATTATTAGGAGTAGACGCAGGTTCCTATTGGTCCCAAATGCAAGATAAAACGGATTTTATAGAAGATGTGAGCAATGGAATTATCAAAAGTATTGTATTTGGTATTGTAGTGACTTGGATTGCCGTGTTTGAGGGTTATGATTGTATTCCCACTTCAGAGGGTGTTAGCCGTGCCACCACACGGACAGTGGTCCATTCTTCGCTAGCCACACTCGGATTAGATTTTATCCTAACAACAATCATGTTTAGTGACTTATAGTCTAGCTGTTTCTCGTTGCTGAAGCGAGCTATTGTTCCAATTTATAATAGGAGATTTTTTCAATATGCAGAGAAAATATTTGTTTAACGCATTAATTTGGCTCAATGCGATAAATATGACATTGCCACTGTCGACAAAAGCCAATAAGGAAGAACCTCTTCCGCTGTCATCACCGCCCTCAATGGAATTAACTGAACCGGTTTTAACCGTTCCAAATATCGCCGTGAAAATAGTCGGTACGGCAAAAGAACAAGCCGAGTTAGAACCGGTACAAGCCATCGTTAAGAATATTCTTAACAATTCTAAATTAGGGGTAGTCAAATTACCCGTATCAGATGGTTGTTCCGTAACCCCGGCTATGAAAGTTGCCCAACATTTAGAAATTGTTATTGGTGAGAAAGCCTTTCTAGAATCACCACGCAGTTATCAAGTCAGTATTTCTTTACAAGAGAAAGGTTTGCAAAGCACTGCTAAATTGTTTGACTATTTTCTTAATGATCCAGACAAGCTATATCAAAACTTAAAGAATTATTTAACTGAATATTTGAACTTGCAACCGAAAGCCACCACTGCTCAGGTAGTAACTGTTCAATCTGCGCAATCCCAATCCGTTGCGCCATTATTAACCCCCTCTCCCCCAGATCAGTTAGCCGCCAATCCACCTTCGGTGCCTTCATCGCCAGCTAACCCAAAGTCTGGCACTGTTTTTCCCCAACAAGAAATTCAACTTAAAAATATGAGTCCAACCGTCAAACATATTGCCATTAAATTGCAAGGTACCGAAAGAGAAAAGGAGGAACTTGAGGAGGTACAAACGATGATTAACCAGATTCTGAATTCTTCCAAATTAGATGTAGTAAGAATACCCGTGCCCAATGAACCCGTAACCACACCGGCTATTAAAGTTTACGAAAATTTAGAAATTGTTATCGGTATCAAATCACCAGATCAAGTGAATCAAGCTTATCAAGTGAATATCACCTTACAAGAACAAGGTTCTCCAGTAGAAGCACGGTTGTTTGAATATTATCCGCATGATAATCAAAAATTTTTTAATGAACTAAAAGCTTACTTGACTGAACACTTAAATTTGCAACCTCGAATTTCGGTTAATTAAGTAACTCAGCCAAAATTTTTTAACTTTGATAAGCAATTCAAATGAGCTTAAATTCGGGATAATAAGATAAAGTTTGCTACGAGATCCTTTTCCTTCTTCCATCTAGAACAATTCTGCATCACTTCCTCAGCGGAAGGAACCGAGTACTATCAATAAAAAGATAAGATCGATCTTTCCAAAATCACATTTTCCAACTTTATGGCATAATTAACCAACCCAACTTAAAATTGTTAGGATCACCATAACTCCTGAGAGGAATTTAAATAATGAATTATGATGAACCTAAAGATTATTTGGACAATCAGCCGCTATCAGAAATCAATATTATTCCCCTGGTTGACGTCATGTTAGTGTTATTGATTTTATTTATGATCACAGCCCCTTTATTTACACCACATGCCATTAAAATTGACTTACCGCAAGCGTCAAGTGAAATCAATGTCAGTAAACCGAATATCATCACCTTAAGCATTGATGCCAAAGGCCGTTTATTTTGGAATAAAGAACCCATTGATCAGCCAGAATTTAATAAGCGATTAACTCACGCAGCACAACAACCACCCACCCCAGAATTACAGCTATGGGCTGATAAAATTACTCCTTATCAAAAAATTGCGGAGGTGATGTCAATAGCACATCAAGCGGGCATAACTCGTTTGGGTTTTATTACTCAACCAGATTAAATTTAGTTTCGCGGGCGTGATAATTCTATGGTGGTGCTATATAGGTAGTGATATGAACGCCACCCAGTAGTGCCTTGTCTAAGAAAATCACTACTTGTACAGATACAGAATTACTGTTGTACCAAAATAACCTTGACAGATAATGAGCGAATCCGTAGTATAATTTGTTTTGTTAATCACTACCGAATAGTTGGGAGAATTGAATTGATGAAAACCTTTAGCGCCAGACCGTTAACGGTTAAGCGAGACTGGTATGTAATTGATGCCGATAATCTAGTGTTAGGTCGACTGGCGAGTGAAATTGCGAAACGCTTGCGGGGCAAACATAAAGCGGAATATACCCCCCACGTGGACACTGGAGATTACATCGTGGTCATCAATGCGGACAAGCTGCGGGTAACCGGGCGCAAACGCACCGCTAAAGTGTATTATCACCATAGTGGATATCCGGGTGGAATTAAAGCGATTCCCTTTGATAAACTGCTGGAGAAAGCCCCGGAACGAATCCTGCAGATCGCGGTGAAAGGGATGTTACCCAAAGGCCCCTTAGGTCGGGCTATGTTTCGGAAACTGAAAGTCTATGCGGGCCCCCAACATAACCATTTAGCTCAACAACCACTCTCCTGGAGTTTAACACACTAAGATTCTTATGGCAGAACAACATTACGCAACGGGACGACGTAAAAGTGCTTCCGCGCGGGTCTTTCTACGACCTGGTGAAGGTCAAGTCACGGTCAACGGTCTCCCCCTGGAAGAATACTTTGGTCGGGAAACCGCACGGATGGTCGTGCGCCAACCGCTACAAGTGGTTGATAGAGAAGAGACTTTTAATATTTATGCCACCGTCAGTGGGGGTGGGAACACCGGTCAAGCCGGGGCGATTCGGCATGGCTTAGCTCGGGCCTTAGTGGCTTATGATGAAAGTTTTCGGGCCGCTTTGCGTCAAGCGGGTTTCTTGACGCGGGATGCGCGGGAAGTGGAACGGAAAAAGGTGGGTTTACATAAGGCGCGCAAACGCCCGCAATACTCGAAACGGTAAGGGTCTCAACTCAGGGTCAATCCTTATTTTTGGATAACTTTGGGGGATCGTCTAGCTTTATCTCATTCGCCCCACCTTGGTGGTTAAAAAGCCCTGAGAAATAGGTTACTTTAGATTGAGTTGAATACGCTTTAGCTTAAAGTTGTTCGCCTTCATGAGGAAAGTGATTTCATGAAGGCTTTAGGTAAGGCAACCCGTTTATTTATTCTTGCTCAGGTTTTTTGCGAGTAGCAGAACGTTTTTTACGAGAAGTGGATTGCGTTTTTGTGGTTGCAGAAATTGTTGCCGAATCTGCCTGAGTCATCTTGGTTTCAGTGGACTGGGTCAACTCTTCATTATTAGTGTCGTCTTCTATTTCGTCTTCCTCTTCTTCCTCTTCTTGAGTGGGCTTCAGAATAATACCAGCGAGCGGTGGCAGGGTAATTGGCATAGAATAGGGTCTATCCATCCAAGGATATTTTTCAGCCATGAGTATATTGCCACCATTGCCTACATTGCTACCACCATAGCATTGAGCATCAGAATTAAAAATTTCATCATAACGACCTGGCTTGGGCACACCAATGCGGTAATTATGACGGGGTACCGGCGTGAAGTTAAGGGCGATAATCAACATTTCTTTATCACTTTTACGCAAAGCAATCAGTATGGATTGTTCCGCGTCGTGACAATCAATCCATTCAAAACCTTGCCATTCAAATTCGTATTTATACAACGCTTCCAATTGGAAATAAATTTTATTTAAATCTCTGACCAATGCTTGTATACCTTGATGAAATGGGTATTGCAGTACGTACCAATCCAAGATTTGAGCACTGTTCCATTCGGTACCTTGACCAAATTCGGTTCCCATAAACAGCAATTTTTTGCCAGGGTGAGTAAACATATAAGTGTAAATTAAGCGCAAATTGGCAAAGCGTTGCCATTCATCACCGGGCATTTTATGGAGCATCGATTGTTTGCCATGCACCACTTCATCATGAGAAAAAGGTAACAAAAAATTCTCCGTAAACGCATATAACATACTAAAAGTCAGCATGTTTTGATGATATTTACGATGAACTGATTCTTTAGACATGTAACTTAAGGTATCGTTCATCCACCCCATATTCCATTTTAGGCTAAAACCCAATCCTCCCGTTTCTACAGGACGAGTCACTTGAGGCCAAGAAGTGGATTCTTCTGCCATAATTAATACGCCAGGATGTTCACCATGAGCTACGGTATTCAATTCTCTTAAAAAAGCGATAGCTTCTAAATTTTCCCGTCCGCCATATTGGTTAGGAATCCATTCGCTACGAGAATAATCTAAATAAAGCATCGAAGCAACGGCATCGACCCGTAAGCCATCCAGATGAAATTCTTCGAGCCAATACAAGGCACTAGACAGGAGGAAGTTTTTCACTTCATAACGACTGTAATTATAAATCAAGGTTGCCCAGTCTAGATGTTCTCCTTTCCGTGGATCTTCATGTTCGTAAACGGGAGTACCATCAAAACGAGCGAGTCCATGCGCATCTTTAGGAAAATGGGCGGGAACCCAATCTAAGAATACGCCCACCTTATGTTGGTGACAATAATCGACAAAATAGCGAAAATCATCTGGACTACCATAGCGGCTAGTGGGTGCATAGTAACCGACCGTTTGATATCCCCAAGAGGCATCATAGGGATGTTCAGTAATCGGTAATAGTTCAATATGGCTAAAACCGAGATCAGTAACATAGTCTACTAAGCGATGTGCCAATTCGCGATAATTGAGCAATTCTCCTTCTGGTCCACGTTGCCAAGAACCTAAGTGAACTTCATAAATTGACATTGGTTCATGAAGCCAATCTCTCTGTTGACGTTGTTCTAGCCATTGGGTATCACTCCAACCGTAAGCGGTATCATTGACTACAATAGAGGCTGTTTTAGGACGTACTTCAAAATATTGTCCATAGGGATCCGATTTATAAAAAACATTACCCGTTTGACGATTGCGAATTTCATATTTGTAAAATGTTCCTGGACCAACATCAGGAATGAACAATTCCCAAATACCATTACTGCCATGGCTGCGCATGGTGTGACTTCGCCCGTCCCACCGATTAAAGTCGCCAACCACACTCACTCGCTCAGCATTGGGTGCCCAGACCGCAAATAAGACACCGCCAATGCCATCGGCTTCATGGACGTGTGCCCCTAAAAATCGGTAAGTATGCCAATGTTTACCTTCGCTAAATAAGTGCATATCAAAATCAGATAATTGCGGTAAAAAGCAATAAGGATCGTGGGTAATGTGTTCACGGTGATCTTTATCTCGCCAAATAAAGCGATAATGATTAGGTATTTTGATGGTTGCTTCACCTTCCCATTCAAATAAATCAGTATTAGGGATACGTTGCATCTGGAGATTACCCTCAGTAATAGCTACTTCTTCGGCATAAGGAATATAAGCCCGGATAATCGTGCGATTGCCCACGGTATGCTTGCCTAGCACCGAAAAGGGATCATGATGACGAGCTTCGATAACTTTTTGTAATTCGAGATCCAAATGTGTGGTTGTCATGTGCTTCCTCTGCTCGGTTGGGAGAAAATTCATTATTTGAGAACGGTAAATATTAAACTAAGTTGCTTATTATATGCAACCAACTGTTTTTATTATTTTTATATAAATTAACTTGCGGAAATTCAATCCGGATGGTGACAAACCGGTTAAGTAAAAGCTAAAATTAATCGTTAAAAATGTAGACACTCAATTTGGCAAAAGCAAGGTAAATTTGTCAACTACCCCGCCCTCAAGGGCGGAGCTTGGAAAAGCTAGGTTGACCAGACTAAGCCGCTAGCAATAGTGGCTACGCCACCCCGAGGTCGTTAAGACTTACCAGCAGATGCTTCCTAAGTCTGCTGCCCTAAAAGGCTTTAATCAAGCTGGGGAAAGGTAAAGCCCCGCAGGTTTTAGTCGTTACTGGTAACAGTAAGAGCCGCGGGGTGGCCTTGTCGAAGGGAGATGGCAGGAAACTGCCGCGTCACTAGCCCCGTAAGGGGAGGGCTTAACCGCCGGACCGCTGGGAAAGACCAGCACCCCATTTTTACTTACACAGATAGCCTAACCACCAGAGGAGCGAGAACTGGGTCGGCTTGAGCCGACGCGCTATCCCTCCCCGTCCTTAAGGACGAGGTTTCTCGCGCAATTTGATGAATTTACTTACTCTAAATGAAACTGCATCTCTTTCTTCCAACTCTATTTTTCACTCTGAATGGCAAGAGGAATATCCGGCGCTTTCCTACAATCACGGTTATATTCAAACTAATTTAGCGGTCGCTTTACATAAACTACAAAAATACTCTATCGTAACCGCCGTTACCATTGAAATTAAAGGTAAGCCCTATATTCCTGATATTTTAGTTTATCCCAAACGTCCTCTTGATTTAGTGCATGATATGATTCAAATGACTGAAATGCCTTTATTAGCAATAGAAATTCTGTCGCCAACGCAAGGGGTAAAAGAAATGGCAGATAAATTTGAAATTTACTTTCAAGCCGGAATCCAATCCTGTTGGTTAGTGGTACCTTTTATCGCCTCAGTAACCGTGTATGCCCAGTTAACTCAGTCAAAGACCTTTACTGAACAACAACTTATTGATAAGAAATTAGATATTCATTTATCCATAGCGGAAATTTTTAGCTAACCTAACTCAACTTGACAGTGAAAAATTAACCAGCGAGGCGACAACCTTTAATTGCCGACCTACCTTTTGCCAAGGAAAACCACCAGGGCTACTTCTACCGACTATCAAGAACTTCCTGTCGCCGATCTTTTAAGCGACGCAGTATTAGATTAAGATGCATACGTAAAGTATAAAATTCACTCATATAACCGAGTGGCACGGAAACAACGTCCAGCAATTCTCTTTGAAGCTGTTTCATTTGTTCAATCTTTTTATCAATCACTTCCAAATCTTTCATGCTTTCAATATCGTGATCAATTTCCCGTAAGACCCGATACCAGCGGAAAATCTTAAACCGGATCCCCCATTTATAAATAGGTACAACGCCCTTAATCAGTGGGATAATAACCGCAATTAAGGGTATTAACATCACTTTTAATCTATCGAGTGTAGCAGCAAGCCCAAAAGGAAAAACATTTTCTAACCAATTCTGTCCATGTTCTAAATAATGACGCGCTTCAGCATTCAATGGAAATTCAACAAATTGCTCAGAAGGAAATTGATTTTTCTTTTCAAGAAACCCTCCTTTGCTATGAACATTCGTTGCTGCCATCAGTAACAAGCGAACTAAGCTGTGAGGTAAATCACGACGAGCAACTAGACTAGCAGTAGTTGCCAATAAGGTTTTGTCGGTTTTAGGAATGTTTTTCTCTAAATTAATCATGCCCTCGCCAATCTTTATAGTCGTTAAAAACGGATAGCGACTCGTATAAGCAAGGTCACGTTTAAAATTTAAGAGTTCTAAATCAGGATTATTAAGTAATTGAGAGATAGTATCAGCCGTTGGAGACATCACAAAAAAAGCGACATCAATTTCCTTAGTGGCTAATTGTTGAGCAGCGGCTTCTTTGGGAAGAGCTAAAAAAGTAGTATTTTTTTCAGTAACACCATTCTCTTTAAGTAAAAATAATACTAATTTACGTGTGCCACTGCCTTCCTCTCCCACTGCGATGCGTTTACCGCGTAGTTCAAAGAGATATTGAATGGGTTTGTGAGTCGGATAAAAAACCCACAATGGCTCATAGAATAGGCTAGCAAGCGCTTCTAATTCTGCCGATTCAACTGTGGTTTCATCACTAATGCCGCCCTGTAAGAAACTAACATCGACTTTACCCAACTTAAGTAACTGCAGCGCTTCCACCGAACCGGCGGTAGTTTGAATTTCGAGTTGAAAATTTTTCTGAGCAATAAACTTCTGGTATTCCACCGCAAAAGTATGATAACCACCGCCTTCTCTACCGGTAGCAATCCGAATCTTTTTAGGTGGTGCGGGTTCAACAAATTGATAGGTAATAACAAGACTTAATAAAATTATGGTGATAATGGATATCCAAAATGGACATGACTTACATTTCATAAATAAGGCTTCTCTATAATGATGAACTAAACCTACCTAATCGGTTGTTATTCGATTATTAACTAATATCCTAACCGACTTTAATAAGCGAATATCGTTCCATTGCTGAAATTATCTCTAGTTTACGGTAAAACAATTAAAAATTGAGTGTTTAAATTAATTTTTTGGGTAGGGTGCGTTGCATCTTGCAATGAAATTGAACTTTAATTTTCATTATTGAAAACAAACATTGAGATAGGGTTATTATGTTATTTTTGTAATTCGACTGATAGGTGAGGTTGAATAGCTTGCAATATGCTTTTGTGTACTTTGGGATTTCCTACAATAATATTACCGGTCTTGAAGTAATCGTTGCCGCCACTAAAATCACTGACTAAACCACCGGCTTCTTGAATAATTAACACCCCGGCTGCCATATCCCATTCTTTTAATCCAATTTCCCAAAATCCATCTAATCGACCCGAGGCAACATAAGCTAAATCTAATGCTGCTGAACCCGCACGACGGACATCAGACACTAAAGGAAATAGCGCTTTAAAAGTTTCTAAATAGGCATTTAAATGGTGTTGTATCCGAAAAGGAAATCCAGTGCCTAACAGTGCATTATTAAGCGTACTACTACTCACACGCAGCCGCCGATCATTTAACCAAGCACCTTGTCCACGAGAAGCCGTGAATAATTCACCACGTAACGGATCGTAAATAACCGCTTGATCTAGAGTATCTTTATATTTGAGCGCAATCGACACACAAAACTGTGGATGACCATGTAAAAAGTTAGTTGTCCCATCCAATGGATCGATTACCCATTGATAACCATCACCGGTTTTTTTAGCACCACTTTCTTCCGCCAAGATAGCATGATTAGGGTAAGCTTTATGTAAAATTTCAATAATGGCTGATTCGGCTTGCCTATCAACTTCACTCACAAAATCATTTTGTCCTTTAGTATCGATATGTAAATCTTGGCGTTGATCGCGTGAGCGCACAATTAATTCACCGGCGCGGCGTGCCGCTCGAATTGCAATATTCAGCATCGGATGCATAAACGGTTTCCTTTAAATTAAAGCGTATAGTGAAGAAATGATTTTTAAAATTAAGATATTAGTGAAAGAAGAGGAGATAGGGTATTCATGGTCAAGATAAGCGTGAAAATCGATGGTTTAACTCACTTTGCCAAATCCAATCTACCATTATACAAAAATCCATTTTAATGTCATGATGATTGATATCGTCTATCTCGTCTACCGGGTCGAATAGAGATAAACCAATTTTCAGAATGTCTTGCCTACAGTGGGATAAAAATCTATCGTAATAACCTTTACCATAACCGACTCTAAAACCGTATTTATCGAAACAGACTAGTGGGAGTAAAATGAGATCAATTTGTTCATCAAAGCATTTTAGTGCGCCAATGGGTTCGGGGATGCCGTAATGATTTTCTACTATTTGAGTGTGAGTGTCAAATAGATAACTTTCCAACTGATAAGTTTGCCCATGACTTTTAGGAATAACTAAATTAATATGGGGGTAATTTTGCCTGATGGTCTCAATAATAAACCCAGTATTAATTTCATGCTGTTTTTGTATGGGCAAAAAAAGATGTAAATAGTTAATCTCCATCAAGTTAAAATGATTAAAAAATCGGTCACTAATCATTTTACTTTGTTGTTCTAATGACGACAAGCTGATGTTTTTTCGCTTTTCTAAAAAATGCTTCCTTAATTCATTTTTTTGCATGTTATTCGATAAAAAATTGTTGTTTCTGTGCTAAAGTCAGTTGACGGGTTCCAACAATTCCAAACACGTGCTTAATCAACGCTTGGCTATTTGGAAAAATTGGCCAGAGATAAGCCGTACTATCTTTGGATACCGTTACTAATTGCTGATTATCGGGACTAAATAGTGCGTATGAAACGCCGGCTTGATGTCCAGTGAGAACATTAAGGAGTCGACCACTAGCGACCTCCCATAAGCGAGCGGTTTTATCTGCAGAAGCCGTCACAATACGGTTGCCATCTGGGCTAAAAGCCACATGAGAAATAGGTTGTTCATGACCGCTAAAGATATTAAGCAATTGACCACTGGCGACTTGCCATAAGCGAGCGGTTTTATCAGTTGAAGCGGTAACGACTAACTGACCATCGGGGCTAAAAGCAGCGGATGAGAGTGCGCCTTCGTGCCCTTTGAGCAGATGAAGTAATTTACCACGCTCAACTTCCCAAAGACCGGCGGTTTTATCTTGTGAGGCCGTTAGGATCAGTTGGCCATTGGGACTGAATGCAACATAATTAATTGCATCTTTATGTCCTTGAAATAACTGAGTTGATTCACCACTACTGACTTCCCATAAGCGTGCTGTACCATCTTCCGCAGCAGTGACAACCCCTTGACCATCCGGACTAAAATCAGCATAGAGAACACCATCCGTATGTCCTTGGAGAATATTTAATAGCTTGCCATCGCTTACTTGCCAAAGTCGAGCGGTTTTATCTGCTGAAGCCGTGATAATAATTTGACTTTGGGGGTTAAAAGTGGCATACCAAATGGGACCCTGATGTCCTTTAAGTATTTTAACTACTTGACCATTTTTCACTGGCCACAAACGGGCGGTATGATCTTGAGAAGCCGTCACTAAGTATTGACCATCAGGGCTAAAGGCGGTGGAGGTTAACTTTTCCTCATGTCCTGATAATACCTTAAGTAAATGACCTTCGTTGGTTTCCCACAAGTAGGCGGTGTGATCATCAGAACTGGTCACTAATCGTTGACTATCAGGGCTAAAAGCGGCTTGAGAAATACCTTGTGTCTGTCCTTTCAGAATTCGCAGCAGTTGATTGCTTTTTATTTCCCAGAGTCGAGCGGTCTGATCACTAGAACTGGTAACAAGATATTGACCATCCGGGCTAAAAGCGACATGGTAAACGTTGGCTTGGTGTCCCCTCAGTACATTGACCAATTGACCGGTGTTCACTTCCCATAAACGCACCGTATTATCAAAACTGGCGGTGGCGATATATTGACCATCCGGGCTGAAACTGGTGTGATAAATTTCCGCTTGATGTCCTTTAAAAATATGCAGTAATTGACCATTTCTTACTGCCCACAAACGCGCCGTATGATCAAAAGCCGCTGTGACTAAGTATTGACCATCTGGACTAAAGCTCGCAGAAGCTACCCAAAAATGATGTCCGGCAAAGGTATGAATCAGTCTACCACTGCGAATTTCCCATAACCGCGCCGTATTATCTGCAGCAACCGTGATAACGTTCTGACCATCTGGGCTAAAGCTGGCTTGATAAACTTCACCGTCGTGACCCTTGAGGACACTTAATAGTTTACCATTACTGACTTCCCAAACGCGGGCAGTTTTATCTCCAGAGGCCGTAACGAGGAGCCAGCCACTGGGACTAAACGTAACCTGTTTAACCCAATCACTATGACCGGTGAGCACATTAATCAGATTACCGGTGGCCACTTCCCATAATCGGGCAGTATGATCTTGAGAAGCGGTTGCGATTATCTGACCATCAGGACTAAAGGCGGCGTGATAAATGCCCTGCTGATGTCCTTTAAATATTCTAATCAGTTTACCCGTAGGAACTTCCCACAACCGAGCGGTTTTATCATTGGAACTCGTTAGAATAAATTGACTATTGGGACTAAAAGTACTGTGAAAAACGGTACCGGTATGCCCTTGGAGAAGTTTAACCAGTTGACCGGTTTTCACTTCCCAGAGACGGGCCGTATTATCGCCAGAAGCGGTAACTAGCCAGAGACCATTCGGACTAAAAGTGGCATAAAAGACCCTATCTTTATGTCCAGCCAAAAGATAACGTTCATGAGGTCTAATAGCGGCATGATATAATTGCCCTTCTGCTTCTGACACATAAGGCCGATTTTTCTTGATGGGTAAGGCTTCTAAAGAAAGTAACATGCCATTTAAAGCATTACCTTGGTTAGTTTGTTGTCGGGCCAAATGGGCTAAAAATAAGGATTGAGAACGTAAGACCTGATTTTTTTCTTGGTTTACTTCGATGGCTTTACCATAAGAATAAATCCCAAAACTGATAGCGATGAATACTAAAAACAGAGTCGCTATTAAGCGTTGATTAAAATTGAGTTGCCGGGTTGCGGCTAAAAAAAGGGTGCGCTTATTGGGGAATTCTTTGGGCTGATTGGCTTTCTTATTACTTATTTCACTTAAGGTTAATAGTTGTTGTTCGGTTTCATATAAAATGGGCAAATATTGACGAATTTGATTGATTTGAGATTCTTTTAATAAAGTCCCTTTAGTTTGCCATTCTATTAAACCTTGGCTTAAATTTTTTTTTGCCTGTTGATATTCTATTTCATTTCTAGCTTCATCAGACCAATTTCGCACCTGGTCTATCATAAATTCATAAGCCAACGAAAAAGTCTGTTGATGAATTTCTATCAAGCCTCTTGTTCGTAGTTGTTCAACAAAATTAACGATTTCTGTTTTAGATAAGGGTAAAGAAGAGGGTAAATTATCTAGGGAAATAAAACGACGTGTTGGTGTTGCTTGTACCATTGTTTTTAACAAGGAGCGAAAAGCTACTATTTGCTGTGGTTCAGCCACAATTTTTTCAATATTATTATCTAAATAAAGGCTTAAAATATTTTTAGCACCACCTAATTTATCATAAAGTGATTGATTGATAATCACCGTACTTTGTCGTTCTAAAGCTTGATAAGCGGCTTCATACAGTTGACTACAAACGATTTGTAAATAAGGCGGGTAAATACCGAGGTATTTATCATTGGTCTGGCTTACTAAATCAGTTAATAAAATTTTATTAATGAAATCTTCGTCATAACTGATATTAACATCTAAATGAGTTAACGGTTTAATAATTGCTTCACGGGCTTCATGCTGATTTAAAAGTAATAAGTTAAGATGGGTCGCTTTACTTAATAAACTGGGTAATATCGTTTCAAACTCAGCGAACAGTTGTCCTAAAAAATCTTGTTGTAAAATAAAAACCAAATTTATTTTTATTTTTTGCTCCGGCAGTGAAGCTTGATCGAGGCAATGTTGAAGTGATTTGATAAAAGCATAACGTTTTGAAGAGGATACCTGAGTTAAAAAGTATTCAAATTGATCGAAAAATATCACAATATGATTACTTTGATAAAATTTAATGGCTTGAATCAGGTTAATGAGAGAGGCAAATTGTACTTCGGCAACAAAATTATATTGTGATAAATAAGTATGTAACTGCTGTAATGGATCTGAGTATTCACGAAAATAAACGTAGACATAACCATTATTGGCTAATAATGGAATGAGACCCGCATTAATCAATGAAGTTTTCCCAGAACCAGCGATGCCACTTAGGGTAACGATTTTATGATGTATTATCTTTTTAGCCATGTTTTGCATGGTTTTTTGGCGACCATAAAAGAGTTCTTTATCAGCTAAATCGTAGGGTGCTAAGTGCTTATAAGGAGATGAAGTCAGTGACTTAGTGGTGTGCCGAGTTATATTTTGGATAACGGCTTTATTGCCTACCCTAATATCACTAGCTATCGGTATGATAATATCATCAAACCCCGCTTCATTTTGATGACCATTGGCTTCAAGTTTATCGGTATTATTTGTCATATGCTGTTTTCCTATCGACTTTCACAAGGATGAATGTCATACCCCATTTACTTTGTTAACAGAGAATTTGTTATTGTTAGTTAACCGGAATGATTCGGTTGTCAAAAGGAATATCTGTGGAAAAAATAACCATTTTTTAGTTAATACAACCCAAGACAAAGAAACGATGAAGCTGGTTATCAAAGCAGTGGAGTTTCGCCAAATCGAAATCGACTCATTATTATTTAATATTCTAACTGAATAAAATGAGAAAGTGGTTATCTTTTTGCTGCGATTTCCACGATCGACGGTTCAATGCCATTAAGTTAAGGAAAACTTCCCCTTTCCCGCCGGGCTAATCTTTCCTCACCAATACCAATCCTAAAAATAAGGTAACTACCTACCCTATGTAAAAACAGTTAAACTAAAAACATGATAGAACTTCCTAACGACATAGAATCTCTACAAGAGCTAAACCAGCGGCTTTTAGAAAAAAATGCGCAGCGGAGAGCGGAGATTGCTGAGTTGCGCCGGCGGTTGGGACCAGACCGCAGCCACAGCCACAAACCACCCAGCCGTGACGGTTATCAGAAAAAGACGGTCAAGCCAGATCTTCCCAAGGAAAGAAAGCGCCCTCATGGAGGGCAAAAAAGGCATAGGGGTAACACGCTCAAGCGCGTAGAGCCAACTGAGCATGAACACCTCCAGGTGCCAAGTCAATGCCAGTGCTGTGGTCATCAATTCAGAGCCGCTGAAGTGAACCTCATCCAAAGCCGGCAAGGATTCGAGTTGGTGGCACCAAAACTGGAGGTGACCGAGCATCGTCTCGGGCAAGTCAAGTGCGGTGGTCTATTCGCGGGAAATACCCAGCCCAGATGACCGCGTATGTGCAGGATGGCCCAGGTGTAAGAGCCTGGGTCACTAAACTTTCGGTTGCTCACAAGCTGCCGCTTAAGCCAATTGGCCAACTGGTTGAAGATCTGTACGGCTACGACCTCAACCGTGCGACGATTGAGCCTATTCTGTTGCCGGGTTACGAATTAAAATAACCAGCGGGTGGGAACAGCGTGATAGCCTGGCGAATTCTGGGATTAACCTTCCAAAGTCGAGAAACCCCTAACATAAGTGGCGAAGCCTTTCTCGAACGAGAGGAATAGTGAACAGTTCTTTTATTTCAGCGCCAAACGTTTTGCGGCGGTGAAATCCACCTTGCCGGTTCCCAATTTGGGAATAGCCGCCACTTTCAAATATTCTTTGGGCTGCATCAGAGGATTGATACCACTTTTCAGGACTTGAGTCCGTAAGCTATCAGTGTCCACTTCTCCAGCAATCAGCAAGACAATTTTTTCGCCTTTGCTCTGCTCGGGTATAGCGACAGCTAAAATTTCCAGTTCAGGATGATCAAACAATTTGGTCAGTTCCGTTTCTACCGCTCCCAGGCTGACCATTTCGCCACCCAGCTTGGCAAAACGGGAATAACGGTCCAGAATTGTCAAAAAACCATCTTCATCAAGATGGCCTTTGTCACCGGATTTGTACCAGCGAACGCCATGTTGTTCAACGATAACCTGCGCCGTTTTTTCAGGGTCCTTCAGGTACCGCTGCATAATCTGGGTTCCCCCAATCAATACCAGACCCGCTTCGCCAACCGGCAACTCGGCTAAGGTGTCGGGATCGACAATTTTGACCCGCGCACCCGGCAAAGGCAGTCCAACTGTACCGGGTTTATTGCCAATTTGTACCTCGCCTGAATAAGACAGTAAAATATCGAGAATATTGACACTGGCGACCGGGGAAGTTTCGGTGGCACCATACCCTTCGTAAATATCCTTGTTGAATTTTTCCTTGAAACTTTTGCGAACTTCTTCGCTGAGACGTTCGGCACCGGCCACGATAATACGCAGAGATTGAAACATCAGTGGCAACACTTTGCGGCTTTTGGTATAAATCCGCAGAAAAGTGGAAGTACCTAGTAGCAGCGTTACTTTATACTGGGCCACGAGACGACCGACTGCCTGCGCATCCGTCGGATCGGGCTGGCATACCATCGGAATCCCTTCGATTAAAGGCATAAAAGTGGTCACCGTTAAACCAAAGGCGTGAAAAGCCGGCAAAGCATTTAAAATCACATCCTCTTCATTCGGATTGAGTATCGCGGCGATCTGTTTAAGATTGCCCATAAGATTGGCATGACTTAACATCACCCCCTTGGGAGTGCCTTCGCTGCCGCTGCTGAACAGAATCGCTGCAGTATCGTCCAAACGACTTTTATGAAAGTACAGACTCCGCAATAACCAGACGGGCAGAAAACGCGCCTGTAGATAAGCCCATAAACGTTCTTTGGAGGAGATCTGTTCTCCCAAGTCTTCCAGTAGTATGAGCTTGACCTGTTCTCCCAAAGGTGTTAAATCGATTTTTCGGTTTTCTAGTTTTTTCAAAAACCGGCGGGAAGTTAGGATAGTTTGAATATCCGCCCGTTGCACCGACGCGGAAATGACTTCCAGTGGCGAGGTATAATTAAGGTTAACGACGGTTTTACCTTGCATCAGGACCGTCAGATTGGCCAGCACCGCTCCGGCGGAAGGCGGCAGGAGAATGCCAATATGCTGTTGAGCAGAGAATAGAGTCCGCAGATGCCGGGTAAATAGCAACGCACCGGCCAGTAAGCGATGATAGGTAAGGCAAGCGCGTGTTTCCAGTACGGCGGTCTGTCCGCCACAAGCTTTGGCGGTACGCAGGAAGCTCAATGCCAGTGGTTCCAGATTCTCGAGATAATGTTGCCAAGTGTGAATCGAGGTTTCAAATACCGCCTGTTTGACTTGTGCAGCACTCGTGGTGGCGGGCAAAGGCGGCCCGAAACCGACGGTAATATGTCGAAGTCTTCCACTGCGGGTGCCAGTTCGGTACTTACCGGCCGCATAGGAAAAAAAGCTGCCCCAAAGCCCTCGCAGATAGAAAGGCACGATAAAGACGTGAGTATCTTGTACTGCCCGTTCAAAACCCGCCTTGAACAAGCTCAGATGACCGTTGTGGCTGATGTGCCCTTCCGGAAAAAGTGCGACTACCTCACCGGCTTGTAAGGCGTTTTTCACTTGTTCTAGTGCATTTTTGCTCCCACCGGCGGTGATGGGAATGACCTGGAATAAATCTAGAAACCATTTGAGATACCATTTTTCATAGTAAGTTCGGATTATGACGAAACGGATGGGACGGGGAGACGCAATTTGCAAAATGGCCCAGTCCAACCAACTAATATGATTACCTAATAACAGCACTCCTCCGGTGGACGGTAGATTTTTCATGCCTACGACTTGAACCCGGTACCGTTGTTTAACCAGAGAGGCCACCAAGTAGCGGACAAATGACTGGGGAAGTTTGCGCAGGGCATAGACAGTGCCGATTAGGGTGACGGCGGCTAATAGATAAAAAGTCACGCGATCCGAAACAGCCAGAGAAGCCAGGAGAATCGAGACACCCAGAAAGATCAGCATGAAAATATTTTGGATGAAATTATTGGCTGCCATAACCACCCCGGCTTGGTCTTCATTGGCTAGATATTGAATCAAGGCATAAAGCGGCACCACAAACATCCCACCGAAAAAACCGTAGGTTGTGAAGACAATCGCCAGAGTCAGGTAATCGCTCAATAGGGGGAGGATTATCAGGGTAACGCAAATGCCTGCCGCCCCCAGGGGGATAATCCCCGTTTCTATATAGTTTTTTGAAACCTTACCGGCAAACAGCGACCCTAGAATAAAGCCAATGCCGCTGAGTGCCATTAATCCATTGGCGATACGGGTATCGGTTCCCCCGGTGACATCTTTGAGATAAGCACCAAAATTGGCCAATACAACTTGACTGATGGCATAGAATACTGACAAACCGATAATGCTCAACCAAATGCCTTCGCGTGACCAGACCGCATACAGGTTCTCACGCAGATATTCTGCACGCAGGTAGCGCTTGAAATCAAAATGCAGCGTGGCCTCAACCGGTCGGGTTTCAGGTAGGCGGAAAGTCAGCGAGAATTCCAGCAGGGTGCCACCGACCAATAAAAAGCCTAAATATCTAACCGCTTGAAGAATTTCCGACGAAGTTTGGGGATGAGCGGGGAGGATGCCTTCAAACAACAAGCTGTAGATAAAGGTTCCCCCCAGAATCGCCACAATCGTTGTAGCCTGTATCGCTGAGTTGGCCGCTGCTAATTTCTGCGGGCCAACCAGTTCACGGATGTAACCATATTTGGCCGGCGAATAAAACGCGCTTTGTAAAGCTAAGAGAAACGTCAGCATAAAAGCCGGCCAGAACCACCCCAGGTAATAAGAGACTGTGATCAGGAGCGTAATGGGGATCGCAATCAGGGCAGAAATCTGGATAATCCAGGGTTTGGGAAATTTGTCAGCCAGATAGCCGGCAGGAGTAAACACCATAACAAAAGGCAATAACATTATGGCCTGAATGATGGCGCTGTAAATCCGTAATTCGGTACCATCGTAAATTTTGAACAACGTATTTTGAATAATGATTTTGTGTCCCAGATCGGTAAAAGCATTTAAAAAAGAAATAGACAGGTAGGCGATAAAACTTCGGTTTTTCCAGAGAGTGATTTCTGTTTCCATATCCAGTATCCAAATGACCGTCCCAAGATTCCGAACGGGTGGTGAGAAGAAATGCGTTCCGGTGTATTAAGACGCAACCCGATAATTAGCAATTCCTATGTTGTCTTCCACAGACCTAATTTCTGTAAATTAAGTTGTGAAGGTTTGACGGTTTTGGTTATCCGCGATTCAGCGTATTTGCATAATCAAGGAATTATCATATTTTTACGTAGGAATCAAGCAATTTTTTTGGCTATTTTTTGGGGGGGCAGCTCGTAGATTGAGCTAAGTCGAGTTAACTGCCAGTCAGTGGGCGATTATGGCTCTGATGTATTCTAGACCAAGCTTAAACCGGATTGGCCTTCTTTCTCGTTTCACCGGTATGTGCAAAGAAGAATAAATTATGAAATCCCCAATAGTAAAGCTCTTAATAGCTGTAACCCCAATTGTCACTTTTGCGAGTGGAGTAGACTTGAAAGTAACCATTTCCGCCGAATCTAAAACACTAACACTTTCAATCCTTCGCAGAATAATCGCTTTAACTCTATCGGCTTTTCTACGTTCTGGTAGGTGCCGGTGGAGTTTGCGTAATTCTACGATTTATTCTGTACTCAGGTTTTTTATCTTTACTATTCTTGCCTTTATTCTTTCTTTTTTTCATTATCGTCTATTTTTTTATTTTTTCCAGAAATTTATAATAAAAGAAGTATAATGATGAATTTGTTTATGCTGATTTAGCCACAGAACGGGTCATTTCGCTTAACTTAATGGCATTGCCGCGTAGGGTGTAGAAGCAAAGCGTCATACAACCTTGTTCTTTCTGACTTCAAATCGGCTTTTCCAAATTTTTTATAAACAATGTGCTATTTTATTTAATATCACTACTTTAGGAACACTACCTTGTTTTATATTGATCAAGCTATATATTATGGTTAAGCCATATCAACTCTAAATTTTTTTTGAGTTAGGTTAATCTTTTAAGTTAATTGATATGGAAAGATGAAAATGTTCCCTAAAATTAACGTGATAAAAGAAAAAATCATGAATAGTCAAAAAAAAAGGTCAATAATGACCTTGATTGCTGGTCTCTTTATATTACTGAGCAGCTTTGTGACCAATGCTCAATCACAACCAATGGTTGTTGTACTTAATTACGATAGGCCTGCTCCTGCTGTTGATAACTGGATGGGTTGGCCTGGATTTAATCCACTCGGTTATTGGGAATATAAATACCCGGTAACTGAACCATGGACCCCCGTACCAATGGAGAGAGCACTGGGTTGCTATGAACGTACTTTACCGGGTGGAATTCCAATAAATGATCAAAACCTTCCTTTATTTAGATCCTTATTAGGTCAGTCTGTTCGTGCTCCTGTAGAAGACCCAATAACTAGGCAAATTATAATTATAATAGTAGTGATCAGAGACGTATATGTAATAAGAGGCGCTGAAAGTTGTCAACAACTAAAAGATGATGGACTTCTTCCAAAACCAACCCCGCTTCTAGCAACCGGTGTAGAGTTGGATGCGTTTACCAGTGGAAACGGTGTAGATTTAACCTTAACAACATTAGCTGAACCAAATACAGCCGGGCTTACAATCCTTCGTGGTGAAAAGCTTGACAATGGGGGAACAAAAATAACTGCCGTATGTGAGTTCAATAGCGGTGGTTCCCCATATACTTGTACAGATAATGCTGTAGGTGATGTTTACCGAGTATTAGAAAAAGAATACAACGGTAATCTCATTGTTTATGATGAAGTCGTTCCAAAGTAGTCTATCCCTAAAATAGACCTAAAATAGAGCCCTTTCATATTTTTTATATGGTAGGGCTTTCCTCATTCCTCCTCCGGCCTTTTCCGCTTCCTGTCCTTCTTGGCTTGCACTCTCGATACCTGATTTTGGTCAATCCAAGCGAACAAAGATTCTATTGGCTGATGGACTCGTAATACAGCCGTTGACAGCCATTGGTTAGCGGTCTCTAAATAAGCTTGCCCTTTCTGTTTCTTTATCGGTGTTCGTACAACCAGAGCCCGCAAGCTTTGGTGCTACTTTCGCTCTGAATTGGTGTTCTTGCTTTGCCAGTGCCACTAAAAAAATCCATTAACTAGGCAAAAATTTCACATTCAACCTAATATTATTTAAAAATTATTTCTAACAATGGCAATGGAGCGAACACCCAGGTTCGCCCCGACGAAACCTCATGTCTTTCTCTAACTCATGCTAATTTCCTCCTAATTTCCCCACCACCAATTCAATTGCCTGTTCACCATTAAAAACGATCACCCCGTCGGGCAATTGATAACCAAAAAATAACCGGATTTGTCCGCTACCTAAGAAACCAGTATAAAGATTGATTTCCTGGGTGGGCATCAACGTCACGGCTGGTTGAGCGGCGACCAAATACGCTAAATTCAAATCCCACGGTAAAATTTGACCTTGATTATCTTGCATAAAGTAACTCTCCGCTCCAATAGAATTAAGGGGTTTCCAAGCCGCAACCATCAGCAGATCAGCCTTTTGTCCCACGTGTTCCGCTGCCACATCCATTTCTCCGCGAATATTGACATATTGGTACGGAAGTAAAGTAAGCGGATTATGATAACTCAAACCATTGAGCGAACTGCCACCATGGAAAGCTGCATTCAATGGACAAGGGAATGCCTGGCAATTGAAACTGGTTTTCCAATGAGTTGCAGGATTCTTAACCAAAGCCATGCCCCGACCGAGATTGGGGAGCAGCGGCGGTGGAATGATAGAACTATCTTGGATTCTGATTTCGACTTGCGACAATTTCCCCAATTGAACACCTTCACTGGGATTGAAAAGCCGCAAGGTAAAGCTTTTCTCCGCTTTGCCTCGATAATCGGCTACAATCGGAATGATCAGACCAACAACCCCTTCTTCGCCATCTTGCCAAACTAAATGACCCTGACGTGGGAGATAATCTTCATCGGCAGTAGCACTGCCGGCGATGGTTTCATAGTCGACTGAAGCGTATCCTTGAGTTCCAGTACGAATCACCGGAATTAAGACCTCCTCATCTGGCTCAGCAACTCTGGCAAAAACGGTAGTGAATTGCACGGTCGTCGGACTCGGTGTGATTCCAGGAACGGTTGAGGAATCATTATCTTTAATGACCACGATGGTTTCACTGAGCTTACCTAATGCCGCTGCGCCGGTCGGTTGGGCTAACAGAAAGTGGATAATTTCTTCTTCGGGCAAGTTATCATCGTTCAGTTCTAAAGTAATCGTTTGAGGTTGGGTATCACCATCTGCCCAAACGAGGGTACCACTGCCATTTTGGTAGTCTTCGCCTAAAGTGGCGTTACTGTTCACGGTGGCAAAATATTGTACCGAAACCTCACCTTGACTCGATCCGGTGCGCGTCACGGTCAATTGAGCCGTTTTATCTTCCTCTTGTGCCCAATACAGCGGCGAGGTAAATTCTAATTCAGCTTGAGCCGTGGTCGTTTCCGTTGAGGGTACTTCATTGTCCGCAATAATTAAAGTGGCTCTATCGTCGATTCCCAATTGAGCGTTACCCGTTGGATTTTTTAATTGTAACTGAATGGTTTCGGCTTTTTCAGGTTCTTGATCGTCAAGCACGGTCAGTTCAATCGCTTTCGGCGTATCATCACCATCCGCCCAAGTCAGTAAGCCGGTACCACCAACATAATCTAAGCCCATTTCGGCAGTTCCACCTATCGTGGTATATTCCACTGATACCGCACCTTGACTTCCACCGCTGCGGGTGACGGTGAAAGTTTTTACTGAATCAATGCCTTCGTTTAGACGATAGATGTTGGTGAAAAATTGTAGTGTGCCAGCGTGGGTGTTCGGGTTGAGAATAGTGGTCGTGTTCGGATTACCAGGTTCATCATAAATCGTTAAACTCGCTTGCGTCGGATTGCCTAAAATTACTCCACCACTAGGATTCAACAGGCGAAATTGAATGGTTTCAGGAGATTCAATTTCCTTATCATCCACAATCGTTATGTTGATGATTTTGGCTTCACTGTCACCCGCTTCCCAAGTGAGTAAATCGGTGTCAGCCAGCGTGTAGTCACTACCTGCCGTCGCCGTACTTTCTGCAGCTACTTGGTACTGTACCGATACTTGACCTTGATTGCCATCGGTGCGAGTCACCGTCACCGTCTTCAAGGAACCCTCTGTTTCGTGAGCTTGATACGCTGACTGAGCAAATTGCACCGAACCGGGTCCCACCACAACCTCATTATCCATGATCGTTAAAGTGGCTTGCTTCGGATTGCCTAAAATCACTCCACCACTAGGATTTAACAAAATAAACTGAATGGTTTCAGGAGATTCAATTTCTTTATCATCCACAATCGTTATGTTGATGATTTTGGCTTCACTGTCACCGTCCTCCCAAGTGAGTGTCCCTGTCCCACCGCTGTAGTCACTACCAGCTGTAGCCGTGCCTGCCGCTGTGGTCTGGTACTGTACGGATACTTGACCTTGACTGCCACCGGTGCGAGTTACCGTCACCGTTTTCAAGGCACCCTCTTCTTCGTGAGCTTGATAATCGGACTGCGCAAATTGCACGATACCGGGTCCAGGTCCAGCCACATCATTATCAGTGATCGTTAAAGTCGCACTCTGATGTTCACCTAAAGTTGCGCCTTTGGTGGGATTCACTAATTCAAAATGGAGTGTTTCTAATTCCTCAACGGCTGTATCATCGATTAAGGTTAGCTGCAGATGTTTGGGTTCATCATCGCCATTCGCCCAAGTTAATATGCCCGTTCCACCAGTATAGTCGGCATTGGACCGAGCGGTACTTTCATTGGTAACTAAATATTCGACGGAAACTTGACCTTCACTTCCGCTGGTACGAGTGACGGTCACGACGGGCGTAGAATCGCTTTCGCTAGCGGCATAGTGAGTGGTTAAGAATTGGAGGACGCCAGGCTGCTGAGGTTGTGTCGTTTCATCATCGATTAAAGTCACCGTCATTGTCATTTCTGTCTGGTTACCGAGCATAGCACCACCCGTCGGATTTTGGAGATGTAATTGCAAACTCTCTTCTGGTTCGGGTTGATTATCATCTTGAATAGTCAGTAAAATCTTTTTCGGGGATCGATCTTGATTGGCCCAGTCTAAACGCCCTTCGGTCGCGCCGCTATAATCGGCTCCTGGAGTGGCAGTCCCATTCGCTAAAATTTGATAACTAACCGACACCGCACCATCCGCACCGCCAACGCGATCCACCAGTACCGCGATTTGACCTTGCGTTTCTTCAAAGCGTGCTTGTGCTACTCGAAATTGTAGTTGCCCCGGTTGGGTAGGATTATTACTCGGTTTCATGGTGACTCGCAATTTAGCTAAGCCGTCGGTGGTATCGATAGGGATTTCTTGATCTTGATAACCGGGAGCATGAATGGTAGCCCGTCGGCGTCCCTGCGGCAGCGTCATGTCGTAAAATCCTTGGTCTTGATACACGTTGGGAGATTGAGGCGCTCGAATCGGTGAGCCATTGGCATCTAAAACTAAATTGCCCCACTCATCGACTACCCAAAAATCCAGCGTGGCATTGTCTAACGACACAAAATCTACCGCATTGTAAACGTAGAGGCTGCCTAACCCTGGCGGGAAATTGGTATCATTGGTTTGGAAAGTAAAGACCGGACTTTCTGCCATCGCGCCATATTTATCAATCGTTTGGATTTTCCAGAAATATTTAGTTCCATCGCGTAAACCCGGTTGACCTTGATTTAACGGATCATCTATCACGGCGGTTTGGTCTAAATAAGTCATTGAAGTAGCTAAACCTTCTTGCTGATAGACAATCTTTTGCAAAGATGGATCGGTTCCGAGTAACAACGTATAAGTAAAAGGATCATTATCGGGATCTTGACTCGCTTTCCAGTCAAAAATAACCACGGTTTGGGTTTCACTGCCATCCGCCGGGACAAGTAATTGCGCTGCTGTCGGGGGTTGATTGTTGATTTTATTTTTATAAACACTTGACCGCTGCAGCGGCGAAATATCGCCAGTTTGATTATCGATGACAAAGTAAAATAATTCATATTGGCCGGCTTCTGCAAACGCGGTAAATTGACCTTGGAAGTGGTTGCCCTCGGCGAGAGGGAGTTGAATCCGTTGTAAGCCGTCGATTTCGAGTTGTCCACTTTGCTCAATCCCATTGTCGGTTAATTGCAGGGAAGGCGGGCGAATATCGACCAATACTTGTTGATCTTTAACCCGATTAGGATGATTTATCCAAGCCGAGAGTTGCGCAACCGCGGTATTCGCATCCAAGTGTAAAGTCGGGGTTACAGCCAAAATGGTGGCGGGACTATCTGGCGCATTAGCATCATATTGCGGTCCCAAACCTAAATAAAGGTGCTTGGCTTTCAAACCATCGCTTCCCAGCCAGTTACTTCCCTGTTGATCGCCATTATCATCCAGTAACGGGTGTTGTACTGCATGGTCTTGGAATTGTTGATTAAAATAAGTGAAATCATCCTTGCGGGTAAAAATTTCCGTACCGTAAGTGGCTAATTCAAAGGCACTGGCCAGCGAATCACCTTGACCCAAATCAGCAAACAAAGCTTCAATAAAATACTCGCCACTGCGCACTTCATCCGGTTCTTTGGGACCTTTGTAAGATTCTTCTCCTACAGCGGTACTGGTGACGATGACGCGACCCGGTTGTGATAAAGCCGGAATGAAATTCCCCGAATAGCACGAACCGATGATAATCACGCGAGGTTGCGACAAAGCTTTGGCATTTAAACCTTGTTCTAAAGTGATTAACCAAGCATTTAATTCGGTCGGCGTGATAGTGCCACCGTCACCGTTATCGAGATAAAATTGGCCATCAACGCCACCATGATCCACCATCACGAGGAACAACGGTGCGGGATCGTTATTGAGAAGCGTTTGTAAAGTCTGCAAAGCAGTTTGAATTCTGGCTTTATCAGGGCGCGCATCGATTTGGATATCGGTTTCGGGATTAGTTTCATAGCTTAAATATTCAATATGTTCGTCAATAAAACCACGATATTTGAGTTTGCGATAAACTCGATTGAGAGATTTACTATAAGCGGCTTCACCACTCCCCTGGGCATCGCGTCCTGGTACTAACAGCGCATAACCAGCTAGCGCGCTGACTAACACGGTTTGTGATTCGGACTGAGTCGCGGCTAAGCGCTCATTCCCAACCCATTGAGTTTGCAACACATACTGCCCAGTTTGCGTTAAAGCCAGTGGCTGAGCAAAATGATATTCGCCGCTGGCGGCGGTTGTGGTCGTCAACGTGGTAAGCTGTCCATCGGGTGCGGTTAGCGCTAACTGAATGGCTAAATTATTCAAGCCACTTGGTTGCTGCGGATAACTGCTTAATTTACCTTTAATTTTGAGTTCACCATTTTGAAACAGCGCTAAACTACTTGGTTTCAAATCCAGATGAGTGACAATTGGAGTAACCGTAATAGTGAAAGTCGCTTCCGCTGTGTGTTGACCTAATGGTTCGGTGACGACCACGGTGAGAGGAAATTGCCCAGTTTGAGTTGGCGTCCAAGTGAGTACCCCGGTTTTCTCATTAATACTTGCACCGGCTGGCGCGTTTTTAAGACTGTAGCTCAAGGCTTGTTTGCCAGGAAAAGTGGCTTTGGCGGTTAAAGTCAATTTGCTGGCGACCGAAATTGTTTGATTCGCAATCGATTCTAACACCGGCTTATCAGTAATAATCACTTCAAAAACAAGCTGTTCTGAATCATCGATTCCATCGTTAACGATTACCTTGATTTCAAAGGTACCAATTTGCTCTGGCAAAGGCATCCAACTCAATTGACCGGTTTTAAATCCAATAGTCGCACCGGCCGGCGGGTTTTCCAAGCGATAATTCAAAGTTTGTTTAGGAATATCTGAATCGGTGGCTTTTATTTGCAGTTGAAGTAACTGCCCGGGCGAACCGTACTGGGTCGCTATTTTTTCCACCACGGGTTTATCATTGCTAAAAGGCACGGTGAGCGTGATTTTATCTTGATCTTGTTTCGCACCCCCATAGCCGCTGTGACCTAAGTCATCGGTGCCTATGTCTAAGGTGGCATCGCCGCTAAAACCCGAGGTTGGCGTAAACGTTATTCCCTGTAAAGCGGTTTTAAGATCGGCTAACTTACCCGTAACCACGAGTTGACTATCATCCTGACCATCACCGCTGTTAAAAGAAAGGTTGTTGATATTGTTCAAGGTCAAGGTACCGTTAATGGCTACAAGGGTGACTTGAATCGGTAAAAATGGCCCGGTATCCTTGTCATCTAGATCAAGTTTTAGTGTGGTGGGGGTGTTTTTCTTAAGCGTTGGTGAGGGGGGGAGGGTGTTGAGGGGGGCGTGATTGGTTCGGTCAAATACCACTACGGCACGATCTCCAGAACCGGTCACGTAAACAAACTGATTATCCGGACTGACTGTTACTGAAGAGGCGTTTTTTAACCCCTGGATTCCAAAATCACCATATTTTATTCGATTAACAAAAGTCAAATGACCTGTATCCAGATCGCGTACAAAGTCTGCTACCGCGTTGTCACCAAAAGAAGCCACATAGACCGACTTACCGTCGGCACTCACCGTGACCGATTGAGCACCAGCCAGCCCATTCACCACGCCGCTGTCGCCGTTTTTAAGGACTTGTTTCCAAGTTAATTGACCGTTACCCGGGTCGCGCGCGAACACCGCCACCGCGTTGTCACCAGCACCCGCCACATAGACCGACTTCCCATCGGCACTCACCGTGACCGATTGAGCATAGGCTAGCCCATCCACCACGCCGTTCCCGCTGTTGTCGCCGTCTTTGAGGACTTGTTTAAAATCTAATAAACTGTTGTTTGGATCACGCGAAAACACCGCCACCGCATTATCATTAGCGCCGGCCACATAGACCGACTTCCCGTCGGCACTCACCGTGACCGAAGTAGCACTATAAAGCCCATCCACCACGCCGTTCCCGCTGTTGTCGCCGTCTTTGAGGACTTGTTGAAAATCTAATAACCCGTTGCTTGGATCACGCGAAAACACCGCCACCGCGTTGTCAAGAGAACCAGCCACATAGACCGACTTCCCGTCGGCACTCACCGTGACCGATTGAGCATAGGCTAGCCCATCCACCACGCCGTTCCCGCTGTTGTCGCCGTTTTTGAGTACCTGTTTCCAAGTTAATTGACCGCTAGTCGGATCGCGCGCCAACACCGCCACGGCGTTGTCAGTCCTAGAAGCCATATAGACCGACTTCCCGTCGGCACTCACCGTGACCGAATCAGCACCAGAAAGCCCATTCACCACGCCGCTGTCGCCGTCTTTGAGTACCTGTTGAAAAGTTAATTGACCGCTACCCGGGTCGCGCGAAAACACCGCCACCGCGTTGTCACCATCACCAGCCACATAGACCGACTTCCCGTCGGCACTCACCGTGACCGAATCAGCACCAGAAAGCCCGTCCACCACGCCACTGTCGCCATCTTTGAGTACCTGTTGAAAATCTAAAAGGCCGGTGTTCGGATTGCGCGCCAACACCGCCACCGCGTTGTCAAGAGAACTAGCCACATAGACCGACTTCCCGTCGGCACTCACCGTGACCGATTCAGCACCAGAAAGCCCGTCCACCACGCCGCTGTCGCCGTCTTTAAGTACCTGTTGAAAAGTTAAGTGACCGTTAATCGGGTCGCGCGAAAACACCGCCACCGCCTTGTCAAAAGAACCAGCCACATAGAGCGACTTCCCATCGGCACTCACCGTGACCGAATCAGCACTAGCCAGCCCATCCACCCCGGCTTGACCGTCTTTGAGGACTTGTTGAAAAATTAAGAGACCGGTGCTCGGATCGCGCGCCAACACCGCCACGGCGTTGTCAAGAAAACTAGCCACATAGACCGACTGATCGTCGGCACTCACCGTGACCGAATCAGCACCAGAAAGCCCATCCACCACGCCGATCATGCCGCTGTCGCCGTTTTTGAGTACCTGTTGAAAAGTTAATTGACCGTTACCCGGATCGCGCGAAAACATCGCCACGGCGTTGTCAGAATAACCAGCCACATAGACCGATTTACCGTCAGCACTCACCGTGACCGAAACAGCACCATCTAGCCCATCCACCCCGGCTTGACCGTCTTTGAGGACTTGTTGAAAAGTTAATTGACCGTTACCCGGGTCGCGCGCCAACACCGCCACCGCGTCGTCACTAGTACCAGCCACATAGACCGACTTCCCGTCGGCACTCACCGTGACCGATTGAGTACCAGCCAGCCCATCCACTATGCCGCTGTCGCCGTCTTTGAGTACCTGTTGAAAAGTTAATTGACCGCTACTCAGATTGCGCGAAAATACTGCCACCGCGTTGTCACCAGTACCAGCCACATAGACCGACTTTCCGTCGGCACTTATCGTGACCAATTCAGCACCAGCCAACCCATCGACGCCGCTAATATCATCTTGAATAACCTGAATAAAGACTAATTTCCCACTGACCGGATTACGTGCAAACACGGTTATCGCACTGTTACTAGAACTTACTACATAGACGAACTTACCATCAGGACTCATTGTCACTGAGCTAGCACCTTTGAGTCCGTTAATCTGACCTTGACCATCTTGAATAGTTTCTACGAAGTCCAAGCCAGCCCAAGTTGGGAAGGGAAGTATAAGGAGTAAACTTAAAAAAGCGGCGGTTAGGAAAAAATTAAACACCAAAAAGTGGAGGATAGATAACCAACCATTGGAAATTATTGTTCTCATGAAAAACTCTCCAGTTTGATAGGATTTTAGGAAGGTATTTGGAGTAATCAACAACAATTTATTATTTTTCTTATGAATTTTTTATTATAGCACCTCTTTTATAAAAGAGTAATTTCGCACCAATTCGGTAATGACGATGTTTATTCAGGGCAATAGTTATACCAATTATAATATTATTAAATATCAATATTATAAAAAATACCGTGACTCAAAGTGCTCATAAATTGCTCATAATCGCTCATAAATGCTCATAAAGTGCTTAAAGTGCTCATATCAATATCGAGTTAAATATCTGAGCAAAATCAAGCTTTCTGTATCGCATCCGGTATTCCCGACCTGATAATGTGTATCCTGAGAGATACAATTAATTTGATGAAATACGAGATTGTCAGCACCAATATTTTCGATAAGTGGTTTGCCGAACTGAATGATGCAGTGATTAAGCGCAAGGTTCTTGCTCGGATCGCCCGTGTTGAAAACGGTCATTTCGGTGACTTCAAGCACATTGCTGTCGATCTTTATGAACTGCGCTTTTTCTTTGGTAGTGGCTTGAGAATCTATTACACTATTCACAGTGACCAGGTGGTTTTATTACTGGTTGGCGGTGATAAGTCGAGCCAAAGCCAGGATATTAAAAAAGCTAAACAACTGCTTAATGAACTGGAGTGAGTAATGCCCGTAACAATCAGATCATTCGATATTTCAAAACACCTAAAAACCGATGAGGATATTCAAGGTTTTCTGGAGGAAGTCATTTCTACCGGCGATGATTCCGACTTTATTCATGCCTTAAATATTGCAGCTAGAGCTAAGGGTATGACTGAGATTGCCAAGCAAGTGGGGGTTACCCGTGCCAGTTTATACAAGTCGCTTTCGGGAAATGGCAACCCACGGTTTAAAACGACTAGCAAAATAGTAAAAGCCTTGGGTTGTAAGCTAACTGTAGCGCGTAGGTCGGACAAAGCGTAGTGTGTCCGACCTACATCTTAATTTGAGTTGATGTGTAAGATAAATTATTAAACTACACGGCGGGCTAAATCATGCAAGCAATCGAGTTTGAAATTGACATTAATGATGAATTCATCAAAATTCCTAATTTTGAACAATTAAAAAATAAACATGTAAAAATCATACTGCTCTATAACGAGGAAGAGAATAAAAACCCAAGATTACCAAATATCTTTTATAATCCCATAATAAAAACTAAATATGAACTGTTTCAACGGGAAGAAATTTACAGTGAATAATGTTTTTATTGATTCCAATATTTGGATTTATGCATTTATCACCGCTGATAATCAAACTAAACGAAATACGTGTAGCCGCCGCCTTGGAAAATAACTGTTCTATTCTTTATACTGAAGATTTACAGCATAATCAACTGATTGAAAATCATATCAAAATAATTAATCCCTTTAAAATAGCGCGTAGCGCGTAGGTTGGACACGCTACTACATCTACTTATGAGCAATTATTGAGGTTCAATCCCCAGTGCTCTTAATTGAGCTGCTAAGCGTTCGGCACGTTGATGTTCTTGCTCAGCGCGTTGGCGTTCCTGTTCCAGTTGTTCCACCGGCGTGGGTATCCAATGGTGTTGCGCATCATACCATCGTAGCCATTGGCGTTCTAAACCTTGGTAAGCGCCATGCCACAATCCAATGCCTAACTGAATTTCCGGTAACCACACCTTCTCTTCTTCACTCAGAGTTAACGTTTGATAACGTCCCGTTTGCCAGTGAAACACGCGTAACTGATTGGCTTCGCGGCCAAAAACGATATAGTAGGGAATTTGTAAAATTTGTTCATAAACGTGCCCTTTAGTCGGCGGTTGTTTAATATCCCTAACCGTTTGACCTAAATCTTCTGATTCAGTGCCTTCGGACAGTAATTCGAGCACGATGAAGGGTACCACTTGTTCTTGCCAAACCACATAACTGTAGCGTAATTCATGCCCCTCATAAAATCGGGGTACGCCTAAAACTGCAAACCAATCCGGGCGTTTGTACCAAGCCAAATGCTGGAGGTCGTAGTAGAGATTTAAATCAGTTGCTACACAAATTTGCTCGGGCGGATAATCGGGTGGGCAAAAGGTTTCCCGTAACAGTTGGGGTTGATAGTAATGAAATTCATCGGGCAAGCCAGGCTCCTCTGGGTCTTCGCTAGGTAAATCATACATCGTCGGCAATTGTTCTTTCGCGAACGGAAAATCAGGCGGTGGTTGCCAATAGTTGAGGGGTGTTGAGGACATTTGGGGTTCTCCTGCTCGGGGTTGATAGCGGAAATTTTCTACCAATTAATTAAATATTATAGCTTATTGCGCCGGTTTAGCAAGGACAATTATATAAAAATTCATTTTTAAACAACATCTTATCTAGGTAGGGTGCGCAAATATCTTTAGGTTTACACCCGTCAAACCGCATTAGAAACTTTAGTCGTTTATCAGTAAAATGAATTGGAGAAAATAAAATCACCTCACTGAAACAATACAGCTAGATAACCCCATGAATTTATTTATCGGTCTGATGTCAGGTACCAGTGTTGATAGTATTGACGCGGTTTTAGTCGACTTTAGCGACACCGGTACACAACTCAAAGCAGTACATACTCATCCTTGGCCCGCCTCACTACGAGAAACATTACTCACGTTAAGTCAGGAAACCCGAGAACAAAGTACCTTGCATGATATCGCCTGTCTTGATATCCAAACCGGGGAATTATTTGCGGAATCGGCTTTAGCATTGCTAGAAAAATCAACAACCTTACCTAACCAAATTCGTGCTATCGGCAGTCCTGGCCAAACCTTATATCATCACCCCGTTGGTACACCTCCTTATACTTGGCAAATAGGCGATCCGAATGTCATTGCACAACGAACTGGGATAACCACGGTTGCTGATTTTCGGCGGCGAGATATGGCTGCCGGTGGTCAAGGCGCACCGTTAGCACCGGCCTTGCATAATGCCTTATTACGCAGTTCACAAGAAGATCGAATGATTCTCAATCTGGGGGGAATTGCGAATATCACGCTACTCCCAGCCGATCTCAATTCACCGGTGATTGGATTTGATACTGGGCCTGCTAATGCGCTGCTAGATGCTCATATTTATCAACACCAGCGGCTCCCACTGGATGAACAAGGTGCTTGGGCAGCTACCGGGCAAATCCAGCCGGCTTTATTAAATTCACTGTTATCTGATCCCTATTTTGCTCGGCCGGCTCCCAAAACCACCGGCCGTGATTACTTTAATTTGAACTGGTTAACTCGTTACACGGCTTCGTTTGCTTATCAACCAGAAGATATTCAAGCTACTCTAGCCCAACTCACGGTCACTTCTATTGCTCAAGCTATTTTTCCCTATAATCCGCAACGCCTGTTAGTTTGTGGCGGTGGCGTTCACAACCCATTATTAATGAAAGGATTGTCTCAACAATTACCCGGTTGTACGGTCGAATCAACCTCAACTCAAGGAATTGATCCCGATTGGGTTGAAGCGGTGACTTTTGCGTGGTTAGCAAAACAGCGGTTAGAACAACAGCTCGGTAATTTGCCTTCCGTGACCGGAGCGCGGCAGGCGGTGGTGTTAGGCAGTGTTTATATTTAAATTTTATTAGAATCACACCCGTTGGCAAGCGCCTGCCAACCTACGCCGGCTAGCTTACTTTGCTAAAACTCGGAAAATAATATCGGGCTTAAATAACACCAAAGGATGTTTGAGCATATGTATAACTTGTAAAAATCGTAATGACACGAGTGGATCTCGATGGCTTAGACGATGTACTTTAGCAATATACCAATGTAAAAAACGGATCCAGAACGGTTTTGCTCCCGTTACTTCTGGATAACGAAAATCTTCACTAGTCGCTAATAACCAAGGAATATCAATGACTTTTGCTACCTGTTTTTGAAAAGATCGCGATAAACCGGTGATATCCCCTTGCGGAGACCGACGATGATGTTTGCGTAAGCAGTTATCCAAGGTAAGTGCGCTCCAAGCACTGGTGGCGATTCCCTGACCATAGACTGGATTAAAACTGCAAAGCGCATCACCCAAAATAATTAATCCTTCGGGAAGGGACATACGCTCATAGTGTCGTCTTAAATTGGAAGGCAACTTGTGGGTAAAGATAGGTGTTTGAGCTTGGGCTTGTTTGAGTACAGCAGAAAGATCGGGTACTTCTAAGCTGTGAACAAATTCCAAAAAACCCGATTCATCGGTCGGTGGGTAATCACGCAACCAACCCACGAGTGTCACTATCCACAAATCGTTTTCTATTGGTGCAATAACCCCGCCGCGTTTACCTTTCGGTGGAGTAGGATAAACAAATAAAGTTTTCCAAGGGAACTGTGATTGGTTAGGCAGTCGATAAAGACGACTAGCGTAACCGACTTCAATTTTAAAGGCAGATTCTGCTACTTTAGGATAACCGAGTGCTTCTAGCCACTGAGGTGTTTTTGAACCTCGCCCACTGGCATCGACGACTAAATCCGCTTGCAGATCTTCTGTTTCGGTCTGATGATGAGCGATTTTTACGCCAGTTATACGGGTTTTATCTGCATTGGTGAGCAATTGAGTGACACTATGGGCTTCTAGGCAACGTATATGCGCTTGACGAACAATTCGGTTACGAATAGTCCATTCTAAAAGTGGCCGACTTTGACTATGGTACGTGACTCCACTGGGAAATTGAACTTTCCAACCACCGAAATGAAACCAACGCATATCACCCGTGGTATCAATACAAGTTGCTCCCTTTTCTAAGAGTTCAGCCAGAATCCCGGGAAAAAATTGTTCTATAATGGATTCGCCTTTACTCAACAAAACATGTATATGTTGTCCTTGTGGGACGCCTTTGCGAGCAGTCGGTGTTGGTGGCAGAGAATCGCGTTCAATCAACGTCACTTGTTCAAAATATTTACTTAATACCCAGCTAGCGAGTAATCCGGCTAGACTACCTCCAATAACGATAGCGGTTTTATTTTTCCACGGTTGAATTTTTTCTTTATCGTTGATTGACATGATATTTCTTTCCTTTAAGTTAAACTTAGGTCACACATAAGCAAGTGGCCAATTAGAGTGCGTCCTTGGCACTATTTAAATGCTTTCAACCACCGCTAACAGTACTTGGGATGCACTCGACTGGCTTTACTTTCTTTATATCGATTTCCTGGATTCCGCTACACTCCATCCAGGCTACATTTGCTGATTAAAAATGCACATTCTCATAAATTTCTGCCAAACTCAGTTGTTGTTCAAAAGCTTGGAGCGAAATAATATCGCTGATTACGGTATATTCATGCAATAGCCATTCAGCATTTTCTAATTTGCGGAAGTGAGTCACTTCTACTCTTTCAGAATCAATCAACAAATAGTCCTGTAAACTGGGTATGGAACGATACAATCTAAATTTTTCTCCCTGATCATAATTGCGGGTAGTGGGCGATAGCACTTCAATAATCACAACCGGGTTTAATAAGGTTTTATTATTATCCATGAGTTCAGGTTGACCGCAATAAACGGATACATCCGGGTAAGTATCTAAACCGGCCGGCGTATGAATTCGCATATCGCTATTCAGCGGTTGACAGGGTTGTTCACGGAGCTTGGTTTTTAAAACAAAATAAACATTACCCGATAATACTGCATGATTAAAAGTTCCGCCGGACATGGCAAAAAATTGACCTTGAAAAAATTCATGTCGCACGTTGGCAGTTTCTTCCATCGCCAAGTATTCTACACGGCTATAATGTTGTTCGGTAGCCGGTTGCATGGGAAAGCCTCCTTTAATGCAGCATTGTACTTTGAAAATCGTCTCACTGTATAATATCAAATTCAAGAAATGCTCTGTAGCGAACGAATTGAGGAGAATTATGATATGGCGAATGAAGGTTTACATGAACGTTTTGAAGATCTCCATGAGGAAACGCGAGACATGCATCGGGCTATTGTGTCACTCATGGAAGAATTAGAAGCAATAGACTGGTATAACCAACGAGTAGATGCCTGCAAAAATGCAGAATTAAAAGCCATCTTAGCGCACAACCGAGATGAAGAAAAGGAACATGCCGCGATGGTACTAGAATGGATACGCCGTCAAGATCCGGCTTTTGATAAAGAACTGAAGGATTATTTATTTACTAACAAGTCTATTGCCCATGAATAAATTTCGATGGGTTAATGAGTTGGAGAAGAAACTATATTTCTCTGCCCTAAGAGGTTGGTAAAAAAAGTTATCAGCTAACCCAGAAAGAAGTTGAATGACATAAATATTGAGACCTTGTGGTGAGGTGTTGGCGAGGAGACTAGTTCGCTTTATACCACCCATAACTCACGGTCGTATGATGTGATGGATGCGCCCCGTCCCCGTCTATGAAAAAGAATTCACGGCTGTATTGACTCAGCGTCCAAAAAAGGGTGAGGTAGATGCCCTTATTATAAGGCCGACAATGGAAAAAAAGTTTTTTATTCTCTTTACTTTAAGTCTCTTGCTACAACCAACCCAATTATTGGCTGGTACTCATGAAATGGGAGAAGGTTTATTAAACAGCATTGGGATTAGCATTTTATCAGCGACTTTCCTCGCTTATTTCGCTTATATCATCAAACAACCGTTGATTCTCGCTTACCTTGCTGCGGGCATTGTTATTGGTCCACAAATGGGTTTCGGTTTGGTAACCAGTGAGCATGATATCGAAATCATTGCTGAAATTGGCCTAATCCTGTTGTTATTCATGATTGGTTTAGAGTTCGATTTAAAAAAGTTAAGAGAATCGGGTAGCTCAATCATAATTACCGGCATTTGGCAATTTATTCTCTGTGTAGCAATGGGATTGGGTTACTGTTATTTGCTGGGGTTTACTTTCAGTGGGCAAGAACCTTTCGAGTATGAGATCTGGGGAATTCACCTCATGGGTGGACCCTATGATTTATGGTATTTAGCTATCTGTCTGGGTATCAGCAGTACCACCATCGTCGTCAAACTATTATATTCAAAATTTGAATTAGATACCTTAGCGGGTCGTATCACGTTGGGAGTATTGGTATTTCAAGATATTTGGGCCATTGTTATATTAGGTATTCAACCGAATCTAGCTAATCCAGAAGTGATAACTATTCTCTGGTCGTTTGCCAAAGGCGGATTTCTGGTGATTATTAGCTTGTTAATTAGCCGTTACTTATTGGGAAATGTTTTTAAACAATTTGCTAAATTACCCGAATTAGTTTTAGTTGCTTCGTTAGGTTGGTGTGTATTGGTTTGTGGGATAGCAAATTATTTTGGTCTCTCTTTAGAAATGGGGGCTTTAATTGCGGGGGCGGCTATTTCAACTTTTCCTTATAATCTCGATGTCATTGCCAAAATTGTTAGTATTCGTGATTTCTTCATTACGTTGTTTTTTGTGGCATTAGGAATGCAAATTCCTAGCCCTTTAGCCAATCTTGGTATTTTGGGGATTGCGATTATACTGGCTTTATTTTTAATTGCCACTCGATTCCTGGCCGTTTTTCCGCTGCTGTATTTTCTCCACAATGGTAATCGAGTGAGTTTACTCGCTGCTATCAATCTTTCTCAACTCAGTGAATTTGCCTTAGTCATTGCGAGTTTAGGGATTAGTAACCACCATATTGGCCCAGATATTTTAACGATTATCGTGTTCGTGTTTGTTATTACCTCGGTTATCTCCACCTATATGATTTCATATAGCCATCCCTTGCAAGCTAAGCTTAGTCAACTGGTTGCTACCATCGGCTTCAAAGATATAGAAAACGCTCCTCCAGAAGAAGAACCGGTGATTGCTAAAGAAATCGCCCTATTAGGTTTTTTTCGGACTGCTAGTTCTCTCATTAAAGAAATGGAAGAGTTGGATAGTTCTTTAAAAGAAAAATTAGTCGTTATCGATCTGAATCCCGTGGTACATCAAAAATTACAAGCGCATGGTGTCAAAGTGATTTATGGCGATATCAGTCATTTAGAAACTCTGCATCATGCGGGTATTGCCCAGGCTAAGATTGTCATTTCTTCTATTCCAGATACGATGTTAAAAGGCACAGATAACCTTAAAATAATTATAAAAATGAAAAAACTTTGTCCTCATGCCAAAATTATTGTCACTGCAGAAAGTCCATCTCGTGCTCTCAAAATGTACCATGAGGGGGCTGATTATGTTTTATTACCACGGGTGGTGGTTGCTGATCACTTGATTGACATTTTAGATGGGATGTTAAAAGGAAATTTGGAAACGTTTCTTAAGAAAAATGAGATAGAAAAACTCACCGGGCGAGAAGAAATCATTAATTAATCCAATCTTAATACAAATGAATAAGACCATTACCCATCAATAGTGGATTAGTGCCAATGATTAGCCCACGGCGGGTTACGTTTCGCTCAACCCGCCCTACAGCTGATTTAGACTTTTTCGCTTTCGCTTAACTTAATGGTATTGTTGCTACGCTTACTCAGAGTATTCTAACCGGTTGGTGGTAGAACCGTTGCCCACCATACTGAGCTGTGCCTTCCGACTTTCATTCACGGTAGTATAAATGATGAAGATTACCAGTATTGAAACCAGAATCAGAGAAGAGCCAACCGTGCCAAAGTTAAGGCCACCTTTTTCAGGTGATTTTGTAAGAACATCCCCTAAGGTTGCACCGAATGGGCGGGTTAAGACGAATGCAACCCAAAATAAGAAGACTTTAGAAACTTTGGTGTAAAAATTAACCATAACTAACAATCCCAGTAATCCGCCAATTAAAGCCGCTCCTCCTGAAAACCCAAGACCAGAATCATCAGCCAAGAAATCACCTAAGGCCGTACCCAGCGTATTTGAAAACAAAATCGTAATCCAATAAAGCAATTCAACTTTAGAAGTTTTAATATCGGTAACAGACAGCGAACTCTCGCTAAGACGCCAGATGGCAAAAATGGCTAACAAACAAGTCATTAAAATCATTGAGCCTTCAGCGTACCCAAGTCCTAAAGTGCGGTCCATATAATCTGACATGGTTGTACCCGCCGTACTGGTTGAAAGAATGACTGACCAATAGAGCAGTGGGTGATATTTTTTCGAGATAAGTTGAGCTACAAGAGTAGCCAGAAACAGCCCAATCAAAATAATGGAGCTAACCTCATAACCAATATTCATGGTCATGGACAAAAGGTCTCCTGCTGTTTCTCCAAGTGTGGTTGCACTTATCTTCATTATCCAAAAGAAAATAGTGATTTCAGGGAGTTTATTCATTTCTATTCTTTCTCAATTTTTGGGTTGGTAAAGAACCATTTTACGCGAATATTGCTATTTTATATAATTCAACTATTGGGATTGTAAAATTAATTTCAATATTTTATAACCTATACGTCGAGTTAACGGACGCACACAGCACGTTCCAGTGAGTGTAGCAATACGAAGTAAAAATGTAAGCGACTTGTACCGAACTTGCCATGGCCTGACTCTACATCAACCACCGACGGCGGGTTACGGTGTGAACGCGCCTAACCTACTCTATGCGAGCTTAACTTGCCCAGGATAAAAGCCATTAAAATTAAAAACATATTTATTTTAATTTGTTTAATTATGCTAAAATATAAAATGTGTATTAATGTTTTGTATTAATATTGGTAGGAATTATAACTTTATGTTAAAGCAAATTAACTTTTTACGATATGCACTGACCAAAGTAGCTTATCAAGTCATCGTAGTTGGAGTATATATCTACCTATTTTCACAAGTCGTGTTAGCTAATGATAGAACTAAGGAGCGTGTTTTAACTACTTTACCTAAAGATAGTAACATTCAATATTTTTGGTCTGATGAAACTAAATTAAATCAACCAATAGCCGTCAAATTTAATCTAAATACTTTAGATGGACCAGCAACAACAACAGCAACTTTGTTGAATAGAACAGTCCGTATGGAAATCCCTCCGATAGAATCCGTCGAATTAACTCAGTGGAAAAACCTGTTGGAGAATATTAATTCAGCAGAATTGAATATGTCAGCTAGTGAAGAACCTTATCAAATTGGGATAAGGTCTGGTGCACCACCCGATCCACGAGCAGATAGGTTAGCTAAGCGACAATTTAATTCAGTAGGATACAACAACGTTCAGGAGTCGAATCAAGAGCAACCGACTTCTGCAGAAGATATTTCTTTGGGTATGTCGATGATTTTTACGCGCTATCGAGGTAACTATCATCTGGCGATGTGGAGAAATTTGCCTTGGAATGCGGTAGGTAAACTGTATTTTTATATTCCAAGTTACGGCGAGTATTTTTACTGTAGTGCTGCGGTGATTGGCCCACAACAGATTGTTACTGCAGCCCATTGTTTAGCTTCGTTTAATGAAACGAATGCCTCCTATTCTGATTTTCATACCCAGGTTGTATTTGTTCCAGCGGAACGTTTTGGTTGGGGACCTTATGGTTATTTTTACGGTATTTATTCGCTCATTCCGTTTAATTATATGAAAAATGGTGCTCTTTCGGATGACATCGGTATCGTGGTACTGGATAACAATACGCTCAATTATCCGGTTAGTTATTATACCGGTTATTTAGGATATACCTGGAATCAACCTTATGTGAATCATTTACATGCTATCGGCTATGCGGATGAATTCAGTCGCCATTATTCAACGATTTGTGCTGCAGAATCTTTACCTCGAGAAGAAGTCGGCATCAATATATTGGGAATGGGTTGTGATATGACTTTTGGGAGTAGCGGTAGCCCTTGGATTAAAGATTATAATCCATATGAATACAGTGGTAACTATATCACCTCAGTTGTTAGTGGCGGTGTTCCTTGGATTCCTACTTTTTATGGTGCCCGCTTCACGAGTAATAATATTGTGCCACTTTGTCAAATAGCGGGTTGTCAATAAACCGCTGACGTGCGCAAATTGCTTTAAATTTGCGCACCCAACTTGGCTTGAAATCGTATCTGCAGATACGCCACCAGGATTAAGAGATTATTGGCAATAACCCATGTTGTTTTCCAAATCCATCTCAGTTTGGCATCGTTGTTTCCAATAACAACCCGCCTAAATCAGCAGTTTTGACCCACCCAAACCCTCAATGCCATTAAGATAAGCTTAATTAAACCACCCCCTTCCCCTCCTTAGCAAGGAGGGGAGTGAGGGGTGGTTATCGACTTGATCCTTAACTTAATAGCATTGACCCAAACCATTTGCTACTGTCGAATCTGCCCATCCCCTAACACAATAAATTTTTGCGAAGTTAACCCTTCTAACCCCACAGGTCCACGGGCGTGAAATTTATCCGTGCTAATTCCAATTTCTGCACCTAAACCGTATTCAAAGCCATCCGCAAACCGAGTGGAAGTATTCACCATCACCGAACTCGAATCCACTTCTGTTAAAAATCGTCGCGCCCGATTCCAATTTTCAGTAATGATGGCATCGGTATGTTGAGAACCATGCTGGCAAATGTGTTCCATTGCTTCGTCTAAATCTTTGACTACCCGGATTGACAAAATCGGGGCTAAATACTCAGTGTCCCAATCTTCTGCCGTTGCCGATTGAATCCCAGGTAAGATAGCTTGCGTCACCGGACAACCCCTTAATTCGACACCAGCCGCTTGATATTTTTCCGCCAAGGGAGGCAATACTTGCGCAGCAATGCCTGCTGCCACTAATAAAGTTTCCATCGTATTACAAGTGCCATATCGTTGAGTTTTAGCGTTATAAGCAACTGTAATCGCTTTATCTAAATCCGCTTGGTCATCGATATACGTGTGACAAATCCCATCTAAGTGTTTAATTACCGGAATACAGGCTTCTTGACTAATCCGTTCAATCAAACTCTTACCACCGCGAGGAATAATGACATCGACATATTTTGCCAGGCGAATCAACTCCCCCACCGCGGCTCGATCGGTCGTTTCAATGACTTGAACTGCCGTACTAGGCAAACTGGCGGCTTGCAAACCCGCTGAAATACACTGAGCAATCGCTTGATTAGAATGGATAGATTCAGAACCACCTCGTAGAATAGTGGCATTTCCTGACTTGAGACATAATGCCGCCGCCTCGGCAGTGACATTGGGACGCGATTCATAAATCATGCCCACCACCCCTAACGGAACGCGCATTTTTCCTACTTGAATACCACTCGGACGATAGTTGAGATCAGTAATCGCTCCGACCGGATCCGGTAACGCGATCACTTGGTGTAATCCTTCAATTAGGTTAGTGATGCGTAAATCATTCAAAGTGAGCCGATCCAGTAAAGCAGAATCCAAACCTTTCGCTTTGCCAGTTTCTAAATCTTTCGCATTGGCTGCCAACAAGAGTTGCTGTTGTTGCCTTAATTGTTGTGCAATAGCTTCTAGTGCTTGGTTTTTCACTTTGGTTGGGGTTTTAGCTAAGATTTTGGCTGCCTCACGCGCTTGTTTGCCCATACGCAACATGTATTCTTGTAAATCCATCTTAATCTGTTCCTATTGGTATTACTACACCGTCAAAAGTTCAATCGAGGCGAACTTTTTTTGATAATTCAGTTTAAATAACTCCGGTTACGCACGACTTCATCTAATTTCCCTTTGCCATTAAGTTAATGATTGGTTAAATTACAACCAACTCCCAATTAACAAGAAAGCGGCCCAGTAAGCCGGGTGACGAAAAGCGGGCATCACAATTAACTTTCGTTGTGCATTTTGGAGCGCTTGGGCACGAGATACGCCGGGTTTTTTAAGTTGTTGGTAAAACTCACTAATCAATACTGCGGTCGCTTCATCATTAACAAACCATAAACTGGCTAAAGCACTTCTCGCGCCGGCTTTAATGGCAATACCGGCTAATCCAAGTGCCGATTGCTCGTCCCCAACGGCGGTTTGGCAAGCACTTAAAGTTAATAATTCTACTGGTTCTTGGCGAGATTGGCTAAATGCCAAGAGATTTTCTAGCCGATCCATCGTCAGTTTATCATCATAAGTTAATACGAACGTTTTTTTCGGATTACGATCAAATTGACCATGAGAAGCGATGTGAACAATAGAATAAGGCGTTTTTTGTAAAGCATTTTTTACTTCAGCGAGTAAATAAGTTTGATCGAGTAATACCGTACTTCCGGTAAACAGGGCATGTATATTGTCAATTTCTTGTGGAACATTCGGCAATGGCGCAAAATCCTGTACCGCTTTAGATAACCCATTAAGCAAGACCTTCAGTTTGTCTTTAGGTAAAGGACGTGGTTCGGTTAAATCTAAACCCGGGGTGGTGGCAATCGCAAAATCTTCAATTAAAAAGTGTTTATTTTCACTATTATAAAGTGCTGCCATCGGTATCATCCGTAGCGGACCATCGGGTACAATCACCAAAGTATTAATGTGATGACGAAGTAATTGTTCATAAATAGGGTGAATTAACCAACCATACAGTTGTTGTGCTTGTTGGATAAAACGGAAATTAGTTCGCGTTTGCAAATTTTTCTGAAATTCGACAACTGTTTGGGTCAAAAAATCACTTTGTACTGGCACTACGAATCGATGAATCCCATCGGGTAAACTAATTAATAATTCAGTGCGATCGGTTAACAAAATCGGATAAATGACCGCTGTTTTTTTATCTAATTGATCTAAATTAGTTTTAGTTGATTTTGAGACACATTCATTTTGGAAGTAATTTTGTAATTCTGCTACTTTAAGTTGTTCAATCGTATTTCTGGCTTGATTGAGTAAATTAGTTTTTAGCGGCGCTGAATCAATCGTATTTTTTGCTTGATTGAGTAAATCAGTTTTTAGCGGCGCTGAATCAGTGGCGGCGGCTTGTTGTAATAATACATCTGCCAAACTGTAATATATCGGACGAATTCGTTCATAAAAAGCCTCGGTGGTATCACGTTGTCCAATCATCAGATGTGTTCTAATCGGTTGGAGGTGATTCAAGGCTTGTTGGTAACTTTGGCTCGCGGCTTGAAGTTGTTGTTGGGATTGCAACAGATGACCTTGTTGCCATTCCCAATAATAAAGCAGATCTGGAAACGTTTGAGATAAAAAAATGGCTTCCCGTGTCAGTTGCAATGCTTCTTCATAGCGTTGATCTTGTTCATAAACTTGTGCTAAATAGCCTTTACTGTAAGCCAATAAGCGATTATCTTGGAACTGGGTAGCGATATGTTGCGCTTCTTCGAGTAGCGGATAAATCGGTAACCTGAATGGAGTGGTTAATTTATTTTTCGACTGTTCTTGAATGGTTAAGCCTAATTTGGCTAAATTTAATAACTGAAAGCCTTTTTGTAAGGTATCTGGCTGTTGACGTATTTGAGCTAAAGCCATTTCCAAGTAATTAAGACTGTCAGAAAAATTCTCTTGTTTCAGATAAACCTTAGCTTGATTGCTCAAAGCTTGAATCAAGATCGGCATGAGATTTTGCTGGCGAGCTAATTCAGTTGCCTTACTAAAAGCCAAGAGTGCTTCGGGATAGGATTGTTGGATACTAAGAACGTTACCTAAATTATTCTGTAAATGAGCTAAAAGTGATGGATCCGGTAACTGTTGGGCTAACCGAATTCCCTCATTTAAGTACTCCGCCGCTGATTCGGGTTGCTGCATCGCCAGCAAAACATCGCCTAAATAACTTTGTATTAAAACTTGCTGAGATACATTATGGTTACTTTTAGCTGAAGATAAGGCTTGTTGTAAAAGTTGCGAGGATAGCGGGTAATTACCGAGTTGCTGATAGGCTATAGCGAGATGAATGAGCGTCTCAATCTCGGATTGAGAATCCAGTTGTTTTGATTGTAAGACCGTTTCCCAATTGTTAATGGCTTGTTCAAAATGACCCTGTTGAAAAGCGATCTCAGCTTGTTGCAATAAGGTTGAGTTATCCGTCGCCGTAACCCCTGGCGATATTAAAATTAAGCAGATGACTAATAAGTGATGAGACAGTTTCATCATGAGGACTCCATTGCTTTTGGTGAGCCTTTAACCACAAGATAAATTAAGTTTTGCTAATAATCCGTTCAAATAAACTCAAAGCCCTCGCTACCGCCTGATCCATATTGTAATATTGATAGTCCGCTAACCGACCAGCAAATACCACTCGACCCTCCAGTTTATCCGCTTCTTGTTGATATTTTTTATATAATTCTCGATATTCGGTTTTTGGAATCGGATAGTAAGGAATATTTTTACCCGGCTGATAAGGCTGCGGATATTCTTCTACGTAAGTACTGCCATAGACTTGTTGTCCAGTTAAGTGTTTAAACTCAGTCGTCCGAGTGTAATGGTACTCGTTAGGATAATTGATCGTTCCTACTGGCTGAATTTGATTTTGGTGAGTATAAATGGATTGAAACTCTAAACTACGATAGGGTAGTTCTCCATATTGGTATTCAAAAAATTCATCAATTGCCCCCGTAAAAATCATGTTTTGATACCCAATTTCCGTTTTAATTTCTTGGTAGGAAGTATTGAGTAAAATTTTAATATTGGGATGACTTAATAGCCGTTGAAATAACACCGTATAACCTTGTTTTGGTAACCCTTGAAATTGATCTTGAAAATACCGATCATCACGACTGATATAAATCGGTACCCGTGCTGTGACTGATGGTGATAATTCTTCTGGAGTGAAATTCCATTGTTTCAGCGTATAATTATAAAATACCTTTTTGTAAATATAATCCGCTAAAAAGGTTAAATCATCACCGCGTGCTTCCTGACGAATTTTTAAAATCGGCACTTTAACATTAAAGCCATATTGCTCAAGCAACTGTTGCACTAACTTATCGGCATAGTGGGGTGGAAACAGGGCATAAAGCGAATTAAGATTGAAAGGCAAAGGTATTTGGTTACCATCAACCACCGCTAAAACATGATGATAATAACTATACCATTGAGTAAATTGACTTAAATAATCCCAAATCAATTTGGCATTGGTGTGAAAAATATGTGGACCATATTGATGAACTAATACCCCGTGCTCATTATAATAATCATAAGCATTACCGCCAATATGGTGGCGTTGTTCTACCACCAACACTTTTTGTCCTAATTGAGAGGCAATCCGCTCCGCCAATACGCTCCCAGTAAAACCAGCCCCCACAATCAGCCAATCTACTTTCATATTCAATTACTTGTCTTTAGTTTGTCGTTGCACCAATAATTTTTCGATTAATTTTTCGAGGCTTTGATTTTTAAACCATTGATGTCTTTGAATGGAATAATCTCCCTCACCCAGATCAAATTGTTGTAAAAAGCGGATCATTTTCACTGCACCCAATTCACGGTTCAGGGCTTTTAGCCCAGCTTGACGAATTTCACTTAAATTCATCGATTCCATTTTGTCCATTGTTATAGTACCTCCAATAACCATAATGGATTAACGACTGATAGGTTGATTTTATCAATTTGCGTGGCTTGTTCGAGTAATTTTTGGTCACTGGTTAAAAATATATCGGCATTCCCACTTTCAGCACAAGCAATATGAAGCGCATCAAACGCATTCAACCCCATTCGCTTTAGTTGTTGTGCTCGTTTCGCTTCTTTTTGTTGTAATCGTACCACATGATGAGCACGTGAAGCTAATAGTAGCAGATGCTCTCTCATTTCCACCACTGGAATATGCTCTATTTCGAGTTGCAGAATTTCGCTGCTAATCCATTCCCATTGTGGCAAATTAAAATTTTGTAAAATGAAAATGATGGTTTCTGATTCCAAGCGAATTCGCAACTGCGTTTGATCGTCAAACGGTCTATTTAAACAACTCATATCTAAATAGATTCTCACAGCAACATCCTAAAATTTGTTTTTTAATTTCATAAGTTGGCTTACTAATCCACGCTATAAAAATACAAAAAAATCTTTCTACCTAAAATTTATAAGTAGTCAGTATAGCCTATACTTACTCACCAAGAAAATAATTATGACTATTTCATCGATACTCGACTCAAGCCATTGTTTTTCTAAAGAAGGGTAAGTATCTTAACCAAAAGAAATCGGAATGAATCAAAAAGATTTCTCTGAGTTACTCAGGTTACGCACGACTAATCTACCTCCCTGTTAATATCACCCCTTTAGTTAGCCCATTAAAGTAACTAAATAGAATCTATCTCAACTGGATTGAATAACTTATCACTTGTTTTATAAAGGCACTTACTTTTATAATTAAGTTATTAGCCATCTTTTCTTGATTTGTATTAAAACTCCAAAATAACGCGATAAATTATCTGACTTATCTTTATTACCGCAAAAAAATTATGTACGAACTGTTATTAAGTATCACAGTGGCTATTCTCATCATTGTTTTCATCTGGTTGCTTAGAAAAGGTTTAAAAATTACCTTAGCTGCTCAACAAACCGATTGGGGAAAAACGGGGTTAAATTATTTAGATGGCTTAAATCGACTTTTTTGTAAACATTACCATCGATTGCAATACACACCGATTGAGTTACCGCCACAGGGAGCCGCTATAGTCGTTGCCAATCATTTATCTGGATTGGATCCGCTCTTGTTAGTAGCGGTTACTCGCCGTCCTTTACGCTTTTTAATTGCGCGTGAACAATACGAACGATTTGGACTAAAATGGTTATTCCAAGCCATTGGTTGTATTCCGGTTGATCGAGGGAGTCGCCCAGAAATTGCATTGCGAGCGGCACTACGTGCTTTAGAAGCGGGCGAAGTGATTGCATTATTTCCCCAAGGTACTTTTGTGTTACCGGGAGAATCACAAAAAATAAAAAAAGGGAGTTTATGGTTGGCTGAGCATACGAATAGCCCGATTTATCCAGCTTATATTTCTGGTATTAGCGGAATGGGATATATTTTTCTGAGTTTATTATGGCGTAGCCATGCGGTTATTGCGAGTTATCCACCTTTGGCTAACTCTTCTAACCAACAACTAGAATATTTACAAGCCTTATTGGAAGGACGGATTTCATCTTCATTAAATGAAGCCATTAATTAACTTAAAAATGGCCATTGGATACTAAATATAAGGTAATCGGAGGGTACGGTAGTCGCAGCGCGCACTTTACCTAGCTTCGGACACGCCGTGCTTATTTCGACCTACTTGACTATAATTATTTTGTTTTTTGAACTAAATACTAATTATTTGCTAAAATAACAAATTATTTATTAACTCTATTTAATGTTTAAAAATAAAGTTTCCCATGAAATTTAGGTATTACCTACGCCAATTCAAGCTAAGTCAATTCTTAGTTCGTTCCTTAACCTATTTATTAACCATAGTCACTCTCCTTTTTATTTTATTAGCACTGACTGGTCAAATAGTCCGTGATCGTACTGTAGAGCTAGGATTACTCATGTATATTCCAGTGCTACCACTGGGACTCTGGACGACCGCATTAGATTTATGGCAAGCCGGTTATAGTTTACCTGGTTTCCGCTTTGGTCTCACTTTAATCGGATTGGGGATGATGACTTGGGGAGAAATGAGCATGACCGGGCAAGGGGCAATCCCAGGTCACTTTAATTCTGATACCCAAGTATCCGTTTTACATTGGAATATTTCCTGGGGTGGCAATGGTAGTAGAACGGGATGGACATCGATTAGCCATGACATTATGCAGCGGCATCCCGATATTGCTATTCTGACGGAAACACCACCCAAATTTAAACTTAATCGCTTTCTTAATAAACCAATGGGGTGGTCTATGGTCATGTACGAAGAAAGCTGGCATAATCCATTAGCCATTTGTTCTTCATGGCCAATTCAACTGGAACAGTTTGTCAAAATCCGTGATGGGGTAGCGATGACTGTTTTAGTCCAGGTGAAAAATCGTCCTTTACGAATATTAGCGGTGGATGGGAAGCGAAATATGTCAAGACGAATGACGATCATGTCTCATCAACTCTTACCTCGATGGCGAACTCCCCTGTTAAGTGATATTGCTCAATTTATCGCTCAGAGTGATCAACAGGGTAAACCGATTGATATTATTGCGGGTGATTTTAATACCATCAGTCGTAGTTTAGGTTTTGATGTGTTTGCTCAACTCGGGGGTGGATATTATTTAGCTTCTAAATATTCTTCTGATTGGCGAGGTACTTGGATGTCTATCTTACCTTTATATGATATTGACCATATTTGGGTACATAAACATTTTCTAGGACTTAGTACTGACATTTTTACTAACTTAGCGACTGATCATCGAGGACAATTGGTCAACTTTCATTTACCCACCACTTCTCTTTAAGCTAAGCTTAATTTGGTCGATTTTTCTTAATTGATTATTCGCAAGCTCACCTCATCCTACCCGCTCTGGGGCTTATTGAAAAAAAGGCAGATGGAAACCGAGACAATATGACAATAACTTAACTAGCTACCACCATGAAAACTTTACAAATCTCAGAATTTCAAAAAAACTGTCAATCTTTTCTGCATGAAGTAGAAAGTACCGGAGAAACTATCCTATTACTACGAGAGGGTGTGCCGGTTAGCCAACTCAGTCCTTATCGATCTACACCAACTAAAACCCTGTTTGGTGCACACCAAGGACGGTTGATGATTCATGGAAATATTTTATCCCCACTTAAAATACAGTGGGACGTACTGGAATGATTATATTGGATACGCATGTTTTACTCTGGTTAGATCAAGGTAGTACAGAGCTTGGTCTACAGGCCAGAGATTTGGCTGATCGTGCTTTAATTCAAGGTGAATTAATCGTTTCTGCGATCACTTTTTGGGAAACGGCACTGTTGGCTGAACGTGGACGTATTACACTACCTTCATCCATAGAGACATGGCGAGTAGAATTGCTGGAAAGGGGACTACAAGAAGTTCCGGTTAATGGAGAAATTGCAATTACTTCAACTCAACTACAAAATTTTCATGCTGATCCAGCTGATCGGATGATTACGGCCACTGCCATATTCCATCATGCTATATTGTTAACAGCAGATAGGTTGATTTTGCAATGGGATAATGCACTTAAACGACATGATGCGAGGAAATGAAAGTCGGTCAGGTAGAGTGGTTTCTTGTTGTTCACCCAATCCCAAACATCATGGCTTTAGCCGAGTAGGATGGGCAACCAAAACCCGTTGTCCACCCTACCTGACTACGGGCTACCAATTTTCATTGATTGTTATTTGGGAGAAATTGGTTTTATTCGAGTCCGAATGTCTTCGATCAGTAAATCTTCATTTTTTCTATTCATGATTTGTTTTTTGGTTAGGCCAGAAAAACTCTTTTCTATCACTTTCCAATCATCATCTGAAATAGCGGAAATTTCTTTCTTAAGATCAGGAAATATAATATCTCCATAATATTTTTTATCTTCTTCTGAGATAAAATCTTTATTTTCCTTCAGAAAGTTGATTATTTGGTCAACTCCTATATTACCGTCATTATTTATATAGATGTCTGTTACTAAACCAGACAAATTAAACATTTTGCTCCATTTGGGATCAGGCATGCTGGAACTTTTATCGACCGCCGATCTTTCAACGGGACGCGTTTCGATCACATTTCGATTATCCTTCTTTTCGTGACTAATTTCAGCATTCGGAGCCGCGCCAGGAAGCGTTATTTTACGCATCATCTTACTAAGATCTTTACATCCACCGGTACACTTATTATTTCCACATACTAAACTCGCCGTACCTACATCACAATCAATACGACATGTGGTTTTAGTTTGGGTCGTCGTACAACTGATAGCTAACACTGTCGAATTGGAAATTGACAATATTAATAGACAAAGCGGTAATAAAACGTGATTTTTTATGAACATACTTTATATCCTGCTGGAATCTTCTCTTGAGAATTGGTCACCAGAATCGTATCACACGATATATAAATTGCAATCCGATGCGTATTTTGTAGCGATTCATTAAATGATCTTCGTATTTCTAATAAGTGATCACATAATTTTATGGGTAAATTAATACGTCTATTCCACTTAATTCTTAGGTTATGAATGTCTTGTGACATTATTTCATCTGAGAACTCCAGATTTATTCTATCGTTTATGTTACCTTCCAAAGCGATGAGCTTTTCGTACTCTTCTGTGAGTCCTCTTAACACCTCTCTTAAAGAGGCTTCAGTAGGTGTGGTTTCATATTGTGTGATAAGAGGAAAATGTTCAATACACTGAGGTGGGGGAGGTGGGGGAGAAATAACTCTAGTGATTGCAAAATATGAAACAACTGCCAACACTAGCATAGATTTTATAGGCAATATTCCCAACAAAGATAGCCACCATGGAGTGGTTGAACGATTGATTTCAAAGGGGGTTCTTTTATACTCACCATCATGAATAAACGGCTTCCAGTATTTACTTACAAATTCTTTTTTGAAATATTGCCCGTGAGTGGCATCATGAAACCGGTCTTTAACAATGACGTTTCCAAATCCGTGGGTACCTGATACCCCGTACCCCCAACTGGTTGCCTTAGCCAGTACCGGCCAAATATCCTTTTTCCCACACTCATTTATGACACTGTCTTCTTTAATATTCCTTCTATTAAGAGCGTCTTCCCATCGATAGGTGGTTTCTAACACCGATCCACAAAGAATTAATTTTTCAATATTTAAATTATAGTGCCTTTCAAGTATTTTCCCGATGATGTAAGAACCAAAACTATGAACAATAATGGATAGTTTGGCATTAGGATACAAAGACTTTACGATTTCAATTTGTTTTTCAACATAATTAATTGGTCCAGAACGTGTAAAAGGTAACCAAAACCGGAGTGCATCGAAATACCCGTACCTAATTGACTTTACTGCTATTTTAGTATCTTCTTCAAGAATTTTGGCAACCATCTCTTGCCAATCGGCTTGAGTTCTAATTCCATGAATTAATAGTACTATTTGTTCTACAGCAGAATTTTCTTTATCAGAAGCAGAATTTTCTTTACTGTCCATGACTAAATCTCCCCTTAGTGAGTAAGGCAGGAATGGATTCCCGCCAGAATTTATCTCCATTGATTATAATCATTTTTAAGTTACCCTCATTACTTTAGCAACACTACCTCATTTATCGCTTGAATTTCCGACTTTCTTAGAACATGATTAAGCCGTAGCAAAATGTTTACCACCGTTAGGATAACCCAAGATGACAGAAGCGAATAATACGACAGTACCAGGATTATATATTATCCAAAAAGTAAGGCAATCACTACCGATTAATGATCTCATGGCATGGCTGATTGAAGAACACCCTGATGCGGACTTAAAGCAGATTTTGTCCATGCTCAATATTATCTACCAAGAAGGTTTTAAAATCGTTCCCACCACTCAAGAAACCAAAATTTATCCAATCGGGGATCGGCAGCTAACCGCTTATCCTCAACGAGTTGAAGTGGAGTAATTTTCGAGTATCCGTTTGCGGTGAGGTCAACAAGATGGAAATGTTAGCTAAAAAACATTTATTTACGGTTACCGAATTTCACCAGATGGGAGAAATTTTCTCTGAAGATGATCGCGCTGTTATTAATTGAAGTAGCTGATAGTTCCTACCGCTACGACCAAAAAACTAAAATACCACTTTATGCTCGTCATTCTATTGCTGAAGTTTGGTTATTCGATTTAACTCATCAGTCGGTAGAAGTGTATAATGCTCCTCAACCATCAGGATATAGCCAACGACAGATAGCTCGTGCCGGACAGCAGCTTAGCCCACGGTTATTACCCAAGGTGGTGGTCAATTTAACCGAACTATTTGAACCATAAAAAATATAAAATTAACTGTTGCAATTTTACCCAATTTATCATTAGTAATGAAACCGATTGTCCTTACCACTATTGGTTCTTTAGGTGATTTATACCCCTACTTGGCATTAGCGGATGGCTTAAAACAACGCGGGTATACACCGCTGATTGCCACGAGCGAGATGTACCGACAACGCGTTGAAAGTCAAGGAATTGATTTTTGGCCAGTACGACCGGATATAGCCGATTGGGGCGATGAAATGGAATTGTATCAACGGATTACTGATTTAAAAACAGGTACAGAATATGTCGTAAGACATTTAATCATGCCTCATCTACGTGCGAGTGTTGAAGATTTATCTCAAGTTATTCCAGAATCGGCTCTCCTGATTACCCATCCGTTGACTTATGCCGGACCCATTTTGGCCGAAAAATATAAGATACCTTGGATATCAACGGCATTATCACCGCTCACTTTTTTCTCCAAATATGATCCGCCGGTTCTAGCGCCCGCACTGTGGTTAAGACATTTTCGCCGCTGGGGACCCCATTTTTATGGTTTTTTGTTTTATTTACTCCGACAATCTGTTCGTTCTTGGACTGCACCGGTTCAGCAATTACGCCAAGAATTAGGATTACCTCCAACGCAATACGATCCGCTATTTGAAGGACAATTTTCACCCCATCTGACTTTGGCTTGGTTTTCACCACTCTTGGCAACACCACAACCAGATTGGCCGGTTAATACTCACGTCACTGGTTTTTTGTTTTATGATCGCGATAAATTTTCCTCGGAAACGCAATTTCAAGTAAGGCAATTTCTAGCATCAGGTCCACCGCCAATTGTGTTTACCTTGGGATCGGCGATGGTTAGGGGAGCGAGTGATTTTTTTAACCAGAGTTTGGAAGCGATCTTAACGTTAAGAAAACGTGCTATTTTTATTGTGGGAGCAAAATTACTTGACCAGTTACCTGAACCTCTCCCGGCCAATGTTTTGGTACTAGAATATGCCCCTTTCTCTTATCTATTTTCTCATGCTGCCGCTATTGTTCATCAAGGTGGTATTGGTACTTTGGCACAAGCACTCCGCGCCGGGCGTCCCCTGTTGATAGTTCCATTCAGTCATGACCAACCTGATAATGCAGAACGTGCTGTCCGTTTAGGTGTTGCACGTTCCCTGTTGCGACAGAAATATACTGCTAAATCGGCTGTCCGTGAATTAAGGCAATTGTTAGAACAACCTATTTATAGTGAAAAAGCGATTGAAATAAGTAAAATAATTAAATCGGAAGAGGGAATTATCACGACCTGCAATCTCATAGAGAGATACCTAACTGCTAAGCATTGAAGTTGAAATTTAGTCTTTGATATCAAAGCGAATTCTGACTAACTCATTTTGCGTGTAATTATGATTATTATTTATAGCCTATAGAAAAATAAAATTCCCCTTTAGAGTTGATACTTCTATACTCATGAGATTAAGTAATTAGCGAAATTACCTTATCAAGAAGTCACTCAATGAAAGTAGTACAACAGATGAACTTCATCAGGTGGTCTGATCAATATAGCGTGAATATTAAATTAATTGATGATCAACATAAACATTTAATTAAACTGATTAATAAAATGCATGAAATAATCCTGGTCGGTGGCAATCAGAAAAAAGTAGAACTAATAATTGAGAAACTGTTTGAATATACTAACTATCATTTTAAAACAGAAGAAAAATTACTGGAAACGTATTCTTACCCTAATTGGCAAATTCATAGAAAAGAACATGATGATCTCCTAAAGCAACTACTAAAACTAAAGGTAAGGCTTGTCAAAGGGAGTACCACAGTCTCATTAGAAGTATTCGCTTTTTTAAATAATTGGCTAGTTAACCATATTTTAGCTTCAGATAAAAAATACTCATCGTATCTCAATTCCAAGGGAGTTTTTTAGCAACTGAAACTTTTGCAAGCCTGGTAGAGTGTGCAACCGCACACCCATCCAAATGGGTTGACGGTATTATTTAATATCGCTCTTATTTCCGATAATCTTTAAGATAAAGACCCAGTAAAAGCTTTTTAACTTTAACCATGAGGTTGCTAACATGACCAATATAACTGAATCAGTCGGCCAGATTAAACTTTTATACATTGCGGGTACTGGAAGAAACGGAAGCACTTTATTGGAAAGAATTTTAACTGAAATACCCGGTGTGTTTGCAGCGGGTGAATTAGGTCGTGTTACTCGATATAATAAAAATAAAACTTGTTTATGTGGTGAAAAATTGACAGTTTGTCCAATTTGGCAAGCAATTAACAATGAGATTGATTCACAGATTGATGAAGAAAGATTTACTCAACTTGATCTGAAATACAGTAACTTAAAAGGACTAAATCTATTAAAATTATTAACTCATCAGAAAGAACTAAAGTTATCCGGTGATTTTCAACAATATCTTAATATGTTAGCCATAAAATATAAAGCGATACATAAACATAAATCTGGTCAAATTATTACTGATTCTACTATTGATAGCTTATATGGATATTATCTCTCATTAATACCCTCTATCGATCTTTATATTTTACATTTAATAAGAGATCCAAGAGGGGTTTCTTATTCATGGCAACGGCTTAAGTTTTCTTCCTCAACGGCTAAAAAATCTTGGACACCCCAAATATCCCCTTTAAAAACGGCTTTAAGCTGGGTTAAGAGAAATATTTTTATAGAGTTTATGTTTGCTAGGACAGAAAAATATTTGCAAGTTTCTTATGAAGATTTAGTTGAAAATCCGTCGGCAGTAGTTAAAAAAATCGCTAACCTGCTTAATTTAAAATTAGAACCGCTTGATTTCATCAAAGGACAAAAAATTACTTTAGGAGAAAGCCATTTAATAGGAGGAAACCTGGATGCTTTTAAAAAAGGAGGAGAAGAAATTATTTTAAAACCAGATGAACGATGGAAACATCAGATGAAATGGGTAGATATTATTTTGGTTAACCTCATAACATGGCCATTGATGTTAAAATATTCACTTTCTCAAAAAAGACAAAAAAATAGGCTATCGACCCATTCTAAACCAAGCAAGTAGCTACTAATCTTTAACTAAGTAGTATTGAGGCTTGGTCTGCCTTCTTGAGCAAGCTAAGTTTGCACTCCAACCATTCAAATGTGGTGGTAGGATAACCGAGGAAATCTCTTTAGTAGATAATTAAGTAAGGTGTGAATCCCTTCCAGCCATTTCTAGCATTAAATTTGTGGCAAGGAGGGTACGTAAAGTAACGCACCAACCATTTGAATGGTAATCGATTGGAAGTGTTAAATAATTATCAAAGGAGCTACTTCTGTTGAACCTAATGTCGTGTATAATCAAGTAATTGAAAAGAGGTTCACCGAACACGAGAGCGACACCCCAGATAAAATTTAACCCCATTGAGCGGACACACGTAGCAATATCCAGCCAACGATTACTTCTGGGGGTATAACAACATACTACCTCATTTTTATACCAAACTAATCTTAATCTTAAAGAGAATAACCTATGCCAACTGATCCTTTAGACCGTCCGGCTCTACCTGTTTATCTGTATCGACTTGCACGAGTTAAACACCTTACTCCTTCTGCCTTAGATCAAGCTTTATATTTAATTGGGTTAATTCCTAATCGAACTGCATGGCAGCGATTTATTGATAGTTTATTACTATTACTGGGAACAACTTTAATATTATCGGGTATCCTGTTTTTCTTTGCCTATAATTGGGCAGAAATGAGCCGATTAACTCGATTTGGTTTAATCCAACTGAGTATATTGATAATCGCTGCGTTTGCTTCCCGATATGGATTGGAACGCTTGACGGGTCAATTAGCTTTACTCGCTACGGCTATTTTAGTCGGTGTACTTTTGGCTGTTTTTGGTCAAATTTATCAAACCGGGGCAGATGCTTTTGAATTATTTCTAACGTGGGCTATTTTAATCATACCGTGGGTGTTGATGGGTAAATTTGCGCCGCTGTGGTTGCTATTATTAGCGTTATTCAATCTCAGTCTTATCCTTTATTGGAATCAAGTGATCAATTATGAATATTTTTTTTATAGCACTAAATTATACTTATTATTATTTGCTCTCAATGGAACGGCCCTTTCAGCTTGGGAATATGCTTATCGGCAAGGTATTGCTTGGCTCCAAGGACATTGGTTAGGAAAAATTCTATTCCTAATAACGTTAATGACGCTTATTATACCTACTTTATATGCTATTCTTGAACAAGAATGGAAGCCTTGGTTACCGGGAGTGACTATGCTCTACGTTATAGTTACTCTGTTTTCTTTATGGTATTACCGTCACCAACGATATGATTTATTGTTATTAACTGTATGCTTATTGGGGATATTAATAACAATGACCACTTTAATGGGTAGATTATTGCCACTGGAAATGGAAATCACTTGGTTAATTTTAGCCGTGGTTGTTATTGGACAAGCCACCTTAGCAACCAAATGGCTGATTATCATTGCTCAAAATGCGCAAAAGGAAAGAAAATAATGGTTCAACCGACCACATTGCGTACCATCATTAATGAACTCGTCGGACAAGATTTATTACCAGCCGAAGCCACTGAACAAATTACTCAAACGCTGACGATATCTCCAGAAAAAATGCCAACACCGTGGTTTATTAATACGTTAATCGGTATAAGTGCCTGGCTAGCGGTTACTCCATTGTTAGTTTTTTTATTTCTCATCCAGTTAACTAATACGGCGGTTTCGGCGATTGGAGTGGGAATAATATTTATTGTTGGAACCGTGTCTTTTAGGCTTTTTTATAAAGAAGACACCCTCTTTCTAGCTCAATTCGCTTTAGCTTTAAATTTAACCGGCCAACTCTTATTCATAGGCGGTTTATGGGTACAGACAGATATGTTGATGGCAGCATTAGCCAGTAGTGTTTTAGAACTTTTCCTCTTTAACTTTTATCAAAGCAATATTATCCGATTTATTTCGGTCTTAATTTTTATAGCGAGCTTAATTGTATTACTGAATGAGTTGCACTTTTATCAGGGAATTCATTTTATTATTTTAGCAACCGCTCTGGGTAGCCTCTGGTGTTGGTTAAAAGAGAGCCAACACCAACTGAGTGAAATAATGGTTGAACTCTATCCACCTTTAGGATATGGTCTCGTTATCGCTTTGTTCATAATGTTATTACCTTCCGGGTTAATAGGAGTACCAGGAATACCATTAATAACCTGGTCATTTTCAACCGTTGGCTTAGTTATGTTGCTTTTAGGCTTGGAATCTATTTTGTTACATAACCATAATTTTTCGCTGGCTTCTGCAAACGGTATTATTTTACTCGGAGGAACTTTTTTAATTGGCTTATTGTTTTATCAGGCACCCGGTATTATAGCGACTATAATCGTGATGGTTTTAGGTTTCCAAAGAGGTAATCGGGTTTTAATGGGAAGTGCTACTCTGTTTTTTACAGTATTTTTAGTGGCTTACTATTACCATTTAGAACTTACCTTACTGATGAAATCAATCACCTTAGTGAGTTCTGGCTCAGCATTATTAGGGCTACGATGGCTTTTGAAGCAACTTCCCCACCGAGAGTAAATAACCTATGCGTCGAATCGGGATCTTAGTTATCGCTGTGGTAATACTAATAATCGTTAATTTCGCTATTTATCAAAAAGAACAATTATTAGCTCAAGGTACTACCCTGTTACTAGAACTAGCGCCACGTGATCCGCGTTCTTTAATCCAAGGTGATTACCTGGTATTACGCTATAAAATAGCGAATGAACCCGAATTATGGAAGGTAGATAAAAATGGTGCCTTGGTTATAGAGCGAGATGATAAACACATTGCTCAATTTAAACGTGTTTATAATCAAACGATTCCTTTACAGAAAAATGAACTGTTACTCCGCTTTCGTAAACGCCAACACGGGATTCGTTTAGGAGCAGAGTCCTTTTTTTTCCAAGAAGGGCACGCCCAATATTATGAAAATGCGCGTTATGGCGAACTCAAAGTAGCCGCCTCCGGAGAGAGTATTTTAGTTGGCTTGCGTGATGAAAAATTAAATCCGCTGGTAGCACCCCATCCAAATTCAAGTGATTAGTGGCTTGTTTAGCATTAAGTGAAATAAGTAATTGATTTTACGTAGAATGTGTTAGTGTAACGCCGCTGGGCCTCTTAAAATCTACCCAAAACGCTCCAAAGTATTGTTTATATAAACTGCTAAAGACTAATTTGTTCCATCTGCTTAATTATTAGCTGGGTACTTTCTTGAGGATGAGTTTGATATAAATCGAGTAAAGACTGAGCCACCGTTAACCAATAATTTTGCCCTTTGTTAACCACTTGCTGCAATGAAAGGCGGTTATTTTTTGTTTGCAACCCTTGTTGACAGGCGGTGAGCAAACTGGGAAACAAAGCTTTTCGTATTCCTTTCAAATTAGCCAGATAAAGTAGTAAAGTAGACGTTTGTGCCTGCTCGAGGATTCGAGGTAAAGTCACTAAACAATCAGCCAGATGATCACGTACTGCCCGGGCAAACCATTCCGCTTTCGTGCCCGCAAGCGCTATCAACATTTTTTCCCAATCTTCTCCAAGTAATTGACCTACTTTTACTTCCCCGATTTCATGATAAATTAAACTGTCTATTTCATCTTGGGTCATTTTATCTAATGCTGCTTCTAAATTTTGATGGGCTTGGTAAATTTCTAACAGTTGGACAAAGTGATTTTCAGCTTTTTTCCAATTCCAGGCTTCGATATTTTCCCATAAAGTTTGTCGTAACGCTTCTTGGCGAATAAATATCATTTTATTTTGACTCATTGCCGGTGGTGCGGTCAAATCACGGGCATATTCCTCGGCAACGATGAAAATTTCTAACCCTTCTCGCCATTCGTGCTGATGTAAACAACCTATAAAAAACAGTGGTTTACCAAAATGACCATAACCACCACTATAAACTAAGCCTTGTGGTAATAAGACTCGATTAATCGCAATCGTATCAAAAGGATCGTAACACTTATCCGCAACTGGAATACAGTCAAAGGATTCAGCGGCTAATTTTCCCCACAATTGCTCACGTGCCATTAGCCAATTGCCAATATCTTGTTGCGATAATTTAGCGGTCAAGGGTAATTTTTTTTCCCACCGATATAATTGGCGCATTTTCAGTAAATAGGTGCATAAACCATAATCTTGCGCAAAATTTCCATCGGAAATATGGCAATTTTTTTGGATAGTGGCATATAATGTTGGTAAATTTGGCATGAGAAGAAAATTATAAAGATCTTTTAAATTTAAAATGCTGAGAAGATTTTATTGGAGTAACCCGATTGGTTAAAAAATGTTTTCTATCCCAAAGTAAATAACCTTCACTCCAACCCACAATGAGAAATAATAAATCAGCAGTTTGTCCTCCTAACCAAACGGTAGCAATTGACCAGAATATAACAAACAGTAAACTCAATAAAGTAAAACCAAATGGGTTAGTGGGTGGCTGTGTTAAAGGCTGTAACATCGAATAGAAAAACAATCTAATCATCATAATCCAAAAAATAGCCACAAAAGGAACAAATCCCATCATACCATGTCGTAATGACAACAGTAAGAAATGGTTATCAATTGATCCTTGCAGTTTTGACTGTGGCCAACCAAAACGCCCCCATCCCCATACCATCTTTTCTTTCACAATATCGATATAATTAATGATTAATTGCCAACGATAAGCGGCATTTTGTTGATTAACATCTTCCGCTTGTTCGGGATCGATAGAAGCATAATCGATAAACCATTTAACCGTTGGAATACCAATGATAATAACACCCGTTAAAATAACAAAAAAAATGAGCCAACGTTTGTTTGAACGTCCAATCATGGGGATAGCTGCGGCTACCACGGCTCCACTTAATGGCCCACGTACTAATGTCATCAGCGCACCGACAAACAAACCGATGGAAAAAATTCGGGCTGGTGGTAGAGGCAACCAAGTTAGATAACGAAGGCGTGGTGGCCAAACCTGATTCCATTCTAACCACCGTTGGATTCGATAACCGACCACCATAATAATACCCGCTAAAATCGCATGATCGTATGGTCCCATTGCCCGTGGTAGTCCCCAACGGTATTGAGTAGTTAAATTCCAAGCTTGACCAGAAAAAAAACGTCCCAATACTCTTTGCCATAGCGTATAAGGTGATAAAGTCAGTGATTGATATAAAGAAAGTGTTGCCACAATCAAGAGCACAATAACGATTTTTTTAGCCGATTCTTCTCGCAAACCAGCTGGTTCTATTAAACTCTTCGCTAAAATATAAGGTAACAGAATTGAAACCAGCACATTATTGGCTAAGAAATTTTGGGTCGGTTTGTAGCCGGCATTGATATATTCTGAATAACCGACTGAAAAAGCATAAATAAATATCAGGATGTCTAGTAACGAAAATTGCCATCCTGGCGAACCTCGTATTAACCAAACAATAAAAATCGGGATAATAGCAGCAAATTGAAACGAGGGATCCGGTATTCCTGGAATAGGCCAGTCATAATAAGAGGGTAATAATAATAAAGTCGGTATATATACTTTTAAAAAAGCTTGGTGAGGTGATTGTGTCCAGGCGATATACGCCGATAATAATCCAGGAATAATGACAATGCTAGCGAACACAAGTATTACCCTAAAAGGTTAAAGTGTAATTATTTAATTAAAAGATTCAGTCGCATTAAAATAATAGTATAATGCCAAGTGTAGCCTTTTTGAAAATAAAGCCACTTAATAATTATAATTCAATTACTAGGATAGGTTAGAGATAATTTAAATGGTCATAAAAAATGAATGTTATCTAAAAGATATTTAGATTTATTTTTAATAAATTATACTCTAACTCATTGCTATTTTAGGTCAGTTTGCCTATATATACTAAAAGAACTTAAGTTTTTAAGTCAGGAGAATTTTTATGAACTATAAACGTTATTTCTACGGAGGAGGCTGGGTAGTCGGCCTGCTCTTTTGTAAAATGGTATTAGCACAAAATCTAGTAATCAATTTATATGACACTCAGGGGCAAGGTATTGATGTGAATAATGTTCAAATAAATAATATTTTTATCGATACTTTAGTTCAAAATCCTTTAACGGGTATTCCTGAATGGATAGCTGTTCCTTATAGCTTTGTGTTTAGAGCTTGTCAAAGTGATCCGGTTGATCCCAACACCCTCTATTTAGAACCATTGTTAACCGGCGCAGAACAACCACCTTGTTATATAAGTCCATTAGATTTTACTGATACTCAAGTCGTGGGTGGTATGAACGACAATAATGGGATAGCACTCCGAAATTCGGTGCAATTAAATAATGTTCGTGAATATACTGAGGAAATGGATTTGCTCAATCCTAACCATTCGGAGTTAACAACGACTTATTATAATATGGCTTTGGAACTTAATTTGGAAAAATTACGTTTAGAACAAAGAGAAAAATACGCTATCTCTCCTCCACCGATTAATTCAATGATTTCTCTAAAGCCAGATCATCAAATCATGATCGTACTTTCTTGGGATGGCAATCGGCGACTCGATTTTGATGCGCATTTGACCGGGCCAGCACCTGGGTTAGTGGGTTCTTATAACAATGAGCCAGATCGGTTTCATATTTATTTTGGTAATAAGATTAATGAAGTCGCTCATCTTTATACCGACGATTTTAGCAATAGTCAACCGGAAACTATGGAAATTTCTCCACCACCGGGTCAGGAAAAATTAAGACCGGGTATTTATCGGTATTCAGTTCATCATTTCCAAGGAAACGGCAATTTTGTTGAAGCTAAGGTACAAGTACATCTGTGGATAGGCGGTTTGGAACAGGTGTTTGAACCCCTCTTACCCCCGGAAAACGATGACAAATACTGGAATAGTATTATGTATAAATGGGAAGTATTTGAATTAATTGTGAGTGAAGACGGAATGATGCAAGTTCAACTGCAACAAAATTATGCACCGAGTAACCCCGCCGAAGTACGAAGAAAAGTTAACTAAGCAAGCGTTATGTCATGATAACTTTTCGTGTTCACGAAGATGGATTATCTTTATTAAATAGAGCATTGCGTTGTTGTTGATAAAACAATAAAGCTTTATGAACTGCTTTAACAACTGCTCGTGGTGTAATGGTAGCACCGGTCACCTGATCAAACACGCCGCCGTCGCGTTTGACTCTCCAACCTGATTCACTGGGGTTGGTCAATGAACGTCCCTTAAAATCTAAAATCCAGTTGGAGCGGCGTGTTTCAATATAATCACCCAAACCCGGTGTTTCTTGATGAGAAATAACCCGAACGCCGAGAAGTGTACCATTATAATTGATACCCACTAATAAGCGGATAGCTCCATTATAACCGTCAGGAGCAACCGGGGTTAGCAGAACAGCGACCGGTTGCTCCGCTTGGCGGGCACGATAGAGGGTTACCGGTTGATTGGTTCCCAATAAATCTTCGTTTTGTACCCAGATAAAATCATTAAATAAATCATTATCATATTGATCTTGACTAATCAAAGCGTTTAAGGTACGCAATAACGTAGCACGCTCATTTGCGGCAATGTGCGGAGCAGTGATTTGATAAGTAAAAGTCACTAAACCACTGCCCAATATGGCAAATAAAGTTAAAATAGCGGCTACGCGGATTATACGAGCTTCTAACACAGTTTTACTTTCAATGTCCAAATACACGCGGTTGAGTATAATAATCAATCAGCGGTGCGGCTATATTCATCAATAAGACCGAAAAGGCTACACCATCAGGATAACCGCCCCAGGTACGAATAATATAAATCAAAATACCAATCCCAATTCCATAAATTAATTTGCCCGTATTAGAAGTAGCGGCACTGACGGGATCAGTAGCAATAAAAAATGCACCAATCATAACCGAGCCTCCGCCAAAAAGGTGAAAAAATGGAGAGGGATAACGGTCAGAATCTATAGTGAAAAATAAGCTGGCAATCAGGAATAAACTGCCAACGACGGCAACGGGAATATGCCAAGTAATGACTCGCTTATAAATGAGCCAAACGCCTCCTAAAAAAAATGTACTTCCTATCCATTCCCAACCTTTAGCACCATAATAACTAAAGATAGGATTTTGCTTAATTTCCGTGACGGTATGAAACTTATTAAGTTGCGTTTTCATCGTATTTAAAGGCGTTGCACTACTAAGCGCATCTAAGGTGATTCCACCAAGGGGTTGGCCAGTAAAAATAATGCTCATACTTTCTACTATACTAGGATAATGGCCACTCAACGAAGCCAGATGAGGCCATTTCATCATCTCACTGGGAAACGAAATTAATAACATCGCATAGCCGACTATTGCTGGATTAAAGGGGTTGTATCCCAAACCACCGTATAAATGTTTAGCAAAAATCAGCGCGAATGCGGTTCCCAGTACTGAAAGCCACCATGGCGCAAAGGGAGGTAACGCCGAGCCCAGTAACCATGCGGTTACTAAGGCACTATTATCGGTTAAAAAGGGTCGTAAGGGACGATCACGTAGCCACAAGAGCGTCGCTTCACAGCTCAAAGCCGTCATACTGGTTAGTAAAATATGAATAACAATTCCCCAACCAAAAAACCAAACATACATGGCAATACCGGGTATCAGTGCATAGAGTACCTGGCGCATCATTTCTGCTACGCTATTGGCTTGATGCAGGTAAGGGGCGGTCGACAGCTTAAATGGCATAGTCAAAGAAAATCAGGTTATTTTTTAATTAATGGCCTTATTTTACTGCAGCGTAAATTTTTTGCTGGCAATGAGTTCAAACTGCAAATTTCCCTCGGTTAATGGACCGATTCCTCCTGAATAGGTTTCTCTTCTGAATGATTGGGTACTTTTTTGGCTTTAACCCGTTCTAACGCGGCTTCAATGATAACTTGTTTATCGGGTTGACTGGCTGCCGCTGCTGCTTGATGTCGAGCTAATTTTTCGGCTTTGTCTCGATCTAAACGGAAAGTACGAAATTCATGTCGATTGCGAGCCAGGTTAGCTTTTTGACGTTCCTGTTCATTAGCACGGATTTCCGCTTTAGCATAACGATAATAATCAACTAAAGGGAGATAACTGGGACAAACATAGGCACAACAACCACACTCAATACAATCAAATAGGTGATAATTTTTAGCGGTTTTAAAATCTTTGGCTTTGGTATACCAATATAATTGCTGTGGCAATAAGTTGACCGGACAAACTTGAGCACAAGCACCACACCGAATACAGGGCATGGTTGGCTTTGGTGATTCAATCGCTTGCGTACTAGAAGCAATTAAACAGTTAGTCGTTTTAATGACCGGCAACTGGTCATGAGGTAAGGTAAATCCCATCATGGGACCACCCATAATTAATTGTTTAATATCGGATTTACGTCCACATTGGTCAATAATAACCTGGATTGGCGTTCCCAAGAGTACTTCGAGGTTTTGCGGTTGTTCTATCCCGTTGCCCGTGACGGTAACTACCCTTGATATTAAAGGTCTGCCTTCTTTAACCGCTCGGTATACTGCTCGAGTCGTTTCTATATTATGTACGACCATGCCAAAATCAGCCGGTAACTGAGCTTTACCAATTTCTTTGCCGGTCAACACATGGATGAGTTGTTTTTCCCCGCCCGTTGGATATAAGGTCGGTACTTTTACCACAGTTACTCGTCCCTGTGCCGCTTGTAATAAAGCGGAATAAGCGGCCGGTTTATTATCTTCTACGGCTATCACACAATGCTGAGTACCACCCAGTATATGCCTGAATATTTGGGCACCCATAACGATATCATCGGGATATTCGCGCATTAAGCGATCATCGCAAGTGATATAAGGTTCACACTCTGCACCATTAATAATTAAGGTATCTATGCCGGCGGATTTTAATTTCAGGTGTGAAGGAAATCCAGCGCCCCCAAGCCCAACAATACCCGCCATAGCAACCTGTTGACGTAATGTCATCGGTGAAAGTGTCGTATAATCAATAATGGGGCTACATTCTATCCATTCATCTCGTCCGTCGGTTTCAATAACAATGCAAAGTGCTGTCAAACCCGAGGGATGAGGTACGCTATGCGGTTCAATTGCAACAACAGTACCTGAACTGGAGGCATGCAGAGGAACACTCATTTTAAGATAACAATCATTGGCTTGGCAATGAGCAATAATTTGACCTTTAAGTACTTTGTCCCCCACTTTAACCACCGGTTCTGCGGGAACACCGATATGTTGTAATAAAGGTAATATTAGAAATTGAGGTAAATTGGCTTTCGCTATGGGTTGCTCACTTGATAAGCTCTTATTCCCATCCAGTTTAATACCACCACGAAATTGCCACAAACGGGTCATAACAACAATTCCACCTCTTCAGATTTAAAGAGTTGCGGTGGTTTAACCGGTAATGAAACCACCGGATAAGGCCATTTCCAGGTAGTCAGCGTTGGTTGCACCGAGACCATCTGAATACAATTTACTGGGCAGGGTGCTACACATAGTTCACAACCGGTACACTCTTGTGCAAGAACGGTGTGCATCTGTCGCGATGCGCCTAAGATGGCATCCACTGGACAAGCTTGTATACAGAGAGTGCAACCAATACATTGAGATTCTTCGATGACCGCTAATATTTTAATTTCTTCTAGTGGTTTTTCCGCACTCAACGCGTTTGGATCTTGATTTAACAGTTCTGCTAGTGTATGCCGCGTAATTTCGCCACCCGGTAGACATAAGTTAATGTCAGCTTCCTGATTAGCGATGGCTTGAGCATAAGGATGACAACCCGGATAACCACATTTACCACATTGACTTTGTGGTAGTAGCATCTCGATTTGTTCAACAAAGGGATCACCCTCAATTTTAAAATAACCGGCCGCATAGCCGAGTAATAAGCCAAATAGGAGAGCCAATCCTCCAATGACAACAATCGCTATTCCTACTACCATTACTTGACTAGTCCAGCAAAACCCATAAATCCGATTGACATAATCCCCGCCGTAAACAGCGTAATCGGTACGCCTTTAAATGCCAAGGGAACATCTGCTACCGCTATCCGTTCGCGGATCGCTGCAAATAACACTAACACGAGAGCAAAACCAATTGCTGAACCGAATCCATAAATAGTAGAAGCAATAAAATTATGTTTCGCTTGTACATTTAATAAAGCAACGCCTAATACAATACAATTCGTAGTAATTAAAGGTAAAAAGATACCTAAAGCTTGATATAATAAAGGACTGGTTTTATGTATCACCATCTCAGTAAATTGTACGACTACTGCAATGACAAAAATGAAAGTAATGGTACGCAAAAAGTCCAATCCGAAGGGGATTAACAAATAATCATAAACTAAATAACTGCATATCGATGATAAAGTCAATACAAAAGTCGTTGCTAATCCCATGCCGATAGCCGGTTCTAATTTAGTCGAAACACTGATCGACGGACAAAGTCCTAAAAATTTAACCAGTACAAAATTATTAACCAGAACAGTACTAATAAAAATAAGTAGGTATTCGGTCATCATTTATTTAACTAAACCTTATGATATGACTTAAAAAATACTTAACTCAGATAAGTTGGGTCACTTCCCAATGAATAGAGACTTTTTAGTATGACGAGGTTATTATTAAAATACAACCGAACAATACTAATGTTTTTTTACCTCTTCTAGTGCTAAGTGAATCAATTAAAAAAAGTGATTGTTGGGTTGAATTAACTTAACCTATTCAATTGATTACTCGGTATGTAATTGATAAGTCATTTGGGCAAGACGTTTACCTAGAGCATAACATAATTGCTGCTCTTCTTTCGAAAGCGGATTTTTATTATCTATGCCGGCGACATGGGTGGCTCCATAAGGACAGCCGCCACTTCGAGTTGTCAGTAAATTAGCCTCGGTATAAGGTAACCCCAGTAGAACCATACCGTGATGGAATAAAGGCAACATCATCGAAAGTAAGGTACTTTCTTGCCCACCATGTAAACTACTGGTGGAAGTAAAAACAGCGGCGGGCTTACCAACCAATTTTCCGCTTAACCATAAACCACTCGTTTGTTCCAAAAAATATTTTAAAGGCGCTGCCATATTACCAAACCGAGTCGGACTACCTAAAGCCAAGCCGGCGCAATTTTGTAAATCTTCTAAATCGACATAAGGTGGCCCAGCTTGAGGAATATCCGCTGCAATCGCTTCACAGACGGTAGAGACTGAAGGAACCGTGCGTATTTTAGCTTGGCATCCGGGTACTTCTTCAATTCCTCGAGCAATTTTCTTGGCCATTTGAGCAACGTGACCATATCGACTATAGTAAAGAACCAAAATGTCTAGCATACTTTTATTCTCTCGTAGTCAGTAGTGATAATTTTAGCGGTTGCTATGAAAAAATAATCTATTTTAACGGTTATTGACTTGACATGTGAATAATTGTAGTGGTAACTTTCTAATAGTTATCGATTTTTAACTACGCTTTTTCATGAAAAAATACGGAGTTAACGCATGCAGCGTCTGCTTCAACGACCGAGTTTAGTGATACTTATTGTTATAACAATTATGGTAGGATGTGCTTATGTACCCACTCAAGAGATGAGTGATGCTCGACAGGCGATTAAAGCAGCCCGTGAAGTGAAGGCAATTGCTTATGTCCCAGCTAATTTGACTATAGCAGAGCAAAGTTTAACCACCGCAGAGCATTATTTAGAAGCGAGTCAATTCAATCAAGCACGGTTGAATGCCAAATTGGCAACCGAACAAGCTGTCAATGCCTACAAAATGACAGTGGCCCTAACGCGTGCTAACACCATGAGACAAAGTTTAACTAAAATCGGTTACGCTACCCAAACCGTGAATGATCTTTTAGAACAAGCGATGGCGTCCGCTCAGCAACAAGAAGTTGATAAAACGATTACCTTAGCTAATGAAGCTTATCACCAAGCTGAGTTATTACTCAATCAAGCTCAATTGGAACAAGCCCATTTAATGATTGAAAAAATCCAAACTCAACCAGCCCATTTAAATCAGAATGAATTAATGATTTTAGAATCAGCCCAACTGGCGTATCGTCGCTATCAAGGTCGAAAAGCTTATGATTTGATTATTAATTTGTATAATAAGTTATTTTAAAATTGAAACGACTTTAGACCCATTGTTATCACACCCATTCAGATGGCTATTATTACATAGTAAATTGAATTAGTTATTAAAAATAATCCGTTGTTATTCCTACCTCAACAGTGACATTTAGGATTGACAATATTCCTACCTACCGTAACATCATCTCTATAATCTTTGCCCAAAATTAACCTTTAAATGACACCAACTCCTTTGAATCCATGTTAAAACCAAGATTGTTCAGTTAAAAATGAGTTTAACCTTACAATAAAAGATTTTTTTAAAATTGACTGACCGCAAAAATACCATGAAGTTAAAACTTACCCTGATTTAAAAGCATTATGAATAATTTTGTTATCTCATTTTTTGCACCTTTATCAATCAAATATAAAATAATTGTTATGGTGATGATAAGTCACCTATTAATAGGGCTTATTGTTTCAGCTTTTTTTATGACTTATGGAACACAGCTACAGCAAAAAATCATTGTGGATAGTCAATCAAGATTAGTTAAACTCATGGCCATTCAGAGTCAAAATGCACTATTAAATCTTGATTTGAAGGCAGCTCAACAGCTCTTAGCGACACTCAGTAGTCAACCTAACATCACGGTGGCACTGCTTTACAACGCTTTAGGAGAAATAGCGGCTCAGTATCAACGCCCGGATATCAGTCATTTTTCTCCACCAACTCCCCACTCGGTTTCTTTCCATTATCAACGGACTGATCAGCATATGGAATGGTTTGAAGAAATTATGGTTCGTGATCAGAAAATAGGTACTATCTATATTCAATCTGATTTAACTATCATGACACCCATTGTTAAAGACTATGGAAAAAAAATAATCCTGATTTTATCAGTTTGTTTAGCGGTGGCTGGGTTATTTGCTTATTTATTTCAAAGGCTTATTTCTCAACCCTTATTTCATTGGTTAACTATTATTAATGAAGCTATTCTAAAAAAGAATAATAGCTTGGATATAGCGAATAAACCAAGAGCAGATGAACTCAATTGGTTAACAACCGCCTTAACCAAAATAGCCGATTATATTCAAACTTGTCAGGAAAAATTAACTCATTATCAGCAACAAGTGCAACAACAAGTGCAATTACGGACAGCCGAACTGGCTAAAAATAATTCTGCTTGGGAGAAAATGGTAAAAGAATTACATGAAGCTATGACTGCGGTGGATATTGCTAATCGAACTAAAAGTGAATTTTTAGCTAATATGAGCCACGAAATCCGCACCCCGATGAATGCGATTATTGGGATGACGGGCTTACTCCTAGAAACAGATTTAAATCTAGAACAACGTGATTTTGTTGAAACAGTCCGCACCAGTGGTGACGCTTTATTAGCTTTAATTAACGATATTTTAGATTTTTCTAAGATTGACGCCGGTCGGCTAGAATTAGAAATACATCCTTTTGATCTATGCGAATGTATAGAAAATTCGCTGGATTTAGTGGCTGCCGTTGCGGCAGAAAAAGATTTAGAATTAGCCTATTTCCTAGACAAACAAGCCCCTATCCGCTTATCGGGTGATATGAGTCGATTACGGCAGATTTTAGTTAATTTGCTGAGTAATGCAGTGAAATTTACTGAAACTGGGGAAGTCATTGTGTTGGTCTCTGGACAACGGCTAGAAGATCAAAGAATAGAGGTCTATTTTGCGGTGAAAGATACCGGAATTGGCATTCCCAGTGACCGTCTCGAACGGCTATTTTTGCCTTTTAGTCAAGTGGATACTTCAACAACGCGGCAATACGGTGGTACTGGTTTAGGACTCGCTATCAGTAAACATTTATGTGAATTAATGGGGGGGCGGCTGTGGGTTGAAAGTGAAGTGGGTAGTGGCTCTACTTTTCATTTCACTGTGGTCATGAATAACGTTTCTGAGGAAGAACTCCAAGGTGGACGCACGGATAGCCATTTAAGTGGGAAACGGGTCTTAATTGTGGATGATAATGCAACCAATCGGCGGATTTTAAACCTACAATTACAAGCGTGGGGAATGCAACCACTTGAAGCACAATCGGCAGCGGAAGCCTTAGAACTCCTTCATCATCAGCAACGCGTTCATCACCGGTTTAATTTAGCTATTTTGGATATGCAAATGCCTATCATGGATGGTGCACATTTAGCTAAAGAAATTCGACAATGGTATCCGGCTGAACGGTTACCTTTAGTTATGTTGAGCTCTTTAAGTCGACAGCAAATCGATTTAGAACCCGGGTTATTTTTTGCCTGCTTGACCAAACCGGTTAAATCGCATCAACTGTTTAATTGTTTATTAGATTTATTTGCCAAACGGGAAAATAAACTTTTTCTCAATCCACCGCCGCTAGTCGCTACTCAACGACTGAGTTATCAACATCCATTACAGATTTTGTTAGTAGAAGATAATCTGACTAATCAAAAAGTCGCGTTACTTATTTTAAATCGCATGGGATATTCAGCCGATATTGCGGCGAATGGTCTCGAAGCCGTACAGGCGGTGATAAGGCAACCTTATGAAGTGATTTTAATGGATGTCAGTATGCCGGAAATGGATGGCATCGAAGCGACTCGCTATATTCGTCAACTGGATCCGCAAACCCTGAAATGTCGCCCTTATATTATCGCCATGACTGCCCATGCCATGCGGGGTTATCGAGACAAGTGTCTCGAAGCTGGGATGGATGATTATGTGCCTAAACCAGTGCGGCATGAAGAATTAGAATTAGCGCTAACACGTTGTCCTTATTATAATAATACCTCGGCTACCACTCCAACTTCTCCGCCAGAAAAACTCACTTTTCCAATTGATTCCATCATTCAACCCCCAAATTCGGATAACTCATCCTTATCAGTGACAACACCGGCTAACCACACAACTTCATTAGTAGAACTACAACAACAAATTCAATCGGCACTTCGTGAATTAGTGGGTGAAGAGGAGTCAGAACTCACGCATGAATTAATTCAGACTTATCTGGATAGCGGGGTCGTATTAACGACTGAATTACGAACGGCGTTAGCAGAACCAAATCTAAATCAATTAGTTAAAGCCGCTCATAGTCTTAAATCCAGCAGTGCCAGTTTAGGTGCTGCGGTTTTGGCGGAACTTTGTAGACAACTCGAGCAACAAGGACGTACCCAAAAACTCACTCAGCTTGATATCATGGTACAACAAATACTGGCCGAATATGAGCAGGTTAGTCAAGCGCTGAATTTGATTATCACTCAGTTGAAGCAACTCCCTTCACCGCTGCCAACGACCACGATAACAACACCAGATTCAAGCAGAGTAAAATCAATTTCTCCTTTAGAAACAGAGATTAAAAATACGTTGTTAGCATTAATTGGCGCAACCGATTTAGAAATTATGACTGAACTGATTCAAATTTACTCCAGCGACAGTGTTAAACTCCTAGAACAATTGCGTGAAGCAGTAGTCAATGATGATCCTAACCAATTAGCTCAAGCAGCACATACACTTAAATCAAGTAGTGGTAATTTAGGTGCGCATCAACTGGCACATCTTTGTCAACTCCTAGAGAATCAAGGTAAGCAGAATAATTTACTGAATAGTACCGCCATTCTCGCTCAAATCGAGGTAGAATATGACCAAGTTAAACAAGTATTGCAAACTTTAGCTGGTATTCAATCGAATGAGCCGCTACCATTAGGATCTGATAATGACAATAAGATTGCTTTATTGGTACAAGACATCAACCATACCTTAACAACGTTAGTTGGTGAAGATGAACCCGAACTGATTAATGAACTCATCCAAACTTATCGAGAAGATAGCCAGGTATTAATGGAATCCATTCGCCAAGCCATTACCCAAAACGATGCTATCGCCCTTGCCAAAGCTGCTCATCCGTTGAAATCGAGTAGTGGTAATTTAGGTGCCAATCAGTTTGCTCAGTTAGCACTGGCCTTAGAGAAGTGCGGTAAATCAGCCAAAATGATTGATACTGCTGCTTGGCTAGCGCAACTGGAAATGGAATATAGTCAAGTGAGTTTGGCTTTAACCCAACTGGGACAACCGTCAAATAATGAGACAATCATTAAACCGGTAATGGTTCATGGCGATAAATCGATAGCTATGCCAACCCCGGTTCCTAATAACACGCAACTATCTGCTTTGGTAACCACGCCGTCTTATCCACCCGATGATGAGGAAATTAACCACGCAGATTATTCCACTCCGCCTATCACGATATCTCTTCCAGACGCTAACCAAATTAAGATCTTAGTCGTGGATGATCAACCTTATGATTCTCTGTTAATCAGCGCTTATTTGCGGGAAGAAGGTTATCAAGTTTTGCTTGCTCATAGTGGGGAAGAAGCTTTCCAACTGGTGATATCCCAAACACCCAATATCGTCCTGTCTGATGTGATGATGCCTGGTATGAATGGCTTTGAAGTTTGCCAACGAATCAAGGAACGAGAAGCCAGTATGTTAACGCCAGTCGTGTTAATTACTTCATTAGACGGACAGGAGGATCGGATTAAAGGCATTCATGCGGGTGCCGATGAATTTCTTTCTAAACCGATTAATCGCGAAGAATTAATGGCTAGAGTACGTTCCTTACTGCGTTATCAACAAGTGCGACTCCAATTAGAACAAGCTAAAAAAGAACAACTTAAAAATATGTTTAAGCGCTATATTTCGCCTAAATGGGTTGATGAAATTTTAGAACATCCGGAAAAAGCGGAACTTACCCTAGTTAACCAACATGACCGTCAAGAAGCGGTGATATTATTTGCTGATTTACGAGGGTTTACGGCGATGTCGGAATTACTGCAACCCAAAGCCGTAGTCACTTTACTCAACGAATTTTTTACTATGCTTACAGAAGTGGGTTATCGTTATGATGGTACCATTTTCAATATGGCGGGTGATTGTCTCCTCATTGGTTTTGGGGTTCCCTTTTATCTAGACGATGCGGTGCCACGAGCGCTTAAGGCGGCTATTGAAATGCAACGGGAATTCGTTGATTTGTACGCGGCTTGGCAAAGATCTTATGGTGTTCAAGTCGGTTTAGGAATTGGGATTAATAAGGGCGAACTGATTGTTGGTAATGTCGGCTCTCCAACCTATATGAACTATACTGTCATTGGTGATACCGTTAATGTGGCTTCACGTTTGGTTGATTTAGCCAAAGAAGGCGAGATTATTTTGTCACAATCCGTTCTTCAAGCCATTCATCAACTGGATATGGTATTACCACTCGAAAAATTATCACCGGTCACGCTCAAGGGTAAATCACAACCACAACAAGTCTATAAACTCAGTTATCACTAATAACGGGGATAACAGAATAATATGAATCAGCTTGATCCTAAATTATCACTTACCATTGGTTTTGGCTTAATGATGATATTATTGCTGGCTTTAACCCTGACGGGATTATCCAGGATTCGAATTATCAATAGTCATTTAGAAAAAATTGTTAATGAAAATAACGTCAAAACCGAGTTGGCCACGGAAATGTACCAATTAACTCATGAACAAGTGATTAAATTACAAAATTTATTTTTACTCACTACCCAGGCAGAACGAATTGAAATATTCAATAAATTTAAATTGTTAGAAAAAAAATTTTTAGAAACCCATCATCAATTCTTTGACCTCGCGTTAACCGACGCTGAGAGAACTTATTTAAAAAGTACTTTAGCTTTTAGTCAAAATACGGCTGAAGTGCAAATCCGAATTACCGAATTATTACGTGAAGAAGATCCAACTCCGTTTCGAACCTTAATCCTCAAAAAAGTTTTACCGGTGCAAAAAGAGGTCATGACTTCACTTAAAGGATTGGTGGCTTTGCAGAAAAAAGCGTCACGCCTGGCTGAACAACAAGCGGTTCAAGCCTACCAACATGCTTATTGGTTAATGAGTATTTTAGGTGGTATCGCAATAGCATTAGGCTTGGTCATTACCTTTGTCGTCTTCCGTCATATCAGTTTAGCAGAGAAAAAATTGTTACAAGCTAAAGAAGCCGCCGTGGCGGCAAGTAAAGCGAAAAGCGAATTTCTAGCTAATATTAGTCATGAAGTCCGTACCCCAATGAATGCCGTTATTGGTATGACTCACCTGTTATTAGATACTCAATTAACCCCAGAACAACTTGAACTCGTTGAAACAGTCCGTACGAGTGGTGATGCCTTTCTGAAACTGATCGATGACATTTTAGATTTTTCTAAGATTGAAGCGGGTGAATTAGCCTTAGAAGTAGAAGAATTTGAATTACGTGAAACCATCGAAGCGGCAGTCAACAAAGTGCTACCAAAAGCCATCGCAAAAAATCTCGATATCAGTTCACGAATTGAAGAACAATTGCCGAATAAACTCTTAGGTGATGTGAAAAGGCTACGGCAAATTATGGATCATTTACTCGATAACGCCGTTAAATTTACTGAAATTGGTGAAGTTAAATTAACCGTTAGCGGTCGTCTGTTGAGTGAGTATCAGATTGAACTACATTTCAAAGTCAAAGATACCGGAGTAGGTATTCCAGAAGAACGCATGGATCAATTATTTGAATCCTTCAGCCAGTTAGATTCCTCTTCTACCCGTCGTTACGGTGGTGCTGGCTTAGGATTGGCTTTAGGTAAGCAACTGTGTCAGTTAATGGGCGGAACACTTTGTGTTGAGAATAATACTTCTCCAGGTTCCACTTTTCATTTTACCGTGGTGATGGAAGTATCCGTTGAACCCTTACTTGATAACTCGGCAAAACCAGAAACAGCCATTGTGACGACGCCTAAAATCCAACGTACTTTACAAAATTTACGCATCTTGTTAGTCGAAGATAATCTGACTAATCAAAAAGTAGCCCAATTAATTCTTAAACGGATGGGTTATACCGCTGACATTGCTAACAATGGCTTAGAAGCAGTCCAAGCGGTGGAACAACATGTTTATGATATTGTTCTCATGGATGTCCAAATGCCAGAATTGGATGGACTGGAAGCCACTCGGCGCATTCATGAACGGTGGCGACCAGAACAACGTCCTTATATTATCGCCATGACTGCTCATGCCTTGCAAGGTGATAGAGAAGCCTGTCTTGCCGCTGGAATGGACGATTATATGTCTAAACCAGTTAAACCGGAAGTATTATCTGCCGCTTTTAAACGTTGGCAACTGCATATAGAACAACAAACTTAAGAATACTTTAAATTCGTATTAGTGAGTTGTGGTGATGATTTTTTTCTAGCGGTATTTTATTTTATACCTTGAGTTGGGTAGCATTTTGAACCACTTGCTGTTTATGGGTAATGCATAGCTTTTTGGGGAAAGAGAGCACGGTAGGATGTGCTGAGCAACGCGAAGCGCATCTTTGATAATATCGCGAAATGATGCGCTTCGTTCCTCAGCGCATCCTACGGTGCTATTCAACTTTGTTGTGACCAGTTAAGTTAATTTTTCTAACACCACCACCGCCGCTGCTACCGTTTTCACATGCGATAAGCTGACATGGATATGAGTCACTTCTAATTGTGCGGCTACTTTTGCCGCTGTGCCCTGAGTTACAATGTAGGGTGCGCCACTGTCGCGATTAAGCACTTCAATCTCTTTAAAAGTGACGTTTTGAGTTAAGCCGGTGCCAATCGCTTTCATAAAGGCTTCTTTAACCGCAAATTTGCCCGCATAGTGTTCAACCGGATAATGATAACGTTGACATAGAGCTATTTCTTGTTCCGTAAACAGACGCTGTAAAAATTTTTCACCATATTTGTCAATGCCATTGTGAATGCGAGCGGGTTCAATAATATCAATACCTAGACCGATTATCATAAGTTGCTCAAATTAACTACGGGGGGAAACGGTAATATTTCAAACCGGACCGGTTTTCAAGACCGGTCCGATTTTCAGGCACGAGTTTATTTGTGTTTAAGTATTTATTTTGGTTGGTTGGTAAATTTTGCCACCTTGCGTATTAAATTCTGCCGATTTTTCTTTTAGTCCGGTTTCGACGGCTTGATTGAGATCCTGGATACCTTTTTGTTGGGCATAATCTCGAACATCTTGCGTGATTTTCATGGCACAAAATTGTGGTCCACACATGGAGCAAAAATGGGCAGTTTTGGCAGCAGCTTTGGGAAGCGTTTCATCGTGAAAGGCTTGTGCTCGTAAGGGATCTAAGCCTAAGTTAAATTGGTCTTCCCAACGAAATTCAAATCGGGCTTTAGAAATCGCATTATCACGCAATTGTGCGCCAGGATGACCTTTAGCGAGATCAGCGGCATGAGCGGCAATTTTATAAGCAATAATGCCTTCACGCACGTCATGTTTATTCGGTAAGCCAAGATGTTCTTTGGGCGTAACGTAACACAGCATGGCGCAACCATACCAACCAATCATCGCTGCACCAATGCTGGAAGCAATGTGGTCATAACCCGGAGAAATATCGGTGATTAAAGGACCCAAAGTATAAAAAGGGGCTTCCTGACAAACTTGAAGTTGTTTTTCCATATTTTCGCGGATGAGGTGCATGGGAACATGACCGGGTCCTTCTATCATCACTTGGACATCGTGTTGCCATGCGATCTGAGTGAGTTCGCCTAACGTTTCTAATTCAGCAAATTGAGCAGCATCATTGGCATCCGCGATGGAACCGGGACGGAGTCCATCACCGAGTGAGAACGCCACGTCATAAGCTTTCATGATCTCACAAATTTCGGTGAAATGGGTATAGAGAAAATTTTCTTGGTGATGCGCTAAACACCATTTTGCCATAATTGAACCGCCGCGCGACACAATGCCAATCAACCGTTTAGCCGTGAGCGGGACATAAGCGAGCCGAACGCCAGCATGAATTGTAAAATAATCAACACCTTGCTCGGCTTGTTCGATTAAAGTGTCACGGAAGATTTCCCAAGTTAATTCTTCTGCTCGACCATCGACTTTTTCCAGCGCTTGATAAATCGGTACTGTACCAATGGGCACCGGCGAATTGCGTAAAATCCATTCGCGGGTTTCATGAATATTTTTCCCCGTGGATAAATCCATCACAGTATCACCACCCCAACGAATAGCCCAGACCATTTTTTCTACTTCTTCAGCGATAGAAGAGGTTGTCACTGAATTACCAATATTTGCATTAATTTTAACGAGAAAGTGACGCCCAATAATCATGGGTTCCAATTCCGGATGATTAATATTAGCCGGAATAATAGCACGTCCGCGGGCAACTTCATCTCGAACCCATTCGGGGGTAATTTCTTTCGGTATCGCGGCACCAAACGCTTCACCACGATGCTGATTTAACAATTGTGGATCGCGGATCTCATTTAACCGCTGATTTTCTCGAATAGCGATAAATTCCATTTCTGGAGTAATCATTCCGCGGCGAGCATAGTGCATTTGCGTGACATTGTGACCCACTTTTGCACGACGTGGTTGATGGTTACCGCGAAAACGTAGCGCCTGCAATTGAGGATCAGCGCGACGAAATTGACCATAATCAGAACTGACGGTTGATAATACCTCGGTATCATTTCGCTCGGCTATCCAAGCCTGACGGATTTTGGGTAATCCCTGACACACATCAATATTCACTTGCGGATCAGTGTAGACACCGGACGGATCGTACACCACGATAGCGGGATTGATGTTCGCATCCGTTAGGGTAATTTGCCGCATCGGTACCCGAATATCGGGACGACTGCCAGTCACATAAATTTTTTGCGATTGTGGAAAAGGTTGGGTGGTGCTCGGATCCAGTTGCGTCATTGGAGTTAAAATCGCTTGAGATCTTGCGCTCATAAATTATTGCCTTCTTAATTAAGAAAATCATATCCAGCGCAAGAGAAACCAGTTAGTATGTGCTTTCCTACGCCGGTACCATCCGGTTCAGGTTCAAAGGGTATGTTCTCAGCCCACTAAGGCACCCCTAGCCGTTTAAATAGACAACACTATATAATACTGTCGTTATTTGCAAGATCATTTACTTTAGGAAGGGACTATGTCGCCATTCAATTTTGAACAAGCCCGCTTTAATATGATTGAACAACAAATTCGTCCTTGGGATGTTTTGGATCAGCGGACTTTAGATCTGGTAGCTAGCGTACCCAGAGAACAATTTGTACCTGAAGATTACCGTAAATTAGCTTTTGCTGACATCAATATTCCTTTAGCACAGGGTCAAATGATGATGTCACCCAAAGTTGAGGCGCGGTTATTACAAGCCCTGCGACTGAATCCCAATGATTCTGTCTTAGAAATTGGTACCGGGAGTGGTTACTTGACCGCATTACTGGCTAAAGCGGTTAAACATGTTGATAGCGTAGATATCTTTCCCGAATTTATTCAAACAGCGGCGGTTAAACTCAAAGCCTTAAATATTAACAATGTGACCTTACAAGTTGGTGATGCGATTAACGGTTGGAATACGGATGTTGATTATGATGTGATTGTGTTAACGGGTTCGGTTCCGGTATTAAAATCCCATTTTCAAAATCAATTAATTGAAGGCGGTTGTCTATTTGCCATTATTGGTGAAGAACCGATTATGCAAGCGCAGTTAATTACTAGAGTCAATCAAACTAAAACTAACCGAGAGCTATTATTTGAAACGGTATTGCCTCCGCTTTTAGGTGCTGCTTCACCCCAACGTTTTATTCTGTAATATTTTAGTTATCAGTTACTGTAATTAATTAATGATTTAACATTGATTGATAATAATTTCATATTACATGATAACGGGTGGCTGTTTCTTGATAACGGCTAAACGTTTATTAATAACTGATAGCGGTTATTTGATAATCGACCGCTATTATTTGATAACAGATAGCTGTTATTTAATAACAATTTGCTATTAGTTAATAACTGATAACTGTTCATTGATAATTGATAGCGGTTATTTAATAACATATAGCGGTTAACTAATAACTGATAACCAATATGCGTAAAAAACTATTGATATTCGTATTTTACCTATTAAGCCAAGCCCTTCAAGCCGAAACTTTGCTAGAGATTTACCAACTGGCTGAACAACAAGATCCGCAACTTAAAATCGTTAATCAAGAACGTCTCGCGCTCTTAGAAAAACAACCGCAAGCCCGTGCCTTGTTATTACCCCAAGTCACTTTAGGCGGTAATGTTACCGAGACTTGGCGAACTCAAGATTGGATGTATGGCAATCACTCTGAAAATACCAGCGCCGGCTATAATGTTTCGCTGAACTATGCGCTGTATCAACGTGATCGGCAAATTCAATTAGAACAAGTTGATAGCCAGATTAGTCAAGCGGAAACTAACTATGAAAGTGCCAAACAACAATTGCTGGAACGAGTCGCTGAGCGCTATTTTACCGTGCTCGCTGCCCATGATAATCTTAAATTTGCTGGGAGTGCCAAAAAAGCCTTTCGACGTCAATGGGAACAAGCTCAACAACGGTTTGATGTTGGCTTAATTGCTATCACCGATGTCGAAGAAGCACGAGCCGGTTATGATTTAGCAGTAGCGGACGAAATTCAAGCGCAAAATGAATTAGATAATGCGTTTGAAGGCTTACGAGAAATCACCGGACATTATCATCGTGTGTTAGCTTTTTTAAATGCTGACGCGCCCCTGTTAGAGCCTCAACCGAAAGAGGTTGAAGCTTGGACTGAAATTGCGTTTAAACAAAATCCTCAACTGCAATCAGCTCAATATGCGGTTGAAACGGCTCGGCAGGAAATCGAAAAACAACGTGCGGCTCACTTGCCAACAGTCGATTTAGTAGGACAACATCGTTATGGTGATATTTTGCGTGGAGATGAGGCACCCAACACGCTAACCACAGAAAATACGATTGGGGTACAACTTAACTATTTTTTATACGAAGGGGGTGCCATTCGTTCTCGGGTGCGGGAAGCTAAACAACGACATATTCAAGCTTTAGATCAACTGGAACAACAGCGACGGGTGGTTGAGTTACAAACTCGGCAAGCTTTTTTAACCTTGTTAGCCAATATCAGTCGGGCGAAAGCCTTGAAACAGGCGCTGATTTCAACAGAAACTGCCTTGAAAGCGATAAAAATCGGGTTTGAATCGGGCACGCGAACGTCAGTAGATGTTGTTAATGCGCAACGGGATTTATTACGTGCGCAACGGGATTATTCTCGTGCTCGTTACGATTATGTATTAAATACTTTACGACTCAAGCAAGCAGTGGGTATATTGAATGTGAAAGATTTAGAGGGTATCAATAATTGGTTAATTCAATACACCATCGAATTACAAGAAGAAGAGGATAGTCCGCCTCCGGCAGATACAGAGAATAATACTATACCTGAGCCAACAGTAACTCAACCTGAGCCAGCAGTAACTCCTGATAAGGTGACTCCTTAGATTCAATGCCATTAAGTTAAGGATCCCCCCCTTTGAAAAAGGGGGGTGAGGGGGGATTTGAAGCGGTTGACTTCCCAGGATACCCCCCTCCATGCCCCCCCTTGGTCAAAGGGGGAGTTATAGCTTAACTTAATAGCATTTCCTTAAATTATATATCTTACTTCTGTTGCCTGGAGAAAAGAATTAGAATAACTCATTCCATATCCAGAAGGTATATTTATGTTATTAAAACATAACCGATTAGCCATTATATTCCTTACCCTGAGCATCGCTGCTTGTAATGATAGTGGCGATTCTGCAGATTCTTCTAGTGAGAGTTCCACTGGTTTTACGCTCAGCGGGCATATTTTAGTCGCCAATAATACTGCAACTGATAATGATGTTAATGATAGACAACCGCTAGTAACCAATAATAATTATAGAGAGACTGCACAAAAACTACCTAATCCGGTTATTTTAGGTGGTTATGTCAATCAACCCTATCAAGGTCCAAGTGGGTATTTTCAACGGACGGGAGATATTGACGATTATTATGAAGTCGATTTGCGGGCTGGGCAAATTATTTACTTATTTGTTGCCAGTGAGGATTTGGGGCGAAATGATGTTGACTTATTTTTATTAGATTCAAATGGCGTGGTGATTAATGCGTCAACCGGTGAGCAAGATGTAGAAGGTTTTAAAGTCACTGCTGCCGGGCACTATTTTATCCAAGTAAACGCTTACCGAGGTGCTTCCAATTATGTTTTAAGTATTGGTCAGGATATTACCTTAACTTCAAACGGGATGCGTTTAAGTGATCAATTTAGACCCGGTGAAGTGATTGTGCAATTTTCACCGGATAATCACTATCAAGCACAAAGTGTTATGAATAGTCTCGGATTACAGACACAATCACTAGATACGTCGCGGCGCATGTTATTCCATTTTGACCGCGATCAATCTTATCAGTTAGCGGCTCAGGAACTCAAATTTGCCAGTCCAGAATTACAAGCTAAATATGAAACTTTAATGCTGATCAAACAATTACGTCAACGTGCCGATATTCTTGAAGCCAGTCCTAATTATCAATGGCAAAGTTTTGTTCAACCGAATGATAAACTGTATCCCCATCAATGGAATCTAAAACTGATGAATTTGCCGCCCGCTTGGGATATCACCGTGGGAGATTCGGCAGTTATTGTTGCCATTCTTGATTCCGGTGCCTTATTAAATCATCCAGATTTAAAAGGTAATCTTATTGCAGGCTATGATTTTATTCAGGATTTACGGATAGCTCAAGATGGTGATGGTATTGATCCCAATCCGGCTGATCCCGGCGATGGATTACCTGGCGGCAGTTCTTTTCATGGCACTCATGTTGCTGGCACCATAGCCGCTGTAACCAATAACAACCAAGGTATTGCTGGCATTGGTTGGTTAACTAAAGTCATGCCACTACGTGTTCTGGGTAAAAATGGGTTTGGTTCAGATTATGACATTGAACAAGCGGTCCGTTTTGCGGCTGGGTTACCGAATGATTCTGGCACCGTGCCGCCACAACCCGCTGATATTATTAATCTAAGTTTGGGTGGACCGGAGGTTTCGCTGGGCTTTCAACAAGTGATGACTCAAGCCCGCCAAGCCGGCATTATAGTCGTTGCGGCAGCGGGTAATGAAAATACTGATCTACCTTCTTATCCCGCTGCTTTGGATGGAGTTATTTCGGTAGGTGCAATCGATATTAATAAACAACGGGCTTCTTATTCCAATTTTGGTGATTATCTGGATGTCGTGGCACCAGGGGGTGATCAAACCCCAGATGTTGACGGCGATGGGATGCCAGATGGCATTCTAAGCACGGTGGGGCATGAAAGTACAGCCACTAATAACCCCCAAATTCGATTTACCTTTGATGTGGCGATGGGTACTTCGATGGCAAGCCCCCATGTTGCCGGTGTGATTGCCTTGATGAAAGCCGTCAACCCCAATTTAACACCACCAGAATTCGATAACTTATTACGCAGCGGAAAAATCACGGATGATTTAGGTTCACCAGGACGCGATAACCAATTTGGGTATGGGTTACTTAATGCGCAAAAAGCCGTATTAGCAGCCATTGAATTAAATGGTGGAGTTGCCCCAGAACCACCTCCCCATTTTTTGGTAGTTAATCCCACTTCCCTCAACTTTGGTCTGGATCAAACTCGGTTGATACTGACTCTCGATAACAGTGGCAGTGGTGAATTACAGGTCGAAAATATTTTTGCAGACTCGGAGGGGGCATTAGCAATTGAAGGAAGTGGTTTAGGAGAATATGTTGTTAAGTTAAACCGTGCTAATTTAGCGACGGGTACTTTTTCCGCGACGATTACGGTTGCAACTAATGCGAATGTCGTTAAGATTCCAGTTATTTGGCAAATAGGTGATCCGAATGCGACTGGTAATGCTGGGTTACATTATGTTCTGCTCATTGATCCCAAGACTTCAGAAACTATTCAGGAAATCACGACTTCGGCAACCCAAGGAATTTATTCTTATCAATTTGATCAGGTTCCCCAAGGGACTTACCTCATTGTTGCCGGTACCGATTTCAATAATGATGGTCTGATTTGTGATATTGGGGAAGCTTGTGGTGCTTTTTTAACCGCGAGTCGTCCGACTTCACTGGAAGTCAATGCTAATCGCAGCGAAATTAACTTTAATACCGGTTTTAATGTCAATTTCTTTTCCAGCCAGCTCACTTCAACTCCAAAAACCGCTTTGCCCATCGGGTTTAGCCGTCTTCATCACATTCATCAACCCATTTTGTTTTCTAATACGAATCCTTAATTGACAAGAATACCATTTTTAGATATAGCTAATTTTATCAAAAAGTTATGATTAAAAATGGGTTGTATCGTGAGGTTGATAGAAAATAGTATTTAAAATAATCGGTTGCTATCACCATCAGTTCGTCATTCCCGTCCCAGCGGGAATCGACTGCGGTAGCGATTGAGTTATTTATAGCCGTTGATTTCCATCGCTTTCAGTAGCCAATGGCGAGTATAATTTGCTCCAATGGATTTAAAAATCTTCCCATTCCTCGACTACCCGGGATTTGGCGGCAGAAGACTTAGGCGATTTAATGGGAGTAACCACCGGTTGGTGAGCCAGACGATTAATCGGTATTGATTTTTTAATATCCTGAGTGAGATTAAACTGACCGCGTTTAAAGAAAGCAACTTGTCTTTGTAAATCACTTGCTTGCTCACTCATGGACTGACTAGCAGAGGTCATTTCTTCCACCATAGCCGCATTTTGCTGGGTCATTTCATCCATTTGTACAATGGCTTTGTTTACCTGCTGGATACCAGAAGACTGTTCCTGACTGGCAGCGGCAATTTCGGCAATAATATCGCTCACTTGTTTAACCGCGATCACAATGTCTTTAAGCGTTTCTCCAGATTTATGAGCGAGTTGAGTACCTTCTTCTACTTTAAGAACACTGTCTTCTATTAATTTTTTAATTTCTTTAGCGGCGGCTGCACTGCGCTGCGCTAAGTTTCGTACTTCGGCAGCGACTACTGCAAAACCACGCCCTTGTTCACCCGCACGTGCGGCTTCAACGGCAGCGTTGAGTGCTAATAAATTGGTTTGAAAAGCAATATCATCAATAACGCTAATAATATCGGTAATTTTTTGGCTACTGCGATTAATTTCGGTGATAGCTTGGATGGCGGCTCCGACCACTTCCCCACCGTTTTCTGCTCGATCTTGGGCGGTGAGCGCAAGTTGGCTAGCATGTTTAGCATTATCCGCATTTTGTTGGACCGTACTAGTCATTTGTTCCATACTGGCGGCGGTTTCTTCCAAAGAAGCGGCTTGTTGTTCAGTCCGTTGATTTAAACTGATATTACTTTGAGAAATTTCGTTAGCCGCTTGATTGACTTGTGCGGCTGCTTGGGAAATGGAAGTCATGATTTCGGTCAATTTGTCAACGGTAATATTAATGTCATTTTTGAGTTGATGAAAAGCACCGACATAATGCGTTTCAATCTGTTGCGAAAGGTCTCCCGTTGCCAGCGCCGCAGCAATCCGCATAATATCGCCTACTGCAGATTGGGTGAAATCCATAATTCGATTCAACCCTTCACTAAAGGTTTTAAAGAAGTCACTTTTATCTTCAAGATTAATCCGTTGTTGAAAATCACCTTGAGAAGCGGCATAAATAACGTGATTAATTTCTTGTTCGGTAGCCACTTCCAGGGTACGATCCCGGAACTCAATAACTAAACCTAAGCGTTCACCAGCAGCGTTAACTATCGGCGTAATAGTATGGTCTAAAGTGATTTTGCCTATCGTTATCGTGGCGTGATGACTATGAACAAGTTGCGATAATAATTGGTATTGATGTTCGGGATCTCGATGAAAAACCTCGAGCGGGTTGCCCAATAAATGATCCGCATCAAACAAAGGTAATTCCTGACGAATTTCATCTTGTTTGGCTTGAAAAAGATGTTGTGCAGTTTCATTACAATAGATAATTTTATACGTGTTATCGGTAATCAAGATACTGGTGGTTACCCAGTCTAAAGCCCGATTAATCCGTAATGCTTCCTCAGCAATCCGTTTATCTGCAGCGAAGCGTTCGCGTAATTGCACCTGCATATGCGCAAGGGATTGTAGCAACTGACCAATTTTATTGTGAGGAATCGTGCCGATGGCGTTAGCCAGATTACCGGTCGCGATGTTATTAGCAATATTCACGGCTTTACCCAAGTAACAAGAGATATGACGCGTGAGCCAAACCAGAAAAATACTGATCACGATCATCATGGTAATAATATTGGCAAACACCACCTGTCGATCCCATTGTGCTTGTTGCTCTAATTGTTCACCTTGTTGATGAACATAGTCATTAAACCGAGCAGTCATGGTACTTAGCGCACTTAATGCTGGGCTATCATCGATTTTTACTATCGCATCAATTTGGGGGATTGATTGGTTAGCTTGAATCAATTTTGCGATTACAGCAATATTTTCATTATATTGTTGAGCAACTGTAATAACTTCATTTATCGTTTTAGTCTCCTCTGCGGCTAAGTTAGGCAGCGTTTTATACTGAGTGAGTGCTACCTGTAATTGTGTAAAGCTTTGCTCAAATCGTTCTCGATAGCTCGCTTGCTGACGTAATAAATAATTGTTGAAATGGTGAATAATTCCACCATAGCCAAAGTGTTCGCGGATGTGTGCGAGTAATTCTAATCTGGTTTGGAGTTGTTCTTGAAAATCTTCCCCTTGTTTATCAGTTAATCGTTCTTCATTGGTAAAATAAGCAATTGAGCTAAAACTGAAGAGGATGAGTAAAAATAGTATATTTAATAATGTTTTAATACTGAATAAGGTGTTTAGTAGCCAGTGCATGATGTAGGGTTCCTCTACCGGGAAGTCAATTTGCGGGACGCAGTTAAATACAACCGCTTTTTTCTCGAAATGCCCCCGAAATGGGAGCAAGGGAAACAAGAGCGATTCATGAATAAGGGTAGGTATCGTTATTTAATCATGATAATTTAGGGTTGTTGGAATACGAGGAGTGGAAATGGCTCTAATAGTTTCGCTCACGGTTAAAAACTAACTTTATTATGTCCTATTAGCCATTACTCGTTGGTTCAGAAACATTTTCAACAATAGCTAATTCATTCGAATTGAGCAAGCGGTCAATATCGAGCACAATCACCATTTTATTATCAACGGTCGTTAAACCTTTGATAAATTCGGTACTAATAGAACTGCCAAAATCGGGTGGTGGTTTAATATCATTGTCGCTGACATCGTAGACATCTGAAACCGCATCAACCACGATTCCCATAGTGCGTTCTTTACCTTTGCTAGAAATGACTTTGACCACCACCACCACCGTCATGGGTCCATATTCCAAACGGTCGAGATTAAAACGCATTCGTAAGTCAATAATGGGTACAATGGTACCACGCAAGTTAATAACGCCACAGATATAGTGAGGAGTATTGGGAATCGTCGTGATTTTATTCCAACCTTTAATTTCCTGTACTCGTAAAATGTCGACGGCATATTCTTCAGTGGCTAAAACAAAAGTAAGATATTTGTTAGTCATATTGGCTATATCAGCGTTCATGATGCACTCCTAAAACCCAAACGAGAGCGAAGTGGGGATAGTTGAGTTTGACTATAAAAAAGTTGAATCAACCCAGCAACATCTAAAATTAAAGCCACACTGCCATCCCCTAAAATAGTCGCACCGGAAATACCCTGCACTTGTTGGTAATTGCTTTCTAAACTTTTAATCACAATTTGTTGTTGTGAAAGGAGTTCATCGACAAATAAACCAATTTTTTGACCATCTCCTTCAACAATCACTAATAATCCTTGATCTAATTGGGTAGTACTGGGTGTAATATCAAACAAACCGTACAAGCGTAAAATGGGAATATATTCTTCACGCAAGCGATAAATTTCGGCTTTTCCCGCCAATGAATTCACCAAGTTGGGCTTAATTCGTAAGGATTCAATAATGGACAGTAACGATAAAATATAAATTTCTTTACCCACTCGTACCAATTGTCCATCTAAAATAGCTAAAGTGAGCGGCAAGCGAATCGTAAAAGTTGAACCCTTGCCAGGTCGAGAAACCACTTCGATCGTACCACCCAATGCCCGAATATTGCGACGTACCACATCCATACCCACACCACGCCCGGATAAATTACTGACTTGTTTAGCGGTAGAAAAGCCCGGTAAGAAAATAAATTCATAGAGTTGTTCTTCAGTTGGATAGTCCTCTGCGGTTAATAACCCTTTCTCTATCGCCTTAAGCTGAATTTTTTCTAAATCAAAACCCGCACCATCATCACTAATTTGAATAATAATATTACCACCCTGATGAAACGCATGGAGATGTACTCGCCCGGTTTCGATCTTACCGACTGCACGACGTTGAATGGGCAGTTCAATGCCATGATCGAGCGCATTACGAACTAAGTGGACGAGGGGATCACTCATTTTTTCTAAGACCGTTTTATCGAGTTCAGTATGTTCCCCCGATAATTTTAATTCGACTTTTTTGCCCAATTGCGTACTTAAATCGTGAACTAATCGTGGAAAGCGGTTAAAAGAATAGTTAATCGGTAACATGCGAATCCGCATCACACTTTCTTGCAATTCTCGCGTATTGCGTTCCAGTTGTGATAAGCCGTTGTGCAATTGGGTCATATGAGTATGATCCAAATGATCTTTGACTTGATCTAACATGGATTGAGTAATGACTAATTCGCCGACTAAATTAATCAATTTATCAATTTTATCGATATTAACCCGAATGGAATTCGCTTCGGCAGTATGATGAGTTAAATTGGGATTGGCATTATTATCCCGTATCGATTCTAAAGCTGCTTTGTTACCGACAGAACTGGGAGATGGCATAGGGATTTTATCCGTGACTGCCGTTTGGGGTTGCAAAGGAGGAACGGCTGATGTCATCATGTCGTTGCTGAGTGGGGTGATTGTTGCGGGAGTGGCGAAGAGAGGTTCTCTGGTGGGTTCAGAGTTTGATTGGCTAGTTTCTTGAACAACTAACTCGTTAGTAGCAATTGACTCTTCTGGTTCAACCGTAGCTAACACTGGAAAGGTCGGTTCAGAACCCGTCACTGAGGAGGAAGGCGATGGGGATAAACTGGTGATCTGAAGTTCACATTCGTCTTCGACCCATTCAAAAATCTCTTCGATTATAGCTCGCTCTACCTGAGCTTGCAACGTCAGTTCCCAACTTAAGTAACAAGATTGCGGATCTAAGTCATTCAAATTGGGTAATTGGCTGGTATTTACTTTAATATCGAGTGATCCCAAATTCGATAATTCATGAAACAGATTAATGGGATCATTCCCCTTAGTTAACATGGAAGGGTGCGGTTTAAAAATAATCTGCCACTGAGGTAAATTATCGGGTACCAGTGGAGCAGAACTAACTGGAGTGGGTTCCAGTGGTAGCTCAACATACTTCAAAGCTTCTTCTCTTACTTGTTTATCTGCCATTGATTTTTTCACAGTATTCAACAGTTCATGTTGACAAGCCTGTACCGGCTGCATATCGCAAGTGGCATTCTCTTGCAAAGTAGATAACATCATCCGCATGATGTCTACTGCACGGAGTAATAAATCAATCAACGTTTGCGTAATCAGATGTTCGCCATTACGCATTTCGTCCAGCAAAGTTTCTGCAACATGAGCAAAGGTAACGAGTTGTTCTAACTTAAAAATACCCCCACCCCCCTTAATTGAATGGGCAGCACGGAAAATACTATTAATTAATTCTTTATTAAGGCTCCCAATTTCTAAATCCAAGAGATTGGATTCCATGAGATCGAGATTCTCAAAACTTTCTTCAAAAAACAAGGCTCGGACTTCTGTTAAATCCACTGGCATAGTGGGTTACCTCAACACTTTTCTAAGTGCAGCAAGCAATTTATCTGGATCAAAAGGTTTAATAATCCAGCCGGTTGCTCCTGCTAATTTGGCTATTTTCTTTTTTTCTGGATCAGATTCGGTTGTTAGTAGTAAAATCGGTTTAAACCGATAGGTGGATAAGGCGCGCAATTCACGCACTAATGACAAGCCATCCAACCGAGGCATATTGACATCAGTAATAACTAAGTCAAATGGACGAGACTTTGCTAATTCTAACGCTTGTAAACCATCTTCTGCTTCAATAACATCATAGTTAGCTTCGTTTAAAGTAAATTTAAGCATTTGCCGAATAGAGACGGAATCGTCGCTAATAAGAATATGAGCTGCCATCTTGGTTTCTGTCTTTGCAGTAAACTGTGTTGAATATATGACGTTAAACGTAAGCCCTAGGTTCTAACAAAGTACATCACTAAAAGAATGCAAATATCGTACTAACCCTTAGCTATTTACCATAAAAGAAAAGGAAGGAATATAAAATATTATATTACTCTGTCTATAAACTAACATCAAAATGAGTTCCTTAAATTGAAATAAAAAATTTTCCTTCTGGAAAAAAAGTAGTTAAATAATAGGTAGTGCTAAAGTTGTAAGGTTGCAATTCCTGGTTACCCTAAAATTACTCTCTCTTTAGCACTATCCCCATTGATTTTCCTAGATAGCTTAAACTATTTTTAAAATAAGTCATGAATCTCGTGTTACCTTGGCATCATTTATTATGGCAGCAAATGAGATACTGCTGGCAGCAAAATCGATTATCTCATGCTTTATTGTTAGCCGGTCCACCAGGGATGGGTAAAACTTTATTTGCTCAGCGATTAGCTAATTTATTATTATGTGAGCAACCAGTTGAAGTTGAAAATCAGGCTCATCCGGTTAATTGGCAACCTTGTGAACAATGTCAAGCTTGTCATTTAGTTACAGTGGGTAACCATCCGGATTTATTCTCGGTGCATCCTAGCGCGGCAGACAAACCGATTTCAGTCGAACAAATCCGAGAATTAATTCAATTTTGTTCGTTAACAACTTATTATGGACGCTATCGAATTGTGTTGATCAACCCCGCTGAAACAATGAACCACCACGCAGCGAATAGCTTATTAAAATTATTGGAAGAACCACCTCCCCAAACCTTGTTTATTTTGGTCAGTCATCAACCCCAACAGCTGATCATCACCTTACGGAGTCGTTGTCAACTTCTTAATTTTAGCCGTCCTAACCGGCAATTAACCCAAGCTTGGTTACAAAATCGTCTAGCGATTTCTCCACCGACCTTGAATAATAAAGCCGATATTGCTTTACTCCTAAATCTCTCAGCACAAGCACCTTTACTGGCTTTCGCTTTAGTAGAAACCGGTGCAATGACTCAACGACAAGCCTTGTTTGATAGTTTGATTCGACTCGCCACCGAGAAAATGGATCCGATCAAAGTCGTTGCACAATGGACTCAGGGGGAAACGGTGCCCATTTTACCCTGGTTGTTAAGTTGGACTGGAGATATCATCCGCGGTGCGCTCACGGGGCAAACTCGATATCTTCTCAATCAAGATTATCAAACTCATTTATTGCTTTTTAGTCAACAAGTTGATTTGAAAAATTTATTTAGCTTACTCGATCAACAAATCGAAGTCTATCAATTAATCAGAGCCAATACCCCGGTGAAAGTAACTGGTTTATTAGAATCAATTGCAATCGCATGGGTTAAATTAACACATTCTCCAAGGAGATCATCTTTATGAAACGTCCAGGTGGCATGAAACGTAATATGCTGTCAATCAATATCCCGGATGAAATGACTTTATATCATTCTTATTTACCTTTCCTGAAACACGGTGGTTTGTTTATTCCAACGGATAAATCTTATAAAATCGGGGACGAAGTATTCTTATTGCTCACCTTACTCAATGATGGTGAAAAAACCCCCATTGCCGGTAAAGTCGCCTGGATTAATCCTAAAGGTATGCAAAAGCAACGTCCACAGGGGATCGGCGTTCATTTTGGTGAAATGTATAAAGGGACGACTGAAAAGATTGAACGTTCTTTGGCTAATTTACTAAAATCAGATAAACCGACTTTCACGATATAAGAATCTATCCTTAATTTATTATGCTAGTCGATTCACATTGTCATTTAGATTTAATTCCCCATAGCGATCCCCGCAACTTAGTTGCTACCGCTCATCACCACGGGGTTAGCCATTTATTAAGTGTGGGAGTGGATCTAACCAGTTTTCCCCAATTGTTAGCCATTGCGCAAAATTTAAACCAGGTTTCTATTTCCGTGGGTGTTCACCCCAACACTATCTTAGAAACAGAACCTGATGTGACAACCCTCTGTCATTTAGCCGATAACCCCAAAGTGGTCGCTATTGGCGAAACTGGTTTAGATTATTTTCGCAGTCAAGGTGATTTAACCTGGCAACAACAACGGTTTCGCACCCATATTCAAGCCGCTAAAGCAATCGGTAAACCACTGATCGTCCATAATCGGGAAGCCACTGCAGATACTTTGCGCATCCTCCGTGAAGAAAATGCCGCTACGGTAGGCGGAGTTATGCACTGTTTTGTTGAAGATTGGGAAATTGCTCAACAAGTTATGGAGATGGGTTTTTATATTTCTTTTTCCGGCATAGTCACTTTTAAAAGTGCTATACTATTACAAACAGTGGCGAAAAAAATTCCCCTGGATCATATGCTAATAGAGACAGATGCGCCCTATTTAGCACCGGTGCCCTATCGTGGTCAAATGAATCAGCCGGCTTATGTGAAATATGTCGCTGAATTTATTGCCGATTTGAGAGAAGAAACCCTGATGACGATTGGACAAGCAACCACACAAAATTTTTGGCGGTTATTTAGTTAATGGCTCATATTCTCGGGATTGGAACGGCAACGGTAGATATTATCAACACCGTAGCCAGTTACCCCACAGAAGACACCGAAATCAGAGCCATTAAACAACGTATCTGTCGAGGTGGTAACGCCACCAATACGTTAGTCGTACTGAGCCAATTAGGGCACCGTTGTACGTGGGGTGGTGTTTGGGTTAATGAACCTGCTGGACAGCTCGTCTTAGCTGACTTAGCCCATTATGCCATTGATACCAGCCCATGTCGCGTTTTGGCTCAAGGTAAAATGCCAACTTCTTATATCCTGTTAAATCAACAAAATGGTTCGCGGACGATTGTTCATTATCGCGATTTACCTGAATTTAGCTTTAATGATTTTCAACGGATTAATTTAGCTGCTTTTAATTGGCTACATTTTGAAGCCCGTCAAATTACAGAAACGGTTCAGATGATTAAACAAGCTAAACAACAATACCCTCATTTACCGATCTCGTTGGAAATCGAAAAACCACGTCCACAAATAGAACAACTGTTTGCTCAAGTCGATGTCCTTTTATTTTCAAAAACATTTGCACAACATGATAGCCACACCGATGATGCTAAATTATTTCTGCATTCAATTCACCCCCAAGCACCCCAAGCTTGCCTGATTTGCGCCTGGGGAACGGCTGGTGCTTATGCTTTAACTCCACCGGGCGATTTACTACATAGCTCGGCTTTTCCACCTGCCCAAGTGATAGATACTTTAGGTGCCGGTGATGTTTTTAACGCCGGGATTATTGACAGCTTATGTCGTCAGCAATCGTTAGCTATGGCATTAACTCAAGCCTGTCAATTAGCCGGTAATCAATGTGGGCAAGAGGGATTACAACTTAAGTCTCTCAACCAAACTAACTAGGTATTTTCATAGAAATTTTATTGAAAATTGAAAACAGGGAGGAGTGATAATAACTGATGAAATTCAATGACAATTCAGGACAAATAGTTATCGATATTAACTCAATAAGCAGATATGATTACCTAATTCATTTTGGGTAACCAGGAGTGAGCCAATGATATACATAATACCAAGCAGTTTATTTTCACCCCTAATGGTTTTTGCTACTTTGTTATTTTGGTTATTTTCTTCTGTAAGCATAGCGGATACTGATTTGCAAGAAGACACTCTCGTTGCGAGTAACACCACTTTTGCATTCCAATTATATACTCAATTAAAAGCACAAGAGTCGGGTAACTTATTTTTTTCACCTTATAGTCTTTCTATTGCGCTAGCAATGACCTCGGCTGGGGCACGTAACCGCACTGCTCAGCAAATCGCTCAAGTTTTACATTTTCCATCCTCATCGCCAGAAAAAATTCATCCGCTGTTTGCGCAATTACAACAAGGAATTAATCAAGCCCAACAACACATTAAAATACAGGTTGCTAATGCGTTGTGGGGCGAAGCAAGCTATTCATTTTCGCCCAGTTTTCGCGAGTTAGTTGCTCAAAATTACGATGCCAGCTTAAATTCAATTGATTTTAAAAATGCGTTTCCAACCGCACATTTAAAAATAAATGCTTGGGTTGAGGAAAAAACGCAACAAAAAATTACTCAACTCATCAAACCCGGTCTTATTGATAGCTTAACTCGGCTGGTATTGGTTAATGCTATTTATTTTAAAGGGAGTTGGAACACGCCATTTGATAACCAGCAGACTAAAAATGCCCCATTTTGGCTAAATTCCCATAATAATGTCATGGTTCCGATGATGACCCAGAAAAATCAATTTGGCTATGCTGAAAATCAACACTTACAATTACTTGAATTACCCTACGTAGGCAATTCAACGGATGAAGAATCGCTGGAATTTTCTTTCGCTCCCAATCATCTATCAATGACCATTTTGCTGCCTCGACAACGTGATGGTTTGGCGCAATTAGAAAATTCGCTTAATCGGCAAAATCTGGAAACTTGGTTCAATCAAATACACTGGCAGAAAGTGAAAGTTTTCCTCCCCAAATTTAAGATCAATACCGGCTTTGAGCTCTCTAAAACTTTATCCGCTATGGGAATGCCGGATGCTTTTAACGCTAAAGCTGATTTCTCGGGGATAGATGGCAGCAAAGCACTGTATTTAAAATCGGTTATTCACCAAGCTTTCGTTGATGTTAATGAAGAAGGAACCGAAGCGGCTGCTTCCAGCGGAGTAGTCGTTAATACTCGCGGGATACAACTACCAACGCCGGTGTTTTTAGCGGATCATCCTTTTCTGTTTCTAATCAGTCATAAACCCTCCGGTAGTATCCTGTTTTTAGGGCGACTGATAAAACCGGTTATTGAAACCCATGATTAATTCATTATTCAAATTTTCTCTTCTTATAGCCTATTTCGCTACCCATTTTGGCAGCCGGGGCAGCAGATTCAGAAAAAATCATTATCAGAATCTTAACCTAAAAAATTTAAAAAATTATGATTAGATTTAACAAATTAGATAATATTATTATTCAGTTTGATAGCGGGTTACGCACTTTATGGGGAGAACCGGTGGGGACTATCCGTCCGGATCCAGCGCAATTGTGGGAAGAAGTTGAATTAACTACCGCAGAACAACAGTTATCCGCTCGGTTAATGCGTGTCAATCATGCCGGTGAAGTTGCGGCTCAGGCGTTATATCAAGGACAAGCTTTAACTGCACATCGGGTAGATATTCGTGACCAATTACAACAATCTGCGCTTGAAGAAAATGATCATCTGCGCTGGTGTCAAAATCGGATTCGTGAATTAAAGAGTCATGTCAGTTGGCTTAACCCAATTTGGTATCCAGGTTCTCTCCTCATTGGAGCGGTAGCGGGTTTAGTTGGTGATAAATGGAGTTTAGGTTTCTTAGCGGAAACCGAGCGGCAAGTGGTTAAACACCTAGAAAACCATTTACAACGGTTGCCGGAGCAGGATCATAAAAGTCGGGCGATTTTAAAGCAAATGCAACTAGACGAAGCTCATCATGCTTCAGTCGCTACGAAAGCCGGTGCCGTTTCTTTACCGAAACCAGTCCGCTGGCTAATGGCACAAACCGCCAAGATTATGACTAAAACATCTTTTTGGATATAACCTATTGGCTAAGAAGAGTTTTTTTGAATGAACTGATGGATATGACGACGTTCTTTTTTGGTTGGACGCCCACTACCGCGCGGACGTAAAGCGGCTTCTTGCCGCCGTAGTTCAGAGTCTTGTTGACGTTTCTCAATGCTGGCTACAGTTTCTGCATATAATAAAGCGGCTTCAACCGCGGGGCGACGTTGGATTGATAACGCTTGGACAATAACCGTACGTTCGATATAGCCGGTTCGGATGATCAATTCATCTCCAATATGAACTTCCTTAGCTGGCTTAACGCGTTGATGATTTAAGTGAACTTTCCCACCGGTAATTGCTTCCGTCGCTAGGTTGCGGGTTTTAAAAAAACGTGCTGCCCATAACCATTTATCGAGTCTGACCTTAGGAGATAAAGTTGTGTCTGTCATAATTAAGACCTATTAAGTGAATTGCTGTTCTGCGCTAAATACGCCCACTGTGAAAAAATGTGGCTTTATTTACCAGCAATATTGCCTATGTGGAATAATAGAGTTGTTAATTATAAATGAAATTAATTAATTGAGTGTAGCTCCAATGTTATCAAAGGGAGGAGGAGTGGCTATCAACCTTTTAACTCCCTACTCTCCCTCATTTTTCAAAGAGAAAAATTCCTTAAGTTAATGATAACAGTAAACCTACGCCTGCTAAAGTAACTGCCTTACTAAATTTTCTGATAATCCCGTCAATGTTACAACGGTTTTTATATCAATTCCCGACGCCAACATCGCTTGTGCCACTGTCAACTTACCTTGTTCTAAACCCTTTTCCAAGCCTTGCTGCAAACCCTGCTGCAAACCCTTTTCCAAACCCAATTCCTGTCCTTTTTCCAACCCTCTGCGTAAGCCTTTTTCTTCAGCAGAGGTAATTTTACTTTCTACATCTGCAAGTGCCTGCATTCGCACTTCGTAGATTTGACGTTCTTCTTCATTAAACATTTTATCCACCGCTTCAATCGCTTTAATAATCGCTTTATCGATTGCTAATTCTTTAGGCACATTATTCTTGTTAAATTCATGGGCACGAGTAAGAAACGTCGACCAACGGTCTAAAGCAGTAGTAATTTCATCATTTGCTTTTTTAAATTTTCTCAATTCCAGATAATGCAATTCAAATATATCATGCAATTTATCATCTTGCCCGGTATCAATATTGATGATTTTATAGCAATTGTGAAATTCCTGTCGATCATGAATAAAGTTGAAATCGAGAATATTTATGCTAAATGTCTTTTTTAGCTCTTTAAACATCATACCTTCAGTGAGTTGCTCTGTAACTAACTTTGCCCAATAGTAAATTGAACGTTTATCGAAATATAAATCCTCACTAATCTGCATTTCTACGTTAAACCAGCGACTCCATTCATCGCAGGCTTTAATATCTAAAATGGATATTTTTCCCGCTTGATAATCAGCTAGATTGAATGGATTTTTTAATTCAACCGCTTTGATTTTAGCTTCGGGAAGAATGGCGTTGAGCAGTGAAATTAATAAATCTTTGTTTTCTTCACTGCCAAAAAGTTTTTTAAAAGCAAAATCAACTCTAGGATTAATTCGACACATCTTGCTATTTCCCCTTTGGTATTATTAATCCAACTTCAAATGAGCAAAAGAACGCTTGAGATTTCTGAAGATTTCTGCCGACAAATCGGCTTCCTCAGTTAGCCAATAATTCGGTGATAATGCGCTCTTCTGGTGAATCAACTGGGTGGCTGATTGGGCGAGAAGATGAGCGGCTTGCGGCTGTTGTTTGAATAATTTTTCGAGTAATTCGTAATTGATTTCAACCATTAAACTGACAGTCTGACTCGATACAGTCGCTTCATACACATCGCCCATGAGCATAGCCATTCCCCCGACTAAACTGCCCGGCGGCAATACTTCGGGGGGTAAAGGCTTAGTACCAATTTTGCGGCGCACTTCTGCGGAGAGTAACCCTTCGACTACTAAAAACATCGCCATAGCCACTTCACCTCCCTGAACAACAATCGTCTCCGGTTCAATAAGCTTCAAATTGGCATGAGTGGCTAGGAATTGCAAGTCTATTTCGGCTAAACCGACAAATAATTGGGTCTTACCTAGTAACCGAGCTAAATGCGCTACCTCGGGTTCATTCTGCCACGCAGGTCTGATGCCGGCAAAACTTAAGTGGTGTAAAATCCGTTGTTGAACCAGATGACGTGCATATGCCCTCGCTGTAAACGCCGGATAAAGAGATATCCTATATTTTACTGATTTAGGTAGATGAAGAATCTCACTGACTAACACGGAAGGTGCTGGGGCACCTGGCGGGGTAAACAATGCCGATACTTCAGTGGCTGCGGCTTGCAATACTCGAATAGCGCGGTTTACGGGTATTTTGCTATCGAGGGTCACGATTATTCCGGTTTCGGAAAATGGTTGTGGCGAGGAGAAATTAGTGATGACTGAAGAAGAAACCAAGCGGTTAGGAACAATGACCGTGTTAGAATATAAATCAAGAATACGCATAGTCCGCCAACTGATTTCTTCTACAGTCCCTTCAATAATTTGGTCACCGCTGCGGTGAAGTTGAATGTTATCACCAATTTTGACCACCCGATCCAAATTCGTAGCCAGCCCGGCAAAAACGTCAAGAATAAGATTTTGCAAAGCCATCCCAACCACGATACCGGCGGCACCTGAGGCAGCTAGCACGACGGTCAAATCCTTTTTGAATACGACTCCGACAATAGCAGTAAAGGCGAGAAGATAAATAAAAAATGCCGATAATTGGGCCAGCAACCGGGGTGGCGAAGAACCAATTGTCGAAGCAACTAACCAATCCAACAATAAATACTGTACGAGACGTTGTAATAAAACCGCTAAGGTCAAAAATAGGATGATACCCAGCAAGTAACCTAAGACGAAACGTGCTGTTCCTAAACCAGTCAGTCCAATGGTTTGATAGGCTTCGCCACCATAATAGATAACGAGACCTATCACCATACTCAACAAGAAAGGGATTATAATCCCTCTGAATTTAGAATGCGGCGCGAATTTTCTAGGCAAGTTTAAATCTTTGGATTTGATTATAAGTTTGTTGGACGTTATCAGCGAGTTGCTTCATGGTCGCACTGATTTCTTCGGCAGCGGCTGCATTGGCTTGTCCAGTACTTTGAATTTTATTCACTTGTTCAGAAATCCATTCAATCGCCGCTGATTGTTGAATGATGGCAGCCGAAATGGCTTGAACTGCGCCGCCACTTTCTTGCGCTGCTTTAGCAATGCTTTCAATCGCGTGTTGCGTTTGCTGAGCCGTATTGACACTGAGTGCCACGCTTTGTGAAGAATTGGCAATTAAAGACCCAATATCTCGTGCCGACAACGAAGCCTCCTCAGCGAGTTTGCCAATTTGTTGCGCCACAAAGCCAAAGCCCAAGCCATGTTCCCCCGCACGCACTGCTTCGAGTCCGGCGTTGAGAGACAACAGGTGGGTTTTATCCGCAATCCGAGTAATTTTACCGGTGATTTGTTCAATCCGACTATATTCCGCCGCAATTTGTTCAATGATTTCCACCAGTTTGGACAACTGAGTTCGACCTACTGTAGCCAATTCCGCCGTACTCGTGGCTAATTGACCACCCTGTTTAGCACTGTCAGCAATTTGACCCACCGCTGCTGAACTTTCAACGACTGCGCTGGCGATTTCGTCGAGCGAAGACATTTGACCCGCCGATTGTTCAGCAACATGATTGGCTGCTTCGACCGTTTGCGTCGCACCCACTGAGACGTGTTCGGTATTAGTCACTATCATTTTTAAAATAGTCTGCATCTGAGTGATGGCATGGTTGACGTTGGCTTTTAATACTGAAAATTCGCCTTGATAATTGCCGTCAATCGTGTGCGTTAAGTCACCTTTAGCCATGTAATCAGTCACTTCGCCTAATTCCGCTAATAAACCCACTAAAGCGTCTAAGCTACGATTGATATTCGCTTTTAAAGCACGCAAATCGCCTTCGTAGGCACCTTGTATTCGTCCTTTCAGGTTACCGAGTGCCAATTGTTGCATGACTTCTGCAATTTCCACTAACGGCTTGTTAAGCACTTCGAGCAATTGATTCATGCCAGAGACGATGACACCAAATTCGCCGGGATGACGACTCGATTCTACCCGTGCGGATAGTGAACCGGCTTGGGTGGCATTAATCAATTCGATGGAATCGCTGATCAGTGCTTCTAGCGTTTGTGTGATGGCACTGACGGCTTGAGCGATTTGCCCAATTTCATCATAACGATGGTGTAACGTCTGTTTCGTTGAAAAGTCGCCAGTCGCCAATTTCCGAATGATTCCGGTTAACTGGGCTAAGGGACGAGAGATAATTCTTTCAAAGGTTATCATCAACAAAATGGCTAAAATAAAAACGCCAAAACTCGCGCCAATGAGAATATTTTTACTGAGGTCAAAAATCGCATCACCTTCGTGACTAGCACGATAAGCCCCTTCGTTATTGAGTTTGACCAATTTTAATAAATCAGCACTCATGTCATCAAAAATAGCGCCGCTCTGTTTGAGTTGGGTAGCGGCTAACTCATTTTCATTTTTACGAGAATGTTCTACGGCTACTTTACTGGCAGCTAGGTATTCATCATATTTACCCGCAAATTTTTGGTAAATCGCCCGTTCTTCTTCAGAAGAAATAAGCGGTTCGTACTGACTCCGCCACTGAGCAATGTTTTGCATTAAGCCCTCTATCGCTTTTTCGTACTTCATCATTTCAGTGGAGTCGCTAGTTAAAATATGCAAAGCTTCGGCAATACGCAAATCACTGGTCGCGGTGTTGATAGCATTAATAGCAACTACGCTTGGTAGCCAATTGACTTCTATTTCAGTGGATTTGTCGTTAACCGCACCGATACGCTCCAGGGCAAGCCAGGCAAATAAACTAAATAGTACCGCCAATGTTAGAAAAGCCAGACGGAGTTTAGTTTTAATAGTCAATTGGTTGACAAAGTTAGCTTGAGCAAGCATCTTTTATGAGTCTCCGGTTTTAAGTAATAAACAATACCCTAATCTCATCAGTTGCATATTTATTTCCTCCATTTTTCTTCGTTTTCTCGATTCTCATTCCCACACGCTAGCGTCACTGCCATTAAATTAATTCCCCTCTTTGAAAAAGGGGGGTGAGGGGGGATTTCAAAACGATAAAATTAGTTTATTGCATGATTTATATTGAGTTTACCTGTTTCCATCCACGTGATGAGGGAAGCAACCACCAACCGTTTTAAATTCCAAGGAAATTGAGCAAAATCAATTCGCTCTTTCACCCGCAACACCCATTGTTTTTCTCCGTCGTCAAAAGTAGCGGCATCGAACAACAAAGAAGCCGGTGGTGGTAATAAAGTGAGAGGTAGCCATTGCTGCGAGGGTAAAGTGGGTTGTAATTTAGCACGATGGACTGCAATCACGACATGACCACAGGGCAAAGTCAGCAGAATATGACAATTAGTCGGTTCATTGTCTGATTGGTTGAATAATTTCGCACAATCGATGACCGGTATCCTCCCCGTTTTTCCTTGCTGTTCAAACAACTTGGTTTCATCAGTAGGGTCTGCTAATTCGGCGAGTTTATCTACTTCAGCCCAATCGCCCAGAATACGATTAACTAATGCCAGCGGTAGCACGTAAGCCAGATGACCACATTGGACGCGAACGCCTTCGGTACTTAGTTTCGTGGCGAGTTGCGGCAGATTATCCCAACGAGACTGGGGGTCGACCAATGGCAACGACTCATACTCGTTAAGTACATTATTAAAAAATTCTTTGGCATCAACAACTTCAATAACTTGTTTATCTTCACACAGATACCACAAACTCTTGATGCCGGATTGAGAGGTAGTCAGGTGAAAATAATCTACTTTTTCCAGACTCGAAATGCGTTCTACGGTTAACACCGCCGGTTTATTTAGACCACGGATGATGAGTGCTTGACGTTCGGAGTTACTGCGTTTGTTGAGTAATCGTGCTAAAGAACGTGCCGGTAACAAGTAATTCTCCACACGTACCAAGAAGTCGGCATCAATATCAAATTTCCGCAAGGGTAGTGAATCGTCAATTTGCTCAATTCGTTCAATACTATTAGCTAAAAGACCTATCGTGTGACCGCTTGAAGCAACCAATAGAATATAGCTACTAGGTGTCGTGCTACCAGCAGTTTCAATTGGTACAGTGGCTGGTTGCGTTACCAAGACGGTCGTATCATTGATGTTCTTTATCCAAGGGAATATTTCGTCTAATTTTAATAGAGACAAATTTTGATAAGTTCCCGCTAATTGAGGTAATTTCTCATCAGCGGCAACAAAACTGAGAACTTCATCTACTCTGAGAGCAATATTCCCTTGGGGAAGGGTGATAACAACGATTTTTCCTTCCGCTCGATTAGTTTCTAGCCCTAAAGTTTGAGCAACATTAATCTGCACTAAGGGCAAACCATTGAATCGCGCCAATCCTTCAATCGGTGAAGAAGTCAACGGTAATGGCGTTAAGGCTTCGGGATAATCGACATAATGAACTTGTCCTAGCAAAATCCCAAAAGCGGTATTATTGACAATAATCGGTAGAACGGAACCTTCTAAACTCGCGATGGAAGGTAACGCTAGATTCCAATTGGCAGAATTGAGTTGAGACACAATGCCCCCGATTCGGTGGAATTATAAAATTTTTCAACTATTATCAACGAATAATTATAACAAGAGTAGGCAAAAACGACACCCGCCAGAGTCGAGTCAATATCGTCATATTAAGCCAGCGTGGGTTCAATGCCATTAAGTTAAGCGATTTAAAGTTTTCCCTCTCCCTTTGGGAGAGAGGACTGGGGTGAGGGAAAAAAGGTGATAGTTCAAGCCCAAATGCCCCCCTAACCCCTCTCCCAGCGGGAGAGGGGAAGTTTTCCTTAACTTAATGGCATTGAGCTAAAGCCTGGTAAGATAATCCTTCTGCTACAGCATGTTGTTGTAACGCCTTCAAATCATGAATGGAAAGATAAATATCAACTCGCTGATCTGGCTGCAAAGTTGCTGTCGCATACTGCTGATGGTTCATAAATTCATTGTCTTTATTCTGCACTGATTGCCACTCATCACGCTCAAATGAGTTTAGGATATCAAGTTCTTCTTTATCTAATTTCTCCATAATTATTTTCCTAAATATTTTTTGGTTGCCTTGCGACGGGGAATAATTGTTTTGAGAAAAATTTCGGTTTCAGTTTCTACAAAGGGAACTAAATAGGCATAATCATTAATAACAACCACCGCTATTTTCTGATTTTGATAACGTTCTCGGTTAGGATGCTCAAGAATGTCTACTTCATTACCCTGTTGAATATGATATACAATTTCTTCAAAAGAAATGGCTCGTTCACTTTTGAGTTTTTGATTTTTTTCTGGATTCCAGTTGTAATATTTGGTCAGGTTTGCCAATCCGGTTTTACCAGCGTCGCTTTCTCATTTTAAGCTATCATATTTCGGTGAGTTTCACTACGCCTTACTCATTCTACGAGAGAAATACTCGAATTCCTGGATTCCGCTACGCTTTATCCAGGCTACACTCTCTAATTGATTTTATACCAAATCCTAACTGAAATTATCCCTAGATAAAATGCGAATTAAGACCTGAAACTTGAAGCCAATCCATCCATCGCCTCAAGTAAAAAAGCAACCAAGCCAATTACCAAGGAGATTAAACGATGGACTGGTAGGATCAATTAATAACAATTTATCTCTACGTGTGCAAGCATTATCGTAAAAAGTTATGGATTTACTGTCAACGCTTCTCGAATTATGCCGATCTAAGCTGTACTGATGAGGAAGTCATCACCCTATATCTATTTGGAATCATTGATGAAAGAACTAAAATTAACCAGATTTACACTGATGCCAACCGCCATTTACGTGCATGGTTTCCCAACTGGCCAAGCTATACGGCTTATGTCCAAAGGTTAAACCAAGTAGCGGATGTTTTTGCACCCCGGTTGGAAATAATATTGGCAGAACAAGAAGTTGAAGATAACGGCCGGGTTTGGCTAACGGATTCTTTCCCAGTCGTCTTAGCCAAACAAGGACACCGTTTCCAGGCGAAAGTAGCACCTAAACTCGCGAATGCGGGTTTATTGTGCGAGCAAAAAATTGTTCTACTATGGTGTTCGGGTGCACGTGGTTGCAAGGCGTCAGGCTGGGACTTTACCACCTCCGGAGTAGGTTGGTCTTACCGGTGCAAGTGATCATGACAGTAAAGTTTTTGAGCAAATCCGTCCATACTGGCATCATAACGAACTCTACGCCGATAAAGCTTATCAGTGGCCTGATGCCAAGGCCGTTGAGAATAAACAAGCTCTTCTTGTGCGAACCCCGGTAAAAAAACAGAAAGGACAACCTTATTTAGAAGCAGCTGACCAATGGTTATCAACGGCAGGCAGGTGCATCAGCCGATTGAGTCTTTATTTGCTTGGTTTGAATCCAAGTTAACTATTGAATGTGCCAGTCGAGTCCGATCTTATCAGGGACTCCTGGTTCAGGTGTTTGGTAGATTAGCCGCTGCTATGTTTTTTTGGTATCATTTACGGGCTTGCTCTTAATTCACATTTTATTATGCTTCAGCTATAGCATAGGGTTGTTAATTCTTTAATTGATGACACGCCCTAGTACTATATATTTTTTTTATTATATAATAAATCTACCAAACTTTGGAGATTATATGTTTTACCTAGCTCTACGGCAGGTATTTGAATATTTAAATCTTCCATTGTTAGGGTGACAATTTCCATTCGATCAATCGAATTGGCACCTAAATTTTTAAGTTGCTGATCAATTGTAATCATTTCTGGGGCAACTTTAGGTAAAACTTCCAGTGTATTTTTTTTAATGATTTGGAAAATTTCGTCTTTAGTCATAATAAAAATGTTTGCTAATTTGTGTTCAATATCAAACTGATGTCTGGAGCACAACTTTAGAGCCAAAATTTTCACTCTAGCTTTCTCCCCAGTTGGTTGTGTTCATTATTTTAACCTAAATTTTCGTATTTTTGTTGATATTTATTTTATTTGTCAGGCAATACTTCGCCATTACTCAACCTCAACCGGCCGATTGATCTGGCTAAATTGAGCGGTATCAGCGATAATACGGTTAATAAAACGAAGTTCCACTGATTGCGGAAGTTGTTTTAATACCTCACGCACGTATTTATCGGCTTGGAACCAAGCTTTGAGGTCAAGAACACTCATTGCGGAAAACGGTGCTTGCTGACGTAAGACCTGAGACAAATTGACCATAAGCATGGAAAGATTTGCGGCATTGTACACCGGCGTTGGTCGAATATTCATAAAGTCTTCCAGCCCCCAATGTTGTTTCGCATCGCGAAAATTAAATTCAATCTGAAAGCGCACTCGGTAATACTCAATCAATTTATCCCAAGCTAACTCCAAGTCGGTGCTAAAGAGTATGACCTGAGCGACTTTCTGAGTTTTCAGGTTGGTTTTACGCACCACCACGACATTCAGAAGTTATGCAAAACGTTTGTGCCAAACGGGTATTTGGTAAATGTTGGTCAAAACACTGTCCGTTACTTGAGAATCGGTTAGATACTGATCGGGCATGTTGGCATAATCTACTTTCTCACCATATTTACGTGGTGCGCCGCGTCCCTGGTATACGCCTTCGTAAGGAAACCATAGTGCGGCATCACACCGAAGTTTAGAAATCAACTGCAATCCCAATGGTTTGACCATTGTTGCGCCTTCGTTATTGCCCAAAGCATTGTCATAAACCAAGTACCCGAGATTGAGTTGAGCGCCGGTAAGCTGTAGTAGATTACGCACTAAAGCTTGTATCCACAATAAATAGGTCGATAATTCCGGGGTGCGCTGAGTCTTATTTCGACTCCCTTTGGGTCTTCCGGATTTCTGATTTCCGGGCGGTGAAACGGTCTTCTTTGGCATCTCTTGGTCGGGTTCTTTTTCCACGGGATCGGTAATGACGGGAAAAACTCGGCGTTGTTTGACACTTATCAGTGATAAGGTGAAAAACGACAACCCAGGTACTGCTTGGTTATAAATCGAGGAAAAATACCGACCTAAGCCATGGGTGTGTTTGCCGGATTTCATCACTGTCGTCGTATCGCCCGCGATTAGGAGCACATCATCTTTATCTAGTAACTGATGTCGTATGAGATACCAGTTGAGACGACACCAAGAAAATGTGTACCCAAAGAAGCGTTGTATCGTACGATAACTTCCTCTTTTTTCCGTCCAACGGCTGATGCCTAACATCGTTACACGCCCGTTCATCGCCAATAGGGCATAGCTAATTAACTGCAAATGCCGTAGGTTGGTTTGATTCAGTACTGTGCTCAAACACAGCAGAATTGTGTTAATATCGCTCATGGGTGGCTACTTGTCTTTGATGTTGGGGGGTTGCTTGCCTCAATATCTTAACTGGTAGTCACCCTGTTTTCATTATGTCGCTCTTTAGATATAGCAAAGGCAAGATAATAATATGCTCATATAAAGCATTATAAAATGGTTACAAGTCATAGTGCATAAAGAGTTCCTCAACTGAACACTTTCTTTGGTTACGAATGGCTTTAGCTTGTGCCCATTTACGCTCAATGGGATTAAGTGCGGTGAATAAGTGGGCAAATATTCGAGTACCGGTCCGGCCGGTTCCCAGAGTGGCCGAATATCAGCCCGGTTATGAAAGGTCGCATTATCCGGAACCACAACACCGTTTGGAGGGAGTTGAGGTAATAAATCTTGTGCAACCCAAGCAGAAAAGGTATTGGCATTGATGGCGCCCGTAAACAAACTGATGGTGAGCCAGCATGAAGCCAGTAAAGCGCCTATAACATTGATACGGCCCCTGGCATGCCAATGGGGTTTGCCGATACCACGTGTTCCAATGGGGGCATGACTCCGTTGACGAGGCCTATCATGGGCAAAACCACTCTCATCGAGATAAACGATTTGCCGCTAAGCATTTTGAGGTGCCTCTATCTGCTCTAAAAAACCTTCTCGTGCTACGTTATCCGCTGGCGGATGCGAAACCGTTGTTTTTCGGCTGATTCCTAAACGTTTCAAGGCCTATCCGATTCCGCTTCGACTCACACCTAAACGTTCGGCTCGTTCGGATTGATAGGCCTCTGGGTCATTCTCAACCTCTCGTGTTAATGCCTCCATATCGATTTTAGTCGCCGGTTTATTACGCCGACGTTGTGGTTCGATTGGTTTTGACCATCGAAATCCACTTGACTGACTCACACCGAAACGTTTTGCGGTCGCTTCAAAAGAGAGTTCATCTGGTTCTCTTCTCAAGAATACTTGACGTCTAAAATCGATTGAATCGGTCATCGGATAACCGGCTCTTAAGGGAAAGAATTCGGGTTTTTTAATTGTAGTCATTTTATAATGACTTTCATAGTTATTTTATCTTGCCTTTGCTATATCACTCCGCCTTGCTGACTGGGACTTTTGGGTAGTGTTCCTAAAGTAATGGTGATAAAATAATCTCCCGTTATAACCGCTGGAGATAACTTGATGAGATGTCCTCGTTGTGAAAACAAGAAATGATTAAAAATGGCAAAATTCATAATGGTAAACAGAGGTATAAGTGTAAAAATTGTGGCCGGCAATGGGTAGAAAATCCACAAAATTGCCGGATAACCGAAGAAACGAAGAAAATAATTGCCAATTGTTTATTAGAGAAAGTTTCCTTACGAGGGATTCATCGAATCACCGGAGTAGCCGTTAGTTGGATACAAGAATATAGCCATGAAATCTATCATAAAGCTCTACTAACCCCTTTATCGAGTAAAAAAAGTCCGATGACAATCGAAGGTGATGAAATGTGGAGTTATGTCGGTAACAAGGCCTCCAAAAGTTGGATAGGGTTAGCTTTAGATGTGGCTAGTCGGCAGAGAGTGGGATATCCCGTTGGTCAACGTGCTCAGAGAGAAGCATTAAGATTATGGCAATCGTTACCACCCGTTTATCGCTCGTGTGCGGTTGGCTACACGGATAATTGGAAAGCTTATCGGGGGATTTTGCCTAAAACTCGCCATCGAATTGTTGGGAAAGGTACCGGTAAGACTAATCATATTGATAGATTTAACAATACGTTAAGTCAGAGAATTTCTCGTTTAGGTCGAAAAACACTCGCTTTCTCTAAAAAGCTTGAAAATCACCTCGGAGCCATTGCCTATTTTATTCACTATTATAATTCATCATTACTTTAGGAACACTACCGACTTTTGTAATGTCAACATAGCGCGATTGCCCTGAGTTGTTTGAGTGTACCATCTACTAAACAGTAAACTGCTATGATAAACTTTTTTCTGGACATGGCGTTTCCTCTTGAAAGCTGATTAATTTTCATTGGATCGATGAGGATATCATGCCTACCCTTTTCGAGGTTAGTTGACTTCGATTTTATCTAAGTTACACATAGTGTAAAAAAGTGATTGTTTATTTATGAAAATAAAAAAATGTTGTAACCAATCGATTGCAATAGCAATCTTGCTTTTTTTAGGCTTAATTACTACTACATTAAGTTATGCTAAAGATCCACTTCCCTCTTGGAACAATGCGGATCATAAACAAGCCATTATTTCATTCGTAGAAGCGGTTACGGAAGAAGGAAGCCCTGATTTTGTTCCGGAAACCTATCGGGTGGCGACGTTTGATCAAGACGGTACCATTCTGGTTGAACAACCGCTTGTGGTGTTGTTTGAGCACTTGTATAATTTTTTTGAAACACAAAAACCGGAACCGAAGCTGGTTTTGATGGGACGTCAACCCGGTCAATATGTCTCTTCCGTATCGAACGAAGTTTTGTTGACAGCATATCAAGGGTATACCGTAGAGCAATATAGTGAAGATCTACTAAACTTTGTTAAAACCGCCAAACACCCAAGATTTAACGTACCCTACTTTGATCTGTTCTATCAGCCGATGCTTGAGTTGATTCAATATCTTAGATCAAAAAACTTCCGTGTTTATATTGTCTCCGGATCATGGCAAATATTTGTCAGAAGCGTAGTGGGTGAGAAAACCGGGCTAAGACGATCTGACCTGATTGGGACTCAAACGGAATTAGCCTATGAAAACGGTGAAATTAAGCTAACTGGTAGATTAACACAACCTGTATCCAATCTCGAAGCCAAACCGGAATATATTGAAAACAATATCGGTGAAAAACCGATTTTGGCGTTCGGAAACACGCTGGGGGATTATCAAATGTTTGAGTATACCTCAACCAATAAACGAAAACACTTAGTCATGTGGCTGGAACATGATGACGGCGAACGAGAGTATGAATATGCCAGTCATATTGAAGAAAAACCAGGTTGGTTAAAAATCAGTATGAAAAATGATTTTTCAACAGTTTTCGGAAATAGTTCTGATAAGCCATGTGTCCAAGAGACTACTTGGGGGAAAGACCCCAGCACGGGAATTTGGAGCAAATTTAATTCTTCTTGCGATGTCCCGACTGGGTGGGATGTTTCAAACCAAGACCCTGGGCATCAAACCGGAATTGATAAATGCAAAGCTGACCCCGCTTCTTGTGGGATTACTTGCGATGGTGAGATTACTCAATGTCCAACTTCTCCGACTTATGAGGTGGCGTCAGGTGAGTTGCATATTCCTCTTATTGGGGTGCCTGATGCCTTTGGAGTGATGCAAGGGTTGGGGGTTTCTTTGATACAACGTCCAGGGACTTTTACATTTGATTTGGATATGGATAGGATAACGGGAAAATAAAATCAACACGGGTGGAGCCGGCTTATAGCTTGCTCCATAATCTTAGCACTGGGGTCGTTGAATGGGATTGCTTAAAATCAATGATTTACTGGATAAGATTAAATAAATTTATTGCCGTATCAAAAAAATAATGATGGCTGATTTGCAGCAAGAATACAAGCTTTCTTCGCGGTAACGGCCCCAGTACCATGATAAGAGATAAAGCCTTAAACAACCCATGGAAAAAATTCACATAACGAAACAACGTTTAACAAAATACACTCCTTTACTTGTCAATCATATTGTATTAAATCAAGGTATTTTTCCCGCTGTTGGATACTTAGAACTGGTATGGGAGATGTTGTCGGAAAAAATATCCACCGGTGATGATGCGTATCCAATTAAAATAACCAAAATGGTTTGGTCCCAACCACTAACGGCAGAAGACTTTCAACATATTAGCATCGCCTTTGAGTCAAAAAAATCAGGATACCATTACCGAGTGCAGAGCGATCACAATGGGACGATTAAGCAGCATGCCTCAGGAAAAGTTTGTTATATCAAGTCAACTAAAAAACCAAGCAAGACTTCTCTAAACATATCGAATTATATCCAAACGCTTTCACCCGCCATTGATCGATCAACTATTTACCAATTATTTAAGGATCGAGGTATACAGTATAAAAAATTATTTAAATCGTTAGAAAGCTTCCAATGTTTTAAAGCAGAGGCATTGGGTAAAATTGTCTCCGACTCCGCAAAAGAGTCAAACTATCACCTGAACCCGGGTATTTTGGATAACGCCATCCAATGTGCGTTGTTAAGTTTGGATGAATCTCAAAAAAAACCACGTCTATTTGTTCCGTTTTCCCTTGGAAAAATAATTATCAGGCAGCCACTTACTTCGACCTGTTATGCTAAAACCACTTTAACCAAAGGAGATGAGGCAAAAGAATTTTTTTGCTTAAATATTGTTATAGCCAACGAACAAGGGCAAGTGTTAGTAGAGATGACGGATTTGTGTCTCAAGGCGTTTTCACGTTCTGAAGCCAATCAATGGGCAATAGCCGCTACCTTTATGGCTGAACCGATCGAAAAACCGTTATCAGCTTGGATGACGGAATTAAAGTGGGATCATACCATTCGTTTTGCGCCTTATAACCAGATATTTCAAGAGTTATTAAATCCACAGAGCGTGTTGTTACAAAATCGGTCGGGCATTAATACCATTTTATTTCGATTAGATGACTTGCAGTCACACACAGTTCAACAGTTTCCAACGGTTTCCACACCGGATAAAGACCGATGTTTGGCAAATAGCAAGCGGTATACCCTGCCAAATGGGTTAGAGATTGCTCACCTGAAATCATATGAGACCCATTATTTATACAATGAAATTTTCGTAGAAAAAACCTACCTAAAACATAATATTGAGTTGCCAGACGGTGCCACCGTTTTGGATATTGGTGCCAATATCGGCATGTTTTCGCTCTTTGTGATTGGGCATTGTAAAAACCCTAGAATCTTTTCGTTTGAACCATCGCCGATTACCTTTGAAGTATTAAAAAAGAACCTGGCGTTGTATTCACCCCAATCGATTCCTTGCAATGTCGGTATTGCCGATAGTGATCGGGAAGCTGAATTTACCTTTTATCCCCATTCATCGGTATTCTCTGGTTTTTTTGCCAATGATGATATAGATGGCGACGCCCTAAGGCAAGCCATGGAAAATGAGCTGATAGCAAACCATAAGGATCGGAGTAAGGAGTCTATCCAAGCTTACTTGGATCAAATGCTCAAAGATAGGCTTAAAAAAGAGACCTACCGCTGTCAGTTACGATCGTTATCAAGTCTATTTACGGAACACAATATTGAGCGCGTTAATCTGCTAAAGATTGATGCAGAAAAATGCGAATGGGACATTCTCCAAAGTATTCAAGATCCAGACTGGAAAAAGATTCAGCAAGTGGTGGTAGAAGTTCATGATAAAGAAGGAGAGATTTTAAGCAACATCCAAACCCGGTTGCAAGAGAAAGGGTTTACCATAAATGTGCTGGAAGAGAAATTATTAGAAAAATCAGGTTTATATAATGTTTACGGAAAACGATCCGCCAAACAGCCAGGTCAATTGCCGAGTGCCTTGGAGCAAGGGATAGAAAACAACCTGAATAAATTGCTTAATTCATTGCAGACAGTCCATAAAACTTTTCAAGTGCCGTTACTTTTAGGTATTTGTCCGCCCTCTCCCCAATTAAGGGCCATCCTCTCAGATCAAGTTGTTCAGCGATTGGAGACCCTGATTCAGCAAGCAACCAACGAATTGAACCGAATCACCACCGTTCGGTTTTCTGATTATGAATCACTCTATGGTTGGGCAGATTATTACGATGCTGTCAGAGATGAGATGGGGCATATTCCTTATACCCCGGACTTTTATGCAGCCATGGCGGTCGTGTTGGTACGTCAGGCACATGCCTTAAACCGGCCGGTTTACAAAGTGATTGCTTTGGACTGTGACAACACCCTTTGGTCGGGCGTGGTAGGCGAGCAAGGAGCCGAAGGCGTGAACATATTACCGGGGTTTGACGCACTTCAACAGTTTATGGTCGAGCAAAAATGCCGAGGAATGCTGATCTGCCTAGTCAGCAAAAACAACGAAGCCGATGTAAAATCGGTATTTACCACCCGTGAAGATATGAAGTTACAGTGGGAAGACCTCACTGCTTGGAAGATCAATTGGTTTCCCAAGTCGCAAAACTTACGAGAGTTAGCTCAAGAGCTCAATGTGGGAGCGGACAGTATTATCTTTGTAGATGATAATCCGGTGGAGTGTGCTGAAGTAAAGGCTAACTGTCCAGAAGTGCTAACGCTCCAACTGCCAGCCCAAAGTGACAACATAGCAGATTTTTTAAATCATGTTTGGGCGTTTGACCAAGTCACTGCCAATCTTCGCGAAGATTCACTGCGAACCGAGTTGTATCAAGAAAATGCTAAACGGGAGCAATTTCGCAAAACCGCCTTAACGTTTAAAGATTTTATTGCTGATTTAAACCTAAAAATCACTATAACAGCTGCCCAATCAACTGATTATGCCAGAATAGCCCAACTAACTCATCGAACCAATCAGTTTAATAACCATAAAATTCCCCAAAGTGAATCGGATATTGAGGAGGTGTTAAGCAAACCGTTTTTTAGCGGTGAGGTGGTTCGGGTAACTGATCAATTTGGGGACTATGGTCTGTGTGGTGTTTTGATCTATAGCCAACAACAACAAAAGTTAGTGGTTAAAACCTTTTTATTAAGCTGCCGAGCATTGGGACGGGGAGTCGAGCACCAAATGCTAGCCTTTCTAGGGAAAAAGGCGTTAACACAACAGCAGGATGAAGTGGAAATCCCCTTTGTCCCCACCGAAAAAAATAGACCAATGGAAACGTTTTTGCAAACGATTGGCACCCCATCCTGGACTCAGCAAGCGGAACAGATTGTTTATGCATTCTCGGCTAAAGAATTGAGCAACCTAGTTTTTTCTCCGCCAGAAACGGAGCAAGACCCAAAAAATGATGCTGAAATACCGACCAATCGATCACGGTGGCAAACATCACCAGCTAATGAGTCAGAGTTAATGCAACGCCTGGCCAATCAACGAAGCTGCCTGGAGGCCATTTTGCCAACCACCGAAGAGGTTATAGAAACAACCACCTCCAATGCTACCGCTCAACCGGAAGAAACCCGTTTGCTCGAGGAAACGGCGGATTATATTAACAGCACCATTTTAAAAAATGTGTGTACGATTTTAGATGTGGAGGAAGCGTCGTTTAGCTCTACTGAAGCCTTTTCCGATATTGGTTTGGACTCCTGGGGAAGTGTTGACCTGATAGCAAAACTGAGCGAAACATTCGATATTGTATTACCTACAACGACTTTGTTCGATTACACCTGTGTCACCGATTTAAGCAACTATATAACCTCTAAATATGGCGAAACTATTAGGCGAAACAATAGTAAAGTTGCGAAAACGAAACCGACTAAATTAGATGCGATACCATCGACAGAAGCATCAATAACCCAACCAAACCGACAAACGAAAACGGTTACCCCGCCATCATCATTACCCTCTGTAGAAATATCAGCAGTTCGACCCAAAAAATCGACCCAACGGATAGTGAATAACGAAAAAGTAGCCGTGATTGGGATGTCTGGCCGATTTCCAGGTGCTGACTCCATTGAGGAGTTTTGGCAACTGTTAATCGAGGGAAAAAGTGGTATTACCGAAGTTCCACCCGAGCGGTGGAATGTCGTTACCCATTATGATCCGGACAGTCAAATTCCCAACAAAACCTATAGCAAGTGGGGCGGATTTCTAAAAGATATAGACCAATTTGACGCCCCATTCTTTAAAATTTCAAGACGAGAGGCTCAACAGATTGATCCACAGCAACGTTTTTTTCTGGAAGAGAGCTGGCGAGCCTTGGAACATGCCGGTTATATCAATACCAACGTGGAGAATAACCGGTGGGGTGTTTTCGTGGGGACAGACGCTGGCGACTACCATTTGACGCTGCAACAAGCCGGCATTCCCCTGGAAGCTCCAGCCTTTATGGGAAATCATGCCTCCGTTTTAGCCGCCCGAATCGCCTATTATTTAAACTTAAAAGGTGCTGCATTAGCAGTGGATACTGCGTGTTCCTCCTCATTAGCGGCTGTGCATTTGGCTTGTGAAAGTTTGCTAACCGGCGAAATGGATCTGGCTTTGGCAGGAGGGGTATCGATCCGCACCACCGCTAACTTTTTTATTTTGAGCAGTAAGGCTGGTATGTTAGCTGCTGATGGCAAAAACAAAACCTTTGACAACCAGGCTGATGGATTTGTACCTGGTGAAGCCGTTGGCGTGGTGGTGTTAAAACGACTGAGCGAAGCGCTAGCTGACAACGACACCATCTATGGAGTCATTGAAGGGTCGGCCATGAACCAAGATGGAAAAACCAACGGTATCACCGCTCCCAGTGGATTGTCTCAAACAGAACTCGTCCTAAATGTCTACAAAAAAAGCGGTATCAACCCCAGCGATATTACGTATGTTGAGGCTCATGGCACTGCCACCAAATTAGGCGACCCCATAGAGGTTAACGCCTTGACAACAGCCTTCAGACGCTATACCAACCAAAAAACGTTTTGCGCCATCGGTTCGGCCAAAAGTAATATTGGCCATTGCACCCACGCCGCCGGGGTATGCGGTCTAATGAAATTACTCCTTTGTCTCTATTTTAAAAAGCTGGTGCCCACCATTAGTTTTGAGCAAGCCAATCAGAATATAGCGTTTGATAGCAGTCCGTTTTTTGTGAACACCGCACTTCAGGATTGGACCATTGCTCCAAATAAACAACGAATCGGAGCAGTCAGTTCATTTGGTTTTAGTGGAACTAACGTCCATATGGTGGTGTCTGAGGCACCCGTGTCAACGCTCAAAAAGCGACAAACTAAACCGTCTTACCTGGTCACCTTATCAGCCAAAACCATTACAGCCTTAAATCAGCAGTGTGCTAACTTGGCACAGTGGTTAGAGACAGGAGGGCATGCTTGGGAATTGGCAGATATCTGTTATACGTTAAATTTAGGACGATATCATTTTGAAAAACGGTGGGCCTTGGTGGTTAGGCAGTCGTCCGAGCTTAAAGCGGCATTAAAACGCATTCAATCCGGCGAAATGCCCAAAAATCTGTTAACGGGAAATGATGTTGCCGTATCTGTTGCAGACAAAGCGATTTATAAACAGGTACTTAAAAAAGTGACCGCTGATCTCGGTCAACTATACCAAAATGGGATTAATACAGACGAATATCATGATCTGCTCATGGCCCTGGGTGGGTTGTATGTAAAAGGCTATATGTCGGAAATGCCGGCTCTCTACAGAGATCAACCCTATCAACGTATTGGGTTGCCAACCTATCCGTTTGCTAAAGAACGGTATTGGGCCGTCCCCATCCAAACTCAAGACAATAAAGACAGAGCGACCCCAAAACCACACACCCAAAAATCTCAGGTACTGGCCGCATCAGCGCCTCCTTTACCTTTGAAATTGAAGGAGGGGGTCGAGCCCATTCTCCAAAAACATACGTTAAAAAAACCAACTGGCATCTCCTTACCGGTGATTCAGGCATCGTTTTTGGAACCGGCCACGGTACTGCCAACCCAATCCAAGCCAATGGTAATGGTAAATGAGGGGAGAAGCATCACCCCAGTGGTTGATTCGGTGAACTATGGTAAGGGTGTTTTTGGTCTTCGAATCACCAGTTCGACCACCCAAAACCGACTATCAGAACCGTTAATTAAGGATCTTCAACAAGAGCTGGTTAAGTTAACAACGGAGTCTCAGTTAAGCGTGTTGATCCTGAGTGGGCTGGATTCATGGTTTTTAACCGGCGAACGCTCAGAATATAACGATGTGTTACGCCATAAATTACATTTGACCATTGCCGAGTTCCCTATGCTCACCATCGCCGCCTTAAAAGGGAATGCCACCGGAATTGGAATGTTGTTGGCTGCCTTGTGTGATTTTATGATCTGCGGACAAGATGCGCAATATTCGTATACCGATCCAATCAAGGGCCTATTTCCCACCACCCCGGAAGAGGGCATATGGGTCGAGCGACTTGGTCTGGTTCAGGCACGTGAGTTTCTATATTCCGTACAAGGCTCTGTTAGCGGTAAATGGTTACAACAACAAGGGTGGCATTGTATGGTTGAGCCCTCAAGTCAAGTGGAATCCACCGCTCGGAAACTCGCAACCGATTTAGCCGAGATGCCTCAGCAATCGTTACATCTCCTAAAAGGTCGGCTAAGCGCCAATTTGTTAAATCGAGCCAAGGCACTGACTGAGGTACTGGTAAGGTCCTCAGCCGAGGTGTCAGACCAAAGAACGATTAGATCAGCTTCTCTCGATACCGTTGTTACTATCACCTCATCATCGCCTCTGTTACATTTGGAAATGTATGACGCTGTTGTGCTTTGGGTGAAATTGTGCCCCACCCAATCACTGTCATCGGATACCACCGAAGTAACTCAATTGTTAACCGCAGCGTTGGAAGATCTGTTTTCACAAATTGCCAACTCGACTCAGGTGAGTGTAGTTGTCATATCTGGGTTTAATAGTGATGCGATTTCCATAGCGCCACCAGCCCAGTCGGTCTCAGTAATTCATCAGCTCACCTCCCTGTTTTTAGACGCTTCAGTGCCCATTATTGCCGCTTTGGACTCAGATACCCGTCAGATGGCGTGGTTTGTCGCCCTATTTGGGGATGCTTGTTTCTATAGTGATAGTGGTCGGTATGCCATGGGTAACATCGCCGAATATCATCTACTGACCAAAGAAATAGTCACCCTGGTCTCGCTCCGATTTGAAGCCTATTTGGGACAAGAAATGCTCTTCACCGGAACGGAGTATTCAGGACAAGAGCTACAGCAACGTGTAAAAACACTCAAGGTAGTACCCGCCAACCAGGTGCTTAAAACGTCGTTATCATTGGCTAAATCGTGGTCCAAGCTACCGTCAGATATCCGCAGCGATTGGAAACGACGAAATGCCACCACGATTCGCAGACAGATCGCCCAACGCCCTGACTGGCCAGAACACCAAACTGAAACCGGGGAAAAACTACTAGCCCAATTCACCGAAATAGCATTAACCTCCAAGGTAATTCAAGCTACTATTAACCCTGAAGGTATTGTCACCGTAACAATGGAAGACCGAAAGGCGAAAAACATGTTTTCCGATGCCTTTATTCAGGGGGTGACTGAAGTGTTTCAACGTATAGACCAAATATTAGGTATCAAAGTGGTGATCTTAACTGGCTTTGACACCTATTTTTCAGCTGGTGGAACCCAAGAGGGATTGCAAGCGATTCAAGACGGTACTATAAAATACTCTGATGCCCCGATTTTTGAACTCCCCATGCGGTGCAAAGTGCCAGTAATTGCTGCTATGCAAGGCCATGCCATTGGCGGTGGTTGGGCTTTGGGGATGTTCGCTGATTTTATTCTTTATAGTGATGAGAGTGTTTATACCTGTAACTTTATGCGTTTTGGTTTTACACCCGGCGCGGGTTGTACCTTACTGTTTCCTTGGCAGTTAGGAAAAGATCTCAGTAATGAAATACTGTTTACGGCCAAAGACTATAAAGGGGCCAAGCTACGACACCGTGGAATCAGTATGCCGGTACTGCCTCGAAAACAGATGCTTGAGTCGGCTGAAGCCTTAGCGAAAAAAATCGTTCAGCTTCCGATTAAAACAATTGTTGGCTTAAAACACCTGTTTACACAGCCTCTTCGTAATCAATTGGAAGAGACCTATCGGCTTGAACTCGCTATGCATGAAAAGACCTTTGTGAATAATGCTAGCACGTTGTCAAAAATTCAATCCAATTTTCCCCAGGGATTGAGAGAGAATAATACGCAGGAAAATCAAACCGTTCAGCCCTCCAACGAGGTTCTATCAACGCCGTCCCCAAATCAGTTACCCGCTATCTATGCCACGTTAAAAAAACTATTAGCGGAAGAGTTGTATGTGGCGGAATCAGAGATTAGTAGTAACACGCAATTTGTTGATTTGGGTTTGGATTCCATCACCGGGGTAACCTGGATACAAAAAATTAATCGGGAGTACGGCACCTCTTTGGCAGCCACCAAGGTATATGTTTACCCAACGCTTTCCAAGATGTCGGAGTATGTTTTTAGCAAGGTGGTGCAACAACCGGCAAACCGACCAGTATCTTCACCAATCGTATCGGATTTATCAGATAAACTACCCAAAACTCTAGCTGAAACCCTAGACTTGCCGGTCAAAAACTCAACAAGTACTCCAACGAAATCTGAGTCGTTACCGTCGATCAGCGTTATTCAAGCTACTCTAAAAAAAATGTTGGCTGAAGAGTTGTATATGGATGAATCCGAGATACAGAATGATGTACAGTTTGCAGATTTGGGCTTGGACTCCATAACCGGGGTAACCTGGATACAAAAAATTAATTCGGAGTATGGCACATCCCTAGCTGCCACTAAGGTGTATGCTTATCCCACCTTGTCTGAGATGTCTCAGTATGTTCGAAACAAGACCCAAAAACAAGCCACAGTTGAGAAAGCAATTGCACCAACCTCATTGGCTTTGACGCCGGAATCATCCCAACCACCAGCAGCTTTGACAACACCTAAACCGCTTAAAAACCGGTCAACGGCCTCGTTGGCTGGCACACCACCGGGGGTTAAGTTAGCGGATGCCAATCCACCAAAACCTAATCCCTCGGTTGTTAAATCCGCTGTATCAGAGACTTTAAGATCACCTCAAAACACAAACCAGGCCATCGCAGTGATTGGCATGGCTGGCAAGTTTCCCCAGGCAGATAATCTGCAAACGTTTTGGGAAAATATCATATCTGGAAAAGATTGTGTAACAGAGATTTCAGCTGATCGGTGGGACATGGACACCTACTACAATGCTGATCCCAACAAACTCGGTACCACCGATTGTCGCTGGATGGGCGCCATTGAGGGATATGACCAATTTGATGCGTCATTTTTTAATATCTCGGCTTCGGAGGCTGAGTCCATGGAGCCTCAACAGCGGTTATTTTTAGAAACGTGTTGGCACAGTATAGAGGACTCCGGAACCGATCCAACCACCTTATCTGGAACAAACTGTGGGGTTTTTGTCGGTTGTATAGGCAACGATTACGGCCAATTATCCCCAGACGCGGGGTTGACGGCAAATGGGTTAATGGGGGGCGCTCCCTCGGTTTTGTCTGCTCGTATTGCCTATTTCCTCAATTTGCAGGGGCCGTGCTTGTCCATCGATACGGCGTGCTCGTCGTCTTTGGTCGCCATTGCCAATGCTTGCGATAGTTTAGTAACACAGAATTGTGATGCTGCCTTGGCAGGCGGTGTGTTTATGATGCCGACGCCCTCTATGCATATTATGACGAGTAAATCGGGTATGCTTTCCAAAGCTGGGCGATGTTTTACCTTTGATCAACGGGCCGACGGCTTTGTTCTGGCAGAAAGTGTAGGTGTTCTGTTCTTAAAACGTTTAGCAGATGCCCAACGGGACAACGACCCCATCCAAGGTATTATCCGGGGATGGGGAGTTAATCAAGATGGCAAAACCAACGGAATCAATGCCCCCAACCCTCACTCCCAAACTCGGTTACAACGCCAAATTTATGATCGGTTCCAGATTAATCCGGAGTGGATTAGTTTAATTGAGGCCCATGGCACGGGTACCAAATTGGGCGATGCCATGGAGGTCGAAGGACTCATTGACACCTTTAAAAAGTACACGCAACAAACCAATTATTGTGCGTTGGGATCAGTTAAGAGCAATATTGGTCATTCGTTAACGGCAGCCGGTGTAGCCGGCGTTATTAAGTTGTTGCTGGCATTTAAACATAAAAAATTGCCCCTAACCATCCATGTAGATCAATTAAATGAATTTATTGGTTTAACCGGCAGCCCGTTTTACATTAACACAACCAACCAAGAGTGGGAGGCCCCCGACCAAAGGGGTCGTTGGGCTGCCATCAACTCTTTTGGTTTAAATGGTACCAATGCCCATGTGGTTCTGTCTGAGCCAATATTCCAAGCTGTTTCAAAAAATAAGGAGACATTACCTAATACCGAGCAAGTGTTAACACTGTCTACCCAAACGCCATCCCAGTTGATCCCCTATGCTCGTCGAGTATTGGCTTATATTAACGAGACCCCCCACCTCTCCTTAGTAGATGTTTTGGTGACGTTTCAAGTGGGACGACCAGCCTTAAAGCATCGGGTGGCCATGGTTGTAGCTGACCGAAACGAATTAATACAGACCCTACAAAGTTATATCGAAGGTCAGTCACCGGCTAACTTGTTTATGGGAGAACAAAAAAAAGAGGCCGACTGGCCCGATACAACTGACAATATTAATACGTTAATTGCTCGTCGTAAATTTAAAGCACTTGCCAAACTCTGGGTTGCTGGAAACACCATTGATTGGGCTAAATTATATGCGCCTATGTCGGTACGACGACTTTCGGGTCTGCCATGTTATCCGTTTGCCGAGGAGCGGTATTGGATATCAACCTCCCAGTCTGCTTCGGACCAGCTCAAAAAGTCTGCGGAATTAAGTGCTGCCACCAGCTCAAATCCCCCGATCAATAAAGAATTAAGTTTGAAAACTAAAACCTTGATGTTTGTGAAGCAGTTGATTGCCCAGCAATTGTCGATTTCACCCAGCGAGCTAGATCCAGACCAAGGTTTTTTTGAGATGGGATTAAGCTCTCATCAACTGCTAAAAATGACTCATGAAATCAAAAAAACCGTTGATAGTGCTTTTTCGCCAATTCTGTTTTATAAAGCCCCCACTCCACAGGCATTGACGACCCACTTAGTCAACACCTATCCTGGCGCCTTAGAAAGGATGTCCGATTTGATAGACCCCGAACCGACGTTGGTCATCACCCCCTCTCAAGCCGACCGATACGCCCCTTTCCCCTTGAGTGATATTCAGGAATCGTTTTTAGTTGGACGAAAAATCGGTACTGACAAAAGTGTTGGATGCCACGTTTATTTTGAGATGACGTTTGAAAAGCTGGATATCTATCGACTAAATATGGCGTGGCAACGCTTGATCGATTATCACGATATGCTTCGGGCGGTTATTTTACCAAGCGGTTTACAAAATGTATTGTCAGCTGTTCCAAAATATAAAATAAAGGTATCTGATCTTCGTCGAAAAAACCAAGACGAACAGGCACAGTATTTAAGCCAGCTGAGAGATAGAATGTCACAACAGGTTTATACTGCTGAGCAATGGCCGTTGTTTGAGGTGAGGATAAGTGTCTGTTCAGAAAGACAAGTGGTTCATTTTAGTATAGACGAATTGATTATTGATGCTTCTGGTTTAGGCCTGTTGCTACAACAATGGAAAAAACTTTATACGAACCTTGACTGGGAACTACCCAAATTGACCCTTTCGTTTCGTGATTTTATGGTGGCCAGCAAAAAATTGGAAAACTCACGCCAATACCAAAGGGATCTAGACTATTGGGTCACCCAATTGAATTCTCTACCACCAGGACCCCAGCTTCCCCTAAATCCTCGCCTGGCAGATACCCAAACAGTCGATGTCTATACCCGGACTCGCTTAAAGGGAACATTAAAAAGCGCCCAATGGCAGCCTCTTAAACAGACCATTTTATCGTTAAACTGCTCGCCTACTACTGTTTTGTTAATTGTATTTAGTGAGGTTCTTCGATTATGGGGAATAGTAGATGATCGGCCCCAAGAGGCATGTTCAATTATTTTAACGCTGTTTAACCGTTTAAATCATCCCGAGTTGGATCATATTTTGGGACCTTTTATAACAACCAATATTTTTGTAAAGACAGAAAATAACACTGCCTCCATGGCCGAACAGCTCCAATCTGCTCAAAAACAGTTATTAAGCGATTTGGATCACACGACTGTTAGTGGTATTGGGGTATTACGAACCCTAAAAAAACGGCACTCTATCTCCAACACCTTATCCTTACCGGTCGTATTTACCTCATTATTGGGGAATAAAGATTGGAAGATGGACGATAGTTTTTTTGAGGTGATCACCTATTTTGTCTCCCAAACACCCCAAGTTTACTTAGACCATCAGGTTTATGAGCATGAGGAAGCGTTACGGTTTAATTGGGATGTAGCCAAAGACTATTTTGCGCCAAGTGTAGTAAATGCGCTGTTTTCCGATTATATTCGAGCGCTTGAGGAGTTGGCAAGTACTACAGATCAATGGGCCACTGAGCCATGGATATTCCGGAAATCGACAGCCGAGCAATTGCATCTGGAGAGCTTTGCCGAACAACGCTTCACTCCATTTCCTTTAACGGATCAACAACAGGCTTATGCCTTTGGCAGAAGTCAAGTTGGTGCTCAAATGAGTCCGCAATTTTACATCGATTTTGAGGCCGAAAACTTAGATGTGCCGCGGCTGGAAGAAGCATGGCAGAAGGTGATGGCGAGCCATGAAATGTTAATCACTATAATTCAACCTAATGGCACTCAACAGATTCAATCCAAGGTACCTAAATATAAAATTGAGGTCACTGATTTGCGCAGTGAGAACCCAAAAGTTATTGAAGATACCTTAAAGAATATTGAATCCTCTATGGTTACTCGGTTTTGTCCATTGGGCGAATGGCCCTATTTTGAGCTACGAGTATCACGGATAAATGAGGTCGTATCGAGAATTCATTTTAGCATTGACTTAATGATTGCGGATGCCACTAGCATTGAGTTATTACAACAGGCACTCTTCTATTTTTATGAGAATTCGACAGCTCCGGTTCAAAAATATAGCATTTCGTTTGGTGATTATATTCTATCCCGGCAGGAATACCGAAAAACCGACGGATATCAAGCCAGCTTTAACTATTGGAAAAATAAATTTGTCGATATCCCACCAGGTCCCGATTTACCAATGATAAGCTACACCCCCGCGCCCAAAACCGAACGCCTCCAAGGCGTATTAAAACCGTGGAACGCGCTTAAGAAAATGGCCCAAAACTTAGGCGTAACACCAAGCACGTTGCTGCTGGCTGCCTATGCAGAAGTGTTGGCTGCTTGGTCCACATCGGACACTTTCTCAATTGTGATTCCAAGCTGGGAAAGGCCTCAAGTGCATCCGGAAATTAACCAAGTGGTGGGAGATTTCACCAGCATGAGCTGGGTCGTCGTCTCCAAAGCAGAAAAACCGTTTGAGGAAAAAGTGCGTGATTATTTTAGCACCATGCAAGAAGATCTGTCACATAGGCGTGTAAGCGGCTTAAAAGCCTTAAGAACAGTAGTATCTAAAAATAAACCTAACCAGCAAACATTGTCATTCCCAATTGTATTTAGTAACTTAACCACCAGCAGCGGATTTCGCCTACCTGAAGGGTTTAAAAGCGGAAAATCCTTAAGCCAAACCCCTCAAGTTCATTTAGATAATATTAGCTCGGAACACGGTGACCATCTTCGTCTGAATTGGGATGTTACCCAAGGACTGTTTCCTGAAGGCATTATGCAAGCGATGTTTAAAGGCTACCAACGAGTATTGGAGCACCTGGCAGCCACCCCTGACAGTTTAAAAGATATCCACTTTAAGCAATTGATCAACGCCAAACCGGATGTATACATGGTCGTTGGTTCTGCGTAATCTTATAACACCATCGAAGAGTGAGTCGTATGAACCTAGAAAATGACATGATCTCTTTGCAATATAGTGACAAAACCATATTGCGAAACCTGGAAAATAGTGACAATGCAGATAATACCCCAAATACCGGTCATGCTGGGGATATGGAGAACAGTGGCAATTCTGTAAATCCGTTGGACCGGTGTCTACATGAGTTAATTGAGACCGGGGTAAAACAGCATCCGGACGCAAATGCTTTGTGGTTTAAAGGGGAGACACTAAGCTACGACGCACTCAATCGACGGGCCAATCAATGTGCTCGGTATTTAAGGGAGTTGGGAGAGGGACCGAATCAGATTGTTGCAGTGGTCATGGAACGTTCGGTAGAGATGATGGTCGCCCTGCTCGGTATTCTAAAGGCCGGTGCTGCCTATTTACCCTTGGATCCTCACTACCCCCGGAAACGACTCAACCTAATTTTGGCCGATGCCGGTGTATCGGTGGTATTAACTCAACACTCGTTTGAAGATCAGTTAACGGATTTTGACGGCACCATAATAAATTTGGACAATGAATGGGACTATCTCGCCAAAATGCCTAACACCGATCTTAACCCCGTTGCCGCACCCGACGACTTGGCTTACGTGATCTACACATCCGGATCAACCGGAAAACCCAAAGGGTGTATGATTTCACATAAAGCCATATGTAATCGGCTGATTTGGATGCAAAGACAGTATCAGGTAACCGGCAACGATCTCATTTTGCAAAAAACGCCCTTTACCTTTGACGTGTCGGTATGGGAACTGTTTTTGCCGTTGCTATCGGGAGCCTGTCTGGTGATAGCAAAGCCCAAAGGGCACCAGGACAACGTGTATTTGATCGATACCATCACCCGAAAAGGGATAACGATTTGTCACTTTGTTCCGTCAATGCTTCGATTTTTTCTCAATCAGCCCCGAGTGAATCAATGCCAGTCCCTAAAGCATGTGTTTGTAAGCGGAGAGGCGTTACCCGCAGAATTAATGAAACAATTTAAACGGCTGTTACCGGCTAAGTTGCATAACTTATATGGCCCCACAGAAGCCGCCGTGGACGTAACCTATTGGGAATGTACTGAAAGGGCAGACAACTTGGTGCCCATTGGCCGACCAATCCCAAATATTCAAATTTATATTTTGGACTCCGACTTAAAACCAGTTCCTACCGGCGAAACCGGTGAGCTGTATATTGGCGGAATAGGGCTGGCCAAAGGTTACCTCAACCGACGAGAGTTGACGGAAAAGACCTTTATTAAAAATCCGTTCTCCAAAAACGAGCACTCTCGCCTATACAAAAGCGGTGATAAAGCACGATATTTGCGAGACGGCAATATCGACTACTTGGGACGACTTGATTTTCAAGTCAAGTTGCGAGGACTTCGGATCGAGCTGGGAGAGATCGAACTAACCTTAAATGCCCATGAGGCCGTTGATCAGTCCATTGTAGTGGTCAAAGATCAAGATACCGACGACCCCAAACTGGTGGCCTATATTGTCACTCAGCCGGATATTAACCCTAAGCAACTGAGAGAATTTCTAAAAAAAGAGTTGCCTGAGTATATGGTCCCCAATCTATTTGTGCCCATGGCTAATATACCGGTAACCTCACATGGTAAAGCGGATCGAAAATCCCTACCATGGCCAATCCGTACTGGCGATACGGAACCAACTTGTTTGCCGGATCCACTTCCGGAACCGATCGACCCCAAACCGGATACGTCAAAATTGGTTTCGGAGCTCGTGCGGATGTTTAGCGAATTGTTAAATATCACCAAAATTCAGGCTAACGATGATCTGTTTGATTTGGGTGCCACCTCGTTTACCATGGTCCAAGTTGTTGAGAAAATTCAAAATCGCTACGGGGTTGTTATACCGGTGAATGTGTTTTTGGACGACCCGAATGTGGCCGCTATAGCGGCGTATTTGGCCTCAGTTCTGCCAACACAACCCGAGGAGCCCATCAATGGTAGAATCGTAAAACCTAAGGCGCTACCGCCAGTGGAAGCGGAGCAAACCATGGGTAAAACTGACCCATCAATTTTAAACCTGCTGTTAGAGATTTTTTCCGAGATGTTGTCTAACCCTAAAATCACCGTATCAGATGATCTGTTTGATTTGGGCGCTACCTCATTTACCATAGTCCAAGCCATTGAAAAAATCCAACAGCGATTGGGGGTCAGCGTGCCGGTGGACGTATTTTTAGATGGTCCCCGAGTAGATGCCATAACGGCCTATGTGGAAAAAGAGTGCGACAAGCAAGCTGATAAAAAGATTAATTGTAAAAACAGTTCATCAAGCAAACCGGCCCAATTATTATCAAAATCGGCTGCAATTAAACTGCAATCGGCCGATTTTTCCAACACAGCTTATGATACACCAATGATTCAACGGAATTTCTCGGGAAAAACCGTCTCGTTCGCCCAATTTAGTCGGTTTTTAGGTTTGTTAAAGCCGGGGTGCGTTGACGACAAATCCAAATACCTATACCCCTCAGCCGGTGGCTTGAATTCGACCCAAACCTATCTGTTTATAAAAAAAAATGGGGTATCCTCATTACAAGAGGGCGCGTATTATTATCACCCAATTGAGCATAGCCTGTACCCGTTAGCGGTGCCGGCTCATATCGATCCGGCAATAATGGGAGAGGTTAATCGTAAGCGGTTTAATCAATGCGGTTTTGCCCTGTTTTTAATTGTGCAACTCAATGCCATTTGGCCTATTTATAAGATATTGAGTCCCTCCCTCTCGGTGCTGGATGCCGGTTATATGAGCCAACTGTTACTGAGCAGAGGACAAGAGTTTGGGCTAACGTTGTCTCCGGCAGTGGGAGTTGACTTCTCACAGATTCGTGATATGTTTTTGCTGGAAAAAAGCCACCGGTTTATCCATTGTATTTTAGGTGGAAATAATGCCAATACAGCCTCAAGCACCACTGACCTCCTTACAGACTATCTGAAACGCACTGGCAACGGGATTTTTGACCATTGTAAACATTATACGGGTGCCGAAACCTTTTCAGACTATTTAAACGTTAGAAATGAAAAACCAACCCTACCCACCAAACCGGATAAGAAAGATCTAAAACCGGACGCCTATCTGAGACAGTTTTCGGGGTCATTCGACCGTATTCGCCTGGAGCCGGTCCCCAACGTGGATGAGGCGTATTATCACGCTCGCTCGACCAAACGGGACTACGTCGATCAACCGATACCATTTTCTCAATTTAGCCTATTTTTGTCATTACTCGCACCCAAACGGATAAACGGGCAGGCAAGATTTCTCTATTCGTCGTTGCTCGGATATCGGTTAAAATATTATCTTTATATCCCCAAAAATGGTGTGGAAGGGGTGCCGGAAGGGGTTTATCGGTATGATCCGGAGCGATTATCGTTGCATCAAGTAACATCAGCTCTGTCAAAAAATATTAAGATGTCTCATTATCCGTTTAACCGAACCCATGTTCAAAAATCAAAGTTTTGCCTGTTTCTCTTTGCCCCATTGGCCGATTTAACGCCCGTTTATAAAGAGGAAAGCACCTACCTGGCCCTGTTGGAAGCCGGCACCGTCGGACAATTGTTGATGGATAAACAAGCCGAGTTTGAAATAGGCATTTGCCCAATAGGTGGTATGAGGTTTGAAAAAATTCGTTCCGATTTTGAACAAAGCGACCACGCCCTACAACCAACCGATGAGTTGCTCCACAGTTTTGTAGGTGGTCAATTTCAAGTGAAAATGCCAGCGGATTGGCACTTTTTGGCGACGGATCGCCAGAGACAATTGAACATTTCAGATAGCTATCAAAGAATTGAGCGAAGCAAAACACCACCAACATTAAATCAAGAGATAGCCATTGTTGGAATGAGTGGAAGATATCCCGGTGCAACCAATTTAGAGGAATACTGGGACAATTTAAAAGAGGGAATCTCTAGTTTTAGCGAACTGTGGTTTGATCAAGCCGTCCATTATCGTCGGAATAGCCACCACACCACCACACCATCTGACCCGTTATCGCTCACCCAGCGCAGTTCGGCGTTTCGGCATTATGCTGCTTTTTTAGATGATGTGGATTGCTTCGACTCACTCCTGTTTAACATCACGCCGGCAGAGGCCAAACAATTGGACCCCCAAGAACGATTAATGTTGGAAGTGGTGTGGGAGTGCTTGGAAAACGCTGGCTATACTAGCGAAGAATTAAACCGGTCAACTGACAAAGTTGGGGTGTTTGTGGGTGCCATGTGGAACGATTACCAACATCATGCCATGGATAACTGGAAACATAGCCAAACCCCCTTGGCCATGTCTCACCACTCGGCAATACCCAGCCGAGTCTCCTATTTTTTTAATTTTAACGGCCCCTGTATTTCGTTGGATACCTCTTGTTCATCCGCCTTGGCGGCTATCCATTATGCCTGTAACTCATTAAATAATAAAGAATGTCAGGCCGCCATTGTGGGGGGAGTGAATATCATGAGCCATCCCTATCACCACGGTCTTTTAAAAAGTTTGGATCTACTATCGGCAAACGGCGAATGCCACCCCTTTGGTGTAAAAGGGAGCGGATGGATCGCCGGTGAGGGAGTAGGCGCTATCTTAATTAAACCAAAGATAAACGCGCTGAAAGATGGAGACACGATCCATGGCATTATTAAAGGCAGTGCTATTGGCCACAGCGGAAAAAGCACCCGATATGGCGCTCCTCATACTGAAAAACAGACTGAATCTATTTTAAGCGCCATTAAAAATGCAGGCATATCGCCGGAATCCATCTCGTATATTGAGGCCGCTGCCCCTGGTGCCAGTATAGCCGATGCCGCTGAAATGATGGCGCTCAAAACGGTGTTTAACAACTCAACCCAAAGTGAATCAATGATCTATGTGGGCAGTGTTAAGTCCAATATCGGTCATTTGGAGTCGGCTTCTGCCATGTCGCAATTGGCCAAAGTGTTGTTGCAAATGAAACATCAACACATCTGCCCCACTCGCAAGATGAGTGATCTAAATCCTATGATTCGCATAGAGGACAGTAACCTAAAGATCATAAATCAGTTCAGCCCTTGGACACCTCCGGACGGTACACCACGTCGAGCGTTGATTAATGCCTTTGGAGCCACCGGCACGAGTGGACACTTGGTAGTTGAGGAATATATCGCCCCCAATTCGGTTGAATCCGATCCAGGCAGCCAACAGTTGATAACATTGTCAGCTGCAACCGAACCGCAGTTAATGCATTTAGCAAAACGACTTAACACCTTCTTAGCCAATGCTTCCCACTCGTTACCCCGGTTATCGGATATTGCTTATACATTGCGGATAGGTCGAGTAGACATGTCGGAGCGGTTAGCCATAGTGACTGACTCTCATGCGGAGTTACAAGAGAAATTAACTGACTATATCAGTGGCTCACCAACTCCGGGCATCTATACCGGCAGCAGTACCGAAAATGTGGGTTTTGATGAAAAAACTCTCTTGAATGACCTGGCTGATATTGCCAAAGCGTGGGTTTCCGGAATAGATTATGATTGGAAAAAATTATTTACTGGCAATGAAAAACGAGTACCTCTGCCAACTTATCCGTTTGCTAAAGATCGGCATTGGATAGAGGATAATTCTGCAGAAACGAATTCACCGCAACCGGAGCCGTCCGCCCACCCACCAACGCACTATACTGTCACTGTTAAACAAGTTGAATTTTATCTAAAACAACAAGTCTCAAACGTTTCAGAAATTCCGGTATCGCGCCTAGATTCCAAAGCACTGTATGACCAGTTTGGGATGACCTCTCAAATGATTATCCAGTTAACGCTTAAGCTGGAAAACGATTTTGGTCATTTACCCAAAACCCTGTTTTTTGAATATCAGACCATTCATGACCTGGCATTTTACTTTTTAAAAAACCATTTGAATCAATTAAGTCAGGTAATCGCTGGGCAATCTAAAGGTGTCTTCGACCGGCTCTACACGCCGTCTCAGGCCAGCTCTCCCCGGAAAGAAGCGTCGAAATCAACCAAGACATCAGCCAGCCCGGTCGCTATTGTCGGGGTCGCTGGGCGATACCCAGGGGCCAATAACCTAAATGAATTTTGGGATAATTTAAAAAATGGAGTAGATTGTATCTCGGAAATTCCCACACAACGTTGGAATCATTCAGACTATGACCAAGAGGATTTTGCCCCAGGCACTCGGCTTTCCAAGTGGGGTGGCTTTATGGAAGGTGTTGATCAATTTGATCCGCTATTTTTTAATATCTCTCCCAGAGAAGCTGAGTTGATGGACCCTCAAGAACGCCTCTTTTTACAAACTGTTTGGGAAATGTTTGAAGATGCGGGATATTCAAGGGATACCTGCCAAACCGTGTTTAATCGAAAAATTGGGGTGTTTGTAGGAGTGATGTATGGCGAATACCAGTTGCTGAGTCCGTCGTTATATCAACGTGGTCATGGGACAGCAGTGGGGTCTGCCTATGGCTCCATTGCTAACCGGATTTCGTTTTTCTTTGATCTTAAGGGGCCTAGCTTGGCCTTAGATACGCTGTGTTCATCGTCATTAACAGCCCTTCACTTGGCGGTGGGAAGCATTCAAAGCGGTGAGTGTAATGGGGCTATTGTGGGGGGTGTCAATGTCTCCATCCATCCCAATAAATATATTCGGCAGGCTCAACTCAACATGCCCTCAACCGATGGTCGCTGTCGAAGTTTTGGCGAGGGCGGCAATGGATTTATTCCAGGCGAAGGGGTTGGCGCAATACTTCTGAAACCCATGGATAAAGCGGTGGCTGATAATGATCATATTTACGCCATTATCAATGGAACAGCCATCAACCATGACGGTAAAACCCACGGCTATACCGTGCCAAACCCCAATGCCCAAGCGGAAATGATAGCAGATGCCCTCAAAAAGGCAAACATCGACCCCCGGCAAATTAGTTATGTCGAAGCTCATGGCACCGGAACGGCTTTGGGCGATCCAGTGGAGATTGCGGGGCTAACCCAAGCATTCGGAAATCTAAAAAACCGTCCACGTACCTGCGCCATCGGTTCGGTTAAATCCAATATCGGTCATTTGGAGTCAGCCGCTGGCATCGCCGGATTAACTAAAATTTTGCTGCAATTTAAGCATCGTCAATTGGTTCCCTCGTTGCATTCCAAAACGTTAAACCCAAATATCGATTTTGAAACCGGCCCATTTTATGTCCAGCAAGCGTTAACCGAGTGGAAATACCCTCGTATCGCTTGTATCTCTTCATTCGGTGCCGGTGGGGCCAATGCCCATGCTATTTTGTCAGAGTACTGTGACAAATCAGCCCCAACGAAATCCCAAGCCAACTCAAAAACCGATTCCAATACTCCAAGTGTATTTATGATCCCACTTTCGGCAAAAAATCGGGATCGATTAGGGGAAGTGGCCAAAAGGCTATTGGAATTTGTGCAAAGCGAAGTTAATGAGAACACAATTGATCGGCCAACTCTGGCACAAATTGCCTATACGCTACAAGTAGGCCGAGATGCGCTGGAAGAGCGTTTAGGGATGGTGGTTCATTCCACCCAAGAGTTAGAAGAAAAATTAAAGCAGTTTTTAGCCGGAGAGCAAACCGGTGACGGAATCTACTTAGGACGAGTCAAGCACGCCCAAGAGGCGGTGTTTGAAACCGAAGACGATCTGTGGGCCGTTTTGAAAAAATGGGTTGATCAAAACAAACTTTCAAATATTTTGGAGCTGTGGGTAAAAGGTGTAACAGTGGACTGGAACAAGTTAGTTGGCCTAAATCCACCTAAAAAGATCAGTCTGCCCACCTATCCCTTTGCAAACGATCGATATTGGGTTCCGGAGCCGACACCCCAAACCCGCGCTCCGTCTCATCAAACTGAGACAGAGATTAAAAAAACTGGCCGTAATGAAGTAGATGATAATAAATCAAACACCCATAGTAAATTACTAGCGATCCCAGTGTGGCGAGAAGCACCAATCCAAAAAAATCAGGGTAAACAGCTCAATTTGCTGCGTCAAATTATCTTGTGTGAATTGCCGCAGATAAATGGCCAAATCGTTGAATCTCATTTTCCGGAAGGTCGCTGCATTAAACTCACTTCCAATGAATCAACGATTGATGGGCGCTTGACTGAATATGCCATACAGTGTTTTTTTCATATTAGGCAAATTATCGACCAAAACCAGCAAACCACCCAAAACAAAAGTAACACACTGATTCAATTAATCATACCGAATGAAGCGGAAGCGATATTATTCACGGCTTTGTCTGGCTTGTTTAAAACAGCCACTTTAGAACACCCACGTATTTTGGGACAAGTGTTGCAAGTCTCCCCGGCCGAAACAACCCAAAGCCTGTTGGAAAAACTAATTGACAACAGCCAGCCCCCCCAAGACGATGTGGTGCGATACACTGACCTAAAACGGTTTGTGACCGATTGGAAGATAATGGGAGATCCAAAAGAAGTCACCCAATATGGGTTTAGGGATAAAGGTGTGTATCTAATCACTGGTGGACTGGGTGGCTTAGGTCGTATTTTTGTGAATGAAATAGTGCAACAGACTCACTACAGCACATTAATTCTAACGGGTCGATCCGAATTGTCGCTAGAAAAACAGACCGTTTTAAAACGATTACAGGAACAAAATAAAACGATACATATAGAATACCGACAAACCAATGTGAACGAGCATCGACCGGTTACCGAGTTAATAAAATCAATCTGTGATCAATATGGCACATTGATTGGCATTATCCACTGTGCCGGGAGCATTTGTGATAACTTGATTGTGAACAAAAGCGAAGATGAATTCCGTCAAGTATTGGCTCCTAAGGTATCGGGTACGCTAAATCTAGATCGAGCCACCGCCGACTTGGATTTGGAGCTATTTGTGTTGTTTTCCTCCCTATCTGGCGTAACCGGCAACCTGGGCCAAGCCGATTATGCCGTTGCTAACGGATTTCTGGATCAGTTTGCTCATTATCGTACCCAACTGGTTGCAGCCAACCAACGGCGTGGCATGACGATATCTATCAATTGGCCCTTGTGGGAAGAAGGCGGTATGGATATTGATGAAGTCAGCAAACGGATGATGATCCAATCTACTGGCCTCATCCCCCTGCAAACGACCACCGGGATTCAATCATTTTATAAATGTATCGCCATCACTCAACCACAAATAATGGTGATGGAAGGATCGTTTGAAAAAATCAACAACGCCTTTTTTAGCGGTCATACGATGCCTCATCTGGCTCAGGAATCCCAAACTGTGCCCGCACCGGTTGACCCAAAAATACTTAGGGAAAAAACCTTATACCAAATTAAACGATTATTTGGCGAGGTGATCAAACTACCAGCCGCCCAAGTGGATGAGGCAGAGCCGTTGGAGTCTTATGGCATAGACTCGGTCATGATCGCCCATTTAAATCAAAAATTAATGGAGGTTTTTGGCGACATCTCTCGAACTCTATTATTTGAATATCAGACCTTAAACGAATTAACTGATTATTTTGTGGCCGATTTTAGTGCCACTTGCGGTGCCTGGACCAAACTGGATCGTTGGCAAGAAAAAGTATCTCTTCCCAACTCCATACCACAACCCAATGACACGAATCAGGCATATATCCATCTGCCCGAACACCGGTTTGACCCCATCGCTATTGTTGGGATCAGCGGTCTTTACCCCCAAGCAGACACCTTGGAACGGTACTGGGAAAATCTAAAATCGGGAAAAAATTGCATTACTGAGATTCCGGCCAATCGATGGTCCTTGGATTCATTTTATGAGCCAGAAATTCAAAAAGCGGTTGATAAAGGAAAAAGTTATAGTAAGTGGGGCGGATTTTTAGACTCATTCGCCAACTTTGATCCCCTATTTTTTAATATTTCCCCCAGAGAGGCTAAACAGATGGACCCGCAAGAGCGGTTATTTTTGCAGGCATCTTGGCAAGCCATGGAAAATGCGGGCTACACTCGATCTATTTTTAAAGAAGTCTATAAAAAACGAGTAGGGGTATTTGCTGGCATTACCCGAACTGGGTTTAATATGTACGGTTACTATACCTCATTTTGTTCAGTGGCTAATCGTCTCTCCTTTTTCTTGGATCTACAAGGCCCTAGTATGCCGGTGGATACTATGTGTTCTTCCTCATTAACTGCCATTCATGAGGCATGCCGATACATTCATAGTGGTGAATGTGAGCTGGCCTTTGCCGGAGGGGTTAACCTCTATCTGCATCCCTCCGGGTATGTGTCATTATGTAGCCAGAGGATGCTGTCAGAAGACGGTTTGTGCAAGAGTTTTGGCTTTGGTGGTAATGGGTTTGTTCCGGGTGAAGGGGTTGGTGTGGTGATATTAAAGCGCCTGTCATCTGCTATCGCTGACCGTGATACTATTCACGCCGTAATTCGAGCCACCCATGTGAATCATGGTGGTAAAACCAATGGTTATACCGTGCCAAATCCCACGGCTCAAGCCGATTTAATCCGACACACCTTAGATAAAGCTGGCCTCACAGCCGACCAAATCAGTTATGTCGAAGCCCACGGAACCGGTACGGAGCTAGGCGACCCCATTGAGATCACTGGCTTAAGACAAGCGTTTCAAAAAGATACCCAAGCCACCGGTTTCTGCAAAATAGGATCGGTAAAATCCAATATTGGTCATCTGGAATCGGCAGCCGGAATCGCTGGATTGACTAAAACAATTTTACAGATGAAGCATGGACAAGTGGCCCCTAGTCTTCATGCCCAAACCTTAAATCCCAATATCCGGTTTGAGACCACCCCGTTTGTGGTAAATCAAACCTTAAGCGACTGGGAACAACCAATGTATAACGGAAAACCGGCACCGCGGCGAGCCGGTATCTCATCGTTTGGGGCAGGCGGCTCAAACGCCCATATTATAGTGGAAGAATATATGGAAGAGACCCTAGAGCAATCTGCTGAGCCTACAGATGCTGTGATTATCCCCTTATCGGCCCGCACTAAAGCGCAGTTAAAACAGCGAGCCAGCAGTTTGTTGACCTATCTTGAATCAACATCACCCCATCTAACTGCTATGGCCTATACCCTGCAAACCGGCAGGGAAGCGATGGAAGAGCGGTTAGGGGTTATTGTAAACTCGGTGAGCGAATTAAAAGAGACATTGGCTGCCTTTTGTTCTGGAGCAGTCAATATAGAGAATTTTTACCAGGGACGGGTTAAAGATAACAAAAAGATATTAGGTTTATTTTCGAGTAATGAAGAGTTACAAGAAGCCGTAGACAAATGGATTCAGCGTAAAAAATTATCGGATCTTCTCAAAATATGGGTTAAGGGTCTGAATGTAGACTGGAACAAACTTTATGTCACCACACCACCCAAACGGCTCAATCTGCCAACGTATCCATTTGCCAACGACCAATATTGGCTGTCTGATCAACAAACCCAGCTCGACGTCAGACAGTCGGAAAAGTCGGAAGTGAACAACTTGGTAATTCATCCGTTACTCCATCAAAATACCTCAAACTTGCTTAAGCAGCGTTATAGCACCACGCTAACAGGAGATGAATTTTTTCTAGCTGATCATCAGGTAAACGGTGAGCGAATACTGCCCGGGGTGAGTTATTTAGAAATGTCCCGGGCCGCCGTTGAAAATGCCAGCGAACCAGTAACAAACGGCACAATATTGCGACTAAAAAACGTGGTCTGGCCCCAGCCGGTTGTAGTGAACCGTTCTGCTCAAACCGTTCATATCAGCTTGTTTAATGGAAATCCAACCGGTAGCGCCTCCGGGCAGATTCATTACGAGGTTTATAGCAATTCGGAAACCGACGACACCACTCCACGGATTCATTCTCAAGGGGTGGCAGAGTTTACGGAGCAAGGGAAGACTGTTCCCCTCGATGTGGCAACACTCCGAAATCAAATGCAACATGGAACCATTAATGCCAGTCAGTGTTATCAAACCTTTAAACGGATAGGTTTGGATTATGGACCTAGCTTTCAGAGCATTCAAAAAATATATCGAGGTGAAAACCAGGCCCTGGCCGAGATCTCTCTACCAGAGGCGGTACAAAACACCGGAAAAGACTATGTTTTACATCCCAGCATCATGGATGCTGCCTTGCAAACATCCATCGCTTTGTTACCGGCATCAGCCATCTGTTCGGGCACTGACGAAGAGACTGTGTCAGGTGACCCGGTTTCAGCTAAGGCGGCTTTACCTTTTGCGATAGAGTCGATAGATATCCAAGGACCATGTACCCGCAACATGATTGCTTGGACACGGCTTGCTGAGGGAAGCGCTCTCTCTAAGACGGTTCAAAAGATTGACATTGACCTGTGTGATGAAGTTGGAAATATCGCCGTAAAGATAAGGGGATACAACTCCAGAGTGTTAGACGGAGCGGTGAACACCATCAAACCCACAACGTCAGTGGGCACCCTGCTGGCTACACCCACCTGGAAAGAGATCCCAGCTATAGCAGAACTCCCCTCACTAACCGTGACTGATCACTATGTATGGTTGGGCGGATTTTCAGAGATTACCCCCAGTGAGATTGAGTCATCTTTAACAGGAAGTGTATGCTTGGCACTGAATTCATTGGACTCAGTTAGCGGTACCGCCGATACCCAATTTACAGACATTGCTGTGACCTGTTTCCAAAAGATTCAGGATGTTATAGCAAAACAACCCCAAGGAAATATTTTGATCCAACTGGTGGTACCAGACACCGGGAAAGACGCCTTGTTGGTTGGGCTGGGCGGATTGCTTAAAACGGCGATGTTAGAAAATCCCAAACTGATCGGTCAGGTGATTCAGCTAGATCGCCAAGAAACTTATAAGACCATGGTGACGAAGCTGCGCGAAAATATTGCCACTCCAAAAGATTTCAGAATCAGGTATCGTAATGCTTTACGATGGGTAAGCCAATGGGAGCAGACTCCTCAAACACCCTTAACTGGGTATCATCGGTTTAAGGATCAAGGCGTTTATTTGATCACCGGGGGGTTAGGCGGGTTGGGGGTTATATTTGCCAAAGAGATGTTAAAGACGACCCAAAATGGTTCACTGATTTTAACGGGCAGATCGTCACTGTCAGAAAAAAATCAGCCCATCCTAGCGGAGTTAGTACGGTTAGGAAAAGCGCACAGCCATTCAGTTGAGTATATTGTGGCAGACATATCAAATGCGGAACCGGTTCAGGAATTGATTGAGCATATTCAGCAAACCCACTACTCACTAACCGGTATCATACACAGTGCGGGGCTTATTCGTGATAGTTTTATTTTGAAAAAAACCGTCGATCAATTTCGGGCTGTGCTATCACCTAAGGTGTCCGGAACCATGAATTTGGATCGAGCTACCCAAACTATCGATTTAGAGATGTTTGTACTCTTCTCCTCTATTGCGGCCCCATTTGGGAATTTTGGGCAAGCTGACTATGCCATTGCCAATGGGTTTATGGACCAATTTGCCTGGTTTCGTAACCAACTGGTTGAACAAGGTCAACGGAGGGGAAAAACGCTCGCTATCAATTGGCCGTTTTGGAGATCAGGAGGTATGCAAATTGATGCCGCCAGTGAATCGGTCATGAAAGCTTTGTCCGGCATGCATCCGATGGAAACCTCAGAGGGTATCAGCGCATTTTATCACGCCTTGGAAATACCCGGTTCACAACTGCTGGTGATGGCGGGAAACCCGGCCCAGTTAACCTCGTTTTTAGCGAACACATCTCTTTCCCCTTTGAACGAACCAGAACGGGATATGGATACCAATCGTTTAATGCCCAAACTCAGAGCCGTTCTGTTGCAAACCATTGCAGAAATACTGCAATTAAACGCGCAAGATATCAACGAGATTGATCCTAACTCGGAGTTTAATGAGTTTGGATTTGACTCCATCTCCTTAACCGATTTTGCTAATCAACTTAATCGTAAATTTTTATTAGAACTCGCTCCTACTCTGTTTTTTGAGCATCCTACCCTTAATCGGTTGAGCGACTATCTCGGTAACGAATATGGTCCACAGTTTGCCAAATATTTTAAAATTGAGCAAACACCGGTCCGCTCGTTGAGTCAGACAGTCCAACGTTCCGGATCGGTCAAGATTGCTTCACCCAGCGTTGTCTCCACACAACTTCAGGTGACGACTGACCCATTGGAGCCGCTTGCCATTATCGGGATCAGCGGCTGTTTTCCTAAAGCAGAGACAATTGATGAGTTTTGGGAAAACTTGGTTCAAGAAACCGATTGTATTTCGGAAATTCCTAAAGATCGTTGGGACTGGGAGGCAATGTATGGCGACCCCCAAAAAGAAGTCAATCGGTCCAATATCAAGTGGGGAGGTTTTTTAAGATCTATCGCCGAATTTGATCCCCTATTTTTTGGCATATCCCCCAAAGAGGCGGAATTAATGGATCCGCAACAGCGGCTACTGATGACCCACCTATATTGGGCCTTGGAAGATGCTGGTTATAGTCCTCAAGCCATCTCCGGCACCAAAACCGGTATCTTTGTAGGCACTGGTAGCAGTGGATATAGCGGGTTAGTGGATCGGGCCGGAATTGCCATTGAAGGTTATACCTCAACCGGGTTAGTACCCTCCATGGGCCCGAATCGACTGAGTTATTTTTTAAACCTTCACGGACCAAGCACACCGGTTGAAACGGCTTGCTCTTCCTCATTAATTGCAATCCATCGAGCAGTGCAAGCGATTAGGGAAGGCGCCTGCACTGCTGCGTTTGTAGGTGGAGTGAATGCCATTGTAGCACCAGAAGTTCATATCAGTTTTAATAAAGCCGGGATGTTATGTGAAGACGGACGCTGCAAAACCTTTTCTTCCCAAGCCAATGGTTATGTTCGGGGCGAGGGTGCGGGTATTTTGTTTATTAAACCGCTCACCCAGGCAGAAGCCGATGGCGATCATATCTACGGTCTAATACGAGCTACGAGCGAAAACCATGGCGGACGAGCCAACTCACTCACCTCCCCCAACCCAAATGCCCAAGCCGAATTGATTCAAACGGTTTATAAACGCGCCGGAATAGATCCTAAAACGGTCGGCTATATCGAAACCCACGGCACCGGTACCGAGTTGGGTGATCCTATTGAAATAAACGGACTCAAATTGGCGTTTAACGAATTATTCAAGCAGTTTGGGGAAAACACCTCTGAACGGGCGTTTTGCGGACTCGGTTCAGTAAAAACCAATATTGGGCATTTGGAGTTAGCCGCCGGGATAGCCGGTGTGATAAAAGTATTGCTCCAACTCAAGCACAAACGACTTGTCAAAAGCTTGCACTGCGACACCCTAAACCCCTATATCGATCTAAAAAACAGCCCCTTTTATATCGTTCAAGAGGCCGCGGAGTGGACACCGATAACCGATCAAACTGGGCATGCTTTGCCAAGACGTGCCGGTGTAAGCTCCTTTGGTTTTGGCGGTTCCAATGCACATATTGTTTTAGAAGAGTATATAACCCCAAAAACGGCTACCAATACACCACCAACCACTAAAACGGACTCAACCAACGCCATGATTATTCCGCTATCGGCCAAAACACCGGAGCAGTTGCAACAGCGGATTCGTCAATTGTTATCCTTTATTCGAACCAACCCCATCGTTAATCTGGAGTCGTTAGCCTATACGTTACAGGTAGGGCGAGATGCCATGACTGAGCGTTTTGGACTAATCGTTCATTCGGTCCAAGAGTTAAAAACGGCATTAGAGAGCTATCTATCAGGTGACACACCCGAAAATTGTTTTTTGGGACAAACCAAACGAATGGATGATAATGATACGGTTCCTCTTTCGGCAGATAAAACCGGAATTTTAGCGCGTTGGGTAAACGGTTTGGCCTTTGATTGGCATCGGATATACGGAACCCCTACACCCAAGCGGATCAGTCTCCCAACTTATCCGTTTGCAACAGACCGGTATTGGGTGACTGAGCAGCCCGACTCTTCAATGCCAGATACCTCAATGCCCGAGCGTCAATGGCTCTTTTTAAAAGACCAATGGGTGGATGCACCGATTGATGCCACGAACCGGCAAAAAAATCTAAAAACCTATCGGGGTAAACAACTGCTTTGTGTCTATTCCGATCCCGCCGAGTTTGACCGGTTCTGCAACATATTCTCAGAAATGGTGACCCCATTGGTTGGCACCGATTTTATCGATCTAAAAGGGATATCCATAGACGCTTTGGCGATGGATTTTCCAGAGGCGGTGCCGGCAGTTGTGTTTTATTTAGGTGCCAACCGGTCTATACTGGATTCTCACCAAGCCAACGAAAATCCGGTAAAAGCGGCGTTTGATCTGAGTCAGATCTTGATGAAAACCGGGTGGGGAGCGCGCGTGGATATCTATTATGTATATGACGGTTCCGCCACCCATCCGCCAATAGAGATTAAAGGACTTTCAGGATTTTTCAGATCGGCTATGATGGAAAACCCTAATCATGTATGGAATATGCTCGAGTTTAACTCAGACGGTTCATTTTTCTCAAAATTTCATGCTGTTTTGAGCGAGTGGTTATACGTTCCGTTTCAAGAGAATAAGGCGTTTGCAGAGGTTTCTTATAAAAATTCCCACAGACAAATCCGAACACTCCAGGAAACCAGCTTAGAAGCTTCAAAAAACAGTCAATTTAAACCAGGTGGCGTTTATTTAATTATCGGCGGTTTGGGAACGCTGGGCATGTTATTATGTGAAAAATTGGCCAGTGAGTATGGAGCACACTTAATTATTTTAACTCAAACTCCGTTGGAACACACCAAAGAAAAACAATGTAAAAAACTAGAGTCATTGGGTGCCACAGTGGACCATTATTCAGTCGATATTGGCGATGAGCGACACTTCAGGGAAACATACCAAGCAATCAAACAAAAGGTGGATGTCATTAATGGTGTTATTCACTTAGCTCGTTCCATTAATGACGAACTGATTTTATTGAGAACGTGGGAGTCGTTTGCCAAAATAATTCGAACCAAAGTGCAGGGAACTATATTTTTGGATGCCATCACTGCCCAAGAACCCTTGGACTTTTTTATCCTCTACTCTTCAATGGCTGCGTTTGGTATTAAGGGAGCCAGTGACTATGGATATTCTACCGCGTTTCAAAATTCTTTTGCTTACTACCGTAATCAGCTCCAAGCTTCTTCAAAGCGATCCGGCATCACGATTTCTCAATGCTGGGGAGCGTGGACGATTGATGTCCATCGCCCAGCAACAAGAGATCAAGAGATAAAGGAAGCCGGATTTGAGATGATCACTATTAAAGATGCCTTTCCCCGAATTAAGGCCAGTACAACGTATCAGCATTCAATGCTTGGGATGATGTTAGTTAGCGATTATGAGAAGGCAAAAAAGGCACTTGGACTCACTGGTAAAGATTTGACACCTTCCCCAGACATAATGAATTTAAACAATCTGGAAACTCATGTAAGATGGTGGGAGGAGCAGGCCAAGCAAGGTGTACCAATTACCGTCCAAACTATAAAAAAGGTTATTGCATTTGATGCGATCAAATCATTAACCCCGGAACTCACTGATAGAATCTATCAGCTGTTATTACCGGAAGAAAAAGAGGCAAGCTTACCAGAAGAAAAAGAGACAATCCCAATCGAGCCATCGAGTTTGCTGCATGCCAAAACAGTCGACTATATAAAGAGTGTTTTTAAGGAGTTGCTAAAGCTTAAACCCGATAACGTAAAAGAAAATGAACCGTTTAATACTTATGGAATAAATTCTATTACCATGATGATCCTTCTTAATCGGTTTGAGTCGGTTTTTGGTAATTTACCCAAAAGTCTAAGAAAAAACTGTAAAACCGTTAATGAATTAAGTCATTATTTTATCAACAAGCATAGAGACACATTAACCGCATTATTAATGCCAGAACAAAAGGTTACCTATTCCAACCAAATAAAACCGGAGACTCCCCAAGCCGGAACAGTCAGAAACCAACCTTTTATCATATTTATGTTTCCCGGTTTAGGCGATCATTATGTGAATATGGGAAAAGGGCTTTATCAAACCGAACCGGTGTTTAAAAAAGCGGTAGATACATGTTGTGAATTATGTCAACCTTTTTTAGAGACAGATTTATGGGAGGTATTGTATCCTTCAAAGGCGTCTCCCAAGAAGAAGACATTAAGCTTAAGAGAATTGATGGGCCGGGGGGAACAACCCCAAGAAGCTATCTCCGCCAAAATTAATCAAACGATTTATGCTCACTTGACAGTGTTTATAGTTGAGTATGCCTTAAGCAAGCTGTGGATTGATCGTGGCATCCGCCCTCATGCAATGATTGGTCAAAGTTTGGGTGAATATGTGGCAGCTTGTGTATCTGGGGTGTTCTCACTGAAGGATTCGTTACGAATATTGCTGGAACGGGCTAAGTTGATCGAAGTACTTCCCCCCGGTGGAATGCTTGCCCTTTATCTACCAGAACAAGATCTTTTATCCATGCTGCCCCGTGAACTCTCCTTGGCCGTAGTGGGTACGCCGTCTACTTGTATTGTAGCCGGACCAGAAAAATCAATAAGTGAATTTGAAACATCACTCCTTTCCCAGAAAATAGTGTGTCGCCGGTTGCCAGTGACCCATGCGTTTCATTCCGATATGATGTTGCCGATAAAAGACAAGTTTATAGCGTTTATGAAACAGATTACTCCCTTAGCACCCACCATACCTTATATTTCAAATGTTACCGGCACATGGATAACAGATCAACAGATCAATGATTGGGGTTATTGGTGTAGCCATATTTGTCAAACTGTGCAGTTTGCCGATGGTATTGGCGAATTATTGAAAAAACCAAATGCTTTATTTTTGGAAGTTGGCCCTGGACAGGGTTTAAGTAGTTTTGTGTTTCAACATCCTGATGCCAAAAATCTATCAGAAACATCAGTCTTATCTTCGTTACCCGGTGCGTATGAATCGCAACCTGATGAAACGTTCTGGTTAAGCCAGTTACATAAATTAAACAGCCCAATTGGACCACGTAAAGGATGAGTGTTGATTGGATTTTAATGATTTGTGGAAAACCTCAAATAGTTTTAATTCATGACTATAAGGAAAATAATGTATGAACAGTATTAAACTAGAACAAATAGCAAAAATGTACGATACAAGTATAGAGCGAGGAGATGAAGTCATACTTCAAGGCCATTTTCATGTTGGCTATTGGGACGAGACAAATCCAAATGCAAGTTTTGCTGAAGCTGCAGAACGTTTCACTCAGATCATGATCGACAAGGTGGACATTCAGGCAGGGGAACGCTTCTGCGATCTTGGATGTGGAATTGGTGTCCCATCGATGCAGCTTGCACAAGCAAAAGGATGTTTCATTGATGGAATTACAATTAGTCAATCTCAACAAAAAAGGGCACAGCAATTAGCTGCAGAAGCAGGCCTATCAGACCAGACTCATTTTATAGTGGGTAATGCCCTGGAAATGCCCTGCGAGGATGCAAGCTATCATGGGGGCTGGTTTTTTGAATCGATTTATCATATGGATCATCGCAAAGCACTCCAAGAAGCTTCTCGAATTTTGAAGCCAGGCGCAACCTTGTTGATTGCAGAATTTTCAACGCGCCCCACCACGACTGAAGAATTTATAGCAGTTTCAAAGGAATATTTTCATTGCTTTTTTATTAACGAAGAAGATTATCCAGAACTGCTGGATACGGTTGGTTTTGACCTGATCGAAATTGACGATGTGACCGAATTTGTCATGACTCCTCTTATACCTAAGTTAAAAAGTGATTCCGAATACATACAACCTATCAAAAGTGACAATAAGAGTGATTCACGCAATAATTTGCGGAATATGTCTGAAAACCTTAAATATATCATTGTGACCGCTCAAAAGAGGTAGGTGCTGATGTAATTTGCTTTGAGTAAATGGAGAGATTTCCTAGGAAATCTATATCAATAATCTAAACATAGAAGATGTTAAAAATTATAAGTATTTGAATTATTGATTAATAAACTTATTAACCCTATTTTATATAAGTTAAGTGGCGAAGGTATTATCAAATTCAAATTTTTTTGATAAATCATTAACTCATGTGACTTTCAGCCAATTCTGTAGGCAACCTTATTACCCACTATCATAGCTGTTAAGAAATTAAGTTTCCAATGCGATACGGTTGACTCGCTTGCATAGTCTTGCTGCACAATGCAATTTTGATAAATTTGCTGTCAAAGCTAGGAGATAAATATTATGGACATAAAAACTGTTGGTGTTATTGGTGCAGGTGTTATGGGGATTGGAGTTGCGCAAAACCTTGCTCAAACAAATCATCAAGTGATTCTCATTGACATTGCTGAGAATATTTTGGAAAAAGCCAAACAAAACATTAGGAATAATATCCGTTTCCAAGGTTTTTTTAATAAGAAAAATATCGAAAAAACTGAAAATGTTTTGCCAAAAATTCTTTTTACTAGCGATTATCAGTTACTCAAAAACGCTGATTTTGTGGTTGAAAATGTCGTAGAAAAATGGGATATTAAAAAAGATGTGTATGCTCAAATAGACGTTATTTGTCCAGAACACTGCATCTTTGCTGCCAATACCTCAGCTATTCCTATTACCCGCATTGGCTCGATTACGAAACGGCCTGCCAAAGTGATTGGCATGCACTTTATGAATCCAGTGCCCATGAAAAAAATGGTTGAAACCATTCGCGGTTATCATACTTCTGATGAAACAATTGAAATTGCGAAAAAGTTTTTAAGCCAAATGGGCAAAGACTGCATTATTATCAATGATGCCCCCGGTTTTGTAGCAAATAGATTATCTCACCTTTTCATGAACGAAGCTGCCAATCTCGTCATGGAAAATGTTGCAACGCCAAAGGATATTGATGATATTTTCAAAAAGTGTTATGGACACGCTATGGGGCCTTTGGAAACTGCTGATTTAATTGGACTTGATACGGTTGTCGATACGTTGCAAGTCTTGTATGAGAATTATCAAGATTCTAAATTCAGGTGTTCTCCTTTATTGAAAAGAATGGTCGATGCTGGCTTGTATGGACAAAAAAGTGGTAAAGGTTTTTATACTTATCAACATTAGGAATCGTCAAGCAACATGCCTATAGATGAGATTAAAGAAAAACTCAAGGATTTTATGGTTCAGTTCATTAGCAATATTAACATTTCCGATGATGAAAGTATTTTTACATCGGGCTTGGTTAATTCCCTGTTTGCAATGCAGTTAGTGCTGTTTATGGAAAAAGAATTTCAATTCAAGGTGGAAGATAACGATCTTCATATTGATAATTTCAAAACGTTGAACGCTATGAGCGGTTTTGTTGAACGAAAACTTGGGTGATATAAATTTCTATCTAAAAAGGAATCAAACATGGAAATAGAATTAACTTCCCAACAAATTCAAGCTCAAGAAATTTTCCGGACATTTGTCAATACAGAGATTGCGCCTTACGCTGATCAGTGTGATCAAGAGGAAAAAACACCACCTGAAACGATAAAAAAATTGGCGGATGCCGGCTATTTAGAGGGTGGGCAAAATATGGATGCCATCACCTTTGGCCTTTTGTGTGAAGAAATTGGGCGAGCCAGCGCGTCATTGCTTAGCTTATTGACGGTACATAGTATGGTTTGTCAAGCGATCATGAAATGGGGAAGTAGCTCTCAAAGAGCTCATTGGCTTCCCAAATTAAGCACTGGTGAAACTATTGCTGCTTTTGGTTTAACTGAACCCAATATAGGCAGTGATGCCAAAAGTGTCGAAACCACAGCAGTGCTTTCCAATAACTCATATATTTTAAATGGTGAAAAGAAATGGATTTCTTTTGGACAAGTTGCTGATCTCTTTTTAATTATCGCGCAATGTGATGGCAATCCCTCTGCTTTTTTGGTAGAGAGAAATAGTCCCGGCTTTTCAACCGAGCCAATTAAAGGGCTATTAGGTTTTAGAGCGGCGATGATAGCCAAAGTGCATATGAACGATTGCCAAATTCCAAAAGAAAATTTAGTGGGTCGGGTAGGTTTTGGCTTTTCTCATATTGCCAACACCGCACTAGATCATGGTAGATATTGCGTCGGGTGGGGATGTTTGGGGCTAGGACAGGCTTGTTTAGATACCTGTCTTAGTTACACGAGTCAGCGAAAACAGTTTGGGGCTTATTTAAAAGGGCATCAACTGATTCAACAAATGATCGGAGACATGATAACCAACATTAAAGCCGCAAGATTACTCTGTTATCATGCTGCCTATTTGAAAGAAAAAGGCGACCCTTCATTGATTATGGAAACCTCGATAGCCAAATACTTTGCCTCTCGAATGGTAAACCAAGTCGCTAATGATACTGTCCAAATTCATGGTGCCAATGGTTGTAGTAGTGACTATCCCGTTCAGCGGTACCTGCGAGATGCCAAAATTATGGAAATCATTGAGGGCAGCTCTCAGATGCAACAAATTATTATAGCCAAATCAGGCTATCATGGTTTTGCATTAGAAAGAAGAAAACTCCAACAAAAGGAAAAAGCAAAGGAAAAAGCATGACTGATAAGGAGATCAAATGTGTTGTTTGGGATTTAGATAACACATTATGGCATGGTGTGTTGCTAGAAAATGATAAGCTTTCCTTGCGTGATAGGGTCACAAACATTATAAAAACGTTGGACAGTCGGGGTATTTTGCAATCTATTGCTAGCAAAAATAATTATGATGATGCTATGGCAAAACTCAAAGAATTTGGGTTAAGCGAATATTTTCTCTATCCTCAAATTCATTGGAATTCTAAAGCAAATTCTCTCGAAGAAATTGCTAAATCCATCAATATAGGGATTGATACACTGGCTTTTATTGATGATCAAGCTTTTGAAAGAGAAGAGGTTCATTTTTCACACCCAAAGGTGCTTTGCATTGATGCTGAGAATCTGGATAACCTATTGGCACTACCAGAAATGAATCCCCGTTTTATTACTGAGGATTCATCAAAACGGCGGCTGATGTATCAAAACGATATAAAGCGTCAGGAAATAGAAGATCGTTTTGTGGGGCCAAAAGAGCAATTTCTTGCCACTCTCAACCTGGTTTTTACTTTGTCGCTAGCAAGGGAAGAAGATTTGCAACGTGCTGAAGAATTAACCGTGCGTACCCATCAATTGAATACCACGGGCCACACTTATTCTTATGAGGAATTAAATTACTTTCGTCAATCTGATCAACATATTTTATTGATTGCTGGACTTGATGACAAATATGGTAGCTACGGAAAAATTGGACTCGCCTTGATCGAAGGTGATGAGTTTGTGTGGACAATCAAACTGTTATTAATGTCTTGTCGTGTTATCTCAAAAGGGGTTGGCACAGTCATGATCAATCACATCAGAAATGAAGCCAGAAAAAACAATGTTCGGCTACAAGCGGAATTGATTCACAACGATAGAAACCGAATGATGTATATGACGTATAAATTTGCCCATTTTAAAGAAAAGGAAAAAAAGGGCGATTTGGTTATTTTGGAAAATGATTTAAGCCTAGTTCAAAAATCTCCGGGATATTTAACGATTAAATTGCTATAGCAAGGTAGTGTTTTAGATTGGCTGATATGTAGTTCTTGCAAAACTAGAAAAAAAGTTTTGGTAGTGCTCAATTAGATCTCTAAATCATTTTTTGACAAAACAAGTAAAACCTACCATCACTACTTCTTGAACACTACCAAAGTTTTTTACCTAATTATACAATATCCTTACCAAAAAACCAGATAAAAGGTATATAAATAGAAAAAATTATTTCGTCCCTTAGCGAGGTCAAAATAAAAAGGAAAGTGGCAATAAAAATCGTAAACCAGTTGAATTGTCAGCATACTTACAATTTGTACAACAAACTTTGAAAAGTCTATTAAACCTCCTTGGTACTGATCTCAGCCTGCTCTATATGGTTAATCTTTCAATCGTGTTGTTACGACAAACAAAAAGTGGACTTTTTGGTTCCAGCATATCTGCTCTTAAAGCTTGGTTTCGAGCTAGGGAATACGTGCTTAACACTTTAAAATTCTCTGAGCAAAATGCTGCTCCAGTTTTTATTAAGTGTACTATTTATCAAGTGTCATGGGGCTAGTCAATCCTTCTGTTTGCTAAATTTAATCGGGTATGGAAGGCTGCTTTTAACCCATCTTTTATCTGGTCTTTTGGGGTTAGACCGCGCAAACGCTGAATGTTGAGTCGTTAAGATGTTTTTAACATTAATTAACTCGGAATTATATAGTAGGAAATTGAGCCAATGGATACCCGAACCAAACAAATGAAAATTGAGCAACTGTTTCTTCAAGATGACCTAAAGCAGACTGATTCCAGCTCTCAACCAAATGTGATCCAAGAGACAGTTCGTTCATTTAACAAAGAACCTATTGCTATCATAGGCGTTTCCGGTTTTTTCCCTCAGTGTATGTCGGTAAGGGAATTTTGGGATGTATTGGATCAGGATCTATCCCTCATTGACGAAATTCCGGCCTCTCGGTTCAACTGGAAAGACCATTATGACTCAACCGGTACTGACCCAACCAAGATGAGAAGCAAGTGGGGAGGGTTTATTCCGGATATTGAAACTTTTGATGCCCAGTTTTTTAAAATATTACCCAGCGAAGCAGAACAGTTGGACCCCAGGCAACGGCTTTTGTTGATGTCATGTTATCATAGCATAGAGGATGCTGGTTATGCGCCATTCTCTTGGAAAGGGAGCCAAACTGGGGTATTTATTGGGGTAGAATCAAATGAATATTTGCAAAATCTGGTGGAGTGGAATTTCCCCCAGGATATCGGATTTTCAAATGTCGAAAGCATGGTAGCCAACCGGATTTCCTACCTGTTTGACTTTAAGGGACCCAGTGAAATCGTAAATACTCTCTGTTCAGGCGCAGCAGTTGCGTTGCATAGAGCAGTAGTATCCCTACGATTGGGAGAAGTCAAACAGGCGATTGTGGGGGGGGCTAACCTAATCTTGCGACCAGAGCCGTTTGTGGCATTATCAAATGCCCGGCAAATAAGCACTACCAATTCGGTCAACTCCTTTGGCAAAGATCCTCAGGGATATTTGCGTTCTGAGGGCGTTATCACCGTTGTTTTAAAACCGTTGTCACAAGCAGAAACTGATGGCGACGCGATTTATGCGCTTATTAAGAATACAGCCGTCAATTATAACGGTCAAGGGGGCATGTCAATTGCGGCTCCAAATGTTGATGCGCATTCAAACCTTATTCAAAACTGCTATCAAGAAGTCGGGACAGATCCAAGACAAGTAGAGTATATTGAAGCCCAAGGAATGGGCATTGAGCTAACCGATACTGTTGAGTGGCAGGCCTTTAACCAAGCGTTACAACACTTAGCCCAAGCCCAGGATATTCGTTTAGCAACTGGCCAAACCCGAGTGAGTACGCTAAAACCTATGTTAGGACACATGCATGCCGCCTCTGCTTTGGGTGCATTGTTAAAAATCATCTGGTCTTTCCAAACCAACAAAATTTACAAAATATTAAACATTACCGAAATAAACCCTCACCTATCTTTTCAAGACCAACCCTGTCAGTTGGCGACAGAGACGAATGAGTGGTCGTCACCAAAGGGTTGTCGGCTGGCTGGCTTGCATTCATACGGTTTTAGTGGAAACAATGCCCATATTTTAATAGAAGAGTATAAGGCACCCGTAAAAAAATCGAATACTCAACCAGACCCGGTAATTATTCCGATCTCTGCTGAAACACCGGAGCAAGTGCATACCATTGTTCGTAATCTGTTACAACATATACAAAAACATTCGGAAATGGATTTCAGCGTATTTGCCCATACATTGCAACACGGTCGGGATGTTATGGCTAGCAAAGTCGCTTTTGTGGCCACCAATATGATGCATTGGTCTCAACAAGCCACTGCCTTTTTGGAGGGGAGGATACAACAAGGGGTATTTACCCAAGATACAACCTGGGATGGAGACCTAATGTCACAACACGCTGTGGCGCAATCGTGGTGTCAGGGAAAATCGGTCACATGGGAAACCACACCGTCTTATGGTTGGAGTGCTAGGTATCATCTGCCTGGGTATCCATTTGATCGACAGCGCTATTGGATCAGCAAACCGATTGAACCTATCAATCCTACGACGGAATTGGGCACGGAACCAGTAATAGAGCCAGCTTCGTTATCGCCAAAATCGGTTATCAACGACCAGAGAAACTCTGGAGACCTTTTTCAACAGGCAGAACGAATTATACGAAACATATTGAGCGATTTTTTAAAAATCCCTGAAGGAAATATTGATCTTCACGCCGAATTGAGTGACCTAGGATTTGACTCTATTTGGGTGTTGAAGCTTTCTTCAAAACTCAAAGAGCAGTACGCTATTTCCATAGACCCCATTTCTTTGTTTGAATGCACTACCCCAAATGCTTTCATTGACTACCTTTGTCGAGTGTTCCCCGAAAAATTTTGTTCAACCGAGAGCATTCAAGAACGTCGCTCTGTGTTTAATACTCAATCATCTGTCGTCGATGCTAAGAAAAAACGAATCGAGGCAGAACCGTCTAATAATGCTCCCAACCTGAATGAGGCCATCGCCATCATCGGTTTGGCGGGTAGATACCCAAAATCGAAAGATCTTGAGGCATTCTGGAACAATTTACAGAATGGAACGGACTGTATTGAAGAAATTCCGGCAGATCATTGGGACTTGAAGACACACTATCACCCGGACAGAGAGACAGCGATTCGAACGGGTAAGAGTTATAGTAAGTGGGGGGGCTTTTTAAGCGGATTATATGAATTTGACCCGTTATTTTTTAACATTTCTCCCCATGAAGCAGAGCAAATTAGCCCCAAAGAACGCTTGTTTCTACAATGTGCCTGGCATGCCTTGGAAGAGGCGGGATATACCCCTGAATCACTGAAAAACGACACTGTGGGGGTATTTGTCGGGGTCACAAAAGCCGGATATGATGCCTACCCAGGCACATTTGGCTCCATTGCCAATCGAGTGTCTTATTTTTGTGATTTTCATGGTCCAAGTATGCCAGTTGATACGATGTGTTCCGCTTCATTAGTAGCCATTCATGAGGCATGTCAGCATATCCGCTTTCGAGACTGTGATCTGGCACTGGCTGGTGGGGTCAATGCCTATATTCATCCCTCTCATTTCAACATATTAGCAGCCGGTGAGTTTTTATCTCCGGATGGTCGTTGCCACTCGTTTGGAAAAGATGCCAATGGTATGGTTGCCGGCGAAGGGGTGGGGGCGGTGTTATTAAAACCCCTTTCAAAAGCGATTCAAGATCACGATCATATTTGGGGTGTTATTCGCAGTACAGCGATAAATCATGGCGGAAAAACCAACGGATTTACGGTCCCAAACCCGAAATCACAACAAGAACTGATTCAATTGGCGTTAAAACGATCCGGGATAAATGCCAGACACATAAGTTATGTAGAAGCCCATGGAACCGGAACCGTTTTAGGTGACCCGATAGAAGTCCGAGGATTAACAGAAGCGTTTCAAAACGATACTGAAGAAACCCAATACTGTTCCCTAGGATCGGTTAAGAGCAATATCGGTCATTTGGAGGCAGCGGCTGGCATCTCTGCCCTAACCAAAATTCTGCTTCAAATGAAGCACCAAAGCCTTGTGCCGTCACTGCATTCTACCGAGCTGAATCCGAAAATCAATTTCTCTTTGACACCCTTTCATGTGCAACAAACCCAGGAACCTTGGAACCCAACCGACCAAAACGGAGATACCCTGCCACGGGTGGCCGGTGTCTCATCATTTGGGGCTGGGGGCAGTAATGCCCACGCCATTATAGAAGAATACGCCCCTAAACCTCAGACGACCGTTTGCTCAGATAACAGCGACAATACCTCCTTTATAATCGTTCTTTCAGCCAAAAATGCTGACCGCCTTAATCAACAAGTCAAACAACTGCTGATTTTTATTGATCAAAACGCAGATAAGCCGTTTTCTCCATATCCCTTGCGAGATCTTGCTTATACACTCCAAGTTGGACGAAAGGCCTTTGATGAGCGGTTAGCACTTGTGGTTCAGTCGTTTCAAGATATTAGAAAGGGGTTAGAAGGGTACATAAATCAAAAAAATCCCCTCCCAAATTTAGTAGCTGGCCAACACAAAAAGTATCAGCAAGTCTTTTCTCACTTTACGAATGATGAGGACATGCGAAAAATTATCGAAGTATGGGTAACCAAAAAGAAATACCTGAAAGTTGCTGAAGCCTGGGCCTACGGATTTACGGTTGATTGGTCGCTGTTATACACCGACTCCCCTCCCTACAGAGTGAGCTTGCCGGTGTACCCCTTTTCAACCCGGGAATATCGGATTGACGATCCAAACTATCTGTCCGACTCAGTTCAATCCAATATCAACCCCCAACCGGACCAGTCTGTTGGAACATTTATGGTGACCCCCGTCTGGAAGGAGTCATCCATATCTTCTGCCCCACTGTCAGATTCGCAAACGAAATTCTCTGAACGATGGGTTGTTAGTTGTGAACTGAAGGCATTTGATAGTGAGGTCATGCAATCGAATATTCCAAACAGTCATTGTTCTATATTAGAATCCAATACAATTGATCTTGACTCGCGTTTTACTGACTATACAATTGGTTGTTTTAAGCTGCTCCGCAGGATTTTGGAAACTAAACCAACTGGCCCGGTACTGATTCAACTTTTGATTCCCAACACCCCAGAACAATCAATGTTTGCCGGGGTGTTGGGATTATTTAAAACTGCAGAGTTGGAAAACCCAAAACTATTTGCTCAGATTTTACAAGTTGACTCCCAGGTAACCACCAAACAGCTTATCGAGTGTGTGCAAGAAAACGTTGTTCGAGAATCCCACATTAAGTACGAGGGGGATAAACGGTGGGTCAAAGGCTGGCAAGAGCAAGCCGAAGTGATACCTACTGAGACAGTGTTTAAAGGATCGGGAATCTACTTGATTACTGGTGGATTGGGGGGGTTAGGGATTTTATTTGCTAAAGAGATTTTAAAACAAACTCAGAACACTACCCTCATTCTAACGGGTCGCTCTGCCTTAACGGCTCAAAAACAAACAGTTTTGGACTCATTACGTCGTCTCGCTGAAACCAATCCCGAACGAGTTCAATATCGGTCAGTGGATGTTGCTAACAGTGAGCAGGTTAACGAGTTGATTCAATCGATCCAACAAGATTACGGAAAACTCAACGGTATTCTCCATAGTGCGGGCATTTTAAAAGATAATTTTATCCTTAAAAAAACGACTGATGAGTTTGAAAAAGTATTGGCGCCCAAGGTAGCGGGTACTATTCAATTGGATAAGGCAACAGCTCAGTTAGATTTGGATTTTTTTGTGCTGTTTTCGTCTGTAGCGGCGGCTTTGGGCAACGTTGGTCAAGCCGACTATGCTGCTGCCAACGCATTTATGGATCTGTTCGCCGAGTATCGTAACCACTTGCTAAAACACCATAAACGGTATGGAAAAACCCTATCAATCAACTGGCCTTTATGGAAAGAGGGGAGCATGGGTATTGATGCGGCGCAGCAAGCCCACCTGGAAGAAACCACCGGAATATACCCGATGCAAACCGATACCGGCATTCAATTCCTTTATCAAAGCTTGGGGACAGATGTGTCACAACACATGGTGTTGGAAGGGGTCACTCAAAAAATAAAAAAATGTTTTTTTGCCACACAGCTAGGAACATCGGCCCAATCATCTACTGCATCAGTAGTTGATCCAACCGTTTTCAGAAAAAAAACCCTCACTAACATAATCGATCTGTTCTCTAAAGTGATTAAACTACCGGCTGTGGAAATAGATGAGCATGAGGATTTTCAGTCCTATGGCATTGACTCAATCCTAATCAATCAACTCAATCAGCAGTTAGAGACCGTGTTTGGTAATATTTCCAAAACATTGTTTTTTGAATACGAAAATTTAGACTATCTCACAGAATATCTGCTCAGAGACTATCCATCTCAGTGTTTGACATGGACCGGATTAGAGAAAACGCCTCCTAATACACAATTTCCTTATATAGAACCAACTACTTCAACCAGAACGGTAGTGGTTGAACCCGTGCCCGATCTCCAGACTGGCCTTGCTGACCCACTACCCTCTCAACAGTGCCGAAGAAATACTGATATTGATGCAAAAGGCATTGCTATTATTGGTCTCAGCGGTGTTTATCCCCAGGCAGGTAACCTGGAGCAATTTTGGCAAAACCTCAAAAACGGCCAGGACTGTATTACGGAGATTCCAGCCGACCGGTGGTCATTAGAGGGATTTTATCAGGCTGATGCGGATACCGCGCTACAGCAAGGATTAAGTTATAGTAAATGGGGTGGATTTGTGGAGTCGTTTGCAGAATTTGATCCACTGTTTTTTAATATCTCTCCCAAAGAGAGCATGAGCATTGACCCACAAGAGCGGTTATTTTTACAAACAGCGTGGAAGGCATTGGAAGATGCCGGATATACCCGAACTATGTTAAAAGAAACCTATCAGCAAAAGGTGGGTGTATTTGCCGGGATTACTAAAACCGGCTTTGACCTGTATGGACTAAAATTGTGGCAAGAGGGAAGAAAATACTTTCCACACACCTCGTTCAGTTCAGTGGCCAACCGGCTCTCCTTTTTTCTAAATGTGCGTGGACCGAGTATGCCCATTGATACCATGTGTTCCTCTTCATTAACAGCCATACATGAAGCGTGCGAACATATTTACCGGGGAGATTGTGAACTGGCTTTGGCTGGCGGTGTTAATCTCTACCTCCATCCCGCTAACTATATCGCCATGTGTGCAAAACAAATGCTGTCTAAAGACGGTCAATGCAAAAGTTTTGGCATTGGTGGCAATGGATTTGTTCCCGGTGAAGGAGCTGGCGTGGTATTGCTAAAGTCACTTGCTTCAGCCATCCGCGACCAAGATGCCATTCACGCCGTTATACGGGCCACCCAGGTCAATCATGGTGGAAAAACCAATGGGTATACGGTGCCCAATCCTGGTGCCCAAACCGAATTGATCCGAAGTGCCTTGGATAAAGCCGGTGTCAATGCTCGGCATATAAGTTACATCGAAGCCCACGGTACCGGTACCGAATTGGGTGACCCCATAGAGATTACCGGGCTGACCCATGCCTTTCAGCATGATACTCAAGATGTTGGGTTCTGTAAAATCGGATCTGCCAAATCAAACCTTGGCCACTTGGAGGCCGCTGCCGGTATTGCCGGGTTGACCAAAACCATACTCCAAATGAAACATGGCAAAATTGTGCCCAGCCTCCACGCCAAAACCGTTAACCCTAATATTTCGTTTGAAAAAACCCCTTTTGTGGTAAATCAGGAATTAACCTCCTGGCCTCGTCCGCAACTTGATGGTACGGAGATTCCCCGGTTGGCAGGCATATCCTCATTTGGAGCTGGTGGGGCTAATGCCCATGTTATTCTAGAAGAATATCAGGATCATAATTTGGCACCGGAAAAGGTAACCAGTGACAAGCCAACCGCTGCATCCGTAATTATCCCCTTGTCCGCCCAGACTCAGGCTCAGTTAGACCAACGGGTGGCTGAGCTGTTGGCATGGCTGAAAAGCGATTCGGTCAATCTGCATTCGCTCGCTTATACCCTTCAATTGGGGAGAGAAGCCATGGAATATCGGCTGGGCGTGGTAGTCTCTTCTATTCAAGAATTAAGGAATAGGCTCACTGACTACCTCTCAAAGAAACAGACAACTGAGCGGTTATATATTGGCAACAGTCATCAACTCAGCGAGGCAACAGCCCCGTTTAAGAGTGAAGAGAATCAGCAACAAACAATCAAAAAATGGCTTGAGCAACCGGAGTTAGAACCGTTATTAAAGCTATGGGTTAAGGGGGTCACTGTGGATTGGGGTCAATTTTATACTACTACTACCCCCCAACGGCTTCATTTGCCCACCTATCCGTTTAGCCAAAAGCGATACTGGATCAAAGATGAACCGGAGCAGCCAAAACGAACCGACGACTCACCCCCGGCATCAATGCCAAAAAATGAGTCACTTCTTTATGCTGAGAGTCAGCCGTTGGCAACCATCGACCAAACCGACTCAGCCTCCTTGAGACGGCTAAGAGTGCCTGATGAGATTCCCCCCTTTAATCTCTCTGAAAATAGTGAAAAACCGTCCCGGATTCCGTTGACACCGCTGGTAACAGCATCAGTTACAGAAAGCGGTCGTCACGCTGCGCCATGCCAGGTTAACGATGTATTAAAACCTGTGGATGTGTTGGAAGATCTGAAATCAGCCATTCCCACAGAGATAGCAGGGTTAGTCCCGACGTTGAATCGAACCGGTGTGATGCTTGAGCAGTTGACCCCGTGCTCCAAATCGTTTGTGGAGTTTGCCGGGCCGTGTGGTGGCTGGGTGCTCGATATTGGGTGCGCCTACGGTGTGGCTACTATTGCCGCATTGGAAAAGGGCGCTCATGTATTTGCAGTGGATATGGAGCAACAGCATCTTGATATTTTATCAGAACGCGTTAATGAAAAAACCCGACCCCAACTGGTAACCGAACAAGGGATGCTGCCTGATGTTGACTTTGAGAAACATAGCTTTGCAGCAATCCATGCCAGCCGGGTAATCCATTTTTTATCACCGGAAGATGTGCAAAAAACTATCCGAAAAATGGCAGATTGGTTGCAGCCTGGGGGGAAACTTTTCTTAATTTCTGATACGCCCTATACCGGCTATTGGAAATCAAAAGCATCAGAGTATGAGCGCCGAAAAGCCGCTGGTGATTCATGGCCTAGCTACATTGATAATGTGTATCAAGTATTTAACCCCCAAGAGACCATGGGCGGCCCCCCTCGCATCAACCCGCTTGACCCCGATACACTCCGACGAGAGTGTGAATATGTCGGGCTTGAGGTGGAATATGCCGGGTTTGAGGGGGTTGACAGCGATTTAAATACCCCAGAATCCAAACAACATAATATGGAACAAGCGGCTGTCATTGCTATAAAACCCTTGACCGAAATTCGTTAATAAACGTTATATAGATCAATGAACAGCCCCATTATTCAATAAGACAAAAATCGTTACCTAAAATTTATGAAGACATCAACCGTGCAAAACCAAAGCGCCTGCACAACAGATAATTTCCAAACTATTCAAAATAGTCTACGAAACAGTTTAGCACTTGAATTGGATATGAAGCCGGAAGAGATAAACGACCAAACCCCATTTTCGGAAATTGGATTGGATTCAGTGAGTGGTGTAAGCTGGGTGAGAAAAGTTAACTCAGAATATGCCCTATCACTCACGGCAACCAAAACCTACGATTATCCTAATCTGCATGAATTCACCCAGTTTTTAATGGCGGAATTAAGCAAACGAACCACTGGCAACCTCACAAAGGCAAACAATTCGGCGAAAGAAATCGAAACAATTGAGACGAAAAGCTCCCCAAAGAACGAAGCAAAAGAACACTCAAAGACAAACCAAACCACCAGTACTTTTTCGTTATCCCCGCCTAAAATGCTCTCAAAAGGACTTGGTACTCGTCCCACCGAATCAACACTGCCTAAGAAGCCTATTAAACCAGGAGATACATTTGGTTTGGTCTTAACTGAGCCGCATGAATGGCATCAACTCTCGGTCAGCGGTTGGCCAGTTGCAGAACCGTTAGCACATGAGGTAACAATTAAGGTTTTTGCTTCAGCGATTAGTTTTACCGACACGATTTGTGTCAAAGGGTTGTATCCGATTGACTATCCATTTGTTCCAGGATTTGATGTGTCTGGGGTGGTCTCTGCCGTCGGAGATCGGGTAACGAGTGTTTCGGTTGGCGACCCAGTCGTTGCGCTAACCGGCCCCAAAATGGGGGGCCATGCCAGCCATGTCAATGTTCCAGAAACCCATGTGGTGGCCAAACCCGATTTTATTTCATTTGAAGAGGCCTGCTCTGTCCCCTTTGTATTTGGTACCGCTTATTATGCCTTGGAAGAGTTGGGAAAACTGTCACCCAAGGAGCATGTGTTGATCCACACCGCCACGGGTGGATGTGGTTTGATTGCTTTGCAACTGGCCCGCCTAAAAGGGGCGGTTTGTTATGTCACAGCGGGTAAACCGGAAAAAATCGATTATCTTAAACGATTGGGGGTGCCTCATGTGATGAACTACCACACCACTCGGTTCGACCAAACCATTCAACGGATGACCCAAAACCGAGGTGTGGATATCGTATTAAATATGCTATCCGGCGAGGCGATTCAAAACGGCTTAAACTGTTTGGCACCCTCCGGTCGCTATGTGGAGCTTTCCGGTCACGGGCTATTAACCGCCCCCAAATTGGATCTGTCAAAATTACGATTTAATCAATCGATCCAAACCCTATTTTTTCATGGATTGCTTTGCCAAGAAAACGGTCAGTTGGCCCAAGAAATGCTTCAACTTATGGTTTCATGGCTTGAGTCGGAAAAAATTGTACCCATTGTGTCACGCATTTACCCCATTCAGCAGATGGTTGAGGCATTGGAATTTGTCTCCCAAGGTAAGCACATTGGTAAAGTGGTCATTAGCCATACCCAACAAACGCCAACGGATATCACGGACCGGTGTTTGGAGCGGTTGCTAGCACAAAAACAAAAAGCTGAAATGTACCAAGAGGGGGCATCGTCGCCTTCCCCGGTTTGCCGGTTAAGCAACCAACCGTCAACTACTTCTCCGCCAACAGAGTACATAGGAACACCCCAAACAAAAAAAACCAGAAAGGTGGAGGTTACCGAAGAAATCGCGGTGATTGGTATGGCGGGAAAATTTCCACAATCTGCTAACTTGTTTGAGTTTTGGGAAGCCATTGCCAGTGGAAAAAGCTGTATTACAGAAATTCCGGCAAAACGCTGGTCCATAAAGGAATATTACGATCCTAACCCAAGCGCTCTGGGCAAGACCAATTGCAAATGGATGGGATGTCTGGATGATGCTGACCAATTTGATCCGCTCTTTTTTAATATCTCTCCTCGGGAAGCCGAGATCATGGATCCCCAACACCGAATCTTTTTAGAATCGGCCTGGCACTGTATTGAAGATGCTGGCATCCCCCCAAACTCATTATCAAATAGCCGCTGTGGGGTATTTGTAGGATGTGCTTCCAATGATTATTATATGCTGAATCAGCATGATTCTAAAAATCAGGGGGTGATTGGGGCAACCGGCGGCACACCCTCTGTTTTACCTGCTCGTATCTCCTATTTTTTAAATTTAAAGGGACCATCCGTCGCTGTTGATACCGCTTGTTCGGCCTCTTTGGTAGCCGTTGCCCAAGCATGTGACAGTTTAATTCTGAAGAATAGCGATTTGGCCCTAGCCGGTGGTGTGTTGGTGATGCCTGGTCCTCTATTTCACGTGGGATTAGGACAAGGGGGCATGCTCTCCAAAGATGGGCTCTGTTTTACCTTTGATGCTCGGGCCAATGGATTTGTACCAGGCGAAGGGGTGGGCACAGTGTTACTAAAACGATTGTCCGACGCACTGCGCGATGGCGATCCTATTCACGGTGTGATTAAAGGATGGGGCATTAACCAAGATGGAAAAACCAATGGAATCACTGCCCCCAGCGGAAAAGCTCAAACCGCTTTGGAACAAGAGGTGTTTGAGCGGTTTTCAATAAATCCGGAGACCCTCACCTTAGTTGAGGCACACGGCACTGGCACCATACTGGGCGATCCTATCGAAGTGGAAGCCTTAACGGAGTCGTTTCGTGCCTTTACTCAAAAACAAAGCTATTGTGCATTAGGTTCTGTTAAGAGCAATATCGGCCACTTGGGGCAAGGGGCTGGCATAGCTGGATTGATCAAAGTATTGTTGGCCTTACGGAATAAACAATTGCCCCCTACTATCAATTTTAACACCTTAAATCCAAATATATCTTTGGAAAAGAGTCCCTTTTATGTTAATACCCGGTTAAAGCCCTGGGAAACGGATGGAAATATTCCCAGGTGTGCCAGTGTTAGCTCGTTTGGTTTTAGTGGAACCAATGCCTTTATGGTTGTGGAAGAAACTCCCAAAGCTGATCAGGCGTTTTACTCAACAGAGTCCACAGCACCGTGGATCATTCCGCTTTCAGCCAAAAACAGTGATCAATTGCGGGATGCTGTCGAGCAACTGCATCAATTTTTACAAGTTACCACTGAGTCGAACGCCCCAGAACAAACTCTATCCAATAGAGCGTATACCTTACAGGTAGGACGGGTTGCTATGGAAGAGCGGGTGGTTTTTTTAGTGAAGGATCAAACTGATCTAATAAAAAAACTCCAGGACTTTTTAGACGGGGTGAAAGAGATAAACGGGTGCCTAATCCGTTCGAGCAAACAGAGCAACGATGCCTTAAGCAGCCTACTTGCAGATGAGGATATGGGCGATATTATCACCCAATGGGTGAAAAAACGAAAATATACCGAGTTGATGAAATTGTGGGTAAACGGGTTTGCCTTTGATTGGAATCATTTGTACCCGACACGTAAACCCAAGCGAATCAGCCTCCCCACTTATCCGTTTGCCAAAGAACAATATTGGATATCGAATAACCAGGAAGACACACCCAGCAAAGCGGAAAAAACCACTAATAAAACGGGACACATCCCCAAAACGGATCAATTACACCCGTTGCTCCATAAAAACAGTTCAACTGATTCAGAACAATGTTTCACTTCAACCTTTAGCGGCACAGAGTTTTTTTTTACTGATCATGAAGTGAATGGCCAAAAGGTATTTCCCGGGGTCGGATATCTGGAGATGGCCCGGGCAGCGGTAGAGCATATGTCCGTTGATGACGATACCGATTTTCAACTCAAACAGGTGGTGTGGGCCCAACCGATTATAGTGGATACAGAAGCACGTGACGTGTTTATTGAGCTAGTTCCCCAAGAAGTTGACCGACAACATGGGTCGAGAACCTCCAAAGAGGCCTTAAAATATACCATCTACTCCAAGTCCGATGCAGGAGATGTGGTATTTCACTCCCAAGGCTCGGTGGTGTTTGCCCCCAATGGCCCCCCATCCAGAATAAACTTGGAAAAAATCCAGTCGCAAATGACGCGGGCACCGCTAACGTTTGATCAAATTTATCAAGCATTTTTAAGTGTTGGCTTTTATTATGGACCAGGGCACCAAGGCATTCAAACCCTATACCGGGGAGATAATCAGGTACTGGCCAAATTGAGTCTTCCCCCCTCGATGGTTAACATATATAAGGACTATGTATTACACCCCGGTTTAATGGATTCAGCCTTACAGGCATCGGTTGGCTTACGACTTGATCCGGCCATGCTTTCTGAAAACAATACAGTGGCTCAATCCGAACCGGCCAAATTGCCTTTTGCATTAGAGTCTTTAGAAATATTAAAACCATGCCCCACAGAGATGTATTCTTGGTTACGAGTGCGATCTCCCGAACCAGTCACCAAATCAACTGCCGTTCAAAAATTAGATGTTGATATCTGTGATGTTGAAGGGAATGTGTGCGTAAAAATTCGTGGGATTTCAGTCCGGATGAGATACGAGAAAACCGACCGGGCACAGCTTGAAATATCGGCAGCATTACCGACGAAAAACACGGTTACAACGCCGGATAATAAACAAGCAACACTAAAACGAAATGAGCCTCCCGACACCAAAGCGCTTTTAACAACAACGTATCAAGAGTTGATTCAAACCGTGTCCCGGTTGCAAAAAATCAAACCGGAACAAATCGATTTAGAAACCCAATTGCCGGATTATGGTTTTGATTCCCTAATTTTTACCGAACTTGCCAACCAACTCAATGCTCAATTCGGCTTGGAGCTGATGCCGACCGTGTTTTTTGAGCAGGTTAATCTATCCCAATTGGGTGAACATCTGGTTAAGAATTATGGTAAAAAGTTACAAGAAGTTTGGTATCCCCCGGTGGACCCGTTGGAGTCGGTTCCAAAGCCCCAATTAATAACGGAACCAGTAGTTCATCCGCAGCCGGCTGTTAAAAATACCGTTCTCCCCAAAACATCTTTTAGGCAATCTGAGCCAATTGCAGTTATTGGTATGGCTTGCCGATTTCCTGGATCGGCTCATTGTGAAGAATTTTGGCATCATCTGGAGGCTAATCATGACCTGATGACCGAAATTCCCCAAGATCGTTGGATTTGGCAAGATTACTACGGCGACCCACGAACAGAACCAGGAAAAATAAACGTAACAGAGGGGGGATTTATTAAGAATCCGGATCGATTTGATGCGCGATTTTTTGAAATATCACCCATAGAAGCCGAAACCATGGACCCACAACTCCGATTAAGTATGGAGACGGCGTGGACATGCATTGAAGATGCCGGATATCAAGCAAGTAACCTGGCAGGTAGCAACACCGGCGTTTATTTTGGTATCTCATCAACTTCTGATTATCGTGATTTGTGCCAACAACAGCATATTAACCAAGGGATGATTAGCGTGTTTTCTTGTATGACACCTAATCGATTGTCCTATTTTTTTGGATTTCATGGGCCCAGTGCCGCCATTGACACTGCCTGTTCCAGCTCCTTGGTTGCACTCCACCGAGCAGTGGGCGATATTCGCGCCAATCGGTGTAATATGGCATTAGTTGGGGGTGTAAACCTGATGTTAAATCCGGCCATGACAGCGGGATTAAATCAAACCGGGATGTTAAGTGCTGATAGTCGTTGCCGAACCTTTGACAACCGAGCCAACGGTTATGTACGAGGCGAAGGGGTAGGTGTGATATTATTAAAACCACTCTCCGCCGCCATCCAAGATGGCGATCACATATACGGCACCATTATCGGTAGTGCCGAAAATCATGGCGGCAAGGCCACATCTCCCACTGCACCCAACCCGACCGCCCAAAAACAACTGCTCATTGACGCCTATATATCAGCTGGGATACCCCCCGACACGGTGACATATATTGAGGCCCACGGAACCGGTACCAAGCTTGGAGACCCCATCGAAATCGACGCACTTAGGGGCGCGTTTCAAGACTTATATAAACGTTTTCAACTCCCCACGCCTAAGCAACCCAGTTGTGCTATTGGCTCTGTAAAAACGAATATTGGCCACTTGGAGGCCGCTGCCGGCATCTCGGGTGTGATTAAAACCCTATTAATGATAAAACATCAAAAGATTGCTGGTAATGTTCATCTGCAAGAGGTAAACCCCTATCTGAAATTAGAAGATAGTCCGTTTTATTTAACCAAAGAGACGCATACTTGGAAATCAATAGCAGATAATGAGGGCAACCCACTCCCTAGGCGAGCCGGTGTCAGCAGTTTTGGAGTGGGCGGTGCCAATGCTCATGTCGTGTTGGAGGAGTATCTTCCACCTCCCCAACCGATTTTTGAACAGACAGATGCCACCGAACAACCGGTGTTGATCCCTTTTTCGGCTAAACAACCAGATCGATTAGTTGAGTATATTGAGCACTTTCGTCACTTTTTAGAAACAGGTCGCCTAACGCCCCAAGCTTCGGCCAAGACATTGCCAAGCTTGAAAGAGATTGCTTATACGTTACAAGTGGGGCGCGAACCCATGCCTCATCGGGTAATTTTTTTAGTCAGCACAATTTTCGGGCTTGTGGAGGGGTTAAAAAACTTCCAACAAAATCACCATACCAGTAACGGTTTGCGCAACTGTTGGCAAGGTCATGTGAAAAAACCAGTAGCAGAAACTAACCAGCTTATAAAAACCAATGAATCAGCTGAGACCACCGATCTAACATTTAATCAAACCCAATTGGAAAAAGTAGCCCGTGCCTGGGTGAATGGCGGTCATGTGGATTGGGAGCAATTATATGGGGAAATCAAACCAACCCGAGTGAGCTTGGTCACCTACCCGTTTACGAAGACGAGCCATTGGCTATTAAAGCCGGTATCACAGCCTGGTCAAATAACGCACATGGCAAGCTGGGATGGAGTTAGCTACCAAGTAAAGTGGGCACTGGCCACCCACCCGACTACCATCACCCCACCCACCCACACGTCTGTCTTAATTGTGTGTTACGCGTCTCAATTTAAATTTGAAACTGCTATTCTAGAGCATTATAAACAGAATCCATTGGTTCATGTTCGAGTTCTTCGCTTGGGAGATCACACCAGACAATTGTCCGACACCGAGTGGATATGTGGTATAGAAGACCCGACCGGTTTTGAAAGCTGTCTGCAAACCATGACAACGATTGACGGATTGTTTTTTCTCTCAATGGATCAACAGCAATTGGAGACAATTACAGCAGAAGGACTGGTTTTTGCCCAGGAAAACTATGAAGTCCGATTATTACGCTTAATAAAATATCTAAAACAGTCTGGTAAAATTCGCCAACGCGTTGACACCTATTTAATCACTCTCAATAACTACTCACTGGACAACCAAAATCTCTATCCCTATGGCGCGGGAGTGACCGGTTTGGGCTATGCCATCGCCCAAGGCAATTATCAATTTTTGCTGCGTAATATCGATCTTTCGAGCAGCGACTTAACTAACTCACCAAGCTACCCCGATCTGATATCGGTTATTTTGAACGAACCGGCTTCTAATCGGGGAGAAGTGTTTAAATTTGAGGGGGGAAACCGATATCGACAAACCGTTGTTCGATTGACCTTGGAAGCACCGACGCAGCCGGGCATTCGCCAACAAGGTGTTTATGTCATTTTAGGCGGACGTGGTCGTGTGGGGCAGATTATCACTCGATATTTGATCCAAAACTATCAGGCCACGGTCGTATGGATTGGCAGAAGCCCTAAAGAAGCCGAATCCGTCCAAGTAGCCCTCGGTCAATTTACCGAATTAGCACCTTCCCCCGTTTACATTCAAGCCGATGTTACCAACCTGAATTCAATAAAACCGGCAGTGGCGTCTGTAAAAGCGGCGTTTACCCAAATTCACGGTGCCATCTTTTCCGGATTGGTATTTAGTCTTGAAAATTCCATTGATCAAACTACCGAAACGGAGTTCAAAAATATATTAACAATCAAAACGTTGGGGAGTTTAAACTTTTTTTCAGCCTTTGAAACCGAATCCTTAGATTTTATGTGCTACTTTTCGTCCGGACAGGCGTATTCGTTTTCAGGGGCCTCCAAATTTTCTGCTTATGCCACTGGCATCACCTATTCTGATGCGTTGGTCAAATCGTTTCAAAAACACTCTAAATTTCCCATCGGTACCATCAATTGGGGATTTTGGAAACCGCAAGTGGGCGAAGGGTTATCAACCCAAAGTGGCGATGTACTGGAACACCAATTAGGATGTTTTTGTTTCGATAAATTTGTGAGCGGAATACAACACGGGCAAATTGACCAAATCCTCTGCATTAAAACGTCTCCTACCATAGAATCGTTGATGAATCTGGCTGAAGGAGACACATCCACAGCACCTCAAATGGTAGCAGCAAATGTTGCAGAGCCAGCAATTAAGGTGTCTTCCAACAATGATACCTTCAGTGAGGTCTCCAATGGCAGCACTACCAAATCCATACCACTACCCCAACCCTCAATAGCCGCACCAAAAATATCGGTCGAAGCGTTTGTAGAAACCACTATTATTGAAAGTTTGTCAAATACCTTAAAAGTTTCCCAAGAGGAAATTGAAGGCGAAACTGCATTTTCAGAATTTGGGATTGATTCCATTCTGGGGGTCAATTTTGTGAACCAACTCAACGAACAACTGGACATTTCCCTCAATATGGCGATTATATTCGAATATCCGTCCGTATTGACGTTAAGCCATCATGTGACCACCACCTATAAAGAAGCTATTGAAGTGCTGCTCGGTCAGGAAACCAGCCAACTTACTGCGTCAATGGAAAATGACCGGCACAAAAGCCCCTTCCTTCCCCAAGAGAGCCACACTCAACTGAAGAATGTGACGAATAGGGAGCCGGTAAAACCGTCGGAAATCGCCGTGATCGGTATGTCGGGACAATGCCCGAAAGCAGCCGATTTGGAAACATTTTGGAACAACTTAATCCACGGGGTGGATGGCATTGACGAGTTTCCTCCAACCTACTTGGATCTTAAAAACTACAGTCAGGCAAAACAACCAGGAAAAACCTACTGTAAATGGGGCGGTTATCTAGATGAACGCAACTGCTTCGAGCCGCTGTTTTTTCATCTGTCACCCCGTGAAGCAGCGTCTATGAATCCGCATCAACGATTGGTGCTGCAAGAAAGTTGGAAAGCCATCGAAGACGCTGGATACAATCCCAAAGACCTCTCCGGTTCCCAAACCGGCATTTTCATTGGTTCAGAACCAACTGGTTATTTTTACGAGAGTTTTACCGGTTCCTCAGAGGCCATTATCGCCTCTCGATTATCGTATTTCTTAAATTTAAATGGTCCGGCGTTGGTGGTAAATACGGGTTGCTCATCGTCTGGGGTTGCCCTGCACCTGGCCTGTGAAAGTTTACGACATGGGGAAATCGATTTGGCCCTGGCTGGGGGAGTAAATGCTTGTATGGAGCAAGACACCTTAATTACCTTGGCCGAGATGGAGATGCTCTCCGCCACTGGCCGCTGTCATAGCTTTGATAAAGCGGCAGACGGTACTGCTTTCGCAGAAGGGGTGGGTATTGTCCTATTAAAACGGTTGGATGAGGCTATAGTTGACAATGATCCTATTTACGGCATCATCTGTGCGTCGGGCATTAATCAGGATGGTGCCAGCAATGGCATTACCGCTCCTAACGGAACGGCTCAAGAACAACTGATCTCCAACGTTTACCAAAAATTTCAAATCGATCCAGAACACATCAGTTATGTTGAAGCCCACGGAACCGGTACTAAACTGGGTGACCCAGTAGAAGCCAACGCCTTGGTTAGAGCTTTCCGAAAATTTACCCAGAAACAAGCTTATTGCGCCGTTGGTAGTGCCAAAGCACACATTGGGCATGCTGCCGCTGCGGCTGGAGTGTTAGGATTAATCAAAGTACTGCTGTCTATACAACATCAGCAAATACCGCAACTATTACACTTTAACACTCTGAACCCATTGATTGAGTTTGACAGATCACCTTTTTATATCGCCACCCAAACAACGGATTGGAAAACACCCCAAGGGAAAGTGCGTATGGCGGCTCTTAATTCATTTGGGCATAGTGGTACCAACGCTCATCTGGTGATCAAAGAATTTATTCCTGCCTCACAACCAATTGATAATATAGGTGCTACCAACATAATATCTCCAGTACTTTTGGTATTTTCAGCTAAAACCGAAGAGAGTTTACATCAATCCATCCAAGGCTTGGTATCGTTCTATCGCAAGCAAAAGGCACAACTAAGCAAGCAAGGTATCTCTTTAGCGGATATCGCCTACACCCTACAAGTAGGACGAGAAGCCATGCCACACCGAACCGTATTTCTGGTTGAACATCCGTCGCAACTGTCCAATCAATTAACTGCCTTTTTAAATGATGATCCAGCGGCTAAAAATTGCTGGCGTGGGTACGTGGAGAGTAAACAAAGTGCTCTGCTGGCCTCAGATGAAGATGCTAACATGCTGATACAACAATGGATTAAAAAGAGAAAACTCAGCAAAATAGCCGAATTATGGTGCCAAAACGTATCAATCGACTGGGAATTATTGTACCAAGATCCAAAACCCAAACGAGTCCATTTACCCAGCTACCCCTTTGCCAAAGAACGGTATTGGAAGCCGAACGGGGATACGTCCAAAGCTGGGCAGAACGTTGCCCAGGTCATTGTATCTGCACTTCATCCGCTAGTGCATGAAAATACGTCAACTCTATTTGAACAACGATTCACGTCTACCTTTACGGGGGATGAGTTCTTTTTAGCCGATCATCAGTTGGATGGCAATAAGGTGTTGCCTGGAGTCGCCTACTTTGAAATGGTGCGATTTGCAGCGCAGGTCTCGGCACAATTTACGACGGAAAAGGCCACTCGACAACCAAGCCCTAGCGGCTCGAACAAAACAGCAGCCATACACCTAAAACAGGTGGTGTGGATGCAGCCCATTGTGCTCAATAATGCCCTCCAAACCGTGCATGTGGGACTACGTACCAAAGAAACCAGCGAGAACACTCGTCAGCCCGAACAGTTCCAATATGAGATCTATTCTACAACAGATATAAGCGAGCCAGTGATCCATTCCCAAGGTATGGTGGCACTGATACCTGGTGGCATCAATGATGAATCTCAATTAACTGTTGATGTGACCGACCTGAGATCTCAAATGAATTTGGGCGTATTGAGCGCTGACCAATGTTATCAAACCTTTAAACAAAACGGACTAGACTACGGAACCAGTTTTAAAGGTATTCAAGAGATCTATATGGGCGAAAACCAAGCATTAGCCAAACTGAGCCTCCCCTCCTCAGTGCAAGATACCCAAGACGATTATCTATTGCACCCAAGTTTGATGGATTCCGCCCTACAAGCCTCCCTTGGGCTGATACTCAATCCTGGTAGCAATGGCTCCAGGCTTACTTCTGGGATGCCGTTTGCCTTGGATAGTTTGGAGGTATTAAATTCCTGTAAGCCAGAGATGTATTCTTGGGTGCGTTACTCGGCAAAGGTTCGAGCAAACGCCCCAACCCAAAAGCTCGATATTGACCTTTTCGACGAGCAAGGTACAGTTTGTGTAAAAATGAGGGGGTTTTCTTACCGGACACCTAAAACAGAAGTGCTCAAAACCTCCCAAACATCGAAGCACCACTTTACCGAATTACGATCATTGACACCCATTTGGAATACGTTAACAACGGCTCCATCTCGGCGGGTCGAATCTTCTACGGATGATCAGTTGCTATTAATCGGCTCCGACTCAACCCCATTGGTGTGGTTACAAACATCATACCCCAATAGCCAGTTTTTGGAATTACCTCCTTTAGCCACCATAGAAACTATTCAAGAGCGACTGGCTAAATACTCATTCGCGCATTTGGTATGGGTAGCGTCGGCACCAACGGTGGAAAAAAATGCCAACCAAGCAGTTAGCCCAATCATATTAGACCAAGAATACGGGGTGTTACAACTATTTCGAATTATTAAAGCCTTGTTAAATTTAGGCTATGACATTAAAGCCTTGTCCTGGTCGGTGATTACCCAAAAAATCCAACTGGTGAAGCCGGATGACTTGGTGGAGCCAACCCACGCCGGGGTGTTTGGACTGATGGGAAGTGTTATAAAAGAATTTCCTCATTGGAATATCCACCTGTTGGATCTAGATTCGCTAGAATCTATCTCGGCTGAGGCCTGTTTATCACTGGCTTGGGATAAACAAGGCCAGGGATTGGCCTACCGACACACCGAATGGTTTCAACAAGCGTTCGCCCAAGTCAGCGATTACAATCCAGATACCGAGCAGTATAAAATCAACGGTGTTTATGTGGTCATTGGTGGTGCCGGGGGAATTGGTGAGGTATGGAGCGAATATATGATAAAGCACTATCAAGCCAATATTGTCTGGATCGGAAGACGGGAGAAAGATGCAACCATTGACCAAAAAATAAGCGTCCTGGCAGAACGCTATCAACAATCACCGCTGTATATTTCGGCTGATGCGAGCCAGTTTGAGGCCTTACAAAAGGCGTTAGACCAGATTAGAACCATCTACCCAACCATTCACGGTGTGGTTCATTCTGCCATTGTACTCCAAGATCATAGCCTGGGGAATATGGATGAGGCCATGTTTAGAGCTGGCCTTTCCGCCAAGATAGATGTGTGTGTGAATATGGAACGGACATTTGGTTCGCTAGAGTTGGATTTTATGCTCTTTTTCTCTTCCATACAATCATTTGGCAGAGCAGCTGGACAATCGAATTATGCCACCGGGTGTATGTTTAAAGACAGTTTTGCCCATATGCTGCGACATCAACACCGTTTTGCCGTTAAAATCATGAATTGGGGATATTGGGGCAGTGTGGGCATTGTGAAAGATATCTCTTTTAATCAGAGTATGGAACAGGTTGGATTTGGGTCTATTGAGCCGGATGAGGCTATGGCATCACTCCAAAACCTAGTCAACTCACACATCCATCAAGTTGCCCTGCTTAAAGTCGTGCAACCTCAGGCCGACCAAGTGGGTTTATTGGATAGGTTTAAGGCCCAAGAAACCCTGACCTGCTTTCCACAGACTCAAGACTCGCTTTTACAACGCATTCAAAAACACCTACCGGCTCAGGATTCGCCCCAACAACTCGCTATCCTAAACCAAGAGATGGAACCTGATGTGATGGATCCGTTGTTGACCGATTTTTTAATCTCAATTCTTGACTCGGTGGGACTGTTTAAACCCGGTGTCTCTTGCATCTTCGATCTTTCGTTAGAGACGGCGCCAGCACCTTTTTACGACCGCTGGTTGGATAGCTGTATCGATTTTTTAGATCAACAAAACCTCCTGAGTCCAGAACGAACCTTTACCAAAGCCGTCCGACCGTGGTCGGATATTTGGGATGAGTGGGCACAGCAAAAAGCCGGATGGATAAATAATAGCAGCCAACCAGCTCAAGTTTTTCTATTGGAAACGTGTCTAAAGGCTTTACCTGATATTTTAACCGGAAAGCAGTTGGCAACCAGCGTTATGTTTCCCAATTCCTCTATGAAATTAGTAGAGGGCGTCTACAAAGATAATCCGGTAGCTGACTATTTTAATGAGGTGTTAAGCAATACATTGGTTGAATGCATTCAACAACTCATACAGACAGATGCAACCAAAAAAATTCGAATCCTTGAAATCGGCGCGGGTACTGGTGGCACCACTGCCAAACTATTACCCAAACTACAACCGTTTTCCAATAATATTGCGGAATATCGATACACTGATCTGTCCAAAGCGTTTTTAATGCATGCCCAAGAGCATTACCAACCCGATTTTCCGGCTTTGGTCACCGCTATTTTTGATGTATCCAAACCGGTGGCTGAGCAGTCTATTGCCCGGAATCATTATGACTTGGTAGTCTCAACCAATTGTCTGCACGCTACCCCCAATATTCGGGAAACGTTACGCAATGCTAAAGCCACCCTCAAACACCAAGGGGTTTTATTATTGAATGAAGTAAATGGCTGGTTTTTATTTGGTCATCTCACCTTTGGTCTGTTAGAGGGATGGTGGTTGTATGAGGATGCCGCCCTGCGTTTGAATGGTAGCCCTGGCCTCTCCTCGGAAAGTTGGCATTCAGTGTTGGAAGAAGAGGGATTTGAGTCGGTATTTTTTCCAGCCAAAAATGCTCATAAATTCGGTCAACAGATCATTGTGGCGAGCAGCAACGGAATCGTTCGACAAAAGACGAACCCGGATACATTATTACGTATGACGAGGCAAGCGCCTCAAAAAAGATCTCAATCCACCCAGATTTTCTTAAAACGGCCAATACGAACTCAGCCCGCTAAAAAAGTAGGACTAAACCCACTGATAAACGAAGTGCCGTCTGCCGATGCCGATATCACTCCGGCACCGAGCGCTGAGATGACTGATCAAATGTTACAGGCGTTCGTGACAGAAGCACTGAAAAACAGTGTGGCAGATGCCCTAAAAATGCAACATCATAAAATCAAAGAACGTCAACCATTTTCAGAAATTGGCGTAGACTCAATCGTCGCCGTTCAACTGATTAATGAAATTAACCAAAAACTGAATCTGTTATTACCAACCACTGTTTTGTTTGATTATAATACGATTCGTGATCTGGTGACGTTTATTTTAGCAGAACATGGGGACCAGATCCGTTTATCATTACAACCCAAACAACCCACTCAGTTAGTCAAAACACCTCAACCAACTGCCTCTGAGGCTCCAAGCAAGGCTCCGAAAGTGAGGCCACAGATACCTCGTGTCACTCCAATTAAGCAAGCGTTCGACACCGGACTCGTGTCTGACACGGTTTTTCAAAGGGTACTTATTCACGGACCAGGTGATATTCAAGATGTGACCATTGATACGGTATCAATGCCAAGATTGAAACCGACCGAGGTGGCCGTTTCCGTTCGGGCATTTTCGCTTAACTTTGCCGACTTGTTGTGTATTCGGGGATTGTATCCGAACATGCCCCCTTATCCGTTTTCGCCCGGCGTTGAGGCCAGCGGCGTTATTTCTGATAGAGGTCGTGCGGTAACGACTGTGTCGGTGGGAGATGAGGTCATTGTGGCAGCCGGGCCGTTATTGGGAGCCCATGCCACTGCCATGATCTGTGATCAAAGCCATGTGTTTATCAAACTACCGTCAATGTCGTTTGAGGGGGCATGCGCATTGCCGTCCGTTAGCATCACCATGATTGAAGCCTTTAAAAAGGCCCAGCTACAAACGAATGAGCGCATTTTGATCCAAACTGCCACTGGTGGCATAGGGCTGATTGCTGTGCAACTGGCCAAATATTACGGTGCCACCATCTATGCCACTGCTGGATCAAACCACAAGGTGGACTATCTCAAATCCTTGGGAATCCCCTTTTGCATCAATTATGAAAAACAAGATTTTGAAATAGAGATTAAACGGTTAACCCAAAATGTTGGGGTGGATGTGGTAATTAATACGCTGCCAGGCGACGCGATTCAAAAAGGGATGAATTGTTTGGCACCAGGGGGCAGATACATCGAAATTGCCATGACGGCCTTAAAGTCGGCCAAATCGATTGACCTCTCTGTGTTGAGTGCCAATCAGAGCTTTTTTAGTATTGATATGGGGCGACTGGGGTTAGAAAAACCACACAAGATAGCTGAGTATCGACAAGAGATGCTGGATCTTTACAAACAGGGGGTGATTTCTCCCACCATTGGCCAAATCCTTCCGTTTGAGTCGGTTCAAAACGCTTACCACGCTTTGGCAGATCGTGCCACCATCGGCAAAATTGTGGTTCAAATTCCAGAACATCTTTATACCTCAAAAAAAATCCCTAGCAAAAAAACCAATTCAACCACCGTGCCAGTGGAGAAGACCTCTGCGGATACCTTGGTTAATCCCAATTTAACAATGGAAGACATTGCCATAATCGGTATGAGTGGCCGGTTTGCCCAATCCGAATCATTGGCGCAATTTTGGGATCATATTAAACATGGACACGATTTAGTCAACGAGGTGACTCGTTGGAAAAAGAGCGATTGTATCGTACCTGGGTCGTCTAAACCAAGCTATTGTAGCAGAGGTAGTTTTATCAACTCCATTGATCGATTTGATCCGGCTTTTTTTAACATCTCACCAGAAGAAGCCACCTATATGGACCCTCAACAACGCCTGTTTTTGGAGGAATCGTGGAAAGCATTGGAAGATGCCGGTTACGCCGGGGCAGCTATGAATGCTAAACAATGTGGGGTTTATGTGGGCTGTACTGGCTCCGATTATGATAAATTGTTGGAAGAAAACACCCCGGCCAGCGCCTTTTGGGGAAATGCCGGCTCCATCATTCCGGCGCGTATTGCCTATTACCTCAACCTACAAGGGCCGGCTATTTCAGTGGATACAGCCTGTTCCAGTTCGTTGGTTTCCATTCATTTGGCATGTCAAGGCTTGTGGGCAAAGGAGACGGAAATGGCACTGGCTGGCGGGGTTAGCTTGCAAATGACCCCTGGATTTCTGCAACTGGGTAACCTGGCGGGTATGCTCTCACCTTCCGGGAAATGTTTTACCTTTGATGCCAGAGCGGACGGGTTTGTACCGGGAGAGGCAGTTGGTGTCGTGCTGTTAAAACCACTCCAAGCCGCCCTAGCAGATGGTGACAACATTCATGGTGTCATTGTTGGTAGCGGTATTAATCAAGATGGCAGCACCAACGGGATTACTGCCCCCAGTGCTAAATCTCAACATCGGTTGGAACGGGCTGTTTACAATCGATTTAATATCCATCCAGAAAGTATACAACTGCTCGAAGCCCACGGTACTGGTACCCAATTGGGAGATTCCATCGAATTTGAAGCACTGACCCGCTCGTTTCGAAGCGATACGGATAAAAAACAATTTTGTGCCATTGGGTCGCTAAAAACTAATATTGGTCATGCGGCAGCAGCCTCCGGTGTGGCGGGGTTAATAAAGCTGTTGCTATCGCTTAAGCATCAGCAAATCCCACCGTCATTGAATTTTCAAGAGGGTAACCCAGCCATCGATTTTGAGTCTAGCCCGTTTTATGTGAATACTCAGCTATCCGAATGGAAAACACCGGCTGACCAGCCTCGGCGAGCAGCTATCAGTTCCTTTGGATTCAGTGGTACCAATGCCCATATTGTGATTGAAGAACCTCCAACAATAGCAAAATTCGACTCGAATTTGCCGGCATTTATTATGGTGCTGTCTGCCAGAACCCAAGCTCAACTCAGACAACAAGTTTTGAATCTGCTTAATTTCTGTAAGCAGACTCCAGGACTTTCCATGAATGATCTTAGTTATACTTTGTTTATAGGGCGACATCATTTAAGTCATCGACTCTCCTGCATTGCTGGAAATCAATTAGAATTGGTCGATTTTCTAGAACGATGGTACAAGATGGAGACTGTGTCTCAAGTATATGTGTCAGAAATTTCGGAAGAGACCAACCGCCAGCAACCCTTGCTAAAAGTTTATGGTAACCAATGCATTGATGCCGGTTTAAAACCAAATAACCCGGTTCAATACTTGGAGCATTTGGCCACTATTGCCGACTTATATACACAAGGCTATGAATTGGATTTTGAAAAACTGTTTCCCAAAACTGCCAGAAAAATTAGCCTCCCCACCTATCCTTTTGCCAGGGATCGGTATTGGGTGACGGATGTTGCAGAGGCGAGTGAAGATAATTCGAATAGTTCAGAGGCAAATCAGATTATTGCCACCAATATGGATTCTTCAAACGCTTATGAAGCGGTGAAATTGTTTTTACAACAACTTATTGCCAACCGGTTAAACACTCCTTTAAAAGAGATATCTGTCCGTCAAAACTATTTTGAGATGGGGTTAACCTCATTGGGCGTATTGCAACTCATACAGAATGTTCAAGAGATGCTAGGAGAGCCTTTACCTAAAACCATTTTATATGAATATTTTACCATCGAGAAATTTTCGGACTATTTAGTTCAGCATCATACAGACCTATTAAATCGGTTACCAGCGATAGCAGTATCTCTAAAAAAACAATCAATTACTAAAAGCGAGCCAACATCCACTGTCTTTGAGCAATATCCGGAGTTGGTTCACCTTAATCGATCAACCGAAAGACGACCCGTGTTTTGGTTTCATGCCGGATTAGGTGGAGTTGAGCCTTACGCCATTATAGCTGAAGTCAGTCAACGGCCATTTTACGGTATTCAAGCCCGCGGTTGGGAAACTGACCAGCCACCGCTTCGTGGTATTCAGGCTATGGCTTCTTATTATGTGCAGATTATGCAAGCCGTTCAAACCCAGGAGCCCTATGATTTGGGTGGCTACTCATTGGGCGGGATGTTGGCTTACGAAATAACTCGACAATTGCAAAAATTGGGTAAAACCGTGTCATCCATCGTGATGTTGGACACCTTTGATACAAGCCAATCTGGCCAATCTGGTGGTTTGGTCATACCCAAAAAGACTCAAATGTTGCAAGCCGTCAATATTAGCTTACAATCAACCGTTATGCAAAAAAAGGCGCAGTTTTCCAAAACATTGATTCATCGAGATGAGTTGGATGGGTCGCTGAATGAGTCCGAATTTTTACAACACATCGTTGAGCTGGCCAAAACCAAAGGACTGACCAAAACCAATAAGCAACTGACCAACATGATTCAGCAAATAGCCGCCGTGCAAGAGGCTTATGAAATCGATCAATATGTCATACAACCACTACTTGACCCAGCTTCGGTACAATGTTATTACTTTCGTAATAAAAGTGGATTATTTTTGAGCAAGGAGTTAACCTCTTACTACACTCTCTCCGATACGGATATCGAGCGAATTTCAAGCATGGATGGTACACACTATTGGGCACTCTGGGAAAAAAATCTGCCTAACTTGCAAATAATGGATGTAGATGCATCCTGCCACATGATGCTATTCTCAGAATCAGCGGTTTATAAAAAGATCTTGGCATTTTGCAGCATGTTATATTCAAACCAAGGTATAAATCCGACGGATTAACATCAGTTAAGTAAACTCTTGCCAAGAATTAAGCGAATCATTGAACCCATATTACTCGATGTTCAAGTTTTTCCCGGAGAAAAAATAATTGTGGTAAAACAAATTTAGAACCTCGGACCATGGTAAGAGTTAAAAATGTTAATGAATGAACCGGCTTCCTTCATCAAGTCCTATCTAGAAGAAGTTAACCAGAGTATAAGAGAACTGAATTCAGAAGCTCAACTCACACCGCATCGGAAGGCTTGGTTAGGCTTTTGCCTAACGGGGATGTTATTAGTGAATGGCATCAACTGGGCTAAATTTGAACGAGTGGGTTTGGGAAAATATAAAATAGGTGCTCTATCGTGGTTTTTTCGTCATGCCCAAATCGCTTGGAGTACTTTATTCATTGCCAGTGTTAAGCTAATTTTGAAGCAAAATAGAATAACTCAAGGAATTTTAGTACTAGATGAATCGGATCGTGCCCGTTCCAAACGAATTCAGGGCTACCGCATTAAAACTTGCGTAAGAGTAAAAAGTTAGAGAGACTCGAATTGGAATACTCAATCGAAGTTAAAGGAGTTGGCATGAGGGTTAATATTATAGAACACTTCGCCTCGCTGAAAGACCCGCGTATACAACGAAAGAAACTTCACGCATTAATGGATATCATCGTGCTGGTGATTTGTGGTGTTATAAGTGGTGCGGAAAGTTGGGAAGCGATAGACAAGTTTGGTCACGAAAAGTTAGATTGGTTACGTCAATTTATCCCGCTTTCAAATGGAATCCCTTCTCACGATTGTATTGCCTATGTTATCTCCAGACTATCAGTTAAAGGATTTCAAGAATGCTTTAGGTCTTGCGGCGTTATTTCATCAATTCCATTATGGCCAATGCCAAACGTTTTGCTAAAGCGGTGCGTGAACATTGGAGTATAGAAAATCGTCTTTATTGGTGTTTGTTATTGGTGTTTGGATGTGCTCTTTCATGAAGACGCTAATCGAATCCGTCAAGGAAACGCGCCAACTATCATGACTGTGATATGACATTTATGTATGGGACTTTTGGACGCCAATATAACCCGCACCAGTTTGGCTAAAAAACGAAGGAAAGCTAGTTGGAATGATAGCTACCGGGCTAGTCTTGTGTTTGGAAAAGATTTTTAGTGCGGCGGCCTTGAACGAACTAAACGTCTGTATAAAACCTATAAGCAAAAGGACAAAATCACGGGTGGTTATGTAAATGGCCAAACTATTGTCCTCTTATTGTTGGTGAGCGATTCTGTTACCATTCCAGTTGGTTTTGCCTGTTATAGCAAGGGCATAATAAACTGACTACAATAATTAGTAATAAAATTAACTTTTGACATTTACTAAAATGATTATTTTATTGTGCCCCGGCTATACATGCCAGACCCGGCTTTATCCGCTTGGAAAAGAGAAGATGAACGTTTGGGAAAGAAAGGGGTCCCAAAACGGAATCGACCTAGCGAACCAAACCGAAATCCAAACTATCCAACCAAAGTGGAATTAGGCTTAGACTTACTTCGTCAATTTCAAGAAACTCATCGTGAAATCACGGTTAAGGTGATTTTAGCCGATGCTTTATATGGGGAGAGTCGCTTTTTAGATCAAGCCGGGTCTCTTTGGGGTGAGGTACAAGTCATTAGTCAACTCCATAAGAATCAGAACATCTGGTATAGAGGTCGAAAAAGAACCCTAGAGGACTATTTTAATTCCATCAATTGGGGAGTTATTCAAACTCTCTTGGTAAGAGGTCAACAAGAAACCCAAGTTTGGATTAGCAGTGCGCGACTCAAAGTCGATGCCCACGGTAAAAAACGTTTTGTAATTGCGGTCAAATACCAAGACGAGGAGAATTATCGCTATTTAGTCGTGGCTGATCTCAGTTGGCGAACTCAAGATATCATTCAAGCTTATACGTTGAGATGGTTAGTAGAGGTTTTTTTTGAGGACTGGAAACTTTATGAAGGTTGGGGACGTGAAGCCAAACAATTGGACGAAGAAGGATCAAGCTGAGGCCTGATTCTGAGTCTGTTGCTAGACCCATAGTCTCCTTCCTTCACCCTAAGCAAATAGCCCGCTTAACAAACAAACTACCCGCGTATACCGTAGGTAGCCTACAACAACAAGCTCAAATGGAGACTTTGCTTGAATTCATTGAGTCTGTGCGACAACAAAACCAAATAGGGGAAAAATTGGGTAGTCCGAAAATAGGAGTGACCATTTAGATTAAAATCGCCGCATTATAGTGGTGAATAAAATACCAACTAGCTCCAATATGATTTGAAAGTCTTTTAGAAAAAGACAGTGTTTTTCTCACTACTCGAGAAATACGTTGTCTTAATGTACAATTAAAGCGTTCGATATGATTCGTTTGCCCAGTTTCTTTGCCTACAGCATGATAACGACTATTTGGAAAGAGCATCGAATAGGATTCCCCAAAGTCGGTATAACTAATGGCACATTGGCGATAGACTCCTGGCAATGAATCCCACAACTGTTGCGCTGTCTGGTGACGCCGATCACCTCTCGCCATTCCTACGATTTCTCCGGTATCTCGGTCTATTGCTAGCCAGACCCATTGCTTATTATTCTTGTTCCCGAGGTATGACCACACCTCATCGCATTCGATTGTCAAACGCCCTTTACTTTTTTTTGAAACCTCTACTTTTTTGGGAGTGTTGTCCTATTTTCTGTTCACGTAGCTCTGTCACCACTGTTCTGATACTCCTGTCACTCGCGTTATTGCCGACAACGGTAACCGTTCCAATAACAGTTTATCTATTAATTCCTTGGTCTCTTCTGATATTCGACCTTTCTTCGGAGTTTCCACCAATTGACGACCACAATTCTTGCACTTATTCTTGGGTTTGCCATTCGCCAATGAGCCATTTTTGACGATTTCGCTTCCGCCACATTCCGGGCCGGTCATTTCTCTTTCCTCACTTGGTTTTTTATACTCTAGTCTACCATCATCACTCCTATTTTAGGACTACCAAAATAATCATTTTAGTAAATGTCAAAAGTTAATTTTATTACTAATTATGTAGTCAGTTTATTATGCCCTTGCTATAATAAAAAAATTTGAACATCGAGTATTAGGTTTTAAAAGCGCCATTTGGCGTACTTTAGCTGAAATCGAGTTAATGAGGATGATTAAGCAAGGGCAGATATTTGGAAATCACTTGTCTCCTGCTGAGCAACGCTATATTCTTGCTTTGTACATTGGACTAGAAGTATAAATTTCTTCGCCTATTGATAAACTTGGTGATAGAACCCTAAAAAACTAGTATAAACAATCTATAAGGATACAAAATGACAACCTGGGTTTTTCCTGGACAAGGTTCTCAAAATAAAGGAATGGGAGCCAATTTATTTAATGAATTTAGTGATTTAGTTGCTAAAAGTGATGATATTTTAGGTTATTCCATTAAAACACTCTGTTTAGAAGATCCTCATCGACAACTTAATAAAACACAATATACACAACCGGCTTTATATATTGTTAATGCTTTATCTTATTTTAAAAAGTTGAGAGAAACCAACGGCAAACAACCTGATTTTGTTGCTGGACACAGTTTAGGGGAATATAACGCTTTATTAGCTACGGGCGGCGTTGATTTTGTAACCGGTTTAAAATTAGTAAAGAAACGTGGAGAATTAATGAGTCGTGCCAAAGAAGGGGCTATGGCTGCTGTTTTAAATTGTTCTGCTGAAAAAATTCGAGAAATTTTAAAAGAAAATGAACTTAGCACCATTGATGTAGCTAATTACAATGCCCCGGCACAAATAGTTATTTCTGGTTCAAAAGATGACATTAATCGTGCTGCGGCTTTTTTTGAAAAGTTTGATAAAGTCAGATATATCCCTTTAAATGTCAGTGCTGCATTTCATTCGCGTTACATGCGCCCTATACAAAAAGAATTTGAAGAGTTTCTCAAAGAAATCAGATTTTCTGAATTAAAAATACCTTTGATTGCCAATATTCATGCGCGACCTTATTTACAAAGTGACATTATTAGCAATTTAGCCACACAACTGAGCCAACCGGTTCAATGGGTCAACAGTATTCGCTATTTAATAGATAGAGGAGAAAATACGTTTGAAGAAATTGGTCCTGGTGATGTACTCACCAAGTTAATTATAGGAATTAGAAGAGAAACGCTAGCCATAGCAAATCATGAACTAGCTACTTCCAAACCTTCAAAATCAATAAATACTCAAACAGCGCCTATTTCAAAACCAAACATTACTGTTCATTCAATTGGAAATCAATCATTTAAAGAAGATTATGGTCTTAAATATGCCTATGTCACGGGTGCAATGGTCAAAGGAATAGCCTCTAAAGCACTGGTAGTTAAAATGGGTAAAGCAGGATTAATGGGATATTTTGGAACCGGTGGACTTAAATTACCTCTCATTGAAGAAGCCATTCAATTTATCCAAAGAGAGCTTAATGAAAATCAAGCCTATGGTATGAATTTTCTTCATAATCTTGATAATCCCCAACAGGAAGAGGATACAATTGATTTATTTTTAAAATATGGTGTCACCAATATTGAAGCGTCCGCTTTTATACAAGTCACACCTGCATTAGTACGTTATCGTTTAAAAGGGCTAAGGCGTGATGCAGAAGGAAAAGTATTTAGTATTCATAAGGTATTAGCTAAGTTATCAAGACCTGAAGTTGCACAAGTTTTTCTAAGTCCTCCCCCTGCAGGCATTCTAAAAAAATTATTGCAAACTCAACAAATTTCCCAAGAAGAAGTGACACTTTCTAAAGCCATGCCAATGGCAGATGATATTTGTGTAGAAGCAGATTCTGGAGGACATACTGATAGAGGTATTATTTCAGTCTTATTACCTAGCATTATTAGGCAACGAGATGAGATGATGAAAAAATATCAGTACACTAAAACCATTAGAGTAGGTGCTGCGGGTGGTATTGGAACACCTGAAGCCGCCGCAACTGCTTTTATATTGGGTGCTGATTTTGTTTTAACCGGTTCTATTAATCAATGTACTGTAGAAGCAGATACCAGTCATACAGTTAAGGATATCTTGCAAACATTAAATGTTCAAGATACAGACTATGCACCTGCAGGCGATATGTTTGAATTAGGGGCAAAAGTTCAGGTTGTCCGAAAAGGACTATTTTTTCCTGCCCGTGCCAATAAATTATATGATCTTTACCGTCAATATTATTCATTAGAGGAAATTGACGAAAAAACTAAAAAACAAATCCAAGAAAAATATTTTCAGCGTAGTTTTGATGAAGTGTATGAAGAAACAAAAGCTCACTATTCTAAAACACAACCCGATCTGATTGAAAAAGCAAAACACAATCCCAAACAAAAAATGGCCTTAATTTTCAAATGGTACTTTGTACATAGTATGCGTTTAGCTAGACAAGGTCATTTAGAACAAAAAGTAAATTATCAAATTCATTGTGGTTCAGCAATGGGGGCTTTTAATCAATGGGTTAAGGGCACAGCTTTGGAAAATTGGCAAAATAGGCATGTTGATGAAATTGCTGAAAAACTCATGCAAGAAACAAGTACTTTATTAAATCAACGTTTTAAAACTTTTTTAAATAACTAAAGTAACCTGAGTTCGACGAAAAATTTATAGCAAGGGCATAATAAACTGACTACAATAATTAGTAATAGAATTAACTTTTGACATTTACTAAAATGATTATTCTATTGTGCCCTGGCTATAGGTGCTTTGCTGTTCTCAGGTTTGCTTACGATGAGTCTTTTCAGTGGAGCCATTAATGCCAAGACGTTTTCTGCTTGCTTGGGTCGCACCAGATTGGTTACCTCAATTACCCCCTCATAGTGTGGTTGTCATGGATAATGCGACCTTTCACAACCGCGCCGATATTCAGCCACTGTTTAAACCAGCCGGTCATGTACTCGAATATTTGCCAGCCTACTCACCGGATTTCAATCCCATTGAACCTAAGTGGGCACAAGCGAAAGCGATTCGCAAACAAAAAACTGTTCAGTTGAGGAACTTTTGACATACTATGTTTCGTAATTATCATTGTAGCGATTTATACAATCATTTTATATTGCCATTGCTATAACAAAAAATAGAAATTGAATTTGTGAATGGCCTATTTTCAACCGGTACCATACCTTCACTTTTGTACAAAGGAAAAATAATATGCATCAACAAGTGTTAGTAACTGGTATGGGTATAATAAGTGCTATTGGTCAAAATATTAAAGAATATGGGCAGTCGTTGTATGCAGGACATCATGGTATTACAAAATTAAAAGATACTTTTGATCCCCCTATTTCAGTTAAGATTGGTGCTCAAATCCGTGATTTTTCGCTAAACACAAAACTTGAAGAATATGCTTGTTTAGGAAAAGAATTAATTCAAAACGCACAACAATATACTCGACGCTCACCCTATGTCATTCAAACTTCGGTTATATCTGCATTAGAGGCTTGGGGAAATGCTCAATTACATGATAAAGCTATTTATCCAGAACGCTTGGGTATTGTTGTTGCAGGTCATAATTTGACTCAACATTATCAGTATGATCATTATCCCAAATTTCGGCAAAATCCAGAATATCTTTCACCAAGGTATCCATTGCATTTTATGGATACTGATCAAATAGGTACATTAAGCGAACTGTTTAAGATTCAAGGTGAAGGTTTTACAGTGGGGGGCGCGTCTGCAAGTGGTAATGTGGCTATTATTAAGGGTTATCAACTCATTCAATTAGGTATTGTTGATGCTTGTATGGTTGTAGGAACCCTGGCAGATTTATCACCTATGGCATTGCAAGGTTTTTACAATATGGGTGCTCTAGGAGGTAAACGCTTTGCTGACCAACCAGAAAAAGCGTGTCGTCCTTTTGATAAAGATCATGAAGGATTTATTTATGGCCAAGCCAGTGCTTGTTTAATCCTAGAATCAACAAATTCCGCAGCTCAACGGGGGGTTAAAGGTGTCGCTAAACTATTAGGTGGTGCTCTCGTTTTAGAAGGTAATCGTCTAGCCAATCCCAATGAAATGAGTGAAATCAGAGCGATGAAATCCGCTTTAGATCAAGCACATGTAAAAATTGATGAAGTAGATTATCTGAATGCACATGGCACTTCTTCCCCCTTGGGAGATCAAACAGAAATAAAGGCAATTCGGCAAGTATTCCAAGATAGGCTTTCCGATGTATGGATTAATTCGACCAAGGGACTAACCGGGCATTGTTTATATTCTGCTGGCATTGTAGAAGCCATTGCCACTATTATTCAAATGCAACAAGGTTTTATACATCCCAACCTCAACTTAGACAATCCTATTGAAACCCGTTGTCGGTTTAGTGATAGCACTTCAGTGTCAACTCAGATAAAAACCGCTATGAGTAATGCTTTTGGATTTGGTGGTATTAATTCAAGTATCATATTATGTGCATGCTGAATATATTTAAAAAAAGCTCAGAAATACTATGCAAGTTGGTATTGAAGCAATGAATATTTATGGCAATCCAACTTATCTTTCTATTCTCGCTTTGTTTTAAGTAAGCGCTAAAGAAATCAGGTTTTGATGATGTCAACAAAAAGGTTTCAAGAATCAAGCGACATCTAGCCGTTGATATTCGAGCTTTTCTTTAAGAAAAAGCCACTTCTTCTAAAGCCACTTCTTCTTCGGTTGAGAAACTTTGTGACAAAATCTTTTATCCACCTACTAAAATGGAGATCAATTGATGACAAAGGATGAAATTTTCCAAGTCGTTAAAAAAATACATTAGAAATCTGGTAGTCCGAAAATAGGAGTGACCATTTAGATTAAAATCGCCGCATTGTAGTGGTGAATAAAATACCAACTAGCTCCAATATGATTTGAAAGTTTTTTAGAAAAAGACAGTGTTTTTCTCACTACTCGAGAAATACGTTGTAAAGTCCAAAATATCGAGGAAAGGGGAGATAGAAACCCCAGGGCAATCACGCTATAAAAATCTCAATGTTAAACTAAGAGAGTATTCCTCAACATCAGGAGCCCCTATGTCTATATCTAAAGCAATACTGCCAAACCCATTGCCCTATTTTGAATGTGTGCCTGACCCGAGGTGGGAGACAAAGAACAAGCTGCACCGGTTACCGGATATCATCATGATAACCCTGTGCGGGCTGCTTAGCGGTGTAGAAGACTGGGTTGAGATAGCCACATTTGCACAAGAAAAAGAGGCTTGGCTGAGGCGGTTTTTGGAACTGCCCAACGGCATCCCCTCACATGACACGTTAAGTGATGTCATAGGGCGCCTGGAGCCGAAGGCATTCAGAGAATGCCTTCATGTATCATATTGATAATTTTATGTTTTTTACGCAGATGACGTTAGCTGCGTAAAGTTGGTCATGGCAATGTCTATGTAGCAAGGCAAAATTAGAGTATTTATTATCTCTGGTTCTCATTTTGGCTTTAACATGGTGAGTTTCTATTAAATCCTCTGACTTAAACATTCCATCACACACAGAACATTTACCATTTTGCTTCTTCAAATTGATGCTTTTAATTCGGTTCGCCATACCCTTAAATTAACCGGAATCATAGTGTAGTCTATTACTATGAATTATGCTATAAGTTCGCATACATTTGCCCTTACTAAAGGATGATAGAAACAATTTTGGGATAAAATGAGTCAACATGGCTTACCTCTTTTAGCTTAAATACCTTTAAATAAGGTCACACTTCACAAAGACGGCTTTTTTGACGGTTCGGAATCCATTTAAATCAATAATTCCAAAGGATTGAATCTGCCAGAAGGGCGTTAACTTGAAAATTATATTTAAAGGAGAAGTTATATGATATCTGTTGGGATTGAAGCGATAAATGTTTTTGGAGGCACTGCATATTTAAATGTTATGGAATTAGCCCAATATCGTCAATTGGATCTCCAAAGATTTGAAAATCTGTTGATGAAAGAAAAGACAGTAGCACTCCCTTATGAAGATCCGGTGACGTGTGGTGTTAATGCGGCTAAACCCATTGTGGATGCACTCCCTGACGCTGAAAAGGATCGGATAGAGATGTTGATTACATGTACTGAATCTGGGATTGATTTTGGTAAATCTATTAGTAGTTACATCCATGATTATTTGGGATTAAATCGTAATTGTCGTCTCTTCGAGATTAAACAGGCCTGTTATTCAGGCACAGCTGGGCTACAAATGGGTATTAATTTTGTTTTATCTCAAGTATCTCCAGGGGCTAAAGCTCTGGTTGTTGCTAGTGATATTTCAAGGTTTATCGTGGCAGAAGCAGGGGATGCCTTAACTGCAGATTGGAGCTATGCAGAGCCAAGTTCAGGTGCTGGATCTGTCGCCCTATTGATTAGTGAGGCACCTTATGTTTTTCAAATTGATCCGGGGGCAAATGGTTACTATGGTTATGAGGTTATGGATACCTGTCGCCCCATTCCTGATGGGGAAGCTGGTGATGCGGATGTATCCTTGATGTCCTATCTAGATTGTTGCGAACAGACGTTTCTGGAATATCAACGGAGGGTAGAGGGCGTAAATTATAGGGATTCATTTCAGTATCTTGCATTTCACACTCCCTTTGGTGGAATGGTCAAGGGGGCCCATCGAACTATGATGCGGAAGATTGCCAAGGCCACACCTGCAGAAATAGAAGAAGATTATCAACATCGGGTGATACCAGGATTGACCTACTGCCAAAGGGTTGGCAATATTATGGGAGGTACGGTACTTCTGTCCCTGGCAAGTACTATTGATAATGGTCAGTTTGACTCTCCTAAACGGATTGGCTGTTTTTCCTATGGTTCAGGGTGTTGTTCTGAATTTTATAGTGGTGTTGTCTTACCTGATGGACCTAAACGTGTTCATTCCATGGGAATTGAAAGTCAGTTAAATGAACGGTATAAATTATCTATGGATGAATACGAATCCTTGTTAAAGGGGAGTGGTGCTGTTAAGTTTGGCACCCGAAACGTTAATCTAGATTTCCAGTTAGTGCCAGGCGCATGGGAGGCATCTCAGGGAAAGGAGCGTCTTGTTTTAGAAGAGATTCGTGAATTTCATAGGAAATATAGGTGGGCATAATGGATTATCAAACTATTAAGGTACGCTTTCAAGATTCTATCTGTTTTATCCAGATTCATCGTCCTGAAGCGAACAATACCATCAATGATCAATTGATCGAAGAATTTCATCAGGTTCTTGCCTTGTGTGAAGAATCAATTACTGTTGTTGTGGTGGAGGGGCTTCCGGAGGTATTTTGCTTTGGCGCTGATTTTAAGGGAATTCATAAAAAGATGGCATGTGGCGAGGTAAGTAAAGAGGGGCCAGAACCTCTGTATGATCTATGGTTGAAAATGGCAACTGGCCCTTATATAACCCTCTCCCATGTGCGGGGCAAGGTTAATGCGGGTGGCATGGGATTTGTTGCAGCCAGCGATATTATACTTGCTGATCAAACAGCGCAGTTTAGTCTCTCTGAATTATTATTTGGACTCTTACCAGCCTGTGTTCTTCCATTTTTGATTCGTCGCATTGGCTTTCAAAAAGCCAATTATTTAACTCTTATGACTAAGCCCATTTCAATCCAAGAGGCTCATACATGGAGTTTAGTAGATGCCTATGATGTTCAGAGTGAACCCTTGCTTAGAAAGCATCTACTTAGACTTAAATACCTATCCAAAACTGGGATTCAGAGGTATAAGCGGTATATGAATGGATTAAATGATTTTCTATTACAATCTAAATCTTTGGCCTTAGCAACTAATATAGAGGTTTTTTCAGATCAGCAAAATCTTGAAGGAATTTATCATTATGTTGAGACCGGACAATTTCCGTGAGAGAAGACATGACAAATTCTATTGTTGATGTACAAGAAATAGTCACTTAGTGTTACAAGACCAAGAGTTGCAAAAGGGGCGTTCATGCCCATTTTGCCTTTGTCCACCATGGCATTGGAGTTTGGCCGTTCATACCCACTTTCCTTGGTTCTGTTGCAAAGCTTTGCTCTCAATAAAGTGCATGGTAAATTCGTGCTTTGGATAGTACCACTCAAATTGTTCCCAATGGCATGATTCACGTTGACTACCGCGATTCAAGTGCTTAAATAGTATTTGCCTAGCCTGATGGAAATTTTGAACTGCTCGATGGTATGGCAATGTCATATGGCATGTGATAATTTATTAAAATAAGTCATGCCTAATTTCTTTAGAAGGTGTCTGGCAAAAGATAAAATGATAAAATCAAGTCATTTTTGAGGAAAAATTAAAGATGACCTATCCAAGTGATTTATCTGACTCTGAGTGGCGAATGATAACACATCATTTTGAACCTAAAGATAAACGTGGTAGTTCACATAAACATGATAAAAAGCTGATAGTCAATAGCATATTATACGTGGTAAAAGGCGGTATATTTTGGCGCATGTTACAAAAGATTTTCCCCCTTGGAAACGGTTTATGATCATTTTTCTAACTCATCGTTCGCTCAAATTGAATTGAGGTTCAGCAAATTCAGATAAACTATTGAAATGGACACACAACAGCTTATCACCAGAACCGAACGAGTAGATAACATTCCGCTATTAATAGCACAGATGCGCAAGATAGGCTTGGCTGAGTTAATTAACAAACATTTTCCGGCGCAGGGTAACTGGCAAGAGTTGAGCATAGTGCAAGTCACGACCGGTTGGCTGAGCTACATTCTGTTGGCGGGAGACCATTGCCTCAATCAGGTGGAGATTTGGGCGGAAAGGCTACTCATTACGCTGAGTACGGGACTGGAAGCGGACGTACGAGCACCCGATTGCAGTGATGACTGACTGGCGACCGTTCTTGAGTACAGCCAACAGGCTGGTGTTTCTTGAGCTACGGCCGTGTTTTGGCGGTTGTGAGACCAGATTATGAACTCGCATTTTTCGCCAACTTTGTGGCGGCACGTGCCGCAAGTTTTTCCGTTTGTTGATAACTTGAGGTTGATTGGAGTTTTTATGGCAGGTTCTGGCATGAGTTACCTCCGTGATCTCCTCGTTTTCTCCATATTTCAACACCGGTTAGTTGATTGTATTCTGGTGATACCACCTTTAATTTTGCATTCTCCGCCGGTTAGTTTAGCGGTGCGATCTAGTCCTCTTGACTTTAAGAAAGTATCGACCAGTTCACAAAGTGGAACGATGTGTTCCACGGTTGCCTTTGTGAAGTGCAAGAGCCTTTTTTCCTCGGAACTGTAGATGATGCTCTTCTCTTCGTTTATGGCATATTCATAAAAGTACTTGGCCTTAAAATTTTTACATTGCTTGTGAATTTTTTGCCGCCACTCGCGAGTGAGTCTATTGCGCTTCATATCCAGCCTCCTCACACGTACGAGTGAATGCTTATAGCAAAGGCAAAATAAAATACTTATATTAGTCACTATAAAATGATTACAAGATATGGGGTGTAAATAGTTCCTCAACCGAACACGGTTTCTGTTTACGAATCGCCTTAGCTTGTGCCCATTTGTGTTCAATGGGATTTAAATTTGGTGAGTAAGGTGGTAAATATTCAAGCACATGTCGGGCTTGTTCAAAGAGTTGCTCAATATCAGCACGGTTGTGAAAAGCGGCATTATCCATAACGACAACCCTCTTAGGAGGCAATTGAGGCAACCCATCTTGTGCAACCCAAGCAGAAAAGGTATTGGCATTAATGGAACCCCGGAAGAGACTCACTGTAAGTCAGCACGAGACGAGTAAGGCACCCACAACGTTAATACGACCTCTGGCATGCCAGTTCTGTTTGCCAACACCACGTTCTCCCTTCGGCGCATAGCCATTTCTACGAGGCATATCGTGTGCAAAACCACTCTCGTCAAGATAAACAATTTCTTGATGAGCACTCTGATACGTTTTTAGCGGTTTTTGAAAACGTTCTCGTGCTGCCTCATCCGCTTAACGTTGTTTTTCGGCTGATTCCTAAACGCTTCAAAGCGTATCCGATTCCCCTTCGAGAGACACCTAAACGTTCGGCTCGTTCGGATTGATAGGCCTCGGGGGAGCTCTCTACCTCTCGCTTTAAGGCTTCCATATCGAGTTTGGTCGCCGGTTTATTTCGGGTATGTTGTGCCTCGAGTTGTTTTGACCATCGAAACACCCTTGACTGACTCACGTCAAAGCGCTTTGCCGTCGCTTCAAAAGATATAGTGAATGAAGTTTATAAACGAACTACATTATGTCATAATACTTAAATTTATGACATACAGTATAGACTTTCGACAATGTGTAGTAAATAACGTTAACCAAGGGATGAAGTGGGATGATGCGGTAAGCTTATTCTAAAAGATAAGTGTAACCAAACGAGTTTACGTTGATGAAAGTGGGATTGAGGAGACTATTCACCCTCAATATGCTTGGTCTAAGCGTGGAAAAGCCATCATTTCGGATATAAAAGGCAAAAAGACACGTCGAGTTAATCTCATCGCTGGCTTGCTAAATAACCAGCTGATTGCTCCGGTTACTTTTGATAGTTATCTCAATGCCGTTGTGGTTAAGATTGTTTATGAAACTTTTTAATAGCCGTATAGAAAAATTCTGTGCTGTGGGCTTAATTAGGTTCATGATGCTTCTCCTCCCTGGACCAGACCGGGTTGGGTTAGCTGGTTGATTTTTTGGGCGAGGTGTTGTATTCCTACGAATAAACCTTCCACGACGAAAATAGGTAAGGATTCCGTTTGTTCCGGCGAGATAACATCAGCTAGTGCTTCTATTGCCAATGATAATTGGTTTATGGTGGTTAGGGAGTTATTTCCTGTTATTGTATGATTGGCTTTAGCCATGATTTTGACCTCTAGGTTAGGTTGTGGTTATGGGCCAGTCGGTACTAATAACACCAACTGGTCCGGTTAACTAAGGACTAAGAATTCATTGCTTCTTATCCCTTTAATATTTGCCTGATTCGCTCAAGTCTCATATCTGTATCAGACTCATGATTTAATACCAGAGCTATCTGGTATGCTTCCTCTTTTATCCCAAGAGGTACTTGAATAGTTCGCATCTTTCCTCTACCACCATTTTTCCAAATGGTAGGTAACCTATTGCGAGTTCTTTTAACTTGAGTACTACTTTTCATTTTTGGCTATGTTAGTAGACGTAAAAAAATAATCAAGATCTTTATGTGTAACTAATCGATCCGATGACCTCTAAAATCTCTTCCTCATTATAACTTAAATATCTGATAGTGTTACGAATATCTGAATGTCCTAGTGCTTTTTGAATTTTTAAAATATCCCCTCGAAAGAGCCGTCGACACTCTTCCGCAAAAGTCTTTCTAAAACTATGGGAACTAAACTGGCCTATACAACCCGCTTTAGCGAACAATTCCTTGATAATGTTATTGACTTGTCTGGCACCCAAAGCTTTCCCTTTATAACCTTGGCGAGATTGAAATAAGGCATCCGTACGACGGGCGCGGTTAGATTATTTCAATTTCTTGACCAATTTACTGAGAACGCGTTGAGTATCCGAATTGAGTTTGACCGTCCGTGAGAATTGCTTCCCCTTCATCCGTGATTTAGCTACCGTAAGAACGGATTTCACTTGACCATAACTATCAGCTACTTCACCAACGGTGAGAGATAATAATTCCGAAATTCTAAAGCCGGTTTGAAAGCCAAGCGTAAGTAAAGCTTGATCTCGTAAAAGTGGAGTGGTTTTCAAAACCGTTTTAACTGGTCTTCTGGTAAGGGGATGAGCCGGCATCTCAAAACTTCTCCGTTTATAAAGCTGGAAGCGTAGATAATTAAGGTAAATTACGGTTTAAAATCTAAACCCAAGGCATAAAAATAGAAACAATAATACCCCTATCGTTACCGAGAAGAAGGCTATCATGGTGAGCTGAGAGAAGTAAAAATTAGAGGCCGTTTCGTGTGGTTGGGTTGGCTGGTTATCCATTCTTATTTATAACTCTTGGGTGGTGGAATAATCATTAGATGTTCTAAGTAAAAAGCGGAGTAGACTGCTTCCTCTTCGGGTTCATCCAGTATAGTAATTAATACGTGGTAATTACCCTGAATAAGTGGTTGTCCTTGATAATGAACTTGGTTCTGCTCGTCTAGAGTCGCTTTGATTATTTTGGACACGGTTATGCTCCGGTAACGGATTCAGATATCCTATTATAAAGCGAGAAACGGAGATAATTAAAGCGGGTTAATAATTATGCTTGACTGAGTAGGTGATTCATGTTTCCATTGATTTGGATTTTACGGGCTTACCTTTGACTTATTGGTGCCAGATGAGCTTTACTTTAAACAATGCTTGTTAATCAACCAGATCAAGGTCAGTTACGCTTAAGGCATTTATACGGTAACTCGTGTAGTTGAATCAATAAAGGTTGGGTTACGTTTCGTTAACCCAACCAACTTACCTAACTAACCACTATGAAGCCGGAAGTTAACACTAATCAGTGGGTAAACAAGGTGCTTTCAAACAAGGTGGAGGTTCAGGTTCTTCGAGAAAATAACAACCAATCGGAGTTGGATCATTACTAGCCGTAGCGAGATCAAAACTAGACAGAGAGGGAGCCAGTATCTGTAGCGTGGTGAGAGGAACGGAAACTTCCAACAACTCTCGGTTCAATGAAGGTACTACTTTTAATATTCCGTGATTGGGAAAATCATCGGACCAACCACAATCTCTGGCATCCCCAATGTAGGAAGATAACGGATCTTTTAGGTTTATCGTAATTCCATACTCAATTCCTATCCCAGAGGCTTGGCAACCGGTTGTGGAATTTTGGTCGGTATCTAAGAGAAGATAGATATAGGGATCTAATGGGAACGGATTTGCAAATTTCTCGGCAAAAAAAACTCTTGCCTGATTATTAGCTGCTTTAACCCAGTCTATATCAGGTCCAGAGGGATAATCTCCTACCGGATCATCAATCAAAATAGGAATGTTATTCCAATCACTAGAATTACCATTCACAATGATATTTTTGAACGCTCCAGTACAGGAGATGAGTGGTGTAAGAGCATGGGGATTGAGGGAAGTTTGACTTTCTACATAGGAGAATGAAGTTGTTGAACCCTTTTGGGTGACAATAGCTGCATGGGCAAAAGAGTCTAAAAGGACCGGCAAGAGAATCAAGAAATAACGAATTGGTTTCATAAGAAACTCCTTATATCAGTTAACCAACCAATTGCAAAAATAAGCACCTAAATTATATACCAGTTACATGCCATTAAATTAAGTTATTATTTATCAAAAACTTATATAAATTACCTTAAATAACCTTAATAAAAGAGGCTGTTCATTTCAACAGTTTTTGGTTAATTTTAAATAAAGAATATCTTTTATATTCAACTTATTAAGTTAAATAACTCGCTAAAATCAACCCCGGTTCATTTTCAACCGGTACTCTTTTAATTTAAGTAATAAAACAGCGCTTGAACGAGCAAAATAAGGGGGGTGAAATGAAAATCGATCTCGCCAATGGGTTATCCGTCCGATTCTGGGTATTCAATCTCTGGGAGGGCTAGTTCAATTAAACTGGCCATGATAAGTCACCTCTTACGGTTGGTGATTTGAAATTATCATATCACCCAATGGTATTTCCAACGACTTTTCTCTATAATGACTTGATATAGCAAAACTAGTATAAAATGATTAAATTTCATCGAGAGCAAAAATGTCAGAGATAGAACCCGGTTTTTGTTGTCGAATCGCTTTAGCTTGTGCCCATTTAGGTTCAATCGGGTTCAATTGAGGCGAATAAGGTGGTAAACAGAGTAGAACCTGACTGGCATGACGTATAGCCTTTTGAATATCTAATCGCTTATGAAAACTCGCATATCCATAACAATGACACCTTCTTTGGGCAACTGAGGTAATAATTCTGGCGTTATCCAAGTAGAGACAGCCTCTGAATTCACGTTGCCCGTTAACCGAGTCACGGTCAGTAGTAAACCGGATAATAAGGCACCCATGACGTTAGTACGTCCTTTCGCTCCCCAATCTGGCTGACCAAAACACCTTTGACCAATGGGTGAATAACCGTGTCGACGGGGCCGGTCATGAGCAAAACCACTTTCATCAAGATAGACAATGGGTTGATTGGTTTTCTTTAACTCGGCTATTGGAGTTTGGAAGAGCGGTTGTGCTTCGGGGTTGGCTTTGGGGTGTTGGAAGGGGTTTTTTACGGGAGAGTTTTAATGGTTTCAAAGCCTAAGCAATCCCTTGCCGGCTCACACCAACCCGTGCGGCACGCTTATACTGATAGCTCTCGGGGTGTTCTTCAACATCTTGAGCCAAGGCCTCCCAAGGGCTCTTTACAGTCGGTTTAGTTCGAGTTCGTGGAGGTTCGAGATTTTGAGACCATCTGACTACACTCGCTTGACCGACACCAACTCGTTTTGATCCCGCTAAAAAGGTTAGATTTTCTGGTGCTGTTATGGATAATACTTTCTTTCTAAAATCAATTGAATAGGTCATAATTTTGGCTAATCCGCTTCACTCCGTTTTTTTCTAAATTAAACTCGATTTTTATTAAAAGATATCTTGGTTTTATTGTAATCATTTTATACTAGATTTGCTATATTACCTCAGTTGCCCAAAGAAGGTGTCATTGTTATGGATATGCGAGTTTTCATAAGCGATTAGATATTCAAAAGGCTATACGTCATGCCGGTCAGGTTCTACTCTTTTACCACCTTATTCGCCTCAATTGAACCCGATTGAACCTAAATAGGCACAAGCTAAAGCGATTCGTAAACAAAAACCGGGTTCTATCTCTGACATTTTTGCTCTCGATGAAATTTAATCATTTTATACTAGTTTTGCTATATCTCCCTAAAATGTCCCTTGAGTGTCAAATTTTCTCAAGGGACGCTTTTTGTCAAATGCCTCATATGGATATCTTATGAAGCCATCTGAAACGTTGGCTCTCCAAAGAACATCCGTAGTCCTCCCATCGGTGTTCTCTGTCAGTTCTAATGAACGCCAAAACGGGGACGCTACTTGCCCGCCTAACTGTTTCGCTAGACAGGTGATTTCTTGAATAATTCCTTGTACCAACCGAGCATTCGATGAAACACGAGCATTAAGCTCGTTCAATCCCCCAACTTGCATCTGACTTATCAGTTTTTGAACCAACGGGATAGTGACTGTAGTTCCTAAATTGAATATTATACCAATAATTAATTGAATTAACCCTTATCTAACAAATGAGAACCTAACTAATCTAAATCGGCACTTAACAGCCGTTTACCGGTGAGAGCCGCGAAGAATTCCGTCGTGGTCTGAGCCAAAATCTCCGCCAATCTTCGCTTAAGCTCCTCTAAGCTATCAAATAATTTCCAAGCCAATTTCTTCTTAAGCCAAGCCCAGAGTCGTTCAATGGGATTACAATCTGGTGAATGAGGCGGTTGAAACCATAAAATGATATTATCCGGTAAGACTAAACTCTTGGCGGTGTAAAACCGAGCATTATCGAGTTGGATGAGAGGTAAGTCATGGGGGTAAGCTGAAGAAAATTCCTGGAAAACAGCCGGAAAACCTTACTACACCAGTAACGTACCCGTTGGTGCTCAGAATGATAAAGAGCCGCCATCTGACTTAACCGTAAGGCTTGTTTTTTCAAAGTCGATGGCTTTAGATTCATCACGGTTGGCACTTTGAGGACGTACCACTTTCGGGCTAGCCTTCAACCGCGGGTGAACAATACCATGAAGTGTTGAGTAATAAAGTTTAACTCCATAGGTTTCTTCAAGCCAAACTTGAATGTCTTCGTAATTCTCAAATCCTTGTGGCGGTTGGAGACGTTTATCTAGGGCTTCGAGACTGTTTGGAGATAAGGACAAAGTTCTTCCTCCACCAGGTTTTAGTTTGAGGAGTTCATGGAGTCCTCTTTGACGATAAATTCTCAACCACCTCTTAACGGTTGAGTAGTCGCGTCCGATTAGAGTTGCTCTGGGGAACGCGGTTTTGGCCGGTTGAGTTTTTAATAGATATAAAGCTTGTACACGTTCTTTTCTTCGACCACTCTTTTGCTGGGGTAATAACTTTTTTAGATCGGGTACGGTTTCTTTGATATTAATGTCTCATTTTCGAGCCATTTTGTAATCTATCCCTAGCCATTTATTTTTTTATTATATTATAAGGATTATTACAATGGGTAGTTGGTATTACATCACCTTCTTCGGTGATAAGAAAAGGGAGTTTATGGAGAACCTCGTGTGCTAACGATCTATCGTGATAGATACCGGCCAGAAGATCCTGAATTGTAAGGGCTACTGGTTCTGTCATGCTGCTAACCTACTGTAACTAGAAAGGGTGTTTATTTGGTCTTGAATTTCTAAGGAAATTCTCTAAGTACACGACAACAAATTCAAAGAAAAGCAAATTTTTAGTTCCATGATGAATATTGAGTAACACGTCTTGTAATTTATCTAACCCATAACGAAAAATACTCTTAAGTGGACGTTTCAAGGTCTTTTTTTGGGTAATCGGGTTGATTTGGTTCAACCATTGTCCGGTTTGAACGGCCCAAATAAAGGCCATGGTTAAAATAGCCCTCATTTTAGAAATTTTGGGTGGCTTGGTCAGATGGGTATCTTCAAAGTTAAACCCTCTACTTTTCAAACAACCAAACCATTCTTCACTGTCCCAGCGATTCTTATAATCTTCAACCTTGTCGGGATTGTCATTGCCAAGGAGAAGCAAATAGTTATCGTTCTTAAGTTTCATCGCACTCAAATTCACGTGATGACCGTAAATGGTGCAGTCGGTTAAATACTGCGGTTGCTCTTGGGTAAGTTGTTCTAGCGACTCTGGAATATCTATTAAATTCCCATTATGGATAATCACGGCCTCTTGTTTGACTCTGAGGCGGAAATCGATACCTTGTTCTTGCCAGTAACCAATCCACTCTATCCCAATAAACTCCCTCTCTCCAGTGACCTACTCGATGCTTTGACTACCAAAGAGTTTCACCTACTTTTCTATTCTATGAGTTCGATACGCATCTGGGTATCTGAATTACCTCGTCTCTCCATCACTCGCCATAGTAGGGGCACGGCAACTCCTCCAGATTGCACGGCTAGTACCAATATATTTATTACTTCTGGTCCAAACTGCCATTCCGTTTGAGCCAGCCTGATTATTTTCCTACCAATCCTTCCTCTCATCGGCATGATTACTCCCGCAATTTCCTCTTCGCTTAACTCATATTCCTGCAGAAATCTCTGGATTCGTCTCTATCTTGAGCTTGCTTCTGCTGTGGAGATAAATGCCCGGGCTAATTCTGCTAAGTTCACCGTTGTTACTTTTAGCAAGGCTAACAACATTCCAGCTAAAAATTTTCGGCTCGCTTTGTTACCGTTCAATATCTTCCCGAGTTGTTTTTGCAATATTTCTAATTCTCTTGACATTTTTTTTCCAATTTGAGATTGTACTCTTTTTCTCTCTTGAACCCGTTTGCCATTTTAACAGACTGTTAGAATTTTTTGTCGTGTACAGAGATTTTTGCTTAATCATAACTAAGTTACTCGCTTGTGAAATTCGTTATTATGGTTGAATTCCGAGAGCAATGCTTGGTTTTCGGGTAACTGTTAATTTCTAGGGGGCCGGGTATAAACCTTCGCCTTTAGGCGGAATAGCTTAAGCATCAAACTTATTCAAGCGCCGAAGGCATCCTTTTAAATTGTGGCTTTAGCCGTGTACTGATGGCTCTCAAGCGTTCAACAACCTACCGGCTTTAGCCGGTAAGTCATTGAGTAATTTATGGAAAAAAATGCTGTATACATTTAATCAATTTTCGGAAAAAAGCCACGGTCGAGAGGTTGGTGGTAAAGGGGCTATGTTGGCAAAACTATATCAGTCAGGTTATCCGGTGCCCAACGGATTTATCCTTTCTTCCTCTTGTTTTAATGAAAAAGGTCTGCTAAGTACTGCTCGTGAGGAGTTAATTAAGCATTACCGTCAGTTGATTGAAAAAAACTCAGTCAGCAAGGTTGCTGTTCGTTCGTCAGGACTGTCGGAAGATTCTGCCACAGCATCGTTTGCTGGTGAGTTTGAAACAGTGTTAAATGTCTCTTCGGAAGATGAGTTATTAAATGCGGTTCAAATCGTGTTTGATTCTGGTAAAAGTGACCGGGCCAAAGCTTATGCCAAAGCTCAAAATCTACCCGAGAGTCATACTATGGCTGTGGTGGTTCAACAGATGCTTGCGCCCTCTGTATCTGGTATTTTGTTTACTACGGATCCGGTTTCCGGTGATTATAATATAATGCAAGGTAATGTAATCAAAGGGTTGGCAGATCAACTGGTTTCGGGTGAAGTCACCGGGGATGTGTTCACCTTGCATGTATCGTCTGGTATGTATGAGGGTCCCGACTATTTTAAACCCTATCAATCGGAATTATTTCGTTTAGCTTCCAAACTGGTTGCTGATTTTAAAACTCCCCAAGATATCGAATGGGCGGTGGAAAACGACAAGTTATTTCTATTACAAACTAGACCAATTACCACATTACATCAAATTCCGAACATTTGGAACGAAAGCCTCAAAGGTGACTACCTTTGGTCCAACAGTAATATTGGGGAGATTTTTGGCAATCCCGTAACCCCCTTTACATGGTCAATTTTTAAAGAGTCAGTAGATCGCGGACTTGGTTCAGTAAACAATCACCCCATGGCTGGATTGATCGGGGGCAGGATATATCTAAATTTGAGTCTGTTTGTCTCAATTCTAAATAAACTGGGAAAACCTAAAGAAAATATTTTAAAAGAATTCGATCTGTTTTTAGGACAAATTCCTGACCATGTAGAGATCCCACTGGCAAAGGTTACCCTGGGTGGGGTTTTAGGTTTTATGGTTCGCCAGATGGGAGCTACGTTTAAATTATATATGAGTCATAAAAAATTTTTAAAATGGATTCGGGAAGAGTGCTTAACCTGGTGTGAAGCAAAATTTCAAGCAATTGATCTATGTCAAAACAATGCCGATCTTCTTCGGATCTACCCTGAGGTGGAGTCCGTATTTTTTAAATCTTTGAACATGGTTGGGTTTACATTTAATTTATTGATTCAAGAACAACGAAAAAAATTTCGTCCAATCCTGTCCAAGGTGTTAAGCTCGGAAGATCTTGAAATCATGATGTCCGGGCTTGGCGGTGATGAACAATTAAAAAGTATGGGCCTGCTACTGGGAATTTCTGCCATGAACAAGGGGAAAATGACAAGAGAAGCATTTATCCGGAATTATGGACATCGAGGTCCCAACGAGGCTGAGTTCTCTACCCCAAGAACTGCTGAAGACCCTGACTGGATCGATATATTAATGGACCAATGGCGTGATTCGGATGTAGACAGACTTCTCCAAAAGCAGAAAGAAAGCCGTGAAAGAATTTGGAAAGAAATCGACCAAAAACTGCCAAAAAAAGCCAACAAGCTTCGAATACTGTTTGCTGCTTCAGCCATTCATGCTCAAAATCGGGAGTATGTTCGAGCAGAATCCATCCGTCAGATGTGGGTGATACGAAAATTTATTGAAAAAGCCTCTGAAATTAATAAGTTGAAAGATGAGTTGTATTACCTCAGTAAAAGTGAAGTACTTCAATACTTACAAGGGGATACCAGCCTTTTGGAAAATGTAAAAAATAGGCGAGAAACCTACAATATTTGTAAAAGTCTGTCCACCCTACCAAACATTATTTCCGGACAGATTGATCTATCAGTATGGGTCAAAGATCCTAAACGACGCACCGACTACTTTGATTCCCATCAGACTCATCTGACTGATAGTGAGAACCAAATTAAGGGGTTTCCAGGGTCTGCTGGAGTGGTTGAAGGGTTTGTTCGGGTACTGAATTCCCATGAACAAATGGATCAGTTTAAGAGCGGTGAAATTTTAGTAACTTCCGTTACCAATGTCGGTTGGACGCCATTATTTCCTCGAGCTGCCGCTATTATCACTGATATTGGTGCCCCACTTTCCCATGCTGCTATTGTAGCTAGAGAGCTGGGAATTCCAACCGTTGTCGGAACTGGAACCGCAACAATGAGGCTTAAAACCGGTGATAAGGTGAGAATTAATGGTAGCAAAGGAGTGGTAGAACTGCTTCAGTAAGTCATTTGTTTTCTATGCTTTTGATTTAATTCATCCAAGATTTGTTCCCAAACACCTTGTTTATTCCTTTTGGAAAAATGATCATAAACGGTTTTCCAAGGTGGTTTTGGTAACATAGACTAAGATATTCTCCCTGTGATAACATATAAGATATTGTTAAATATGAACTTTTTCATTATAGGGGCCGGGTATAAACCTTCGCCTTTAAGCGGAATAGCTTTGCATATATGACTTTAGTCAAAGAGCTTTAGCGAGGTTTCATGGTCAATACTGAAGAATATAGAAAAGGTGCTCACAACGTCACAGAGCTAAAATATCATTTTGTGTGGAAAACTAAGTATGCTTATCACGTTTTAGTTGGTGAGATTGCCCTAAGAACACGAGATATACTGAGAGGAATTTGTGCGGAAAAAGGTCTTTCTATAATCAGTGGTAATGTTCGTTCTAACCACATCCAGTTGCTTATTAGTGCGCCAGCAAGCTTATCTCCTGCAAAAATGGCTCAACTTATGAAAGGTAAAAGTTCGTATCGTCTCCAACCGGAATTTCCTTATCTACGTAAAAAATATTGGGGCCAACATTTGTGGAGTCGAGGTTACTTTTGTGCAACAGTTGGGAATGTGACAGAAGAACAAATAAAGAGTTTTATCAAAAAGACACTTATCCCTGATATTGAGGCACTTTATCAAGCTATTGCTCAAGCTTTAGAGACAATTACCCCTGATGATGCTAGAAATTCTTTTTTACACCGTCTTTAAAAACTCTCTTTTTACTCAATCGGGAAACACTATAACATCACCCCTATCCTGACATTCTCCCAAATGGCTTGATGCATAAGATACCTTTTTAGAGTGCGCTTACCAAAATCTAAAAAAAGGATGCATTATCCTAGCAATTGAAATCCTACTTATTCTTATCTATAATAGATTTTTATGAATAGAAAATATCGTCTACATGAGTTTGCAAAGCACATCGGTAAACCAGTTAGCACTCTTAAGACGTTGGGATAAAGAAGGTCGTTTAGTTGCTAAACGAACCTTAAGTCATCACCGATATTATGATGAATCGGATGTTGGTCAAGCCTTATTATTACCCCCTAAAAATAAGAAAAAAACGCCATGTGCAACTAACTTAAGGATCTAACAAAGCGGCAAGCTGAAGAGGTTGATTCCCAAAGTGCTTATTAAGGGAAATACCAACGGTATGAGCCAATATTTTTCTGGTTATACGGTTGGTAAGATGCCATAAATCACGTGCCGGAGTTCTCTCAATATCAAATTGCGTCGTTAATTGACTAATCACCGTTTCAACCAATCGGCGCTTGCTTTTAAGCAATTTGACTAGTTCTAAAGGTCGGTTATCTTTCATATTCTTGCGGAGAGGAGTCTGTAGATCAAGGTTTTGTTGAGCTAATTCCGATTGGAGTGAAGAACTAAGAAAGCCTTTATCCCCTATCAACCAACCTTGCGTAGAGTCCACGACCTCCCAAAGCGCTTCCCGTTCATCCACATGGGCTGGCGTCAAAGTCAGATGATCTATAGCAAAGGCAAGATAATAATATGCTCATATAAAGCATTATAAAATGGTTACAAGTCATAGTGCATAAAGAGTTCCTCAACTGAACACTTTCTTTGGTTACGAATGGCTTTAGCTTGTGCCCATTTACGCTCAATGGGATTAAGTGCGGTGAATAAGTGGGCAAATATTCGAGTACCGGTCCGGCCGGTTCCCAGAGTGGCCGAATATCAGCCCGGTTATGAAAGGTCGCATTATCCGGAACCACAACACCGTTTGGAGGGAGTTGAGGTAATAAATCTTGTGCAACCCAAGCAGAAAAGGTATTGGCATTGATGGCGCCCGTAAACAAACTGATGGTGAGCCAGCATGAAGCCAGTAAAGCGCCTATAACATTGATACGGCCCCTGGCATGCCAATGGGGTTTGCCGATACCACGTGTTCCGACGGGGGCATAACTCCGTTGACGAGGCCTATCATGGGCAAAACCACTCTCATCGAGATAAACGATTTGCCGCTAAGCATTTTGAGGTGCCTCTATCTGCTCTAAAAAACCTTCTCGTGCTACGTTATCCGCTGGCGGATGCGAAACCGTTGTTTTTCGGCTGATTCCTAAACGTTTCAAGGCCTATCCGATTCCGCTTCGACTCACACCTAAACGTTCGGCTCGTTCGGATTGATAGGCCTCTGGGTCATTCTCAACCTCTCGTGTTAATGCCTCCATATCGATTTTAGTCGCTGGTTTATTACGCCGACGTTGTGGTTCGATTGGTTTTGACCATCGAAATCCACTTAACTGACTCACACCGAAACGTTTTGCGGTCGCTTCAAAAGAGAGTTCATCTGGTTCTCTTCTCAAGAATACTTGACGTCTAAAATCGATTGAATCGGTCATCGGATAACCGGCTCTTAAGGGAAAGGATTCGGGTTTTTTAATTGTAGTCATTTTATAATGACTTTCATAGTTATTTTATCTTGCCTTTGCTATAAAGGATATGTGCTTGATCTATAATAAGATGCACATTCGCTAGCTTCCTGTCCCTATTTGACATTTGATCTTTGATCTCGGCTAAACTTTGCGACAGAACCCTATTTTTAATAGGTGCCAAATATTTTTAACCTTTTCAATGATTCGATTTCTGCTTAGTATGCTTAACCAATGGCAATAGTAAATTTCCTAATCCCGCTAAGCCACCTAGATAAGTAAGCCCCATTGCAGTAGCGATCCCAAAGTGTAGAAAATAAATCCCACCAATACTGATTACACTAGGTACGATACTTGTTGTTAGGTTTCTCTTCATAGTATCTTCAAATTCATCCGTGAACCTGAACAAATCTTCCAATTGCGTTAGAGTGCCGTCCATGAAAATGATTTGGGCTGTATCTGTAGCCACAGTGGAAGCGCCTTTAAGTGAAATAGATAGTTGAGCCGATTTCAAAGCAATAGCATCATTGATGCCGTCTCCAATAAAACAGACAAAGTCCCCTTTTTTGCGCATCTCTTTGACGAGTGTAGCCTTATTTTCAGGTAAGGTTTCTGCAAAATAATGTTCAATGTCCAGCGTCTCAGCCATTCGTCGCGTAGGCTCTTTATGATCACCGGATATGATGACCAATTTAAAACCCCGTTGTTTCAAATATTGAATAACACTTTTTGCTTCCGGACGAATAGTCGGTTGTATTTCTAGGATACCGGCAAGTTGTTGATCAAGACTGACATAGATGAGGGAAGCGTTATCTGATTCTGCTTGCTGCTGTATAGATCCTATGCTTTCAGGAAATTTAATACCTTCAGATTGCAAAAAACGGGAACTGCCTACCCGGATAAGTTGTTCATCAACTGTAACCTTGATGCCATAACCAACTTGATAGCTCGCTTCAGTCAGTTCAGATAATTCTAGGTGCTCCTCTTCGGCTTTAGCCAATATTGCCTTTGCAAGAGGATGTGCTTGTCTATATTCTGCTGTGGCAGCATACTTTAATACTGTACTGGACGAGTAATCCTCAAAGCTATGAATCTTTGCCACTGTAGGTTGTTCAAGGGTCAACGTACCGGTCTTATCAAAAACAATAGTATTGACTTGTCGTAAGGATTCAAGTGTTCGTCCATCTTTAATCAGAATACCTTGACGTGCCAAGATTTGTGAATAAATCAAAACACTGACAGGTCCTAGTAATCCCATAGTTGTCCCTGGAGCTGACCAAAGCACTGCTGTGGCAGAATTGTGACCAAGTAATGGTAAAGTTATTATGCTAGCACCCACAGTAACCGGTATAAAACGATCAGATATTTCTCGTCCACGTGTTATCAGTGTATCTTTATAACTTTGTGTATATTGAAGCACTTGACCAATTTTGGCTGCTACTACAGCTTTACCCGTAGTTTTAACAAGGATGTTAATGCGTCCAGATAGTAATAGAGTTGAGGCAAATACTTGATCTCCAACGGACTTTTCAATGGGTTGGCTCTCTCCCGTCAATATATGCTGATCAATGCTGGCTACGCCCGACTGAATCGTGCCATCAACTGGGATAACTTCTCCAGCATGGACAATTACAATATCATTTATTTGAACATCATTACAATTCAGTTGTATTTCGACGCCATCTTTCAACACCCAAACAAATTCCGGATGTTCCATAAATGTAGTGATTAATTGCTGCTGGGCGTTACCTTCAACACGGTCTATGATTTTCACAAAAAAACTACCCATGGCACCTGCAAAAGCAGCCAACACCAAGTGACCTGAAGCGAGCATATCTACCGTCAGCACTAACCCAACAGAATTAGTACTCAGGTAGTGTTTGAGTTTAAAATCTTTCTGGAGACGAATAAATATATGGCGAGATAAATAAAGAACACTTACTGTTCCCAAGACATAAAAAGCCGGATAGACACTACCTAGCAGAGCCAAACCGGTTGCACCCACTGTTAATTTCAACCGCTGGCTGCTTTTCTTCCGTGCATTTTCAATGGACTCCAGTACTCTGGGATCAATGTCTACTTGTAGTTGTTGTCGTTCATCTGCTACCATTGCGCCTTTAAGGTCTTTCAGTAATTGAGTGATGCTTAAAGGACGTGCAGGTTGCCGACTAGGGGTCTTTACAAATTTCTTTACTAACCAGTAGCCAGTTGCCCCACCGATAAACAGAGGTACGAATCCAATTAACATAACAGCATCCTTCATATTTTTATTATAAATTAGAAAACCACTTCCTTTGGACGTGGTTAGAGTTGAATGGTTCCAGCATTTAGCTGATAGTATGTTATTTCTAATAATATTGTCCCCACAACATCCATATAGCGCAGGCATTATAAAATGATTACGAAACATCATGAGCCAATCGCTCCTCAACCGAGCACTTTTTTTGTCTACGAATCGCCTTAGCTTGTGCCCACTTAGGTTCAATAAGATTTAAATCCAGTGAATAAGTGGGCAAATATTCGAGTATATGTCTGGCTTGTTCAAAGAGTTGTCGAATATCAGCACGGTTGTGAAAGGCTGCATTATCCATAACCACGACACTGTTCGGGGGTAGTTGAGGCAATAAGTCTTGTGCAACCCAAGCACAAAATGTATTTGCATTAATGGAACCACTGAACCGGCTGATAGTGAGCAAGCATGAGGCCAGCAAGGCCCCAATGACATTGGTACGACCTTTGGCGTGCCAGTTGTGTTTGCCGACACAGCGTTGTCCCATCGGTGCATAGCCCGGTCTACGGGGCCTATCGTGAGCGAAGCCAATCTCATCAATATAAACCAGGTTCTGATGGGCACCCAGATAGGCTTCTATCTTTGCTGCGAAACGGTTGCGTGCTGCGACCTCGGCTTGCGGATGGGAGAACGTTGTTTTTTCGGCTGATTCCTAAACGTTTCAGAGCGTCTCCGATTCCTCTTCGGCTGACTCCTAAACGCTGAGCTCTTTCGTATTGGTAGGCATCCGGCTGTCGTTCTACGTCTCGCTTTAATTCTTCCATATCTGTTTTACTCGCCGGTTTATCACGGGTACGCTTCGCTTCTAGCCGTTTCGACCACCGAAACCCGCTCGCTTTGCCAACGCCAACACGCTCGGCTACCTCTTCAAAAGTCAGTTGGTCTCTCTCTTTTATCTCTAATACTTTGGCTCTGAAATCTATTGAATAAGTCACCGGGTTAAAACCATTTAGTGAATGTGTTTAAGAGAGGTCTCTTATAATCATTTTGTCACGCCTTTGCTATATTTAGATCCCAATCTAAATGGCGGCCTAAAAACTCAGTGCCACGGTGAGAAAAAGGGCTACTTTTGGACAGCGGATTACTATGCTCTGAAATCGGCACACACTGCCGTCATCGTGGAATCGAGTATCAACGCGTTAACTGTCGATACGGCTGAATTGCCCGGCTACGTTGGTATTTCCACGCTGGGCATTGAGAATGCCACGGAAATTAATTGGGAGTTTCTCCGTGGCAAGCGAGTAGTCATTTGCATGGATAAGGACGGACCGAAAGGCAATGGATTGTTGCCAGGTCAAGAAAAGTTATGGGAATTATACAACAATCTATGCGACTTGGGAATCAGTACGTTTCTAATCAACCAGGAAAATTGGAAAAAGCATGTAGATTGCCAGACCATCATCAGTTTCTTGGACAAAAATCCAGATAGAGAAACCTGGCTATTGGATGATGGTGATAACCAATCATTTTTGCATAGCAATGAGAAGTTGGAACAACTGAAGTCGAGATTAGCTAGTTATGACATCGACCTAAACGATCTAGCTAACCAATCCGTGGCTACCTTGAAAAAGGCACTACAAAGCCTTGATACCTGCCTAATTCCAGGCGTTCTAGCTAAATCGCGATGGAAGAGCAAAACCCGCGTGTGGTTGCCCGAAATTGACACCGAGGACTACTGGCGTTTTATTGCCCAAGCCGAGCACACGCTATTCATAAAAACAGTTACCAAAACTGTTGAAAGCATGGACGGATTTAAAGAAAAAATTGATGAAGAGATACCTAACCATGTGGCCGGCTTCAGGATTGCCAACCTGACGAAAATTATCGTTGCCGGTTATGTGGCAACCCTCAAGGGCGTCCACGACGATTCACCCACTACGTTTTATGCTGTCCAAGTGCAAACGCGGCGGAATGGAAACAACCTCGTTAAGAAAGTTTTTAGCGATGGCTTATTCAACCCCAAAAAGTGGGAAGATTTGTTCGGTCCAATTTATGACCAGCACAACTTCAAACGCGCGCTCAACATTATGGAAAATGTTGCTAATGCTAATCATCGACATGCCGTTAATTTTGTCGGCCTAGCATGGTTCAACGGTCGACTACAAGTGAATCCTGGCGACGCTTGCTACTTTCCAGAGCCGGAACAACAGTGTCCATACTTTACTCAACACCTATCAGTTTGAGTTAAACTATCTGCATAACCAACTGGTTCATGAAGGAATCCGAGATGGGAACGGTTAACAAGTTGGCTGAAAGAGTGCAGAACAGCCTAGAAGAAATCTTCCCTCAATGGCGCCAGACCGTGACCAGGAAACTATCGCTAGCGGTCGGAGCGATGCTGGAAGGTCAAACGCCGAATCCGGTAGAACTTTCCCAGTTATTACCGTTACAACCAAAGCGTCCGGACCGGCGAGAACAGTGGCTCCGTCGCTTGTTGAAGAACTCACTCCTGAACTGTACAGTAGTAATGACACCCTTTGCAACTAGGGAATTATCTAAAGCGGGGCAAAACCAGCAAACGATCTGGCTAGGTCTGGATCAAAGTGATTTGGGAAATCGGATGGCGCTGCTGATTATCAGTGTCCGAGTGGGAGGCCGGGCGCTGCCATTAGCTTGGAAGGCGCAAACGGGAACTGCGAATATGGGTTTTGAAGCACAAAAGGAATTGCTGGAGTGCGTGTTATCTTGGCTACCAACCGGCGCTCAGGTGTTATTGTTGGCCGCTCGTTTCTACCCGTCTTTTGGATTATTTGAGTGGTTACACTCGCCTGGTTGGAAGTATCGGCTACGGTTGAAAAGTAAGGTGCTTGCCTCTCCTGGCTGGGGAGAGGAAACCACCCCCCGTGAGTTAGCACGTGGGATGACGGAGCGCTTCTGGCCCAACGCCTCTTTGCCAGCGGCGTGAGGACGAATCTAGGCCTTTTGCCGGAAGCGGGACATCCCCAACCTGGGATTATTGCCATGGACTGTTACCCTTGTCGGGCTGCGGTCCTCGCTTCCCGTGAGCGAGGGGGAATTGAACCGAGGTTTGCCGATTTCAAGACCCGAGGTGTTGATTTGGAAGATTCGCAATTGAGACAAGCCGACCGTTTGGAACGCTTCGTATTGATCCTGGTATTATCTAGGTATTGGTGTGTCCATATCGGGTGCGACGACGCGGCACAGAACCCAACACCACTGGAAAAAAAAGCACCTCATCAAACGGACCCGGAACATTGGATATTCCGAAAACTAAGACGTGGTCTGGGTTCTTGGTTCAAGCGTGGCTTACGTCTCATCAGGCGCTGTCTTCAGCAGAATCGACCCGTCCCACCTTTGTTTAGATGAAGAAGGAGCCGATCTCAAAAGACAGCTACAAAAAGAAACCCGAGGCCGACAAAAAGAACGCCTCCAAGCCTTATATTTACTGAAAACGGGCCAAGTCCAGAATGCCACTGAACTCCCGTATTTACTGGGTAGAAGTGACTCAACCATCAAAAATGGGTTAAAAATTTATCGACACCGAGGTCTGAATGGCTTGCTCGAACTCCAACACGGCGGCGGGAAAAGTTTCTCACTTTCCAACCCCGTTTTAACCCCTCTCCAAGAACGCCGGAGAAACCCTCAAGGATTCAGTGATTATCAAGCCATTCAAACCTGGTTAACAACGACTTACGGCATAGATATTCCTTATAAAACTCTCTGGGGCATCGTTCACAACCGGCTTCAAGCCCATCCTCAAGTAGTACGTCCTCAAAGCCAAGCACGTAATGAATCAACGGTGGCTGAGTTTGAAAAAAAAAGCCAAGCGATTAAGTACTTTAGCTACTCTCCATCACTATGAAATGCCGTCCGTTCATTATTGGTGTCAAGACGAGAGTCGTTTTGGGTTAAAAACCATCACTCGTCGTCGGCTCACCCTTCGAGGTGTGAAACCTCATAGTCAAGTACAATGGTCATTTAAATCTTCTTATCTTTACGGAAGGGTTGAACCCTTAACCGGCGAAAGTTTCTTCTTAGAATTTTCTCACTTGAATACGGACTGTTTTCAAGCTTATTGGCGAGAGTTTTCTCAAGCTTATCCCCATCAACTGCATCTTATCCAAATGGATAATGCCACTGGTCATCCGACTAAACGTTTAATTGTGCCCGAGAATATTATTCTTTGGTTTCAACCCGCGCCTTCACCGGATTGTAATCCGATTGAACGACTCTGGGCTTGGCTTAAGAGGAAATTGGCTTGGAAATTATTTGATAGCTTAGAGGAGCTTAAGCGAAGATTGGCGGAGATTTTGGCTCAGACTACGACGGAATTCTTCGCGGCTCTCACCGGTGAACCGCTGTTAAGTGCCGATTTAGATTAGTTAGGTTCTCATTTGTTAGATAAGGGTTAATTCAATTAATTATTGGTATTACCCTTATCTGTGGGAGGTTAAGCGAGTAAAAGCTGAAGAGCAGGAGTACCAATGCTTAGTGATAAAAATCAAGGACATCATGGACTACATCAACAATTCCAACGAAATGCGCGAATTCAGAGAGCGTTTACCCATATCCAGTAGCAACGCACTAAAATCCCATCTTAAAAATGCTGGGATGATCTTCAAAGATCCAATTCATTTGTACGTCAAGAAAAACGAAATTGATACCACTGGGTACCGATACATGAACTGTACAGCTATACCACTATTTGGGTTGGCTCAGTATGGGATATTTGTACCGGAGGCGGATTATGATGATGAATTGTTAAAAGATGTTGCCGGTTTAATGGAGGAATGAGTTATGAATCAACAACAGCAACGAAATTACAAGGCTTGGTTAGAATCCTTAAAGGCTCTTAGGAACAACTGTAAAGTCACTAGTTCAAAAAAAACAAGAGTTGGTAAGACTCCACGCAAAACTCCACCAAAATTTACCACGGTTACTACTCCACTAGAGGAAGTCGCTACTTTCTTCAGTCCGGCAAGTTTTGAACGGAGGGACGTTTATGAACTATTAGGAATAAACTATACCAGTTCATGGGAATAATGTGAAATAAATGGGAAATTGGATACTCTCACATCGTGCTGATCTAGCGTCTGTTAAAATAGCAGATCGGCATTATAGCCGTAAAAAACCTGGTACGTCTCAGTTTGTTAAGCCTGGCCGTTGCATCGTTTTAATCTCAAAATCAACTGATACTGTCTGGGTATCATCTTACCAACTTACCAAATATGTGAAACATGCGTGGGCAGGAGTATGGGAATGTAGTTTTTTTAGAAATGATTGAATGATGAATTGGGATATCCACCTTTAAACCGCGACGATTTTCTTGATCCTGAATTAAGAAAAGCCAAAGCGTTGGTAGAGTGGCTTGTCCAGGTTTTAAATAACCATCTTTACCCATACTCCCATACTATCAAAATGGTGGATAGTGAAGAATGCTTGGTCATTAAGAACAAGGACATCTTTAACTTTTGGCGACTGCAAGAACCTTTCCCTATTAGCAGCATTCAAGCTATGAAAAAAATGCTAGAAGCCGGCGGGATTTCGCCGCAACGTCCGGTCGTTCATTCCTACATAAATAAGAGTGTTAGGTATATGAATTGTACGGCTTATAAGACCGGCTCTTTTCCCAGGAAGTTGATTATTCACTAGTTGTTCTTCTCCTCTCCTTGTTTAGGTGTCTTTTTAGGCACTTTTTTTTACCCTAATTATAAATTTATTATTGTTGCACAAGTCATAATGGCTAAAAATTTCCCGCGTAAGCATAGGCATATTCCCAGAAAGTCGTTCATTAGGGCTGAAAAATTACTTAAAATATTGATTATATTTATAAAGTTGATGTTGTTATTTTTTATGCTAGAGTACCATATTTTTAGTATGGATATATATATCTATCTTTTTAAAGAAAAATTAAATATTAATAATAGGGCAAGTGTTGCTCTTGTAAAAACCTTACTTAACATATGTTGTTCTATTTAACAACTGTTGGTCTATTTTAACAGTGCTAAAAACCTGTTAAACTAATGAACCGATTCAGTTTTTTGAGTCGTTGGGTATCAAGTGTTGCGCGTTTCTCTGGAAATGCGCCTGTGTATGTCTGGAGGAAAGAATGCCGGTACAAACCGGGTATTACATTGGCTTAAGTAAGGAAATTATCGACTTATTTCGGCGGGACCGGGATAAACTTCGGTTCACTATTCTCTTTGCCCTTTTGATTGCAACATTGGGTATGAATGTTAGTAATGCTGCTGCTATTCAGGAGTATGGGGTTAAGCTAGATCAGCATAGTAGCCAACTGCACGAACTGAACAATAAATTCGAGATTTTTGTTGCCTATATAAGTTCTCAAAAAGAACGAGACTCCCAACAGGATAATCGGCTTAAGGAGTTAGAAAATGACTCGAAAGAAATTAAGAAGGACATTAAAGAAACCAAGGAAAGGGTTAAAAATTTGGAGGAAGAAAGCGGTAGTAATTCCAATAGTAAGGATAAAGGGGGTGAGAAAAGTTGACTACCGCCGTCATCCATGCCCGCGTCAGCACTGACGAACAAGCTGCTGAACAACTACCGATAAAAAGCCAGGTGGATGCCGATTATGCCTGGGCGGAGAAGTTGGGCGCTAAGGTTGGCCAGGTGTTTATTGAAGAAGGAGCGTCGGGTCGATCAATGCACCGGGGGGTGTTCCTTAATGCCATTCAGTATTGCGAAAAGCATAAGGTTAAATACTTCATTACTTGGGATGCGTTTCGTTTTTCACGTCAGTCCAGGGGAAGTCATTCAGCCAGTGTTTTCAAGGAGCGCTTAGCGAGGGTGGGTACACAGATTGTGTATTCCTCGTCGGGGCTAACGGTTGATCTTCGCACGCCGGAAGGCTTTTTGCGGGAGGGTATGGATGAGCTACTGGAATAAAGCCAGTGTTACAAGTGTACTTAGAAGTGAAGCCGTGATTGGGCGAACAGTTTTCAATCGGTATGACAAAACGCATGGCAAGCGCTTAAAAAGTGAAGATGAATGGATTCGAGTTGATAGCCACGAGCCAGTAGTTGATATTGGCTCGTGGCAAATTGTTCAAGAAATGATGGATGAAGGAATGCAGCCGGCAAATACCGGGAGTCCAAAGAGCCAGCATTTATTTACTGGTTTGTGTCGTTGCGCTAAGTGTGGCTCAGTTATGCAGGCTAAGAGCAGTCGAGGCGGTAAATATTATTATTATGAGTGTAGGGCTAAGGAAAAGTATGGTAGTTGTGATCAGAAAGGGATTAGGCTTGACAAACTTGAAAAGCTCTTAGTTGATACGCTTTGCAAGCGTGTTTTTAATCCTGATTCGTTGAAGAAAATCGTTAATGAAATTAATGAATTGTATGTTGAATATAATAAGGATAATAGCCAACAATGGCAGAAAATCGAGTGCCAATTGAAGACTTTAGATAAAGATATCAATAATTTATTGGACGTGTTACAAGTCGTTGGAACAACAAAAGATGGTTCTCAAGAGATTATAGAAAGATTAAAGGTAAAGACTTTAGAAAAAAATAAATTGGAGTCAGTCATGAGCAATAGAATAAGTCGAGGTAAGGCGGGTAAAGGTGGTGTTATCCTGGATAATGATATCCCTTCACTGAGTGAGTTTCTGATTAAATCAATGAATGAAATAAAAGAACCTGCTAGAATTAGACAGTTTTTTTCGGCTTTTATAGAAAAAGTACTGGTGTCAGAAGTACAGATCGAATTACTTTATAAGTCAGAAAGGATTATGAAACCAACAAGTTATATTGGTGTACCTAGTATGGTTGGGAAAAAGTTCAGTTGGCTCCCCGGGACGGGCTCGAACCGCCGACCCACTGGTTAACAGCCAGTTGCTCTACCGACTGAGCTACCGAGGAACGAAATAAGGATTACATCATAAACAAATTGTTAATTTATGTCAATATAGGCAGTATATCAAGTTGAGTTTCATTGAGTAAACCGTTATATTCACAAAATAGTGACATAACTCCTGCAGATTAAATCATTTTTAAAGTTTAGTATATGCTACCTACTTTTGCTATCGTCGGTCGTCCCAATGTTGGGAAATCTACCTTATTTAATGTATTAACTAAAACCCGCAACGCCATAGTGGCTAATGAACCGAGTTTAACACGAGACCGTCAAGTGGGTCGTGGTCATATTGGCACCCATGATTATTGGGTCATTGATACCGGCGGACTAGAAGGTGAACCAGATGCGATGAATGAACTGATTACTCAACACGCCTGGTTAGCGATCCAAGAAGCACAAGGGGTATTATTTTTAGTTGATGGACGGAGTGGTCTAACTGCAGTAGATGAAAACATCGCCGGGCAGTTGCGTCGATTCAATATCCCGATTCATTTAGTCATCAATAAAGCGGAAAATTTACTCCCCGAATTAGTCAGTGCCGAATTTCAGCTGTTAGGATTGGAAAACATTCATACCATTTCTGCGGCTCACCGTTGGGGCATTGATAGTTTGATGGAATCCGTGTTAGCGCCTTTCCCACCCAGTTCTAACGAAGCAGCGGATATCTCAGCAGAGGAAGGGATTAAAATCGCTATTGTTGGTCGCCCTAATGTGGGCAAATCAACGCTGGTTAATCGTTTATTGGGCTATGAGCGCGTTATCACTTTTGATCAACCAGGTACCACCCGCGATAGTATTTTTGTTCCCTTTGAACGCGAAGGGCAACGCTATACTTTAATCGATACGGCGGGGGTCAGACGACGAGCAAAAGTTTTTGAAACAATTGAAAAATTTAGTGTAATTAAGGCATTACAAGCGATTGAAGCCGCTCATGTCGTCATCATGGTACTTGATGCTCAGGAAGGCATGACGGATCAAGATGCCCATTTATTAGGTCATATCTTGACGAGTGGGCGTGCTTTAGTGATAGCGATTAATAAATGGGACGGGTTAGAACCAAGCCACCGAGAACAAGTACGTTACCATTTAGGTAGAAAACTACATTTTGTTAATTTTGCCCAAATTCATTATATCTCTGCTTTGCATGGCAGTGGTGTGGGTCAATTATTAGGTGCAGTCAATACCGCTTGGCAAGCAGCGCATCAACCCATTAACACAGCCCAATTAAATCAAGTTTTACACCAAGCTATTAAAAATCATCCACCCCCTTTGGTTCGGGGTAGACCCATTAAATTGCGTTATATACATCAAGGTGGACATCATCCCCCGGTATTCGTAATACATGGCAATCAAGTCAATGCGTTACCTGATTCCTATCAACGCTATTTAATTAATACTTTTCGGGAAGTTTTCGCCTTAGCCGGAACGCCCATCCGGTTAGAATTGAAGTCTGGAACTAATCCTTATGAGGATCGTAAAAATATCCTAACACCCCGTCAACAAAGAAAACGTCAGCGCTTGTTGCAATACGTGAAAAAAAAGTAGAAGTCACCGGTTTCCATTGTTTCGTTTCACGCGCCGGCGTGGGAATGCGTGCACTATTAGCTACTAACTTAAGATATGAGATTATACTTTGACATATGAGGTCACATTTACCGATATTGCCCTGGCAAGTCTCAAACGTTATCCACGCAAAGATCAAGACTTGATTTTAAAAAATATCGAAAAACTAGCCCTCAATCCCCTGCAAAAAAGCAACGTCAAAAAGTTGGTGAATTTTGATGTAGCTTATCGATTGCGAGTTGGGTATTACCGCATCTTGTTTGAACGAGATGACACATTAAAAATTATTGATATTATAGATATTGTCCAGCGTAAAGCAGCCTACCGGAGAAATAAAAAATGCTAGAACAAGTTCAAATTATCAAGGAAAACGGTGAAGCTAAATTTGCCATCATTGACTTTCAGGAATATCTGCAGATAAAAGAGTTACTCTCTAATCCTGAAAAACTAGAAGACTATTTGGATTATTGCTACATACAAACTGTAAAACACCAATCCCGCCAAAAATTAAGTTTAACCGAAGTCAAACAAGAACTGGCTTAATGCTAACTAGTACGTGGATTCGCCCCTACAAAGGTTTCGTAGGGGCAAACAGAGGTGTTTGCCCTTAACTTACAGATGACGTGTCTACGTGGAAGTAAGAAGTTATTTACTAGAATGAGATGTCTCCGCTGATGAAGAAATATTATTTTTAGGCGGTGCTAGTGGTTGGTTGGGTTTATTAAAACCGAGTTCATTCACAAAGATATCTTGATCATTTAACAAAGCTGCGGTGGCTTGCATCCGTCTAATAAAATCTTGCACGAGTGGGCGATTATCGATTTCCGGGTTGACAATCTGTGGCACAATGAGGAGGACTAATTCAGTACGCGTATCTTCCTGGTTAGTTGTGGAAAATAGGGTACTGCCAACGAGAGGAATATCTTTTAAGCCAGGTATCCCTTGGCTACTTTGATTTTTCTTAGTTTCAATTAAACCACCCATCACAATAGCATTATTATCCCGCACCACTACAGAGGTTTCTAGCTTACGTTGGACAAAAGATTGTAAATTCTGTGTGGTTCTGAGCCCTCCTAATTGTGATACTTCTTGACTAATTTTCATGTTAATAATACCATCTTCGTTAATGCGTGGTGTTACCTTGAGCGTAATACCGGTATCTTTATATTGTACATCTGTTTGATAAGGATTATTTAAAGCGGTGTTAGAAGTACTGTTATTATTCAGATTAATACTAGGAGTAACCAGTGATCCCACCGTCGGTTCACTAGAACCCACATTGATAGAGGCTTCCTCATTGTTCCGTACCAGGATGGAGGGACGCGACAAAATACTCGTATCACCCGTTGAAGCAATAAGATTCAATACCGCATTGAGACCTCCTGATAAATAGCCCAGTGTAAAGCCATCAAAACTGGGTAAAGGTAATAAGTTGTTTCCTGAAGCAGTACCTCTACGTGAGGTTGTAAAATTACCTCCCGGTACACTTAAGTCAGAACCCCCCACTAAGCGCTCATTAAATAATGCATACCAATCAATGCCAAATTTAGTAGCTTCTGTTAGGGTCACTTCGGCAATGACCACATTAACCATCACTTCTTTAGGAACGTGATCTAAAAGATAAATCGTTTCTAGTAATTGCCGATAATCTCGGGGACTGGCTCGGATTAATAAGCTATTGGTATTCTCATCCGCTACAATATTAACTTTGAGTTCTGCAGAAACCGGTAATGTGCCCGTAGAAGTGGTCGTTGGGGTGATGGGTAAAGGTTTTTCTCGTTCCTCTTCTGGAGAAATTGGCGGTTTCTTCTCATTGCGCTTCATTTTTTCTTTTTCTTCTGCCGCTTTTTGATCTTCTAGCTTAAACACACTCGATAAAGTAGCAGCGATTTTACTGGCTTCTAGATTTTTAACTTTATAAATAAATACTTGTTCGCCACTATCTTCACTGCTCTCGTCTAAAATTTCTACCCAGGAAGCGACTTCGTTGAAACCGCTGTTAGGTGGTGCTACCACGAGAATGGCGTTGATACGTTCTAATGCCACCGATTGATAAGTCGGTGGAGCGGTGCCATACAAAGCTTTCAGTATTTTATCTAATTCTGCTTGTACTTCGGTGGCTTTAGAATTGGCTAGCCGAAAGAGACGCATTCCCCGATGTAAAAATGGATCGGCATCCACGATATCAAGCAACTTATTAACCCGTTCTAATTGTTGAGGTGTGGTAATAATGCCAATAATATTGAGAGTCGCTAAGGTAATCAGGCGACCTTTGGGTTGGATTAATGGCGTCAAAATCGCTTGTGCTGCTTCGACCGCGATAAAACGCAATGGCGTAATTTGCATGACCTCGGGTGAATCACTACTGGTCAATTTTTCGGGTGATAAGCTAATATCGCCGGGTAAAGTGGGAGGCATCTTTTTTAAATGGTAAACCCCGCCCCGTTTTTCCATCGTAATACCGGCATCATTTAATAGCAATTTTAATAATGGCCATAAATCCTTTTTGGTCAATGGCTTATCTGGAGCAGTTCGTAAAGAAACTTTATCACCAATCGTGGGATCAATCACCAGACTAATTTTTAAAGAATCTGCTATTATTTCAAGGATTTGTCTCAAATCAGTTTGTTCAAAATCGAGTTGAATTTCATCTCCCTCAGATAAATCTAAATTGCTCGTATCTAACGTTTGCTCTGTCAAGGTAGTCGTGGTTGGTACTTGTCCCGCTTGGTTAACTTGTTTAAGCGGTTTAGCTTGAGAACGAGGCAATTCAGTAATCAGTGACTGTGCCAAGGTTGGTGATGTCACTGGTGGTGTTGAGGGCAGTGAAGTACTGAGCATTTCTGGTACCGAGACCGGTGGTTTACGTGTTGATGGAGTGATGGTACACGCTACTCCAAGGGTGCTACAGAAACAAACGACTGTTATTTTTGTCAAAAAACGCATAAATTCAGTTATCAGTGAACAGTTATCAGTGAGCAGTTATCAGTAGTGAACCTCTAACAAGGGTAACTAATAACTGATTAATATTTCATGTCATTAATGCTAAAAATAGCCGATAACATGGTGATGACGATAGCACCAACGATGATACCTAAGACGACAATCAGGAGTGGTTCTAATAAAGCCACTAATCTTGAAGTTTGTTGCTTAACGCTGGTATCAAAGTTTTCAGCCAATTTGTCTAAAATAGGGGCAGTACGACCGGATTCTTCTCCTACCGTGACTAATTGTGCTAATAACACGGGAAATTTACCTTCGTTAACTAATGCTTTCCCTAAACTCGTGCCACCACGCACGGCTTCTTCAACTCGAGCTAAGCTATGGGCTAGAATTTGATTTTCCATAACACCTCTCGCAATATGTAATCCTTTGAGTAATGGAATCCCAGCACCTAATAACGCACCTAATGTTCGACAAAACCGCGATGACTCGGCTTGCAAAATCAAGGTGCCTAATATAGGTAAGGATAACACGGTTTGATCACGTTGCAAGCGACGCTCAGGTGTGGCGTCCAATTGTCGCCAACCATACCAGAACAAAACCGGAATCAACAATAAACTCCAACCATAGCTTCGCAACCAGCGGCTCAACCCCAATAATAAAGCCGCTGAAGGTGGCATATTGGACCCCATATCTTCAAAGATGGTCGCAAATGAAGGGACTACAAATGCCATTAATAAGACCACACTACTTAATCCGACCACCGCTAGAATCGCTGGATAAATTAATGAAGAAATAATATTGCGTTTGGCTTCATCCGCATTCGCTAGAAAATGAGCTAATTTGGGTAGTAATTGTTCTAAAATACCCCCTTCTTCACCAGCATGTACCATATTAACATAGATTCGTGAAAAGATATCCGTCCGCGTTCGCAGGGCATCTGCTAAAGTTTTACCTTCCTTAACTTCACGGCGCAAATTTTCAATTAATTCTTGCATAATTTGCTTGTCAGTAATCCCTTGCAGTAACCCTAACGCACGGTCCAGTGGCACATGGGCTTCAATTAAAGTACAAAGTCCATTGGTAAAATCAATGACATCACGATGGTTAATAGACTGTCGACCGAATAAACCGCTACCTTCGGATTGTTGTTCAACTTTAAGCGGTATTAATTGCCGACTTTGCAAAATAGCAACGACTTCTTGTTTGCTTTCTGCATTCAGTTGCCCATCTTTAATGTTACCGGTAATATCACAAGCTTGATAGGTATATTGATGAATTGGCAAAATATTTCCTCTCTAACAAACGCGAATTCCTTGTTCTCTCTAGGTTGCTCTCGTGACCCGAACAATTTCTTCTGGTGTTGTAATCCCTTGATAAAGTTTGCTTAACGCATCTTGTCGCAAGGTTCGTAATCCTTCTTTAATCGCTTGCTGACGAATTGCATTGGCATCACCATTACTATTGATAACATGACGCACACCATCGGAAGCAACCAGAAATTCATACAAACCTAATCGTCCTCGATAACCAGTATTAGCACAACGTTCACAACCCATCCCGCGAATGACCTCCGGCAATTGAAACGAATCAATTCCTAATAAATCGGCTTCTTCTTCAGAAAGGGGTTCTTGTTCCGCGCAATCGAGACAAATTTTACGCACTAAACGTTGTGCCATCACCGCAATAATACTGGAACTGAGCAGATAAGTGTCGATTCCGATATCTTGCAAGCGGGTAATCGCTCCAGAGGCATCATTGGTATGTAAGGTAGAAAAAACTAAGTGACCGGTCAGTGCCGATTCAATCGCAATCTCCGCCGTTTCCCGATCCCGAATTTCACCAATCATAATAATATCTGGATCTTGGCGGACGATGGAACGCAATCCCGCAGCGAAATTCAAGCCAATTTTAGAATTGACATGAATTTGGGTGATCCCTTCGAGCTGATATTCGACTGGATCTTCAATGGTGATAATTTTTTGTTGCCCGGTATTAATTTTTTCTAAGGTAGCATATAAAGTGGTCGTTTTACCACTGCCGGTTGGTCCAGTCACTAACACAATGCCGTGCGGTTGATGAATCGCTTGTGAATAGGGTTTAAGGATATCCTGTGGCATCCCCAGTAGATCAAGACTCACCTTAACATCGCCGCGATCTAAAATACGCAAGACAATGGATTCTCCATGTAGCCCAGGTAAAGTAGATACCCGCATATCCAGCGAGCGTTCTCCCATTTGATATTGAATTCGTCCATCCTGAGGTAACCGTTTCTCACCAATATCTAAACGCGCCATCAATTTAACTCGAGAGGAAACTGACGGTTGTACCGATGCGGGTAAATGCTCCAAGTTGACCATTACGCCATCCACCCGACAGCGAACTTTCAGATATTTCTCTTCCGGTTCAAAGTGAATATCACTAGCGTTTAAATCTAAAGCACGTTCCATTAAATGATTGACAATACGGATAATCGGTGCTTCCGAAGCTAAATCCTTAAGATATTCATTATCAAGTTGGTCTATATTTCTATTATCACCCGTACCATCCAATTCGGGAGCCAGTTTCGCACGCCAATGTTTTATTAAGCGTTCTACCTGATCCGGTTTGCCAATTTCAAAGCGAACGTGCGGACCGAGTAAAAAACGAATTTTGGCGCGATCTTCAATCTCGGGTAAGGCGATATAGATCAAACAGGGATCATCGGGAAATTGTTCAACCGGGACGATATTCTTTTTCGATAGAAATTGGGTAAACAAGGGTAAACTTAGCGTATTCATCGTTATCATTCACGAATTAGAGTTTCGATAAAATAATTACTCATGCTTTGTTTCTTCTGGTGGAACCTCTTCTTCTGGTGGTACTGAAGATAAATCCTCTTCTTCTAACAACCTCGCCTCTTCTGGTGATAGAGACAAATCTTCTGACGGGGAAGGGGTCGCTGGTGCTGGGGGCGGCGTGGTGGTGAGTTGCTCCGGTTTTGGAGGTAACGGCGTCGGTAAGCTAGTGGATGGTGCTGGTGACGACGGAGCGGCTTCATTGGGTTTGGGTGGCGGTGCTGATTGATCGGCTGGGCTAGGGGGTGAAGCCGGCGGTGGTACCTCTTCTGATTTTGATTCAACCGGGGTTGAAATCCGGCTAAAACCCGTCACTTTAATGGTACCGTTGAGTCGATCCTGGTAACTGCGAACCTCTAAACTAACCACTTTAAGATTTTCTGTAGCCTTTTCTAAAGCTTGTAGAAATGCCATTAGCGTTCCAGAGTTGGCTTCAAATTGCATCGATTGAATAACTAATACCCATTCTCCAGAGTTAAAAGTCGTATCGGGCGGTTCCAAAGTTCTAAAGGTAATACCCGCTTCTTGAGCGAGTTGTTTGACTAAACCTTGCATTCTCGCACCCACTAATTCACGGGTACGACCAGCTAATAAACCCGCTTCGATTTTTTCTTGTTCCTGTTTAGCACGTTGATTTTCAGCTTTCCAATAATCTGCTTTTTTACCTAACTCTTCTTCACGAGCAATTTGTTGAGTTAAATCTTCAATAGAGGCTTGATAGTCACGATAAAACTTCCAAACTGTCGGTATCAGTTGAAACGGTAACATATAACCCATAAAAATCACTAGTGCAATTCGTAAAAGGCGTTTTTCTTTAGTTGTCACTGATTTAATCTAGCCGTTATTTGCCAATTGATTTAATGGTAACCCTTTCATCCCCACCACGGATTAGCGTGGATATTTATCAATGTGAATTAAATCGCCCGAATTCGATTGGCCTGTGCATTAAGCTGCTGCAGCGAAGCGTTCATTTCTGCTACGCGTTGCTGTTCTTTATCGATAATCTCTTGAGGTGCACGGGTAAGAAAGTTGGGATTATTTAATTTATTTTGACATTTTTCCAATTCTTGGTGCAATTTGCCCATTTCTTTTTGTAATCGCTTGAGTTCTGCGTCTTTGTCGATCAATCCAGCTAAAGGAATAAGAATCCGCAATTCACCGACTAAAGCAATCGCCGCTTCGGGTGAGGTAGTCTGAGCGTTTAACCAAGTAATGGTTTCTAAACGTGCCAACCGGGTCAATAAGCTCATATAATCATTAAGTTTACGCTGATCCTCGGCGCTACCATTTTGCAAGAGTACCGGTAAAGCTTTACCGGGAGCAATGTCCATCTCCGCCCGAATCCGCCGCACTCCTAAAATAAATTGTTTAACCCATTCAATTTCTTGAAGAGCTTGGTTATCTATTTTAGCAGAGTCTGGCTGAGGATAGGGTTGAAGCATAATCGTTTTACCGCTTTTTCCGGCTAAAGGCGCCACTTTTTGCCATAATTCTTCCGTAATAAAGGGCATAATGGGGTGCAGTAACCGTAATGAAGTTTCTAAAACGCGAACCAGAGTCCGTCGAGTTCCTCGTTGCGCCGCTGCGCTCATATCCGCTTGTAATAAAGGTTTAGAAAATTCTAAATACCAATCGCAATATTCATTCCAAACAAATTCGTATAACGTATTGGCCATTATATCAAAACGATAGGTTTTAATCTGTTGATGAACTTGTTCTTCTACTTGTTGTAACAGCGAGATAATCCACCGATCGGCTAAAGATAATTCCACCGGTGCTGCCGTTAACCCAGTATCTTGCCCTTCCGTATTCATCAGCACATAGCGGGTAGCATTCCACAATTTATTACAAAAATTACGATAGCCTTCGATTCGTCCCATATCAAAGCGAATGTCACGCCCGGTTGAAGCGAGCGCGGTAAAGGTAAAACGTAACGCATCCGTTCCAAAAGCGGAAATACCTTGCGGATATTGAGTACGGGTTGCTCTTTCAATAGCCGGTGCCATTTCCGGTTGCATTAAGCCGGTGGTTCTTTTAGCCACTAACGTTTCTAGATCGACACCATCAATTAAATCCAATGGATCTAAGACATTACCGCGTGACTTCGACATTTTTTGCCCTTGTGCATCACGAATGAGACCATGAATATAAACTTCACGGAAAGGCACTTCATCCATGAATTTTAAGCCCATCATAATCATTCGTGCAACCCAAAAGAAAATAATATCAAATCCAGTGACTAACACACTGGTTGGATAGAAAGTTTTAAGTCGCTCGGTATTTTCTGGCCAACCTAAAGTAGAAAATGGCCACAATGCGGAAGAAAACCAAGTATCTAATACATCCGCATCTTGTTCTAAGGTAACAGTTGCTGGAATTTGATACTTTTCCCGGACTTGCGCTTCGTTGTAACCCACATATTCTTGACCTTTATCATCATACCAGGCTGGAATCCGATGACCCCACCAAATTTGACGACTGATACACCAATCTTCAATGTGGTACATCCACTCGAAATAAGTTTTTTTCCAATTGTCTGGAATAAACTGAATTCGCCCGTCTGCAACCGCTTTAATCGCCGCTGCTGCTAAAGGCGCTACTTTTACATACCATTGATCAGTCAAGAAGGGTTCAACCACCGCATGACTTCGATCACCGCGTGGTATCATCAATTTATGGGGTTTAACCACGACGAGCAAACCGGCTGCCTCTAAATCGGCTACGACTTGGTTACGAGCGGTAAATCGATCTAAGCCACGATAAGCCATTGGAACATTATCATTGAGTTTAGCATCAATAGTGAAAATATTGATCAGTTGTAAATGATGTCGCTGCCCAATAGCGTAATCATTAAAATCATGTGCCGGGGTAATTTTAACGCAACCCGATCCAAATTGGGGATCAACATGCTCATCGGCAATAATAGGAATCAGGCGTCCAGTGAGGGGTAAGGCGATAGGTTTACCAATTAAATGTTGATAACGCTTGTCTTGCGGATGAACTGCCACTGCCGTATCACCTAACATCGTTTCTGGACGAGTGGTGGCGACAATGACTTCATCACTCCCATCCGCTAAAGGGTATCGTAAATGCCAGAGAAAACCATTTTCCTCCTGCGATTGTACTTCCAAATCAGAAACGGCGGTATGTAAAACGGGATCCCAATTCACTAACCGTTTACCGCGATAAATTAAACCTTCATCATACAAACGGACAAATACTTCGCGTACCGCATGAGAAAGCCCTTCATCCATCGTAAATCGTTCCTGCGCCCAATCGAGAGAAGCGCCCATCCGCCGCAATTGGCGAGTAATCTGTCCACCGGATTGGGTTTTCCATTCCCATACTTGTTGAATAAAAGCATCACGCCCTAAATCATGACGAGTTTGTCCACGCGCCGCTAATTGCCGTTCCACCACCATTTGGGTCGCAATTCCGGCATGATCAGTACCCGCTTGCCATAACGTACTATCGCCCATCATGCGATGATAGCGGCTGAGGAGATCCATCAAGGTATCTTGAAAAGCATGACCCATATGTAAGGTACCGGTTACATTGGGTGGAGGAATCATAATGCAGTAAGGGTTAGCGGTGCCTTGCGGGGCAAAATAACCTTGTTCTTCCCAAAAAGTATACCAGTGTTGTTCAAGCGTGTGAGGATTATACGTTTTTTCCATGGGCTTGTTTTGTCTATAAATAATGAAATGGAGTTCTAACCAATTGGAATTATAATAACACTTATCTATAGATTCAGTCAGCCGGTCTAATATGATTGGTAAGATTCGGGTGATGCACACTCTACCAGACTGAAATTTCAATTCGTTATAAATCTATCCACTTCTTGAACAACTTCGTCAATACTTGGCTTATGAGTAGCAATAACTTTATTTTTTAAATGTTTATGGTGAGGAAAACTATCAAGATTCGGAAAATGCGGTGCGTTATCGTATCGAAAAATAAGATGGTTTTGCTTATCTTGAAAGTGGTAACGATAGCTGAGGTACTTTAGCTGGGCTGATTCCACAACCACCGCTTCATTTAATTCCAGCAAATATCCCGTTAAAAAGCGAATTCGGATCTGTAGATTGATACGATCCGGTGCTAAAACTTCTTCTTCATAACTTTCAACATAAACCTCTCTTAATTTGTTAATAATTGCTTCAACTTCTTCAAGATATTGAGATAATAAACTAAGCAGCATTTTGGAGGTATTTTTCTATTTTGAACCGAATTGCTAAGTAATGTTGATAATCATTAGCCCATTGAATAAAATCGAGTTTATCCCCTAATTGTCCCTGACTATATTTATTAAAAAAATCTTCTGATTCCATTAGGTATTGATTTTCATAGCGGCTGAGTCGTTTAGCAACGGCTATTAAGGCATCTAAAGGAGAATTATATTCAATTCGTTGTTTACGCATCGTGAATTCCTTTAATTTTTTAGTTGATATGAGAATTATAACATTTGAATGTCAATTGAAACGGTTGAAATTTTTAAAACCTCAGCACCAGTAGGCTGGGTTGAGGAACGAAACCCAGCTTATTCAAAAGCCATGTCGATCACATGATTGTTATGGGTAGTCTAATCCATTGGCTCAACACCATGAGTGATCTAACGATGAACCGATGAATGAATATTTCCAATCTCTTACCTAATTAACGTCACCGGGTTTTACCGAGTTAAAGCTCGTGCTACTCCTGCTATAATTTTTAATATCATCTTAACTTAGAGTTGACTATTGAATAGGTATATAATGACAATACAACTACTTGAGAAAGCGATTGCAGAAGTCTCTAAACGCTCTGCCACTGAACAAGACATTATAGCAATGTTAATATTGGAAGAATTAGCTGATGAGCAAAAATGGCAAATAACCTTTGCTGATTCAGCAGATAAACTGGCCAAGTTGGCAAAGCGAGTCCAAAATGATATTAAAGCCGGTCGCGTGAGAAAAATGGGATTCGATGAGTTGTGAATTCTTATCTCACTGAAGATTTTATTAATTTTTTTAATAAATTACCGGTTATTGTTCAGGAACAGGCGAGAAGAAACTATCGACCTCCCTCCCCGCCTTTTCAAGGAGGGGTTGGGGGTGGTTATAAAACCATTGACTGAAATAAACTTTTTTAACCACCCCCTCACCCCCTCCTTGCCAAGGCGGGGGAATTTTCTCTTAACTTAATGGCATTGAACGTCCTAGTTAGCCAGCGTAGGGTGTATAAGCGAAGCGTCATACACCTTTTTTCTGATAATCAACGTCAAGATGATTTACGCCATTGGCTAGCCAGCGTAGGGTGTATAAGCGAAGCGTCATACACCTTTTTTCTGATAATCAACGTCAAGATGATTTACGCCATTGGCTAGAATGCGAATTACCTGAATGGTTTGAAAAGCGATTATTGCCCATTAATGCTGACATTGCTGATTTTTGGGGTAAATTGCAGGCTAAGATGAATCGTCCACTACCCGCTATTGATAGCCTGTTGGCAGCGACGGCTTTATACCATGATTTGTGTTTAGTCACTAGAAATACAAAAGATTTTGCTTATCCTAATTTGACGGTAATAAATCCTTGGGAATAAACTAAATCTAAACCATGTTAGTCATACACCGTTTTTCGGATTCAATAAAGGTGGATGACGGCTGGCGCCTTATCCACCCTACGCTGGCTAGGCGAGGTCACACGAGTTTATATCTCACTTTTAGGAGGTTGCCATGCAAAGTATACACTTTAATGCTTATGTCGGTCAGGATGGTTTAGTTCAATTTAAATTACCAAATGATATAAAAAATCAAGAAGTTGAACTATTCGTTATCGTTCAGCCAGTTGTTCAAAAGATTGAGAGTACTGAGAAACCAGCTGATTGGGCAACACAGTTACAGAAAGCACAGCAACTGGTCAATCAATACGTCTCAGCGGAGAGAGATTTAGTTGCTGAGTTGATTGATGAAAGACGGCAGGCAGTGAACCATGAGTAAAATTGTGTTGGATGCCTCTGCGTTATTGGCCTTATTGCGTCAGGAAAAGGGGAGTGAACCAGTCGCCGAGCAAATCACGGGAGCTGTTCTTTGTTCGGTGAATTATGCTGAAGTGGTGAGCAAGTTAAGTGAAGGAGGAATGCCGTTCTCTGCTATTCGACAATTATCAACTCTGTTGCCTTTTAAAATTATTGATTTCAATGAAAAAATGGCATTTTTAGCGGGAGAATTGAGAACTCAAACTCGTTCATTAGGTTTGTCTTTGGGAGATAGGGCATGTTTGGCAACGGGGAAAATATTAGGTTTACCTATTATGACTGCTGATAGGGCTTGGCTTAAAGTGGAAATTGAGGTTGAGATTCGATGTATTCGGTAATACTTAAGTTGCCTCCAAGAAGAGTTCCATTCAGTAGGGTGGGAATCCTTTCCCGCCACCCCGGTCGGTAAAGAATTGCCAACCTACATTTATTCTTGAACGCAATTGAGAAGAATTTGATGGGTTTCGCTACGCTCTACCCATCCTACGGTACTCCGTTATTTCAGCCAGAATCAAACCGGTAATTTATTGATACATAATCGATTTTCCAACGCCGGCCAATATTTTCCGGGTTCCTCTTTAACTTCAGTCGGTGTTGACGGCATAGCGTCAATAATGGCTAGATTATTTTTTAACGCCGCTACCGCAACTTCTACTTCTTTGCTCACATAGTTATCGACTAATTGTTCAAAGCGACTAACTGCATTTAATTTAGTTTGCTTGCCCGCTTTTACTTCTTGTTGATGACGTTTTTGTTCTGCCTCTGCTTGCGCGAGTTCTTCCCTTTCTTCGCCGCTGAGAGATAAATAGAGACGATAATTCGCTTTGAAAGTTCTTTTGCGTGCCGATTTATAAGATTGAGGAAAAGCTAAGAGCGTATTGAGTCCTTTTTGCTGTAACTTTTCTATCCATAATTTGCCATCCCGTTTGGTGATACCCAGTTCGCCGACAACGTGTTGAACATAAGCTGGATTGGCCAAATGAACGAGTAATAATTGTGCTAAAACTTTGCGCGTTTCTTCACGAACAATAATTTGAGTCCCTAAAAACACCGTGTGTTGCATGTAAGGTTGCTCAAAATTAAAAAATTGCCCCTGTTGGTGAAGTGCTAAATTCAACAAGCGGACGAATCCTTGAGTGGCTAGCTGAGGTTCAGTAGTCAGGCTCCGCACGGTTTCGATAAACTGTGCCCAGGCTTCCAATAAGGCTTTTTGAAAGAGTGCATATTGGATTAAGGTAGCGACTTGTTTTTCTTTAGCTTGTTTGATTCTTAATTCCCAATGCCGGTAAAGCAACCGTGTACTTTCAAAAGATTTACCTTCACCAATCGGCATATAATCCAAAATTTGATTAATGACTTGTCTTGCTTCCGGGGCATCAGGTTGTTCGCTGGCGGCGAGTTCTTTTAGTTGCTGGAGTTCTTGTGCAAAGATTTCAACCGCAATGACAAATTCATGAGTGGTGAAAAAGATTAACTCGAGGCAAGGCAGCAGATGTTTTTTAACCTGTTCTGCTAAAACACTTTTCTGCGCGAGGGAGAACTGATCCCATTTGATCAAGGGCGGATAACAATCCGCTTCGGTTTCCAGTTGAGGGGTTGGATAAAGTTTATCTTCAACTTCTTCGAGTTGGAGAACATAATTCAATAAATTTCTTCGCTTACCGATACTGTCTTCTAACGCTTTGTTGATAATACCAATACTAGTCAGAGAATAAGGGCGAACAATTTTGGTCGAATCCTTTTTCGTTTGCGTATTCCATTCAATGACAGCCAATCCTTCGGGACCGCGACGGCGTAATACCTCATCACAAAATTGGCGACAAATAATACTTCCTAAGGTGTTGTCTGCTAACAGAATATTGAAGTGAACGCCTACTGGTTTAGCGGTATTATTGACGTCCACAAATAAATGTCGAAAAACTTCCGGTACCGTGGGTATTCTGAGCGGTGCCGCTTCACTATTTTTCTGGCGCGTGGCATGAGGCGCAAAGAGGATACAAACCGGTACGCCCAGATTTTCGAGTAATTGCGGATGTTTATCGTAAACTTTTTTGAGCGTTAATAATCGGTGTTGACCATCAATAATAATGAGACGAGCGCCCGTTTGATTGCCTTTAGCGAGCCGAATCTCCAATTGCACCGGTTCACATTGAACCCCAATCTGAGTGAGATTATCGGTATTGAGTTGAATTTGATAGGCGTGTGGATTAGTACTGGTAAAATAAGTCAATTTAAACAATCCCGGCCATTCTCTGGTGAAATGCTCTTTGCCACCGGTTTGGCCTTCGATTTGGCTAATTTCATCGGTGTAATAAGCCGACATGGTTTTACCTTGAGTCGGGACAATGGCAGCCAGTAAAGGTGGAAAGAATACAGCTCGGGATTTCATTTCGGCGGCGGTTAGTTGCTTAACGTGTGGATTTAAATAAGGTTCTATTTCAGCCTGAACGCGCTCTTCATCAATATCACGTTGCATCAATAATTCGAAATCGATTTGTTCCGGGCGAATATCTCGAGCAAAAGTCAGTTCAGCTAATTGCGCAGCGGAAAAAGTGGTCATGATATATTCAATCGGAAAAGAATCACCGCTATAGAATCGACCAAAGCTACCAATCCGTACCAAGTTGTAAATTTGTTCTTCACCAAAAGTTTCTAGTAACATCGTTACCTCTTTTCTAGCGGATGAAAGGAAAAATAGTTAATCTTCCAGCGGTCATGGCTTCTCATTAGTTTGGCTTCCTCCCCAAAATAAGGCAACTTCACCTTGGTAATCAAACGGCAGTTGCGGTGCCCAATCAACCACGTTAACACCACCGACGAGTTGGTAACGAAACTGCCGATTAAGTAATGTCTTCCAATCCTGCCATTGCCCCATGAGCCGCATCAGATTACTCGTGACATCAATATCTAAAAATTGCTCACCCAAAGCCGGAATAGTAATCGCTTGATTATTCTTGCCTTGAGTAAATTCTTGCTCATTAATCCGCACTTGGTAATTAAACTGAGTAATCGGCAGTGGAAAAGGATTCGGATTATTGAGACGTAGGCGTAGCCGATAATTTTGTTCCAGCAAGCCTAAATTGAGCAGTCTAAAATCAGCCAAACTTATTTTAGGCGTAGCTGGTTTAAGAGGTAAATTACTACAAGCAATGAGCAGAAATATTAAAATCAATAGCGCGAAAGGTTGAATGAGTTTAGACATAAACAGCTTGTTTCCAAACGATAGGCCAGTCAAAATTAAATATTATCATGAAATGAGTGATAGCAAAAAGATCGGCAATTTGTTTAGTTATTTTAGTCAGGTTCCGTTTGGGGGTTTCTTGATAAAAAAACTGGGAGTTATTGAGCCATCCCACTCGTCCGTAACCATAATTTCAAAGTTAATAACCGAAAGAATAAGTCACGGCGTTTCGTCCATTCAGCCATCGAAATCTCCCAAGGATTATCACCGTAGATGGCTGTTAAAATTTCTTCTTCGGGTGGAGTAGGTGAATGCCATAATTCTCTAAGCACCTGACTGTGAAGGATATAATATTCCCAATTAGGCCATGAGCCATCAGTTGCATGGGCTGAAGGTGGTTTTTTTAAGCCTAGAAAATAACCGATTTCTTGTTGGCCATTGGCTAATAACCATTGAATTACCTTGACTTGGGCATGAGCACCTAACTTTGAGCCATAATTACTATCAGCCACTGATTTTCCTCTTGATCCCACTATTTTAGCCACCGCTTTTTCAAATATCGTACTATTGACCTTAGCTAAAGCCGGAAAGCGACCATAGACTTCTAATATCGCTGGATCAGCAAATAAACTATCCCAAGGTTGAGTTCTTCGTAAAACCGACTGCGCCATATTAGCGAATATTCTCGATAACGGTCTTATTCTTTTTTCTTCTATTGCCAAGGCATTGTTTAAATAATCATCCAGTTGAATTCCAAGTAAGCGTTCCTGTATTCGTTCATAAATGACACGATTAAATTTTTCTGACTTCAAAGTATAATAGGGTCGGTACCACTGTTTGTTATAACAATTGATTTGCCACAAAGGTAATGTTTTACCAAAAAAAGTTTGATATTTTTTATTGAACGCCAATCCTTTGAAAAGATAGTCAGCGTAACAACCACTTAATAACACACCCAACTCCAAATGGCTAATCTCCTCATTCATTCCGAGAAAATGCCCATGCTGAAATTCAGACATCCCACCAGAAATTCGCACATTCTCTTGAGCAGTCCTACCATAATATTCAAAATCTCTTTGGAAACAATGATGATTAGCTCGAGCTATCGCTGCTAATTTCTTGGCGGTTTTTAATTCAACATTGGGTTCGTCAAATAGAGTGATACAATTCACCGCCTGGGGTTGTTCAACACTAAAAAGGATAGCTCTAGAATCGATCCCACCACTCAAAAGAATGCCCACTTTGCCCAGATGAGAGGGGGTACGGACACGTACTGCTTGGCGAATAGCCTGAGCTAATTCAGCGGCAAGTTCCTCATCAGTAGCTGTTGGCGTTTCATCCAGGTAACGTGGATGCCAATATTCAACTTGATGCGGCGGTTGGTTGGGGCAGTTTAAATCCCAGGTATAGTGAGTTCCGGGATCTAATTGATAAATTTCTTGGTAATAGGAATGTGGATGAACACAACGTCCAACAATAATAAATTCGGCCATGGTCACCAAATCAAGGTGAAGTTGATATCCATTCGCGGTTAACAACTGAGCTAAACTATCCGGATGGGAACCCAGATAAATACCCCCAACGGTGGATGCAAACAGTGGATAAATTCCCATCCTATCCGTAATAACATGTAATTGATGAGCTTTTTGTTCATAAATGACTACAGTACCTCCATTCAACCAATTAACCATGTTATTTTGGTATTTAAGCCATTGAGCCATAACCTGTTTAGCGACTACGCCACCTTCAAAAGGCAATTCTAGTGCGGTTTGCCATTCTTGCGCTGGCAGTGCAATTCTACCAATAAATCCTGCCCATGTTCCCGTTTCTCTGTCAATGGCAGAACCCCACCAATCCAGCGAGTCAACTCGAACAATACCAACCTTCAAGGAACTTAAATCATACTGTTGGGTTTTCGCTGCTTTAACAAAACACAATTTACTCAGGATATTTTTAAAGTCTTCAGACGAAACCTCATCTGCAGTAAGAATAATGTCCGACATATCTTCATCACCCCAGTTCAATCTGAACTATTCATGTTATGTTATTGTTATAATTATTGACTAGATAATTAAATAAATTATTATGGTTAACAGACTCTGTTTTACAAGTTATGTAGTATGACTAAACGAATAAATGGTTTAATAATTGACTGGTTTAGATAAGTGACTTATTAACCGTTTTAATGCTTATAAATAATCATAGTACAATGAGTAAACTATTTTTTCTACGATGTCATCACCAATAATTAATACCTCATCACCCCGTTCCATTTGTCTATCCATTTATCACCAGGCATTAACAAGAGTTAATGGACGCCAATGTGTAGCTGCTTTCTTACACCAGTATCCCTATCAAACCCCCGTAGCTCTCATTGCACTGGGTAAAGCGGCTACTCAAATGGCAGTGGGGGCCTTTGATGTTTTAGGTACAACGATTTCTCATGCTTTTCTCGTGACTAAAGTAGGACATTTAGATCGGCAACTTATTCAGAACTATCCAATAACTTGCTTAGAAGCAGCACATCCCATCCCGGATGCTTCCAGTTTAGCGGCCGGACAAGCTTTACTCGACTTTATTAACCAGTTACCGCTTCGTTTCCCGATCTTATTTCTGATTTCCGGAGGTACTTCAGCTTTAGTTGAAATATTAGCGCCGGGTATAACCTTAAGCGATTTACAACACGTTAATCAGTGGGTACTGGGTTCGGGTTTAGATATCCAATCCATTAATAAAATTCGTAAAAGTTTATCAGCTATCAAAGGGGGGCGATTAGCGACTTATTTAACAGGGCATCCCGTATTAAATTTATTGATTGCTGATGTTCCAGGTGATGATTTACAGGTGATTGGTTCTGGCTTACTCACACCTCATGAAAAACAATCGTTACCCCCTTCTCTCCCCAATTGGCTATACCGTTTAACGACTCAAGCCTGTCCTTTAGCTCAACCCTATCATTTTGAGCATATTACCCAAGAATTAGTTGCCACGCCAACGCTGGCTCGCCAAGGTGCGAGTGAAGCCGCACAATCGCTTAATTATCCTATCTTTAACCATGACGAATTTATTGCTGGAGAAGCGTCAGTAGTCGGTCGTATTTTAGCGCAACAATTAAGTACCTCAGCACCGAGCATTCATATCTGGTCTAGCGAAACCACAGTGCATTTACCACCACAACCGGGTCAAGGTGGACGTTGTCAAAGTTTAGCGCTAGCTGCCGCTATTGAACTCGCTGAGCAAAATAATATCTATTTACTCGCTGCGGGTACCGATGGTAACGATGGTCCCGGGCCAGCGGCAGGTGCATTAATTGATGGTGGAACGATACCACGCGGTAGCCAAGCCAAGTTAAATTCAGTCGATTGTTTAGAACAAGCCGATGCCGGCCGTTTTTTGACCGCCAGTGGTGATCTTATTTATACCGGGCCAACCGGAACTAATGTCATGGATATCATTATCGGTTGGAAACGATAGAACTAACGCCAATTTTTGCGCAGGGAAAAGCCTAGCGTAGAGGGTGATATTGATCTACACTGGCTGAACAACTGAGCGATTTGTGCTATGCTCATTTCATGCACGAACACGATCACAGTTATAAATTACTTTTTTCCCATGCCGCAATGGTGGAAGATTTGCTCCGTGGCTTTATACCGGAAGTATGGGTCAAGGAATTAGATTTTACCACCTTAGAAAAAGTCAGCGGCAGCTTTATTAGCGATGACCTTCGGGAACGCGAAGATGATCTGATTTGGCGAGTCCGTTGGCGAAACGAATGGTTGTATGTTTATATCCTCTTAGAGTTTCAATCGACAGTCGACTCGTTTATGGCCGTGCGGATCATGACTTACTTAGGACTGTTATATCAAGACTTGATTAAACATCAACAATTAACAGCACGAGACTCACTCCCACCGGTTTTGCCCTTAGTTTTATACAATGGTCAAACTCGCTGGCATGCCGCCAGGAATATTCGTAACTTAATTCCAGTTGTACCCAGTGGTTTGGAAAAATATTGCCCCCAATTGGAATACTTAGTTTTAGATGAAGGTGCTTTCAGTGACAACGAGTTGGCATCATTACGCAATTTGGTAGCGGCACTGTTTCGTTTAGAACAGAGTCGGACTGTCACCGATATTCAACAAATTTTAAGCCATTTAATTGAGTGGTTACAGGCACCGGAACAAACCGGATTACGCCGGGATTTTACTGTTTGGTTACGACGGGTCATCTTACCAAGACGATGGCCACAAGTCATACTACCAGAAATTCACGAATTACAGGAGATGCACACAATGCTAGCTGAAACTGTACAACAATGGTATGCCGAAGCGGAAGAACAAGGAATGCAACATGGATTTCAACGAGGCATTCAACAAGGCGTTCAACAAGGCATTCAACAAGGCATTCAACAAGGCATTCAACAAGGAAGACAAGAAGGTCAGTTAGAAGGAGAACGGCTGTTGTTTAAGTTTCAATTACAGGCTAAATTTGGATCACTTTCACCGAAAATAGAAGAACAACTTGATGCCCTTGATGCGGAAATGCTATTCCATTGTGCCAAACGGTTGTTGATCGCCACTACTATCGAGGAAGTTTTTACTGATTTGCTTTAAATCGAAGGGGTAGTCTTTTCAAACTACCCGCGAAACGCAGAAAACCAAATAAAGGTAGGGCGGGAATCCTTTTCCGTCATTCTTGGGGGTTGAACATTTAAATAATGTTGGCAACGGATTGCCGACCTACGGTTGCTTACTTTCTTTTTCCTCAACCAACAACCTCCCTCTCCCCTCAAAAGCAAGCGATCTAGGGATTCATTCTATCAATAGCGACATTAAGTAGATTAGCGTGGTATATCAAGCTATAACAGTGTATCCTTATGTTCCCTCTTTGGCGAGGTGAAAAAATTTTGGAGGAATCGCATGACAGATGTCGTTGCAACCAACCAGACGATTTTAGTCGTGGGGGGTGGAATTAGCGGGATGACCGCCGCGTTAGAAGCTGCTGAGTGTGGCAAAGACGTGATTTTACTTGAAAGAAACCCCTCCCTGGGTGGAAGAGTTGCGCAATTATACAAATATTTTCCCAAATTGTGTTACCCAACTTGTGGAATGGAAATCAACTTACGGCGAATTAAAGCCAATCCGAAATTACGCGTCATTACCCTGGCTGAAGTAACCAAAGTCATTGGTGGTGCGGGTAATTATACGGTGGATATTACCCTTCAACCCCGTTATGTTAACAATAACTGTACGGCTTGTGGTGCTTGTAGTGAAGCGGTTGAAGCAAAATTTGACAATGAATATAACTATGGTTTAAATCAACGTAAAGGGGCTTATCTGCCATTTTATATGGCTTATCCACAACGTTATGTTGTCGATCCCCGTATTATTGGCACTGCTGATGCGGAAAAAGCAAAGGCGGCTTGTAAATACGATGCTATCGATTTAAACATGTCTGCACAAAACATTCAGCTTACCGTTGGTGCTATTATCTGGGCTACTGGCTGGAGACCGTTTGATGCTAACAAAATTCAACCTTATGGCTATGACCGTATTCCCAATGTGATTACCAGTGTTGAATTAGAACGAATGATGGATCCTTTAGGTCCCACGGATGGCAAAATTCTTCGTCCTTCCGATCAAACCGAAGCGAAAAATATTGCTTTTATTCAATGCGCCGGCTCACGCGATCGCAATTATCTCAAACATTGTTCGCGCATGTGCTGTACCGCGACGTTAAAACAAACCACTTATGTACGCGAACGTTATGGCGATGCTGGTAAATCCAGTGTTTACTACATTGATATTCGCGCCATTGACCGCTTTGACGATTTATATCAACGCGTTAAAGCCGATCCGAACGTAACCTTTATCAAATCGAAAGTTGCCAATATTACTCTCGATAAAGCCACCGGTAATCCCATTTTAAATGGAGTCGATACGGAAGGTTATCACCGCTATAATAATCCCCACGATTTGGTGGTACTCGCTATTGGCATGGAACCCAGTGTGGATTTCAGTCGCTTAGGAATTGATATTAAGGTTAATGAGCATGGCTTCATTGAAGCTGACCCCAGTAATGGTGGCCTGTTTGCCGCTGGTTGCGCTTCTGACGCATTAGATGTTAACCGCGCAGTACAACATGCGACTGCCAGTGCATTGCGGGCTATTCAAGTGGTTAATCAAGTCTCATAAAAGGTTTAAACAATGGCAGAGAAAAAACTAGGCGCTTATATTTGTAAAGGCTGTGGAATCGGTGAGCGTCTGAATACCGACCAGTTAGCCAATGTCGCTACCCGCGAAGGCAAAATGAGTTTTGCTAAACAACATGATTTTCTGTGTAATAGCGACGGTGTAGCGATGATTCAAGCCGATATCGATGCCGGTACGGTTAATCATTTAGTCATTGCCGCTTGTTCTCGACGGGCTAAAACCGATGCGTTTAATTTTGCTGATGTGGCAATTTCTCGGGCGAATTTGCGGGAAGGTATCATCTGGGTACGACCCGCTACGGCCGAAGCGCAAGAAACCACGCAGGAAATGGCAGAAGATTACATCCGCATGGGTTGTGCAGAAGTTAAATTTATCAAGTTGCCAGCAGCCAGCAATGAACAAAGCTTAGTGCGTCATGTTCTAGTGGTTGGCGGTGGTTTTACTGGTTTAACGGCTGCTTTGGAAATTGCTAAAGCGGGTTATAAAGCGACTGTGGTGGAGAAATCGGCGAGCTTAGGTGGCGTTGCCGCCCAATTGTATAAACGCATTCCCAATCGTTCTCCTTTCGCGGAATCGCAAAGCAATGGGCTTGCTGAGTTAGTTGCGCAAGTCCAAAGCAATAACAACATTACCCTTCATCTCAATTCCACCGTAACTCAAACCAGTGGTGCTCCGGGACGGTTTGAAGTCAATATCGCCCAAGAAAGTGGTAGCACCATAACGGCAACCTTTGGTTCGATTATTCAAGCCAGCGGTTTTAAACCCTATGACGCCACGCAATTGCCTGAATTTGCGGTGGGGAAATCACCCGATGTGGTTGACCAATTAGGTTTAGAAGCGTTAGCCAAGCAAGCCAATGGCGGTAAAATTAAGCGACCTTCGGATGGTAAAGAAGTTCAAAGTGTCCTATTTGTCCAATGCGCTGGGCAACGCAGCAATAAACCCGGTCATTTACCCTACTGTTCAGGTCACTGCTGTTTAACCAGTGTTAAACAAGCGATGTATTTCCAAGACAGTGATCCCAATATCGATGCGATGGTGGTTTATACGGAATTGCGGATGCCTGGTGCCGGCGGTGAAGATTTTTATCGCAGTGGCCAAAATAAAGGCATTACCTTCACCAAAGGCATTGTCAGTGAAGTTATTCCTAATTCGGGGAGTTTGACGGTTAAATTTAACGATTTGATTCTCAATGAAGAAGTCAAGCAAGAAGTCGATTTAGTGGTGTTAGCCACCGGTATGATCCCCAATTCTGGCGTTAACATTGAAGAAGTCGCTGCCCCACCACCAGAAGAAAGCAAAACAGAAGGTAAAACTGCAACTACACCAGTAGAAACTAAGGTAGCAGTGGAGTCTATTCTGAACCTCGATTATCGTCAAGGTCCAGACATCCCGCAATTGGTTCATGGCTTTACTGATTCACATTTCATCTGTTTCCCCTACGAAACCCGCCGAACTGGCATTTACGCCGCTGGACCAGTCCGTCGCCCGATGGATATGAATCAAGCTGCCGAAGATGCGGCCGGTGCAGCGTTAAAAGCCATTCAAGCCTTAGAAAATGCCGCCTTAGGACGTGCCGCCCATCCACGGGTAGGTGACTTAAGTTTTCCCCGGATTCGGAAAGAAGGTTGTACTCAATGTAAACGTTGTACAGTAGAATGCCCGTTTGGTGCGATTAATGAAGATGAACAACGCTATCCATTATTTAATGAAGCACGTTGTCGACGTTGTGGTACCTGTATGGGCGCTTGTCCGGTTCGGGTTATCTCCTTTGAAAACTATTCAGTCGATACCGTGGGTCAAGCTATCAAATCGGTTAATATGCCGGATGAATTCTCCGAAAAACCCCGCATCTTGCTGCTAGCTTGTGAAAATGATGCTTATCCGGCTTTAGATATGGCGGGAATGACGCGGCAAGAATATAGTGCGTTTGTACGAATTATTCCGGTTCGCTGCCTAGGCTCAGTAAATACCATTTGGATTAGCGATGCCCTCAATAGCGGCTATGACGGTATCATTTTGATGGGTTGCCAAAAAGGTGATAATTATCAATGTCACTTTGTCAAAGGCAGTGAAATGGCTCACTATCGGATGAGTAAGATTGATGACACGCTCAAGCAATTGAAACTAGAAACCGAACGGGTAAAAACCTACGAAATCGCCATTACCGATATTCAACGGGTGCCACAATTAATTAATGAGATGGCCGATACCGTTGCCAAAATTGGCATGAGTCCGTTTAAATTCTAAAGGAGCATGTGATGAGTCAATTAAATGCGACTAGAGTAGAAAAATATCGCAATCATTTTCTGCGTGAAGTCGAAGCCAATGTTGAAGAAGGCAAATGGGTTAAGATGTGTATGCAATGTGGCGTGTGCAGTGGTTCTTGCCCATTAGGACCGTATTGGGAACATCCGCCACAAGAAATTTTTATGATGATTCGTGCCGGTAAACGCGATGAAGTTCTCAAATCCTCTTCCATGTGGTTTTGCACTTCCTGTTATAACTGTATCGCCCGTTGTCCACGGGGGCTACCGATTACTCACATCATGCACGGTTTAGCCCATTATGCTAAACGCTTAGGTTTAGCGCCACAAAATCAAGCGACTCCCAAATTCGCTCAACATTTTTGGGATAATCTGTATAAAGGTGGCGGTCGGGTTAATGAACTCAAATTAGGTTTAAGTTTATATTTCATGAATGGCTTTGTGGAAGGAATTAAGACCGCTTTGAAAATGCGTAAGGTTGGTCAAGGAATGTACTTTTCTAAACGAATGAACCCATTTGAAATTTTTGGTGGGCATAGTTGTAAAGACAGTCAAGGTTTAAAAGCGGCTTTAAATAAAGCGCGTGAAATTGAAGAAGCCAAAGCGGCTCAATTCAAAGGCTAAGGAGACAAAATTGACATGACTAAACAATACTCCTTTTACCCCGGTTGTTCTTCACAAAAACTGGCTTCTTCTTACAACCAGTTACGTTCAACACAGAGCATCTGTGAAGTCTTGGGTATTCAACTCAATGAAATTCCCGATTGGAACTGTTGTTCGGCTTCAATCGGTTATGCGGGTGGTGGTGAATTACCGCGATTAACTTTATCGGCACGTAATCTAGCACTCTCGGAACAAAAACATCCGGGTCAAGATTTTGTAGCTACTTGTGCCGCTTGTTGGCTATCTTCCCGTGAAGCCAATGATCGTCTCAATGAAGACAAGCAATTAAAAACAGAAGCGAATGAAGCCTTAAAAGAAGCTAATTTAACCTTCAAAGGTGAGAAAAAAGTTCGCCATATGGTCGAAGTTCTCATCGAAGACATTGGCTACGAAGAAATGGCTAAGCACGTGAAAAAGCCGCTAAAGGGTCTTAAAATCGCGGGCTATGTGGGTTGTCAAACCAATCGTCCTTTTGGGATTGCCGGCGAATCCCTTGAAAACCCAGTTTACCTAGACAAAATGATAGCAGCATTAGGCGCCGAACCAGTTGAAAATTATGACAAAAAAGTTTCTTGCTGTGGCGGTGCGTTAATGTTTTCTGAGCCAGAAAAAAGCCAAGCTTTGGTAAAAGATATCATTCAAGCCGCTTACGACGGTGGAGCCGATATGATCGTCACCCCGTGTCCGGTTTGTCAAATGAATACCGAAGTTTATCAAGAACATATTAATCAAAAATATGGCACCAAATTCAATTTACCTTCAGTTTATTACAGCACGTTAATGAGTGTTGCTTATGGTAAAAGTGCCAAAGAAGCGGCTTTAGATGGTCAAATCATCAAAGCGAAAAAGTTAGCGGAAATTGCGGCAAAGTAGTTAAATTTCACGTAGGTTGGGCTGAACAAAGTCAATTCCAACCTACGTGCTCAAATTTAACGACTCCAACATATAAGGGTAATTTCTATTGACTACATGCGCTAATGTCTTCAGGTTTGACAGTAGCAGAATCTATAAAATTCCAATACTCTGTGGTTTGATTTTGGGAATCAACATCCTGTAACAAATAACAGTAGGTTGTTCCGGCTTTTACATCGTAATCGACATAGAAATAACGGTTACCTTCTGTGTCACTACCACTACTATCAAATAAAATTGGTTTATCGTGAGGTTTATTGAGTAAGGTAATGTTTGTATAGTCCTCAACCCGTAACGAACATTTCCCATTGACCGGGTTACCTCGCCAAAGGTAGAAACCCAAACTATCCGGCTCAGCAACAGTTTGCCATTCTATCAAGACACGGTTTTTTATGGCAGTACTTTTAAAGGAGCTAAGGGTGACAATTAAAGGAAGTGGACACAACTTACCATCATATTCTAAGTCTGTACATTTCATATTATTAAACCATTTATAATGATCATTTATATTACCGCCTACCGGTTCTTTCACCTTTTTTTTACAACTCTCTTCGTCAGGAAGATATTGATAACAAGCAGTTGCTTTCAGTCCCTGACTTTTATCACCAATTGCACAGCAACCCATTCCTTGAACAGTCGTTGTAGTAAAACTATATAGAACAAAAGACAGGGGAGCTATAACTTTTATAGCTATTTTTTCGTAAGTATTACTCATGAATTTTTCTCTTATTGCTTAACTCTAAACACTTAAATAAGATAAATAGTAATCTTTAAATAATCTACCCAATCACACTAGGAATTTAACCCATATTGGGATACTTTTATGAAAGTAAATGAAAAAATTAAGTTTTTACGTCAATTTAAAGGTTGGTCGCAAGAAGAGGTAGCAAACAAACTAAACATGTCTTTGAATGGGTATGGTAGTATTGAGCGGGGAGAGACCGATGTGCCATTATCTCGACTTGAACAGATTGCCAGTGTTTTTAATATGGATCTAGTTGAATTGTTTGATCTGAATGAAAAGACGATATTTAACTTATCGTGTACTCAGAATAAAAGTAATTGGTATATTGGCTCAACCTCTACTCAATATCTGGAGTTAAAGTATGAACTTGAAAAACAAGTATTGATTAACAAACAAAAAGATAAAGAAAATGCTTTACTCAAGGAACAAATTGCTTGTTTGAGAGAAATTATTGAATCAATGAAAAACAAGCCCGCGTAGGATCAATGCCATTAAGTTAAGGATTCCCCCCTTTTTCAAAGGGGGAAGTAAAATGTCTTAACTTAATGGCATTGCCGCGTAGGATGCGTTGAGGAATGAAGCGCATCATTTTGTGGTATCACCATTAATGATGCACTTCGCTAGCTTAGCGCATTCTACGAGTTCTAATCAAACAAATTATCCTTTAATTCGTAGGATGAGTAGAACGTAGCGAAACCTATCGGAATATGATAGTTTAAGGTAAGACATCGACACTGGGAAAATATGATTGGCAAACCTGACCAAATATTACAACTGGAATCCAGAAAAAAATCAAAAACTCAAAAGTGAACGAGCCATTTCTTTTGAAAAAATTGTATATCATATTCAACAGGGTAATGAAGTAGACATTCTTGAGCATCCTAACCGAGAACGTTATCAAAATCAGAAAATAGCGGTGGTTGTTATTAATGATTATGCCTATTTACTTCCCTTTGTAGAAACTGAAACCGAAATTTTTCTCAAAACAATTATTCCCCGTCGCAAGGCAACCAAAAAATATTTAGGAAAATAATTATGGAGAAATTAGATAAAGAAGAACTTGATATCCTAAACTCATTTGAGCGTGATGAGTGGCAATCGGTACAGAATAAAAACAATGAATTTATGAACCATCAGCAGTATGCGACAGCAACTTTGCAGCCAGATCAGCGAGTTGATATTTATCTTTCCATTCATGATTTGAAGGCGTTACAACAACATGCTGTAGCAGAAGGATTATCTTACCAGGCTTTAGCTACCCATATTCTTCACAAATATCTCTCTGGTTCATTGGTGGAGAAACACAATCTAGGATAGATTGCTCGCTACCAAGCTCCGCTTAGTAGTGTCTGTTCAGGAAGCTTTGCTTCTCGTATTTCGTCAAGCAGAGTTTGACTGGTAGGCGTTACTAGGTGGAATTTGATAACGAGAGAAAAAGTGTGACGCAAAAGCGTCACGATAGAAATTCCTAACGAGACGTTGGGAACGAGAAAAAGTTAATCTTTCCATTGAATCATAAGGTGGGTAATAAAAACACGTTCCCATACTTGGCTACCTGGTTACACCTATCCGTTTTACGCACTATAAATTAGCCATGTAGGTTGGGTTAGCGTAGCGTAACCCAACCATTCATTGATATTACTGTTGGGTTACGGCGCCAAAACCCGCGCCTAACCCAACCTACAAGGTGGGTAACCGGGTTTATCGTTGCTCACCAAACCCCAAACATCACAGCTAGGTAGGGTGCGTTAGCGTGACGTAACGCACCGTTGCTTAATTAACTATGTCAGTAAAAATTTCCAGTTAGGCTTAACTAATACCCCATACTTTCTGATAAAGCACTTCCACCGGACAACGTAATCCCACACTCACTAACTCCAACACTTCACCACGCCTAACGCTGTGCTGCTGCCATTGCCCAGCTTTCTGGCGAAAATAGCACGAGTAGAAAAACCCAGCTTGGTCCTAATTCACCAGTATGTTCTTGTACAAAAATGCTGCCGGTCCGCATTTTCATCTCAATGACTTTGTAGCCATATTGACTTGGATGCTTTGTTATCAAAGCGTTGAGGTTAACTTCTCTTAAGTCGCTCGTTGTGGTACCTACTTAGGTAGGTTTACTGTAGTTGGCTTTTATCTAAGAAAGTTTGATTGGGAGTGACTCCTTTCCCATCTCACCCATTTATTCCTCCCCAAGACCAATCGGCAATGGATTGCTAACCTCTGCTTCGATTGAGAATAAAAAACTGATTGATCATAACACAGAATGGTGAGCAAGGTGATTTTATTCTTAATGGTAGTATTTCCACTTTCTGCCACTGTCACTTTGAGAGCGTAACAAAGCCACTAGAGAAGATTACTTTTGGTAAAATGATTGCGCTTGAAATTTTTCCAATAAGGCTTATATAACTGCTTGACTTAGGATTTTAGTCACTTTTAGTTTAATCATCAAAATAGATTCAAAATGCTTCAATTCGGTCGTTTATTTCGCTGAATTTGACTGAAAAATGAGAACGTAGAAATTCATTAGGAACTAAATTATTAGGAGAACCGGTATGAGAATCACTCATTATGAACCCTGGGGGTTACTCAATCAGTTGTACAAAGATCTTGAAAAAGTCTATTCCCAACCAGGCAATTCAACGGATGAAGACACTACCGTCGCAACCAGTGCGTGGGTACCGGCGGTTGATATCAAAGAAGATGAACAACGCTTTGTTATTCATGCCGATATTCCCGGAGTTGATCTTCAAGAGATTGAAATAACAATGGAATCTGGGATATTGACTATCAAAGGCGAACGGCAAACCGAAAGCCAAGAGGAACGTAAAAACTATAAGCGTATGGAACGTGCTCGTGGTACTTTCTACCGTCGTTTTAGCTTGCCGGATACCGCCGATGCAGAAAAAATTACGGCCACCGGCAAACAAGGTGTACTTGAAATCATTATTCCTAAACGATCAATTGCTCAATCTCGTAAAATTAATGTGGAATGTTGAAAAAGTACCCCGGCAGTTTTGCCGGGGAATAGAAAAGGTTAAGTTATATCACTTTTTTAGACTAACTCGTCTTCTCATCTTTGCCTTCTTCAAAGCTAACTTTTTCACTGTTGGGATTTACCGATAGAGAGTGAATAATCGATCAGAGGTGAAAGATGCAATACAAGGATTATTATAAAATTTTAGGTGTTTCTCGAGCGGCCTCTGCGGATGAAATTAAACGCGCTTATCGTCGATTAGCACACCGCTATCATCCGGATGTGAGTAAACAACCGAATGCAGAACAACACTTTAAAGAAGTCGGTGAAGCTTATGAAGTACTAAAAGATCAGCAAAAACGGGCTGCCTATGATCAATTGGGCACACAATGGCAAGCGGGACAAGATTTTCAACCGCCACCCGGTTGGCAGAGTGGTTTTGACTTCACGGATGATAGCGTTAGTCATACTTATTCTTTTGATTTTAGCGATTTTTTTTCAACACTTTTTCGGAGTGGATCACAATCAACTCGTTATAATGATCAGCCTCATTCCTTTCAGGTTCAAGGTGAAGATCAACAGGCTAAAATGGTTATCACCTTAGAAGAAGCCTACCATGGCGCAACGCGTTCAGTTCAATTACAAATACCAATAACTCACGGGAAAGGAATGGCGCAAACGAAAACCCGAGCTTTAAACATTAAAATTCCAGCGGGTGTTATCCGCGGTCAAAAAATCCGCTTAGCTGAACAAGGATTGGAGGGAATAGGAGGGGCAGCGAATGGAGATTTATATCTCGAAATCGAATTTCAGCCCCATCAGCTTTTCCGTGCCGAGGGTCGAGATATTTATTTGACTTTGCCCATTACCCCTTGGGAATCAGCGTTAGGTAGTACCATCGCCATACCGACTTTAGGTGGTCAGGTAGAGCTAAAAATTCCGGCCGGTTCCCAATCGGGACAACAATTACGCCTTAAAGGACGAGGATTACCCGGTCACCCAGCCGGAGATCAATACATTATCTTGCAACTGGTTACACCGCCAGCGCATTCAGAAACAGAACGTGCGTTCTATTATAACATGGCGGAAAAATTCGCCTTTAATCCACGTCTAGATTTGATGAAGAAATAATGTAAGTCGGCAATCTTTCACCGACACTTATTTAGCAGTTTTTTGTTGAGTTTCGCTTTGCTCCACTCAACCGACGAATTATGAACTTAATTCAAAGTTAAGTAGGGCGGGAATCCTTTCCCGCCATTGTTAGTGTTGAATTTTTAATAATATCGGCAAAGAGATTGCTTGCTAACGGGATCGAGCCAAGTTGGTTTGGTTGGACACGCGCAGCAATGTTCGACCTATTTGTTTATCTTTTCCCACCTTTTCTACCTTGATTCGGGTTCATCTGCTTGCCACGATTACCTTGATTCTGGTCGTATTGCCGGTTAGTTCCAGGTGTTCCTTTATTAGGATTTTGTATGTTGGATTGATTATCCGAAGGCTTGATTTTATCAGACATTTCAGTTTCCTTTTAACCGTTGTTGAACCCAAGATTAGGCTATGAAAACGAGTTTTTCATTGCCTAACTATTATTAGGCATCTTAAATCATGCCATCGATTACGTTATGCAATAATAAAGCCAAGTATAATAATTTTATGCACTATCAGCGTTTGCAAGTGTTTGAATGGTGCGTGGGACGCACCCTACATTGCTACCAAGTTGTTGGACTCAGTTTTTTGTTGGGTTTCGCTTCGCGCTACCCAACCTACGAATTATGAGCTTGATTTAAAGTAAGTTAGCCGTATCGGTGAAAATAAATTCAATGGCTCTTTCAATAATATCTCTATCAATGGTTTGAATAAATTAAAAACAGTATAAAGTTCTTGATCGTCAGTGAAAATCTAAATACCATGCTAAGAAGACAAATGGTTATCGAATACGCGCAAATCGATTGAGTATGATTTGAAAAGAATATCTTCCCGGAATTAACAATAATTGGAGATTGAATTCATTGAATGGCAACATATGTGATTGGCGATATACAAGGTTGTTATACTGAGCTACAACAGTTACTTGAACTGGTTCAGTTTGATCCGAGCCAGGATGTACTTTGGTGCACGGGTGATTTAGTCAATCGGGGACCGCATTCATTAGAGGTATTAAGATTTTTCAAGCAGTTAAAAGAACGTGCGGTGGTGGTGTTAGGCAATCATGATTTACACTTACTGGCAGTCGCTTATGGTAACGAGGATTATTTGCATCCGCAGGATACTTTATTACCCATTTTGCAAGCAGCCGATGGTGAGGAATTAATTAATTGGTTATGTCATCGTCCGGTGCTGCACCACGACGCTCAGCTTGGGTTTACTTTAATTCATGCCGGCTTACCGCCACAATGGAATTTAGCGCAAGCGACTCAATATGCCCATGAACTGGAAACCACTTTGCGTGGTTCGCAATGCCAAACCTATTTTGCCCATCTTTATGGTGATAAACCTAAGCAATGGTCTGAAGAATTGACTGGTTGGGAGCGATTACGATTTATTACCAATTGTTTTACTCGCTTGCGTTATTGCAGTGCTGAGGGTAAATTGGCTTTAAAAAATAAACGAGCACCACAGTTAAAAAATAATACGCTCCCCGAAGATAAACCGTGGTTTTTATGGGAACATCGTGCTAGTCGTGATCTGCGAATCGTTTTTGGACATTGGGCAACGCTGGGTTATTATGCTGATAATGGCGTATATGCTTTGGATACGGGTTGTGTTTGGGGTGGTGCTTTAACAGCGCTACGTTTAGAAGACGAACAAATTTTTCGCATTTCTTGTTCAGGTGCCTGTAATCCGGCTGAAGTTTAATCATCATTTTGCTGAAAAATTTTGTCTACCATGAATTTACCGCCAACTTTTTCTGAATTACCGACATTATTACAACCAGAAGTAGAACGCCTCTGGCAAAACTATCTTGCTCATGCTAGCGTTGAAGCTCAAGCGCAATTAGAACAACAGCCCCAGATCTTGACAAGCTTACCTCCAGTTTGGGCAGTTAGTTTATTCATTGCGAAAAATTGTGCGCAATATCCTGATTTATTGACCGATTTAATTAACAGTGGTGATTTATTAACCATACCCGATAATTATACCTATCATTTGGATAACCAACTGTTAAAGGTGAGTGATGAAGCCAGTTTAATGCGGATGTTACGCCTATATCGACGGCGAGAAATGATTCGGATTGCTTGGCGTGATCTCGCCGGTTGGGCTTCTCTAGAAGAAACTTTAAAATCATTGTCAGATTTAGCCGATGCGATGATAGCCGCTGCATTAACTTGGCTTTATCAACAACTAACTGCTCAATTGGGCACCCCGAGTGACGAGCATGGATTACCTCAGCCGCTGATTGTACTGGCATTAGGTAAATTAGGTGGGCAAGAACTTAATTTTTCTTCTGATATCGATTTAATCTTTGCTTACCCCGAAGTGGGTGAAACCAAAGGGGTGAAACGTTCACGAACTAACCAAGAATTTTTTGTCCGTTTAGCCCAGAAACTGATTCACACTTTAAATCACCTCACGGCAGATGGTTTCGTTTTTCGAGTGGATATGCGGTTAAGACCGTTTGGCGAGAGTGGTCCTTTGGTCATGAATTTCGCAGCGATGGAACAGTACTATCAAGCCCATGCTCGTGATTGGGAACGGTATGCGCTAGTAAAAGCGAGGGTTGCGGCGTGTTATCAGCCGGTGGGACAAGTTTTACTGAAAACGTTACGCCCCTTTATTTATCGCCGCTATTTAGATTTTAATGCGTTTGAAGCATTACGCAATATGAAGGCGTTAATTGATCAAGAAACGAATCGTAAAGGATTAAATAGTAATATTAAACTCGGACAAGGAGGAATTCGAGAAATTGAATTTACCTGTCAAGTGTTTCAACTCATTCGTGGTGGACGCCAACCGGCTTTACAACAGCGACATCTACTCACGGTCTTAGCGCAGTTAGAACAATACCAAATCCTTACTGCGGAAACAGCCCAGTATCTGCGCAATGCCTATCGATTTTTACGAATAACCGAAAATCATCTCCAAGCCATTGAGGATCGCCAAACCCAGACTTTACCAGAAGATGCTTTAAATCAAACCCGACTCGCTTATAGTATGGGTTTTGAGGATTGGAATCACTTTATTGCTCAACTGCTCTATCATCAACAAAAAGTCCATCTTGAATTTGAACAAGTGATTGCACCCACCTCATTTACTAAACTTTTACCCTCCACTCAATTTAATCGGTGGCAAACACTCTGGATAGAAAATTTACATAAAGCAGAACCAGCCGAATTTTTATTAATTCAAGCGGGTTTTCAAGATGCGACTAAAGTATTAGCTCATTTACAACAATTAGTCAGTTCCCATAGTGTGAAAAAATTGACTCAACGGGGACGAGAACGCTTAGATACCTTAATTCCTTTGATTATGGCTGCCGTTGTTGAACAACCCAATCAAGATGAGACTATTCATCGCATGCTACAATTAATTGAATCCATTGCTCAACGTGGTGTTTATCTGACTTTATTAATAGAACGTCCACTGGTGTTAAAACAATTGGTTAAATTATGTGCTCAAAGTGCTTGGATTGCGGAACAAATCACTCGTTATCCTTTGTTATTAGACGAATTACTGGACTCGCGTCGTCTCTATGATCCGCTGAAACCAGAGGAATTAGATAACGCGCTCCAAGCACAGTTGGCTCATTTACCTGCGGATGATTTAGAGATGCAGATGGATAGCCTGCGACAGTTTAAACGTGCTCAGGTATTACATGTCGCTGCCGCAGAAATCGCTGGAAATTTGACTGTCGAAGTCACCAGTGATTATTTAGCTGCGATAGCGGACTGTTTGATGAGAAAATCTCTAGCAATGGCTTGGGATTATCTTACTGAGCAATATGGGCAACCGTGGTGTTATGACGATGAACAACGTCGCTTAGCGGGTTTTTGTATCGTCGGTTATGGCAAAGCCGGTGGGATCGAATTAAGTTATAGCTCTGATTTAGATATTGTTTTTTTACACAACAGTCATGGCAATCAACAACTGACTGATGGTAATAAAACGTTAGATAATAACGTATTTTTCGTGCGTTTGGCACAACGAATAATTCACCTGCTCACGACAAATACGCCCGCTGGTATCTTGTATGAAGTGGATTCACGCTTACGTCCTGGTGGTAATTCTGGCTTATTAGTCAGTAGCTTAAATGCTTTTACTCACTATCAACATCAAGCCGCTTGGACCTGGGAACATCAGGCGCTTATTCGCGCGCGTGCGATTGCTGGTGATGCTCAATGTATGGCTCAATTTGAAAAGATTCGCCGTGATATTTTAAGTTTGCCTCGAGATCCGCATCAAGTTAAACAAGACATTGTCGAGATGAGGAACAAAATGCGTGATACTCTAGATAAAAGTACCAAAAGCCGGTTTGATATCAAACAAGGAGTTGGTGGTGTCACTGATATTGAATTTCTGATTCAGGGTGGCGTATTACGTTGGGCAGCAGCTTATCCGAATTTACTCGATACGACCGGAATGTTGCCGCTGTTGCGTCGGTTTGCTGAATATAGATTATTTGATGAAATCGCTTGTGAACAATTGAGTACGGCTTTTCGAACTTATCGTGCCGAAATCCATCGTCTGGCTTTACAAAATCAGGCAGCTATTATTGAAAATGAGGGTTTGGTTGAACAGCGGCAACAAGTGAAACATTGGTGGGTAGTCATGATGGAATAATTGACTGGATTGGTTATTTCAAACCTGAACTCACTTAGAGTTAATGAAATAGCCATTATTGACAAGCAGATTTATCCGATTTTTTTAGAAAATAGGAATTAACCCAACCTTTGGTATTGTTATATCGTATCATTACCCATTTCTGACTATTTGAGGCATAAGATTGGTCTAATTGGGGCAAGCAATTCTCATTAGGTGGAATTTGACCGATTTGACTACCGTAATGAGAGGCCGTATCACGCATATTTAACACATCATTTGCCGGCACATTAATCACTTTATAATATCCGGCCGGACATTCACCACGCGGTAATTGACGCAGGTGATATAAATTGACCCAGCCTCTAACCCCTTTATAGGTAATTGAAACCCAGGTTTGGGAATTTTTTTCTCGGAGTTGATTTAAATAAGCAACACAAGATTGACGCGGCGGAATATACCCTATTTTACGACTTTGAGGACTTGGAAACTCACGAATATAGAGCACATCATCTTCTACTACATTGATCACTTCAAAAAAAATTAACGCAGTCTTATCATAGAGATCATCCACTTTAGCATAAGAATTACCCCACCAACTCATTAATATCATTACTATGGCTAATAATTGAATTAATCTTTGCAACTTGAATACCATTAACATAATTGATTCCTTATGGATGAAGAAATGAACTCTTCTGGCCAACTTAACCCTAAATTTTTATTTTATAAATTAAGCATCATGAAATGATAAAATGAAATAATTTTTTTACTTGTCGGCTATTTCTGGCTGAGATAACCGGAAATAAATAGAATCATTATGATATTTTTTAGAGTGAGTTAAAATATAACCCAGAAAAAATGATAAATATTTTCTCAGAACTCAGTAAGATAAAGCAAAGTTTAAGCCAAACAACGTAAGATTGAATGAGTGAGAATATCATCAATCCGGTGGCGTTTAGAGCAGTAAGTTGAAATAACTGATTATTCTACCCGGGTTTGATTTGATTGATCTTATATGATAACAGTTTGATTAACTTTAAAAACAAGCGTTTTTAACCGCAGAACAGTCATCACTAAAATAGTTAAACCTCTAAATTAAAATTTTCTACCACCGTAAAATCCATAAGTGCATTCATCAAGGCCATTCTAGAAAATGTTTTTAAATCAGTTAGCTTAATATCTGCTGTTTCAATATATCCGGCTGTTAATAATCGTTCTCGAGTGGTTCCTTTTAATAAGGGCATTGCCGGGGTTAACCATTTTTTTTGATCCCAAAACGCGACATTAGCGATGGAAGTATCGGTCACTAACCCATTCTTAATAATCAAAATATCATCTGCTAACCCTTTACTGGCTATTAATTGATTGATTGGGGTTCGATCCAGATATTTAAAATCATACACAATAGTATTAGCTGCTATTACTTTGAAACAGTGAAATTTTTTGGCCTTATAATGGTGGTATTCAACTTTTTCAATGGTTCGCTCGTAAATCACGCGACAACGATAAACTTGATCGGTAGACGGTGCTTGAATAGCAGCGCCGAGATCAATTTCGTCATCAACCTGAAATAATTGTCGTCGTGACTCATTCAACCGCTGTTGGTGAAAGGTTAAAAAGGGTACGGAACCCTTGATTATTTTAATGGTTTCTAATAATTTACTCATGGTAGTGGATGGGAAGGTAGATTTTGGCTAACATTTCTTCGTATTCACGGTTAAGATCGCTATCAATCGTAATGCCACCGCCACTTTTGTAGATTAATTGCTCCGGGTGTTTTTCTATAAAACGGATCATCACCGCACTATCTAATTTTTGTCCATCGAAATAACCAAATATGCCGGTAAAAAACCCGCGTTGGTAACTTTCAACCGCTTTAATAATTTCAACCGTTTTTTTCTTCGGTGCTCCCGAAATGGAACCGGCGGGTAATAAGGGTAATAATATATCGCCAAGCCTTTCCGGCCAGTTATTTTCTAAAACGCCGCTAATTTCTGAACTAACCTGTAACAGGGTTTTATGGCCAGCAATGATGCTATCAATGTACCTAAAGCGCTTTACTCTCACTTGTTTAGCGACGATAGAGAGATCATTTCTCAGTAAATCGACTACCATCGTATGTTCTGCCATTTCTTTTTCGTCTGCTAAAATTTTTTCCCGAGCCTGGGGCAAATGGGCGTCAATAGTCCCCTTCATTGGATAAGTGGTAATGAAATTATTGGCTATTTTAATAAACCGTTCTGGAGAGAAAGTGATGAATTGATCTTGAAAATACAGCTTAAATTGAGCCTGACTCCAGCAAAAAATATTAAGTAACGTGGTTTTAATTTCTATTTCAGTTGGAAAAGTTAAGTTTAGTAAATAAGTATTACCGGCTTTCATTTCCGCGATAACTCGATTAAAAGCCTGTTGATAGTGAGCTAAGCTCACTACTTTTTTTTTAATTAAAGGCTGTTGGAATTTAAACGGAAGATTAAACGATTTCAAAGTAAAATTAGTAAAGCCATCTATCGAAAAATAGATAGAATTGTCTAAGCTTGCTAGTGGAGCGATATAAGCATTTTGAACGTCAAAATCAATAATAAATAGAAAAGGTATCCGTTGCCGACCTAATTCATTTAATTGATATTTCATAGATTCAGTTTATTTTCCGCACGGCTTAAGATTCTGTTAACTATTTTGAAACAAACCTTGTATAAATTAAAAATTGCACTCATATAGCCATTTAGCAACCTAAAATTCATTAATTTAGCCTAAAGACAGGAACTTTCGGTATGTCAAAGCCATTTAACCCTGAGGTTATTAACCCGTTACTCGATAAACTCAATCGCCACCCGGTTTATGGTGCGCTACGTAACAGAGAAGATTTACGTCGGTTTATGGCGCATCACGTTTATTCAGTATGGGATTTTATGTCATTGGTTAAATATTTACAAAATAAGATTGCACCCAGTCAATTTCCTTGGGTACCTCGTGGTAATGCGACCGTACGGTATTTTATTAATAGCTTAGTACTCGAAGAGGAATCCGATGAAAGTCCGTTGTCAACCCCAGAGAAGAAATCTTATAGCAGTCATTTTGAACTTTACTGTCAAGCGATGCGAGAAATTGGCGGGGATCCACAACCGGTTCTCCATTTTGTCGAAACGGTTAAACAGCAGGGTATTAACATCGCTTTAACCCGTGAATGGGTTCCACCACCTTCTCGTCATTTTACTCAAACCACCTTTGAGTGGATTGCAACTGACCAACCACATTTGGTCGCTGCCGCTTTGGCTATGGGCAGAGAACAAGTGATTCCAAATATGTTTCGTGCTTTTTTAGCGCAGATGGGAATAAATAAAGCCGAAGCGCCTATTTTCCATTATTATCTTAACCGCCATATCCACCTGGATGAAGATTTTCATGGACCACTTTCTTTACAGCTATTAAATGAATTATGTGGTGGTGAAGCAGATAAAATCAAAGAAGCTGAAATAGCTGCTCAACAAGCTATTTTAGCCCGATTACGTTTTTGGGATGAGGTATTAGCAGCGATCAAAAATTAATTAGTTAGAACGACGAAAAATGGTCGTTTCATGGGCAGTTGGCGTCTTGGATTGGCTAATGAGTTGATGGATTTGCAATAACAATTCATCTTGATTGTAAGTGGCTTTCTGAAAAATGGTTTCTACACCCTGGAGACGGGCTTCTTCCTCAGCGGTAAGCGGCAGAGCAGTTAACACGACCACGGGGATAGAGCGCAAACTTTCATGAGCACGTAAATGAGTTAAAAATTCAAAGCCATCCATGATGGGCATCATTAAATCTAATAAAATCAAAGCCGGATTTTTACGATCGAGGTAATTAAGTGCGACTTGACCGTTCTCAGCTTTAAAAACTTGCCAACCTTGGTTTTTGAGTATATCAGCCATCATTTCGCGGATGACTATATCATCTTCAACCAGCATCACTAAATTTTGGGTTTCATAGTTAATCTTGAATTTGCGCAAAATAGTACTTAATTGTTCTGGGTAAACCGGTTTAAGCAAATAATCAGTTGCACCCAAGGCAACGCCTTTTTTCTGTTGATCTTCGACTGATATCATCACCACCGGAATATCCGCTAATAAAGAATCGCTTTTTAGCCAAGATAAAACTTTCCAACCATCGATATTGGGCATTTTGACATCCAGGACGATCGCATCTGGGCGTAATTTTCTCGCGAGTCGCAATCCTTCCTTGCCACCAGCGGCAACAGCTACCGCATAACCTAGTTGGGTCAAATAATTTTTCAATAAGGCGCGGGTCACATTATCATCATCAATAACCAAAATAATACCTTCCTCCTCAGTTATAGCGAGTGGATATTCGGTTTGTTGCCGATCTTCAGAAGGATTCACTACCGTAGGCAATTTAATCGTAAACAAACTACCTTGTCCAAACGCACTGATTAAATCAATACGACCACCCATCATTTCTACGAATTGTTTGGTAATAGCTAAACCTAAACCGGTACCACCATATTTGCGGGTAGTAGAAGCATCTGCTTGAGTAAAGGCGCGAAACAGCTTGGCGCGCTGTTCATGGGTAATACCAATCCCATCATCCGCAACTCGACAATAAATCCAATCTTCATCATCTTGTTGTTGGCGATTAACTTCAATGAAAATGAGCCCATTTTCAGTAAATTTAGCGGCATTACTTAATAAATTGAACAGAATCTGCCGTAATTTAGTCATATCGGCATACATTTCCCCGAGCGGCTCCGTACAGATGATTTCTAAGGTATTAGTGTTTTTTTCTATTAGGGGTTGGACGGTGCTAATCACTTCTTGAAGCAGAGCGGACAGCGTAAAACTTTCTAAATGCAATTCCATTTTTCCGGCTTCGATCTTGGATAAATCCAGTACATCGTTGATAAGACCAAGCAAATGGTTACCGGCGGCGTGAATTCGTTCCAGATCGGGAATAAAATCTTCCGGTTCTAAATCGACCGCTTCTTCTTTTAACATTTCACTATAGCCAATAATGGCATTGAGTGGGGTGCGTAATTCATGACTCATATTAGCTAAAAACTGGCTTTTAGCTAGATTAGCTGCTTCGGCAGTCATTTTAGCTTCTTGTAAAGCCATTTCGGCTTGTTTACGTTCAGTCACATCGCGGAAAGTCATCACTGCACCGGTAACTTGGTTAGCTTCCCGAATTGGCGTAGTGATATATTCAGCCGTAAACGAAGTCCCATCTTTACGTCGAAAAATCTCATCATCACGATGGCAAACCTGACCGGCTTGCAGAGCATTACAGATAGGCGATTCTTCTAAAGAATAACGGGTCCCGTCGGCTTTGGTGTGATAAATTATTTCGTATTGTAATTGTCCAATGATTTCATTTTGCTCATAGCCTAACATTCGAGCCGCCGCCGGATTGACTAATATCAACTGACCGGTTAAATCGAGTCCTAAAATACCTTCTCCGGCTGATTCTAAGATCAGTTGAGTTTGATGACTCAACCTTTCTAAAGCCATTTCAATCTGTTTACGTTCATTAATTTCAGCTTGCAATCGTTGATTGGTAGCTAATAATTCTGCGGTTCGTTCTTGGACACGTTGTTCTAGTTGCTCACGTGCTTCTTGTAATTTCGCTTCGACCAGTTTCCGTTCATTAATTTCTTGTTTGAGTTTTTCATTGGATTCTAATAATTCAGCCGTGCGTTCTCGTACCTTACGTTCTAATTCTTGATTATGTTGTCGTTCTTGTTGAATAAAGCGTAAATAAGATTGAATTCGACTAATTAATTGATTAGCGTCAATCGGTTTAGTTAAATAATCCGCCGCTCCAACGGCAAAACCTTTTTGTTTAAATTGTTCAGATTTATAAGCTGCTGTTAAAAATACGATAGGAATGTGTTGAGTTTTTTTGCGTGAACGAATCAATTGTGCCGTTTCAAAACCATCCATTTCCGGCATTTGAACATCTAAGATAATTAAATCAATTTTTTCTTGGAGCAAAATTTGTAAAGCGATGGCGCCCGATTCCGCTTCCAAAATTTGGGCGTTAATATGTTCATCAATGAGGGTATGTAAGGTAAATAGATTATTTTTATTATCATCAACAATAAGAATATTCATCAAATCAGCTTGGTCTGACATAGTTATTTACCTTGATTTTATTAATTTTCTCATTAATTTTATCTTCCTCATGGGACTGTTCGCGAATAATCAGAAATAAATGTTAGGTTATATGATTTATTATCTGTTTTTATATTTTAATCAATTCAACCGAGATCATAATGAACAGATGAGGAAATAAATCAAATTACGCAAATTATGTGCCTTATGGTGGCTTCGATTTAAGAGAGTATTTTCACTAAACTGCAAGAATTAATCGATTATTAAGCCATCGATTATGACTTGAAAAGATGACTATCTTTAGTTGAACGATTAACCAGTTGTAGTAAATAAGGCCCAATTTGAGTGAGAGGTAATATGACATCTACAGTCGTAGCGGCAATAGCGGCTAAAGGCATGGCATTAGCCTCGGCAGTGGCGGGATCTTGTACTATCACATAGCCTCCCATTTGCTTAATTTTTTTAACGCCATAATTGCCATCATGATTAGCCCCAGTCAAAATAATACCGATCAGTTTATCTCGATAAGCATAAACAGCGCTCTCAAATAAAACGTCTACTGAAGGGCGAGCAAAGTTAACGTGTCCTTCTATAGAAAGCGAGAAACTCCGATCTTCTTCTATCAATAAATGATAATTGGGGGGAGCCAGATACACGACCCCACGAGCAATGGTTTCTTTTTCGTCAGCTTGTTTAACCATTAGGCGCGTTTTGGCACCTAGAATCTGAGCTAAATAACTATCAGATTGTGGATGCAAGTGTTGCACAATAGTAATTGGAAGGGGGAAATTATGGGGTAATGCCGATAAAACCGTAGTGAGTGCTTTGATACCTCCAGCAGAAGAACCAATAACAACCGCTTCAAATTTTTTATTGGCGCTAATCATAAGTTCTTATCTCTTCAGAATGAGAAGCTTTTTTGATATAAATCTTTTCTTCTCTCACGATATCTTCAAAAGCATGTGAATATTCTGAAAAACGAATACTTTCTTTAGAACCCAAACAAAGATAACTTTCGTTCCCTAAACTTTCAAAAAATAGCCCTAACGCTCGATTTTGTAACTCACGGTTAAAATAGATTAATACATTTCGACACATGATTAAATTCATTTCGCCAAATACACCATCGGTAGCCAGATTATGATCAGAAAATAAGATATTTTCTTTCAGAGATTTATTCATAACTACATGATCATAATGTGCTGAATAATAATCGGAAAAGGATTCTAACCCCCCGGCTTTTTGGTAGTTAGCGGTATATTGCTTAAGCTTACTAATATTAAAAATACCATCTCTAGCTTGTTTAAGCACCACTTCATTCATGTCGGTGGCATAAATCTGAGTACGTTCATATAAACCCTCCTCTTTTAAAATAATCGCCATGGAGTAAACTTCTTCACCGCTAGAACAACCCGCGTGCCATATTTTAAGAAAAGAAAATTTCTTGAGTTCTGGGATGACCACTTTTCTCAAAGCGAGGTAAAAACTGGGATCACGAAACATTTCTGTCACGTTGATAGACATATCCAACAAAAGTCTTTCAAAAAAAGCAATATCATAAAGTACTTTATGTTGCATAGCCGATAAACTGTCTAATCCCTCTTTGAGCATACGATGTTGAATCCGTCGCTTAATAGAAGCTTTGGCATAATTTCTAAAGTCGTAACCATACTTTAAATAAATCGCTTGTAGTAATAATTGTAATTCAATGTTTTGAGTTTCAATATCTTCCATAGTGGTGGCAACGGTTAAATGGATGGGTCAATTTTGATCACCCACTTTAAATGAGGATGAAAACAAATTGATAGGCTATTATTTTGCTAAAGGTTAGCAAATTAATTTAACTAACACGAAGTTAGGATAGATTGTTAGTATAAAAGAATAACTAAAAAAAGCGAGAAGAAACGAAAATCTAACGGTTTCTTCTTCAGTCGGTTGGAATAAGTTAATGTCATAGTAACCAGGAATAAAATTGGAGGTAGTCATTTTAGGGTAACAAGGGGTTACAATTCCTTGTTACCACATCGCTAACCTCTCGTTATTGGATTTTAATCCCATCAAGCAATTGTTGTACCCGCTGAGTATTGGGATTACCTATGGCCTCAAATAATTGCAAACTATTACCTAGCATCTTCTTTGCTTGCAATGATTTCCCTTGATTTTTATATAAAACACCCAGGTTAGCATAACTATTAGCAATATCTAATTTATTTTCTAACTTTTGATTTATTTCTAGACTTTTGAGAAATACTTCTTCCGCCAATTTTGGCTCACCTTGTTTTTTGTAGACTGCACCCAACAGAGTATAGTTCTTAGCCATACTCGGTTGATCTTCTTCAACTTCATTGAGCTCTATGGCTTTAAGAAACATTTTTCCCGCATTAACTAAATTACCCCAGTTCGCGTAAAAAGCACCTAAATTAGCATATTTACTGGCTATATTTGCCGTTTTTCCTAAACTTTCAGTGAGTTTGAGTTCTTTAAGTAACATGTCTTCTGCACGTTGCCAATCACCACGGCTAACGTAGATTGTGGCTAAGCTAGCGTAATCATCTAGCCTATTTTGTTGATTATTGACCGCTTCATCAATGGCCAAGGCTTTAAGAAACATTTGCTCAGCACCTTGTATATCACCGCGTTTACTAGCTAGAATGGCTAGGTTTGAATAATGAAGTGCCATATTTTCCTGACGACCTAAAGATTCATCGATGGTTAATGCTTTGAGAAACAGTGGTTCAGCACGAGTTAATTGGTTGAGTTGGGTATAAACCACACCCAATCGAGCATATTGGTCTGCCATAGCGGCTTGGTTATTTAAAGTTTGATTGATTTGCAAACTCATTAATAACATTTCCTTGGCTAAGGGTAACTGTCCGGTTTCCATGTAAAATAGGCCTAAATTAGTATACTGAATCGCCATGTCGGCTTTATTTTGTAAAACTTCAGTAATTTCTAGTCCTTTTAAAAACATTTGCTCGGCTTGTTGCCAATCACTCCGGTTTTTATAAAAATTGCCTAAGGTGGTATAGGCAGTCAATTGGTTGTATTTTTCTTCTATACTGCTGGCTTTATCAATAAGCTTGCCTCTGGTTTTTTGTAAATCACGTCTATTATCAATATCTATATTGGCTTGGGTTACCGTTTCTTCTGAATTTTCTAGAGCATTATTGAGGTCAAGTTCTAATCCCTTAAGAAACATCTCTTTAGCTTGTGCTAAATCGGGTTGTTGTTTAGCGTAGAGTAGACCTAATTGAGTATAGTTATAGGCCATATTGGCTTTATTTTCTAAAGTTTCATCTAATTCTAATCCTTTCAGCAACATTTCTTCAGCACGTTGTTTATCGCCTAGACTGGCATAGAGTGTACCCAATTTGGTATAGTTGCTTGCCATACCGGCTTTATTTTCAATATTTTCATTTATTTTTAAAGCAGTTAGCAATATTTTTTCCGCTTTTTGATTATCACCACGACGTACATAGATCTCACCTAATTGAGCAGAGTGAATAGCTACATTTTCTTGGTTTTTTGATGATTTATCTATTGCTATCGCTTTTAGAAGCATCTTTTCTGCTTGTTGCTCATGACCACTTTTTAGATAAAATTGAGCCAGTTGAGCATAATGGTAAACTATGCCAGCAGAATTCTCTAAAGTTTGGTTAATTTCCAATCCCTTTAAAAACATCTTTTCAGCGCGTTGCCACTGACCGTGATTAATATAAAATTCACCTAAAAGAACAAATCGATTAATGACTATATCTTCAGGTTTATCTGAACTAACTGCTATTTTTTTCAGAAACATCTTTTCCGCCTGCGACCAGTCATTTTGTTTTGCATAAAGAGCACTCAAATTACTATACTTAGTTGCTAAGCTTTGCTTATTTTCTAGAGTTGCCTCGGTTTCTTCCACTGCTTCGGCAATCTTTATACTTTTAAGATACATCTTTTCAGTCAGTTGCCAATTACCGCGCACATAATACAGGTTACCTAGATTAACATATTGTTTGGACATGCCTTTGTTATCATTAACTTTTTTAAAAATGGCTAAACTTTTTAAAAACATTTGTTCTGCACGAGACCAATCTTCACGAATGGCATAAAGACTGCCCAAATTGTCGTATTGCTCTGCGATACCTTCTGATTTTTCTAGTCCTTGAAATATTTCCAGACCTTTGAGATACATCTGTTCAGCCGGTTGCCAACGACCCTCTGTTCCATAAAGAAGTCCAAGATTAGCATATTGCTTAGCTATATTTTCCGGTTCTGCTAACTCTTGCCAAATGGCAAGACTTTTAAGATACATTTGTTCCGCTTTTTTAGAATCACCTTGACCGCGGTACAGATGTCCAAGATTTTCACATTCCCAGGCAATTCCTTTTTGATGGTCTAATTCCTGAAAAATCTTAAGACCTTTGAGATACGTCTCTTCGGCTTCTGACCAGTGACCCTCCTTTCGGTATTCTTCTCCTTGTCTGGTATAATCAACCGCTTGATTATACTGATTGGCTTGCCAAATTTGCCAAGCAATGAAACTGAGAAAAGCGATAACGATAATGGACATTATCCACCAACCTATCGTTTTTAAATAATTTTTTTCCACTGACTGCTCCATTAGTTCACTTCCTTTCTATGCTATGATTTACGGTAAAATACAATTGTTGGCCCAATAGTCAAATTCGGGTGACGATATATCTCAATGAGTTTGTGAGTCGCCTGAAGCGTTTTTAATGGCTTATTCACCTCAGGAAACCAATAGGAAAACCACAGCAGTTCTTCGTGACTAGCTTGAAATTGCATCATCGGTTTAAAACCATTGTTCCTGATATAGTGGTGATAAGCTTGGGAACGTTCTGCTATCAAAATGAGAAATTGTGGCTCATTATCTTTAATAAAAGCAAGACTCTGATCCTGACTTTCCCAAGATACCCAAATGAGTTTTGCCAGCGGATTGATATATTTTCTAAAGAGATCTTTATCAATAATCTTTGAAGGAACCCAAGTTAGGGTAGCATGAGGTCTTATCCAAGTTAATTTGGGGGGAACCGGCGCAGAACCGATATCAAATAGTATTTTACTCTGGGCAAAAATTTCATTATTCTGTAATATAAAATTTCTAAGCTGGTAGAAAGTAGAATGTTGATAAGCTGCTCTTGCCAGAAGAGAATTGGTGGTTGTTAATAAGTTTTCAGCAACAACGGGTAATAAATATAAACTCACCCCCATAGCGAAGATAATTTGCCCATATCGCGTTATTTTCACTGGTAATAAGCCTAATTGCCTCCAAATAAAGCGAATAACCGCAATACTATTTAAAATTAACAACGGTGCAATCGGATAAATATATCTCAGTTCAAAGTGCATCATTCTGTTGCCAAAGATAACCAAGCCTAAATAAACATTGCAAAACAAGACACTGACAACAAATAATCCAGAAACCGCTATTTGCTTTTTAAACAATAACGGGATGATTAATAAATACAGAAAAACAACATTGAGATAGATAAGCGGTTCTTGTTGGTAAAGCAAAAGCCACTGCTGAAAACTGGTTATAAAGGGTACCGTCAGATGTGGATTTTTTTCAGCATTCAAAATACGCCAAGGTTCAAATAGCCACTGACTATATATATCACCACCAAAGTCAACGACAGCATAGGGGTGAACAATCAATATCACTAATATATAAATAATCGGTAAAGAAACGACGATTTTTAAAATTGGCTTAGAAAATAAGCCCGTTAGATAATTTATACCGTGTTGCTGGCAATAGCTAATAAAGAAAATGAAAACAATAGGCAACAAGTAAAAACCATGATACATTTTGCTAAAAGTGGCCAATATTAAGCTAACAAAAGCAATATAAAAATAACTTAACTGGGGTTGTTGGGTAAATTTCAGTGTATACAGCATTGACAATAAAATAAAGACCATACCGGTCGCATCTGGATGAAGCCAGTAAGAATAAATCGCTGCCCAAGGTAAGAACATGAAAAATAAACTAGCCGCGAAAGCGAGCTTTTTATTGTCAAATAAGCGATTCGCTAAATTAAAAAACAACCCGATAGAAGCGAGAGCAACAGTGAAATTGATCGCCCTAATCACGGCATTAAACAGCGGTTGATTATCAATTAAGCCAAATAGCGGCTGTTCATAAAAGCCCAAAATCTGTCCAATGAGTTTTAATAATAATATCACTATAAAGCTAATATCATTAAAAGGCCAACCGTATCCAGAAAAAAAATAATTATGTTGGTTATAAACGGGATAATTAAATAAACTCATAATTTCATAGGCTAAATTCCCTGGATCACCGGATTCATAAATGGCCATTAAAGTAGGGTCTTCGTTGAGTATGAATACGGTATGTAAAAAAACAATGAAAAAAATGACAACTAAGCCCGCAGTGTAAGGACAAAAATTTAAACGCATAACAAACCATTATTCCTTTACTGTGAAAGCCATTATTTCTTCTCTCTCTATCGTTATTTCGGTTTACAATGAGGAGGATAATCTAGCTTGGTTACATGAAAATCTTGTGTCAATGCTAACTACAATGGATTATGACTACAAAATCATTGGCAGTGATGATACAAGTTTTGTTCTCTTTGAACAATTTACTCAACAAGATAGTAAAGTTAAAGTCCAATCTACTTCGTAATTATGAAAGTAAAGATAATTCTTTACAAATTTTACGAAAATATTCTCGTAAAGATAAATGTGGATTTTAGGCGAATATATTGCGAGAATTTATGTTGACAAAGGCTATTTTATATATAGTAGAAGGAAAAATTAATTTCAATGAGAATTCTGATGCTTAATTCTGAATATCCACCGCTTGGCGGTGGACAAGGTAATGCTAATAAATATTTATATGAAGAATTTAAAAATTATAGTAATTTAGAAATAGATATTATTACAGCTTCAGTCAATGACAAAAAAGTTGAAATTTCAACTTTAGGAAAAATTTATTATTTAGATATAGGGAAAAAGAACACCAATTTACATTGGCAGAGTGCAAAAGAATTAATTGTTTACTCAATAAAATCTTTGCGATTAGCGCTCAAACTTTACAGAAATAGGAAATATGACTTCATTGTGGCATGGTCGGGAGTGCCTTCCGGGTTCCTAGCCTATGTTTTATTTTTAATAAAAAAAGTTCCTTATATTACCTTACTTAGAGGCGCGGATGTGCCTTTTTTTGAGCAAAGATGGAAATATTTAGATAGATTTATTTTCTGTTGGCTTAGTCCGATAGTTTGGAAAAATTCTAAATTTGTTATTACAAATTCCAGTAAGCTTAGAGAACTCGCTTTACAATTAAGCCCCAAACAACATTTTTATTTAATCCCTAATGGAATAGATTCAAAAAAATTTCAGGGTAAAGACTACGAACTTCACGATAAATTAAGAATACTGAGTGTAGGCAGATTAAATGAAATAAAAGGGTTCTCCTATTTAATTGAAGCTTTAAGGGATATAAATGGAGTTAGTTTAACTATAATTGGTAATGGACCATTGTTAGAAAAATTAAAATATCAAAGTAAAGGGTTAGATGTCACTTTTTTGGGAAACGTTGCACATGATAAGCTAATAGACATTTATAGGAGTAACGATGTATTTGTATTACCTTCACTTAATGAAGGCATGAGCAATACTGTTCTTGAAGCCATGGCTTGTGGATTACCATTAATTTTAACTAATGTTGGTGGCAGCTTTGAACTAGTGAACGGAAATGGGTTTATCGTTTCGACCAAAAATAGCAAAGCAATTAAAGAAAAAATAACCGAATTTTTAAAAGATCGAAGTTTAATTAACACCATGGGTATGAGATCAAGACAACTCGCTGAAAACATGTCATGGTCGAAAGTCGCTCAAGATTATTTTGAACTATTTGAAAAAGTTTAATCAAGTTAGTTTTAGTACGGGTACAATAACTAATTTGCAATACATAGCCTATGCAACTGATCACTTTATAAATCTCAAGGTAAACTTACCTACCTGTGGTGTAAGGACAGAAATTGAAACACATAACAAAATATCATTCCTTAATAATATGAAAGCTATTATTTCTTCTCTCTCTATCATTATTCCGGTTTACGATGAGGAGGATAATCTAGCTTGGTTACATGAGAATCTTATGTCAATGCTAACCACAATAGATTATGACTACGAAATCATTTACATTGATGATGGCAGTGACGATACAAGTTTTGTGCTACTTGAACAATTTGCTCAACAAAATAGTAAAGTTAAAGTTATCCGTTTTACTCGCAATTATGGTCAAACGGCTGCTCTCGCTGCGGGTATAGATTATGCTGCTGGCGATACTATTATTTTTATGGATGCTGATTTACAAAACGATCCAACCGATATTCCCATGATGTTAGCTAAATTGAATGAAGGCTATGATGTGGTTAGCGGCTGGCGTTTACATCGACAGGATACTTGGTTAACTCGTACCTTACCTTCTAAATTTGCTAATTGGTTGATTTCAAAAATTACTAAAGTACATTTACATGATTATGGTTGTACCCTTAAAGTCTATCGGCGACAGGTGCTACAAGGTTATCGTCTTTATGGCGAAATGCATCGTTTTTTACCGGCTTATGCTGCTCAAGTCGGTGCCAATATTATTGAGGTACCGGTTAAGCATCACCCTCGTCGCTATGGTCAATCTAAATATGGCTTGGAACGTACCCTGAAAGTGGTTTTAGATTTATTGACGGTCAAATTTTTAAACAGTTATGCCCAAAAACCGATTTATGTGTTTGGGAGTGTGGGCATCTTGCTTATTTTTCTTAGTTTTTTTCTCGTTTTCTTCCTACTGATAGAGAAAATATTTTATGGACATTCTTTGGTGACCAATCCTTTATTGCTCATGTCAGTTATGTTTACAATTCTAGGGGCACAATCTATCTTTATCGGATTAATTGGCGAATTATTAGTACGGACTTATTATGAATCTCAAGGTAAATCGACCTACCATATTAGTCGGCGATTGAACCTGGATAAAAAAACTGCCATACCATGATGACTTGGATTATTTCAGTGATGAAGCTAAAAACTAACTTGGAGGTCACATGACAGCCATGCTCTCCCCGACACCAGAACCAGTTTCGCTAAACCCGGCAACTCAGCCAAGCCCGGTAAGTGAGTCAATTCCTTCGCCTTCAACGTTGGCCGCCTTAGCACCGGAAGAGTGGCCCAATATTGACCATTTGGTAACCGAGGACGATACGCCAGTGGACAACATTTTTTCAGAAAAACAACAACGTTTATTAGTGGAAAGTTTGTATACTTCCTGGCATGGGGCAGAAACTGGACGTTTATTTCTAGCTCTCGCTAATGTCGGGTTATTTTGTGGTATCTATCAACCCCCTTTAGTTCCCGATGTCCTACTCAGTTTGGATGTTCAACTTCCCAAAGATATTTGGACCAAAGCGCATCGCTCTTATCTCCTGTGGGAATATGGTAAACCACCGGAAGTCGTCATTGAGATTGTGTCAAACCGCCAAGGACATGAATTAGACAGTAAACTACACGATTATGCCAAAATCGGGGTCGCTTACTACATTGTCTATGATCCAGAAAGACAACTGGGTGAAAAGGTACTTCATCTATATGAGCGGCGTCATATCCGCTATGTCGAAATAAGTGGGCCGTGGTTACCAGAAATAGAATTGGGTCTAACCTTGTGGCATGGCCAATACGAAGACCGAGAAGATACTTGGTTACGTTGGTGTGATCAAGAGGGTCATCTCATCTTGACCGGAGCTGAACGTGCCAAACAAGAACGTCAACGCGCTGAGCAAGAATATCAACGTGCGGAGCAGGAACGTCAACGCGCTGAGCAAGAATATCAACGTGCAGAGCAAGAATGCCAACGTGCGGAGCAAGAACGTCAACGTGCGGAGCAGGAGTGCCAACACGCGGAGCAAGAACGTCAACGTGCGGAGCAGGAACATCAACGTGCCGAACAAGAACGCCAACACGCTGAGCAAGCGAACCAAGAAAAGGAACAAGCCTTATTCCAGTTAGAACAAGAGCGACAACGTGTAGCACAACTGGTTGCACAGTTACAAGCCTTAGAAAGTGATAAAAAATAAGATGTGTGGTATAGCCGGATTTGTTGGCACTGGCACGATAGCAGACTTACAGCACATGACCCAACAACTGATTCATCGTGGTCCAGATGCACAAGGATTGTGGCATGACGCCAAACAAGGCGTGTACTTAGGTCATCGCCGCTTATCAATTATCGATCTGGTTGGTGGTAAACAGCCCATGTGGACGCCAGATGAGCAGTTGGGAATTATTTTTAATGGCGAAATTTATAACCACCTAGAACTTCGTCAACAGTTAGAGAAAGCCGGTTATCATTTCTCCACTCATCATTCTGACACCGAAGTACTATTACACGGTTATCGGGCGTGGGGTAAAGAATTACCTAACAAACTCAATGGGATGTGGGCATTTGTTTTATATGATCGTCAGCAAGGTATTTTGTTTGGTAGTCGGGATCGCTTTGGCAAAAAACCATTTTTCTACACCCATCAACTAGGAAATTTCATTTTTGCTTCTGAACTGAAAGCGGTTACTGTCCACACCAGCTTAAGACCTCAATTATCAAAATTAGCTCTTAAAAAATATTTCGCTTATGGTTATATTCCCGCGCCGCATTCTCTTTATGAAAATATTTACAAACTGCCGGCTGGTCATTCTTTATGGTATCGCATTAATACTAAAACCCTCACGGTACAGAAATATTGGGATTTTGAATTAGAACCTTTTGATTACCTTCCTAAAAATCCAGAAGCAGAATGGGGTGAACAACTGCGTGAACTTTTAGACCAAGCTGTACAAAGACGCTTGATGTCTGATGTCCCTTTGGGCGTATTCTTAAGTGGTGGGATTGACTCTTCGGCGATAGCGGCATTGGCTAGCAAACATATTCCGGCAACCGACTTAAATACCTTCAGCATTGGTTTTACTGAACCGGATTTTGATGAAGCGGTTTATGCTAAGCAAGTCGCTCAACTTATTGGTTCTCAACATCATTCAGCCATTCTTTCTCTAGAAACCAGTAAAGAATTATTACCCGAAATCATGAGCAAGCTAGATGAACCGCTGGGAGACAGTTCTTTGTTACCCACTTATCTACTTTGTCATCATGCTCGACAAAAAGTAACAGTCGCTTTGGGAGGTGATGGTGGCGATGAACTATTTGCCGGTTATGATCCGTTTCAGGCCTTACGGTATGCTCAATTCTATCATCGCTTCATTCCTAAACCGATTCATCGTGCTATTGAAATGCTGTTCGCTCGATTACCCGTTTCTTATCGCAATATGAGTTTAGATTTTAGAATCAAACGCACATTACGAGGATTAAGCTATCCACCACGACTCTGGTGTCCTACTTGGATGGCTAGTCTCGCTGCGGATGAATTAGCGGATTTATTTCAAGAAAAAATTAATTTAGAAGAGATCTATTCAGAAGCAATCGAACAATGGGAAGCTTGTCACCAAACCAATTTGATCGATAAAATCTTGCAATTTTTTACTAAACTTTATCTGCAAGATGATATTTTGGTTAAAATTGATCGCGCCAGTATGCTGGTTTCTCTAGAAGCACGGTCGCCATTTTTAGATATCGAATTGGTTAATTTTGTCCGCCAACTGCCCAGTGATTATAAATTTCGCCACGGACAAACCAAATATATTTTGAAAAAAGCCTTAGAACCACTCCTGCCAAAAGAGATTATCTACCGTCGTAAAAAAGGTTTTGGCGTTCCGATTGGTAAATGGTTTCATCAACAACAACTTGCTTTTACTAACGGACATTTCTCGCCATTAAACCCAGAATTTATTAACCGCAAATTAGCCGAACATACTCAACAACGGGTTGATCAAAGAGCATTTCTTTGGAATTTATGGGTTTATCAGGCGATGAGTTAATGCTAACAATTATGGCTTGTTCACTCACTCCGTGCACATCACCCCAACTCACACTTTTTACGGTGGATAATGTTCATCCTACCTAGCTTAATGGCAGTGATACCTACCTCACAGTAGGGTTGGCAATGTGGGCAATAGAGATAATGCGAAAAATCAATAATCGTCTACAATGATATAGAGACTTGTGTACTCTTAAAAAGCGCTCATCCTATTCTTCCTTGCTCTCAGGTTTAATCGTTTTTAAACCATAAAGCAATTAATTAAGGAGGTAAAACTGATGATGCGACGAATTTCCTATACTATTGCCCTAATCAGTCTATTGTCCGCCTGTTTGGAAGTTAGAAGTGTGTCAGAACAAGATAGCATTCAAGCTCAGAAACTTGATACTTACTTACAGACTGCTTATCACTTAAATAATACACAAAAAGAATCATTACAAGCAGGGTATCCTTTTGTGGGTATGAGCTTAAAAGAAGCCAATTTAGCCCTGTTTCCTAGCCACTATCAGGTGAGTTTTTCTGATAAACTGCTTCAAGCAAGTTATAAAAATAGATGGGGTGTGGAATATCTTTTGGTGTTTAATCAGGCTTCAGAATCAGTGATTGACTGGTATTTGCAGGATAAAGTTCAACTTCGTGAGCCGTCTGACTGTCATCCTCACACTGGATTAGAAGGCATGACTCTACGATAAAGCGAGTCGGTAAAAGCACCCTGTTTGTGTGGCTCAGTGATGAAGGGTGCGAACAAAAGCCCGCATCCTACGCGGGCTTATCCATCACCACAAAAAATCCTTCAAACGTTAAACCGAAAGTGCATGACATCACCTTCTTGAACCAGATAATCTTTGCCTTCTAAACGCCATTTCCCCGCTTCTTTCGCACCAGACTCGCCTCGATAGGTAATAAAATCGGCATAGGAAATCACTTCGGCTCGAATAAAACCGTGTTCAAAATCAGTGTGAATCACCCCCGCTGCTTGAGGCGCAGTCACTCCAATTTGAGTTGTCCACGCACGAACTTCCTTCGGACCCGCAGTAAAAAAGGTTTGTAACCCCAACAACTGATACCCAGCGCGGATCACTCGATTTAAGCCCGGTTCAGTTAAGCCCATTTCGCTTAAAAATTCTGCTCTTTCAGCCGGTTCGAGACTAACTAATTCCGCTTCAGTAGCGGCGCTCACCGGAACAACTTCAGCACCTTCCTGTTCAGCCAGTTGGCGTACTTGGTCGAGGTAAGGGTTATTCTCAAAACCGTTTTCCGCAACATTGGCTAGGTACAAAATCGGTTTCAAGGTCAATAAATGTAATTCTCGCAACCAGACTTGTTCATGTTCAGTCAGTGTTAAAGTACGCAGGGGATAGCCTTGGTTGAGCTGTTGCTGAATACGTTCCAATAATTGTTGTTGAGCCAAAGCTTCTTTATTGCCGCTTTTGGTATTTTTACTGACCCGTTGTATCGCTTTTTCCAGCGTAGCTAAATCCGCTAAAGCGAGTTCGGTATTAATAATTTCAATGTCGCGCAACGGATTGACTGTGCCAGCAACATGAATCACGTCGTCGTGTTCAAAACAACGGACTACATGCGCAATCGCTTGCGTTTCACGGATATGAGCTAAAAATTGATTACCGAGTCCTTCACCTTGGGACGCACCCGCCACCAAGCCGGCAATATCAACAAATTCCATGGTGGTCGGAATGATTTTCTGGGGTTTAACAATACCCGCCAATATCTCTAAACGAGCATCAGGCATAGCCACCACACCCACGTTCGGATCAATGGTGCAAAAAGGATAATTTTCTGCCGCTATATTCGCATTGGTAAGGGCATTAAATAAAGTGGATTTGCCCACATTGGGTAAACCCACAATCCCGCATTTAAATCCCATAATAATTATTTATATCCGTGAATTGTTTTGAGAAATTAAAGATTATTCGCTTTGAGTATGCAATTGTTGCATGGCTTTATCGAGTTCTCCCCTGATAATGAGTGGCATCACCGCGAGAGCCGCTGTAATCGAGTTTTCAATAGCCAATTGATCAACTGAATTTGGCTCACTCAAGACATAATTACTGACCGAAGCACCACGACCGGGGTGACCAATCCCGATTCGTAAACGGAGAAATTGATGACTACCCAATTGAGCAATAATGTCTTTTAAGCCATTATGTTTTCCGTCCCCTCCACCTAGTTTTAAACGAACGGTACCCGGCGGAAAATCCAGATCATCATGCACGACTAAAATCTGTTCCACTGGAATTCGGTAGTAATTAGCTAATGCGAGTACCGATTGTCCACTTCGATTCATAAAAGTGCCTGGTTTCAGCAACCAGACGGAGCAACCGGGAAGTTCTACCCGACCAATGGCACCAAAGAACTTAGCTTCATAGCGAAATTGATTGGGTAGAACGAATTGATCAATCAGCCAAAAACCGGCATTATGACGAGTAGCCACATAACGTGGTCCTGGGTTTCCCAAACCCACTATGAGAGTAATCGACACACTCGTGACTTAACTTATCCTTCTGCTGCCCCAGGGGTACCGGTTGATTCGTCTTCAGTGCGACTACCTCTGGGTAAATGGACTGAAACCACCGGCAGATCATGTTCAGCACCGGCTAAGAGTGCCACAATTTCAACCCCTTCCGGCAACGATAAGTTAGATAAATGAATCACTTGGTTAAGGTTAATTTCAGTTAAATCAATGGCAATAAATTCAGGTAAATCTTTAGGTAAACAACGGATTTCTATTTCAGACAAATGATGTGATATCACCCCGCCATTCTGTTTAACGCCAATACATTTATCTTCGTTAAGAAAATGTAACGGAATGGTTTTATATAAGGTCTGAGTTTCACTCACCCGCTGGAAATCAACATGCAGGATGCTTAAGCGATAAGGATGACGTTGTAACGCTTTCAGTACCACTTTTTCCGATTGTTCGTCGATTTTGAGCGTCAAAATATGAGAATAAAAGGCTTCTTGTTGGAGATGTTTTTGTAACTCATTATGAGATAAAGTTAAAGATACCGGTTCTTTATTCGCTCCATACAGAACTGCCGGCACCAAATCAGCACGGCGTAACCGACGATTCGCGCCGGTGCCACGCTCAGTACGCCGCTGAGCAGTTAATTCAAAGTCTTGCATAAGCTGGTTCTCCCAATAATAAAAAATCCCCTCGGGGGGATAAAGTGGTTAGCATGAAATGATTTGTTCTTAACTGGTGTTAATGCAACCAGATTAATCCATAAACAGTGAACTGACAGATTCTTCCTCACTAACCCGCCGCATGGTTTCTGCCAACATTTCGGCAATACTGAGCTGACGAATTCGTGGACAGTGAATCGCTTCTGCTGCTAAAGGAATCGTATCGGTAACCACTAATTCGTCTAATTCTGAGGCAGCAATATTTTTTACCGCCCGACCGGATAATACCGGGTGGGTACAATAAGCCACGACTTTGGCAGCACCATGTTCTTTCAGGGCACCAGCGGCTTCACATAAGGTACCGGCCGTATCAACCATGTCATCAATGATAACACAAGTCCGGTTTTCAACCTCACCAATAATATTCATGACCTTAGCTTCATTCGGGCGAGGACGACGCTTATCGATGATCGCTAACTCAGCATCATCAAGCTGTCGTGCTAAAGCTCTCGCTCTGACGACACCACCGACGTCCGGTGAAACGACCACTAAGTTGGGATATTCTAGTCGCCAGATCTCGCCTAATAAAATCGGTGAGGCATAGATATTATCAACCGGTAAATCAAAATAACCTTGAATCTGATCAGCATGTAAATCGATAGTTAATACTCGGTCCGTGCCCACCGTGGTAATCATATTAGCGACGACTTTAGCGGTAATCGGTACCCGTGCAGAACGGGGGCGACGATCTTGACGCGAATAGCCAAAATAAGGAATAACGGTAGTGACACGACCCGCTGAAGCTCGCCGGACGGCGTCAACTAATACCAGTAATTCCATTAAATTGTCATTCGTTGGCCGACAAGTCGGTTGGATAATAAACACATCTTTACCGCGTACATTTTCACGGATTTCGACCATAATTTCGTCGTCGCTAAAACGACTCACCACGGCTTTACCTAAAGGTAAATTCAGATGACCCACTACGGCTTGGGCTAAAGTGGGGTTAGCATTACCCGTAAATACCATCATTCGGCTCGACACATCCGAATCTCCCACGGGGTTAATAAATAAGTTGATGAAAACGAATAATGAGGAAAAATGGCTGGGGTGCTAGGATTCGAACCTAGGAATGCTGGGATCAAAACCCAGTGCCTTACCGCTTGGCTACACCCCAATTTATTGGTGGGGTTATTATACCCTGTTTTTATGGCTCTGCGAAGCACTTTAGGGCTGGAGAGACATTTCGTCCTTGAGCAACAAAACCATACCCTATTTCTGGCAAATTTGCAAGCACGGCTTGTGCTTCTGCGGGTTGTTCAAACCGAGCAAATAAGCATGATCCGGTTCCGGTTAATCGGCTAGGACGGTATTGATCCAGCCATTTCATCGCTTGATCAACCGCTGGATAGCGGCTACGAACGATGGGTTCACAAACATTGGTCGTTTGCCCAGCCAAAAACGTGCTTATTTTGATGGGTAATGTGTCACGTGTCAATGCTGGATCAGTAAAAATTTCTCGGGTTGAAACCGAACAGCCAGGATAAATCACCAAATACCAAGGTTCATCTAACTCTAACGCCGTTAATTTTTCACCAATGCCTTCCGCCCAAGCCGTATGCCCATACAGGAAAATAGGCACATCAGCACCCAAACTTAACCCGATTTGGGTTAAAATTTCTTTAGAAAGATGTAATTGCCATAACTGATTTAATGCCAACAGGGTGGTAGCCGCATTAGAACTTCCCCCGCCCAAGCCTCCCCCCACGGGAATTTTTTTGTCAACATAAATATCAGCACCCAGTGAGGTACCGCTATATTGTTGAAGTAACTGAGCGGCACGGAAGATTAAATCTTGTTCAATGGGCCAAGGTTGAGCAAAAACAGGATACCGTAATTGTCCATCCCGACGGACATCAAAATAGAGAACATCATGATAATCTAAAAATTGAAAGACGGTTTGTAAACAATGGTAACCATCTTCGCGTCGTGAAGTAATATGTAAAAATAGATTTAATTTGGCCGGTGCTAAGCAGGAAAACATTCTTTAGTGGTAGATTCAACCTTAATCAGTAAGAGAGATCTTGGGTTCAGCGGAGAAGAAATCGGGTGAATTGAGTTCCCACTGAGTAATCACAATTTTGACCTGAAACCGATCATTTTCTAAAAATAGCTTTTGGGGTAAATAAAATTGCTGGACCTTGACATAGTTTTTATATTCAATTTGCCAATTATCTTGTTGTAAGGAAGTCAGTTGTCCAGCGGCATTCAGTTGATAATTGCTGGGTGAGGGTTGCGGTGAGGGCACTCCTCTAATCCAAAAATTTAAATGTGTTACTGGAATATTCACTTGTAAAGTCTCGGCAACTAAAGTATCCGGGTTAGTGGCGACAAATCGCTTATTGTCGGCTGTTTGCATAACCACTTGCTGTTGGTTGCCATCCAGACGAATAACGCCTTGCCCCACGGGATTATTAAAGCGTAATTGATAAGTTTGACCTTGTTGTTGCCAATACACTTTGGCATTCCAATGGTCTTCCTGGGTTGAAACCGCAATGCGACCTTGCAATTGCCACCGATTGAGTTGACCGGCGGGAATAGGTGGTAGCGGTGGTAAGGAAACACAACTCGATAGTAACAATAATCCGCTTAGCCATAATTTTTTCATGGTAAAAAGTGACGGATAATCTCTTGAAGTTTTTCATCGTTAGGAAAATCTTTCAAAGCTTCTTTCCATACCACCTGTGCCGCTGCTTGATCACCGCTCTTCCATAATACTTCGCCTAAATGGGCAGCCACTTCGGGATCATTTTGTTTGGCTTGTGCTTTGCGTAAATAAGCAATGGCTTCAGCGTATTTTCCCATTTTATATAAAACCCAGCCCATACTATCTAAAATATAATATTCTTCATTATGGTCAGAACTCAGTTGTAGCGCCTGTTTGATTAATTCATACGCTTCTTGATAGCGAGTCGTATGAGCGGTGAGACTATAACCTAACGCATTGAGTGCATTTATATTTTTAGGATCAATAACCAATACATGTCGGAGATCTTGTTCTAATTGTTCTAACAATCCCATCTTTTCTGCCAATAAAGCTCGACTATAGCGTAAGTCAATATTATCCGGCTTTAATTGCAACGCCCGATTATAAGCAGCCATGGCTGGATTATATTGTTCTTTATCAACCAATAATTCTGCTTCTAGTTGGATTAGCGTGATTGCTTCATCGTCATCTTCAACGGGCACATTTTGGAGATATTCAATCGCTTGGTCTAAGTGTCCTTGTTCAGACAAAATTAAAGCAATTCTGGCTTGTGCATTGAGATAAATTGGCCCCCCATCTACTTTTTTATACCAGGATAAAGCGGTGGTTAAATCATTTTCAACTTGGGCAATCTGACCTAAGTAATAATAAGCGATATTGTCTTGTTCACCAATTTTCAATAATTCAGTAAAATACTTTTTGGCTGCCGCTAATTGTTCTTTTTGTAGAGACAGGACACCTAAAGCATATAATATATCACCATGTTGGGGATGTTGAGATAAGAGTTGTTCAAATTGGTGAATGGATTCATCAAATTTCTCCGCTTCTGCTAATAAGCGCGCATACATTAAACGCCACTCTTGTTGATCCGGATATTGATATAAAGCTTGTCTCATCCATTGCAATGCTTGCTCAGATTGTCCTTGTTTATCCAATAAATAGGCATACAGTGGTACCGCTTGTGGATGATTAGGAACTTGTTGAATTAGTTGTTGTAAGATAGCTTGTGCTTTATCCAATTGCTCTGCATTGATCAGTAAGCGGGCATATATCAATAAAGTGGTTGAATCCTTTGAGCGTTTAGTCACCAATTGTTCCAACCATTTTAAAGCTTCCTTCTGCTCTTGTTGTTCTAATAAAGCCATCACTTCTTGCTGTTGTTGGGGATTATCTTTAACACTATCCAACATGGCTTCTAAATGAATGAGAATTTCTGCAGTATTTTTTTGGCGTAATAACATCTTCACCAAAATTTGGCGGGCATTCAGATTAGCTGGTGCAATCTCCACCCATAAACGGGCAGCAGCAGTAGCAATATCATACTGTCGAGCATGTAATGCAACCAGAGTAGCCCGTTCAACCAAATAGGGATTGCGAGTTTGTTGAGCAACATCAAAAAAATACGTCGCCGCGACTTCATAATAGCCTCGTCGCGCGGCTATTTCAGCGACTAATACTTTATACATGTATTGCTGTTGAAGAGAGACAAACAGTGTCGCACTGGAAACAACTTGGGGGCTGTTTTCTTTTAGCTGTGCAGAATTAGGTTCAGCATGCGCTCCTCCTTGGGGAGTCAATTGGTTGGCACAACCCATGAGTAAATTCGTGAGTATGATCACGCCCACATTTTTACCTAACACTTTAATCTTCACATTGATGCTCCACTGGATTAACGGAGCCTGCTTAGGCTAACCAAAAAGTTATCGTTGCTCATATTTTATTTATCATTGTAATCTATCCTTAATAGGATAATATTTTACAATATTTCACTAAATTAATTTCAGTTATGGTCAATACATTTCCACTGACTCAGATAAACTACGCATAATAGCAAGCTAGAACACCTTACCCTACAAATAAATTAGGGTGTCATGAGTGAGTATGTACGATGGAGGAAAAGATTTATTAAAGAATTTTATGACCGTTTAGGTGAGCAATTATGATTAATTCTAGATCAAAAGTTTGAACATTTTATATTTAAAATATTGATTTTTTAAAAAATTACGTGATTATCAATGGATAAATCATCCGGATTAATAAAAACTGTCCGCAGTATTCGCGATTAAATTGAGTTAAAATTAATTACTTTTTATAAGTAAATTAAATACTTTACTCTTATCTTGAAATAGTGTACGAAATCCTCCATTTTTTTGTAAAGTTTTCTCTCAATAAAAATTAAGCCGGTTTTTAGAACCGATTGAATAGATGATTAATAAAAACTAACTGAAGGATTGTTATGAAAATAGGTGATCCGCTTCCTCATATTACTTTACCGGCGACTGGAAATAAAATGATTACTTTGTCTGCTCAGGTTGGTCAGCCACTGGTTCTCTATTTCTATCCGCGAGATGATACGCCCGGTTGTACTCAAGAAGGTCAAGACTTTCGTGATAATTATAACGCTTTTCAAGCCACTCATACGCTTATTTTCGGGGTCTCTCGAGATAGTGTAAAACAACATGAGCAATTTAAAACCAAATATCAGTTTCCGTTTGATTTACTAGCCGATGAAAATGAACAATTATGCCAATTATTTGAGGTGATCAAATTAAAAAATCAGTTTGGTAAATCCGTTAGCGGGATTGAACGGAGTACTTTTTTATTTGATCAAGCGGGCATATTACGCTATGAATGGCGTCAGGTAAAGGTAGCGGGTCATGTCCAAGCAGTCCTGGAAGCCATTGATAAACTCTAAAAAATCCGTTATTAATCTGTAATATGTCTCATTGTTTATTTATACTGGATACCAATGTGCTTATGCACGATCCAACCGCATTATTTCGCTTTGCCGAACATGATGTTTATTTACCGATGGTGGTACTTGAGGAACTCGATGCCGCTAAAAAAGGCACCTCTGAATTAGCTCGTAATGTACGCCAAGTCAGTCGCTTTATTGACGAATTAATTAATCAGCAAGGCAATATTACCGGTGGTGTTACTCTGCCGACTTATGATAAAGAAAAAACCGGGGGGCGGTTATTTTTTCAAACAGAATCGTTAGCCACTAACTTATTACCGACCTCCTTGCCGGGTAATAAACCGGATAATACCCTACTCAGTACCGCCATAGCCCTACAACAAGCCAATACTCACCGCCGAGTAACTTTGGTTTCTAAAGACATCAATTTGCGTATCAAAGCGCATGTGCTGAGTATTCATGCTGAAGATTATACCAATGATAAAGTCCTTGATGATGCCGATTTACTTTATACCGGGAGTCAAGCTTTACCGGCGGATTTTTGGGAAAATCATGGTAAGGAGATGACGGCTTGGCAACAAGAAGGGCGAACTTTTTATACGGTTACTGGACCAGCTATTTCCCAATGGTATACCAATCAATTTGTTTTTATTCCAGAGGAAGGCGGGTTTGAAGCGATCGTTCGAGAATGCCACTCTGATCATGCCGTTATTGAATGGACTCGAGACTTTCGTTCACTAAAACATAACGTTTGGGGTATTAGTGCCCGTAACCGTGAACAAAATTTTGCGTTAAATTTACTCACTGATCCAGATATTGATTTTGTTACTTTACTGGGTTCAGCGGGTACGGGTAAAACGTTGCTGACCTTAGCCGCTGGTTTAGCCCAAACGTTGGATCAAAAAATTTATAGAGAAATTATTGTGACGCGAGTCACTGTGCCCGTAGGTGAGGATATTGGTTTTTTACCCGGAACCGAAGAAGAAAAAATGACGCCCTGGATGGGTGCGCTGGTCGATAATCTCGAAGTTCTCACCCCAACCCATGGTGGCGAATGGGGACGAGCCGCAACCGCTGATCTATTACATAATCGAATTAAAATTCGTTCACTTAATTTTATGCGTGGTCGAACTTTTCTTAATCGATATATTATCTTAGATGAAGCGCAAAATTTAACTTCTAAACAGATGAAAACCTTTATTACGCGCGCCGGACCAGGAACTAAAATCGTGTGCCTAGGGAATATTGCTCAAATTGATACCCCGTATTTAACAGAAACGACCTCGGGTCTTACCTATGTCGTTGATCGGTTTAAATATTGGGAACACAGCGGCCACATTACTTTACAACGTGGTGAGCGCTCCCGCTTAGCGGATTTTGCGAATCAGGCGTTATAGTTTTGCAATCAAGGGCAGATTTATACTAACAAACTGATTTTTATTGCTTCAGTAGCACCAGATAAAAAATTGCCGCAAAATTATTAGGCTCGATCTTTTAGTAAAATTTAAAATTATTTTTCTTTGCTATCACGGAATTCACTATGTATATTGTTCAAGAGGCACTGACCTTCGATGATGTTTTACTTCTTCCCGCTTACTCCAATGTTTTACCTAAACAAGCTCAACTCAATACTCAGCTAACACGCCATATCGGTCTCAATATTCCTATCGTTTCTGCGGCGATGGATACCGTTACTGAAGCACGTCTGGCAATTACGATGGCTCAAGAAGGCGGTATCGGTATTATTCACAAAAACATGACCATTGAAGAACAAGCTCGTCAAGTACGAACCGTGAAAAAATTTGAAAGTTGGGTGATTAGCGATCCTTTCACTGTACCACCCCATACCAGTATTCGAGAAGTACTCGATTTAACCCGTGCACATAATATTTCGGGTGTTCCGATTGTGGATAAGGGTATTTTGGTGGGTATTGTCACCAGTCGTGATTTACGTTTTGAAACCCATTACGATAATCCCGTTGCTCAAATCATGACTCCCAAAGAGCGATTAGTCACCGTCAATGAAAGAACCAGTCGTGAAGAAGTACGGCAGTTACTCCATCAACACCGGATTGAAAAGATTCTGGTCGTTGATGATAACTTTCAATTACGTGGTCTGATTACCGTTAAAGATATTCAAAAAGCCACTGAAAAACCGAATGCTTGTAAAGATGAACAAGAACGTTTACGAGTTGGTGCGGCTGCCGGAACTGGAGAAGATAGCCAAGAACGCATTGCCGCTTTAGTAGAAGCTAAAGTCGATGTCATTGTCATTGATACTGCCCATGGACATGCCCAAGGGGTACTTGATCAAGTCCGGTGGGTTAAACAAAATTATCCCGATGTTCAGGTGATTGGAGGTAACATTGCCACGGGTGAAGCGGCTAAAGCATTAGCTAATGCTGGCGCCGATGCGGTTAAGGTCGGCATTGGTCCTGGCTCGATTTGTACCACCCGTATTGTTGCTGGCGTGGGTGTTCCGCAGATTACCGCCATTGCTAATGTCGCCCAAGCGCTTCAAGGAACCGATATTCCGCTGATCGCCGATGGTGGGATTCGTTATTCCGGTGATATCGCTAAAGCGATAGCCGCTGGTGCCCATTCCGTGATGATAGGCGGATTATTTGCGGGAACCGAAGAAGCCCCTGGTGAAGTTGAACTTTATCAAGGTCGTGCTTATAAATCCTATCGTGGCATGGGATCATTGGCAGCCATGTCACAAGCTCAAAGTTCTAAAGATCGTTATTTTCAAGAACATGTTGATGCCAGTAGCAAATTAGTCCCGGAAGGTATTGAAGGTCGGGTACCTTATCGTGGTACGTTAATTGATGTCATTCATCAGCTATTAGGTGGGCTACGTTCGAGCATGGGCTATACGGGATGTTTTACGCTGGAAGAAATGCATACCAAAACCCAATTTGTCCGAATTAGTCTCGCCGGTATGCGGGAAAGTCACGTGCATGATGTATCGATTACTAAGGAAGCGCCGAATTATCGGGTGGATTAGTGAAATAAAACTTAATTTATCAATATTGGTTGTATTTCTGCATTAATCTGTTGCTAAAACCATAGCTTATTATAAGCTGGTCATTCTTCTCAACTCAAGGAGAGTTTCATGATGAAAGTCACTGCAGCCTTAAACTATCCTGCCATTGCACCCAATCAACCTCACTCAATTGATTTGTTATTAGATTTCAGTGCTGATAATGCACAACTTCGTCACAAACGTCCGCCCTTGAATTTAAGTATGGTGATTGATCGTTCGGGTTCAATGGCCGGACAACCGCTAAAAAACGCGATCAAAGCCGCTTTACTTGGTATTGAACATCTGACGGCGGCAGATATTTTATCCATTGTCGTCTATGACGATGAGGTGGATACCCTGTTTTCACCGCAACCCATTCTTAATAAAGATATTGTTCGCACTGTGATTAAGCAAATTCAAGCGGGCGGTTGCACCAATTTAAGTGGCGGTTGGTTACGCGGTTGTGAGCATGTCCAATCTCATTTAAATAAATCGATGATTCATCGGGTGTTATTACTCACTGACGGCCAAGCCAACGTGGGTATCACGGATATAAAAGTACTCGTTAAAACGGCTCAACAAAAAGTCATTGAAAATGTAGCAACCACCACTTTGGGTTTTGGTAGTCATTTCAATGAAGATTTACTCATCAATATGGCCACCGCTGGCGGCGGTAATTTTTACTTTATCCAATCGCCAGATGATATGGCCGAAGTGTTTAGGATTGAACTCGATAGCTTAGGAACCTTGGTTGCTCAAGATTTAACTGTAATTTTGCAGCCGAACCACCCCGTGAGCGTTAATGCGATTTTAAACAACTATCCACAGCAGGTTACTGATCAAGGCGTGGAAATAAAGTTAGGTGATGTCTACGAAAATGAAGGTAAGAATTTAGTGGTCACCTTGACACTGCCTCCTTATGCACAACTGGGTACCGTACCCATTTTACAAATGAATTATCGATATCAGGCTATTGTAGAAGATATTATTCAGCAACATACTGGCAATTTGACGGTAACAATCCCAGTCATCACCGCCCCAGAAGCCCAAACCATTAAACCCAATTTAACCGTGATTGAACAAGCCAGCCGGTTACGCGTAGCTCAAGTTAAAGATGAAGCCATTTATTTAGCGGATAACGGCGATTTTCAAATTGCTTCACAAAAATTGCGCGACATGATTACCTATTTAACCCAAACGCCATTGCAAGATAATTTTGCAATCACTGAAGAAATGGATCAACTCGACTACTATGCGCAACAGCTAGAAACCAAACGTTATAACCCGATCTTTCGCAAAGAAATGCGGGACCAATCTTATCAATCGCGTACCCGTAGCCGTGGCGATTTAAAACTTCGTGGTTTAACTGCAGGCTCAGCCCATGAATTAGAAACCACCACTTCAACAGAATCTGGGGTACTCGTCCAATGTCTACGTGAACAAGGCAAATTAAGGATCAAAGTGATTTCACTGGGATATAATCCTGATTTTCATGTTCAATTTCCACGTCGCCTTCGGGAAGAAGACGTCACTTATGTCGTTGATGAAATAACAACCTCGGCTGATGGTAAATTTTATCGAGCCGTGGGGAAAATTCATCGTCTCATCATTCCTGATCAAGAACAATTTTACCAGCAACGTCACACCGATTCTCATTCTCAACCTCGCTCTAAAAGCCAACCTAAAGCCGTTACCGCTCCACCCACTGCCGCTGATTTAGAAACCACCGACACGATCGGTACCGGCGTATTGATCCAATGTGTACCAGAAGGTAAAAAATTACGTGCTCGAGTTGTATCAGATGGTTATGATCCAAACTATAATGTTCGCTTTCCCCGGAGTATTCGAGAACTCGGAATATTATATGTCGTAGATGAAGTCATTGAAGCTTCAGGCGGCGGTTCCTATATCGCTTGCGGCAAAGTTAGACGTCTTGTTCAAACTTAATTGAGAAAATTTTACTGATTTTAAAATTGCTAATAAAAAAATCAGTTACGATATTAGCTGCTTCATCATAACTGATTGAAAAAAGGTCTTTTTCATAGGGGTAGTTGACGTTAAATCCGCGGAATTCGCCACAAAACGAGATCAGATACGGTTTTGAATAATTTACGCATGTCATGTATTAACAGTTGTGGATTTCTATATCGGCCTTCTTTAAGGCGATAACGTAATTTACGAACCAATGATCGCTTTAACCGATTGGTTAACGAAAAGCGTCTGGCCATTTGATAAGCCCGTTGGCGATCGGCAGCGGGAAATTCTGTGGTTTCAAATACCGGTTCATCACTGAAGTGATGAAAAGTAGTGTAATCTGTTTTTAACATCCGGCTTTTTTCTTGGGCATATTGCCAAAGTTCGGTTTTGGGGTAGGGAAGAGCTAAAAAAAAGTCAGCGTTATCAAGTTTCATCGTGGCGGCAAAATTGATCGATTTTTTAATGGTCTCTAAGGTATCCCCTGGATTCCCAATCATAAACAATCCCGTCACCAGTAACTCGGCCTCTTGGATACGACGAATCCCTTGAGCAATTTCCTCGATAGTTTCACGTTTGTGAATATTTTGTAGTACTTGAGGATCAGCACTTTCAATGCCGATGCTTACACTTTCGCATCCGGACTGTTTCATCAATTTCAGTAACGTTGGATCCGCTAAATCAGCTCTAAAACTCCAAGAACTCCACCGAATAGGTAATTTACTTTCAATAAGCATCTCACAGAATATTTTGGCTCGTTTGATATTCGCGTTGAAAGTATCATCACATACGGCTACCATTTTCTCCCCAAAATGGGTAAATAAATATTTGATTTCTTCTATGACATTATGCGCTTCTCGCCCCCGCCATTTTCGTCCCCAGATCACATGAGCAGCACAGAAAGCACAGTCAAAAGGGCAGCCTCGACTAATAAGCAAAGGATAAACTTCATATCTGTCCATGGGAAAAAGATGATAAGCTGGAAAAGGTAGGGTGTTTAAATCTTGGATTCGCTGACGTGGAGGATTAACAATGATGTCAGAACCATCACGAAAAATCAAACCATTTATTTCCTTCAATACTTCCGTGGAGGGAACCCGAAACTCAGCCAGTGTTTTAGCTAACATTGACATCGTTATTTCACCTTCACCATAGATAGCATAATCAAAAGTGAAATCTTTCAAAACATCGTCTTTATCAATCGTGGTGTGAGGTCCACCCAAAACTATCCGTTGTTCTGGATGGATGGTTTTTATTTCCTTAGCCAGTTGCAAGGCATCTCGAAAAGTAAAACTCGTCACCGTGATTCCCAATAGGTCGAAAGAGGTATTGAGAAAACTTTGTTTTTCATCTGCGGTTGCAACGGCTGTATCGAGCACCCGGACAGAACAACCTTCTTTTTCTAGGAATGCAGCGACATAAGCTAATCCAATATGGGGCATCGGTTCAGTTAATTTTTTGGAACCTGGATCGAGCAAGCCAATTTGAAACATAAGCGTTATTCCTTTATGCAAATATTAAATTAAATCTAATCAAATGCTTTTTGATATCTTCGACTTTTCCCAAAACCAATGAATAATCGATTGAAAACAGATAATCGTTTTTCAAGTTCTTAAAAAGCTTATAGTCAACAAAAATTGTACTTCACTTGGTTATAATTTGCACTGATATTAGTAGAAAGGAATTCACGCTCAACACCTTAGTTGAATAAATTCTACTTAATTTTTTGATTTGTAGCTGTCATGTTTATTATTAAGCCACTAAAATAATACCCAGTGTAACCTTACCCATAATGAAAAAACTTTGAAGTCTGAATTATCGAAGCGATCAAAATTATCGGCAAAATGCGACCAAGATAAAGCGAGGTAAAAACCATGACTTTAGCTAGTCTTATTCAAGAAGATATCGATTATCCCGACACGGATGGTGAACCGATGGCTGAAAGTGACTTTCAACGTAAACCCTTAACCTATCTAGTCGAAGCCTTAGATTTACATTTTCAAACTCAACCTGAAGTTTACGTCTCTGGTAACTTGCTCATTTACTATCAGCCTGGAAATCCCAAAGCTTCGGTAGCACCGGACGTTTTTATTGTGTTTGGAGTTCCCAAACGCCTGCGACGGATTTACCAAACCTGGGTTGAAGGTAAAGCACCGCAAGTCATCATCGAAATTACCTCCCACACCACTAAAACCAAAGACGACAAAGACAAGCCTTTACTTTACCAAAGACTGGGCGTGGCAGAGTATTTTCAATATGATCCTACCGGGGATTATTTACGACCCGCGCTTCGTGGAAGACGTTTGAATGAATTACAACAATATCAAGAGATGTCAATTGAAACTTTAACCAATGGAACACTTAGCCTAACCAGTCCACTGCTAGGACTCGACTTACATCTTCACCAAGGTCAATTACGTTTATTTAATCCTTTGAATGGTGATTATTTACTCACTTATGCGGAATCAGAAAGCGCCCGTCGTACTGCTGAAGCACAAGTACAGGAAGATCAGGCTAAAATTAAGCAATTGGAAGCCGAACTAGCGCGTTTTCGTCAAAGATAACCGAATAAAGCGAGGTAAAAACCATGACTTTAGCTAGTCTTATTCAAGAAGATATCGATTATCCCGACACGGATGGTGAACCGATGGCTGAAAGTGACTTTCAACGCAAACCCTTAACCTATCTAGTCGAAGCCTTAGATTTACATTTTCAAACTCAACCTGAAGTTTACGTCTCTGGTAACTTGCTCATTTACTATCAGCCTGGAAATCCCAAAGCTTCGGTAGCACCGGACGTTTTTATTGTGTTTGGAGTTCCCAAACGCCTGCGACGGATTTACCAAACCTGGGTTGAAGGTAAAGCACCGCAAGTCATCATCGAAATTACCTCCCACACCACTAAAACCAAAGACGACAAAGACAAGCCTTTACTTTACCAAAGACTGGGCGTGGCAGAGTATTTTCAATATGATCCTACCGGGGATTATTTACGACCCGCGCTTCGTGGAAGACGTTTGAATGAATTACAACAATATCAAGAGATGTCAATTGAAACTTTAACCAATGGAACACTTAGCCTAACCAGTCCACTGCTAGGACTCGACTTACATCTTCACCAAGGCCAATTACGTTTATTTAATCCTTTGAATGGTGATTATTTACTCACTTATGCGGAAGCGCAGGCCAAAATTAAGCAAGCAGAAAGTGCCCGTCATACTGCTGAAGCACAAGTACAGGAAGCGCAGGCCAAAATTAAGCAATTGGAAGCCGAATTAGCGCGTTTTCGCCAAAAATAATTAATGTTTAATTACCAGTCATCAGTTAACTGTTACCGATTAATTGATAAACTTGACCAATTAATTAATAACCAGGATAGATTAATTAATAACTGATCCACGTTAATTAGTAATTGCTATAGCTTATTTTATAATTGATACTGTTACTAATAAACGTTAACTGGTTACTAATAAACGTTAATAGCTTACTAAGCAATGACAATTGATTACTAATAAATGACAACTGCAATAAGGAAAGTAACTATGAAAATAAGTAAACTGTTAGTGCTCGTTAGTGCAATAATTCCTTTTTCAAAAGCGGCGATGGCCGGCGAATTAGATTGGTCAGGTGCGAATATCTCGCCAGTTAATGAAATGACTATCCGGGCTTATGGCTTTAAATATAACCCCACGCCTGATGCGACCTATAGCATTGATTTCATTTTTGACGAAGCCGATAGAACTTTTAAACCCGATATGACCACCTTGATGATCATTGATAACAATCACTATGCGCAAGCTGATATGAATCGGGGTGGGCAACTCTATGACAAGTGGTGGAAAATCAATGGAGAACCTCAACCAACTGACATCTATGAAAACTATCCTCAAACAGGTAAACAGACCGGTTCAGATACTTGGCGTTGTCAAACCTGTCATGGTTGGGATTATAAGGGTAAAGAAGGCGTTTATGAAACTGGCGATAATTACACGGGTATTAAGGGGCTGTATTCAGTCAAAGATAAATCAGCGGCAGAAATTTATGAAGCCATTCTCGCTAAAGGACTGCCACTATCTGATCAAGATATTTGGGATTTGACCAAATTTATAAAGGAAGGTCAAATTGATATGAACAAATATATTATTTTCTCTGGCGCTCAAAGCAAAGCAGCGACCGGCAATGCAGAAAATGGACGCACTTTATATGAAAGTAGGGGCAGATGTATTGAATGTCATGGTGCAGATGGTAACAAGAAACCCGAAGTTGCAGTTGGTGCAGCCGCTCGTGACAATCCTTGGAACATTTTGCATAAAATTCGTTTTGGTAACCCAGGAACTCAAATGCCTGCAGCGGTAAAAGCGGGCTTAACTGTCCAAGAACAGGTCGATATTTTAACTTATGCCCAAACTTTATCTAAAGACTAACTCCTATCAAATCAACCCTCAACCATGCTAAGGACACTGACTATGAAAAACCCTCAACAGCGCGGTATTCATGAATTATATGCCCAAGATCCAGAACGAGCTGATTGGTTAGTTTGGGGTCGACAAGTTGATCCGATAACTCGCCGCGGCTTTTTAACTAAAACTAGCTTATTGGCAATGAGTGCGGTATTAGGTAGTGCTATTCCATTTGCTGAGCAAATGCCGGCTGGCTTGATTCCAGTCGCATTAGCGGATACCAATGAACCTTTTACCATTCCCGGTAAGGAAGGCTTAATTATTTTAAGTGACAAACCCATCAATGCAGAAACCCCAGCGCATTTATTAGATGACGATATCACACCGATTAACCGTTTCTTTGTCAGAAACAATGGGATTCCACCCGTACTCGAAACTATTGATCCCAATACTTGGACTTTAGAAATTGCCGGTGAATCTTGTGAAAAGCCAACTACCTTTACTTTGGCACAATTAAAGCAACAATTTAAGAATTATACTTATCAACTGCAATTAGAATGTGCTGGCAATGGCAGAAGTGAATTTAATCCACCAGCGGATGGCAATCAATGGTCGGTTGGTGCAATTGGATGTGGCCAATGGACTGGCATTAGACTGAAAGAGGTATTGGAAGCTTGTGGAATTAAAGCGGATGCAGTTTATATTGGCTATTATGGTGCCGATATCCATCTGAGTGGTGATCCCACTAAAGTGGTTATTTCTCGTGGTGTCCCGATGAGTAAAGCTTTGGAAGACGAAACGCTCATTGCTTGGGCAATGAATGGTGAAGATCTGCCGCTGCTGCATGGTTATCCGTTACGACTGGTTTGCGGAGGTTGGCCGGCATCCACTGCGGGTAAATGGCTAAAGCGTATTGTCATTAGAAATAAAGTTCATGACGGCGCTCACATGGAAGGACAATCTTATCGTACCCCTTGTCACCCGGTCGCACCTGGCACCAAAGTTCCGGACGAAGATATGTGCATTATTGAATCCATGCCAGTGAAATCCATCATTACCTTTCCTAAATCGGGGATTGTTCATGAACGCAGTCAACCGCTAGCCATCCGAGGTCATGCTTGGGCGGGTGATTTTGAAGTCAAAGAAGTTTACGTTTCTAATAACTTTGGAACGAAGTGGCAGCCGGCAGAACTAAAGCCACCGGTGAATCGCTTAGCTTGGCAACGCTGGCAAGCAACCCTAGAATTTCCGCAAGAAGGCTATTATGAAATCTGGGTTAGAGCCGTAGATACACAGGGTAATTCGCAACCAATGCTGGTACCCAATTGGAATCCCAAAGGTTATTTAAATAATGCCACTCACCGCATTGCAATACAGGTGGTATAACTATGAATCGGGTTAAGAAGAAATTAGCCGGTTTGGCGAGTGTACTTTTTTTACTAAGTAGCACAGTTGGGGCACAAGGAGTGGACGAAACCACTGGCTTAATTATCGCTGATAATGTTGAACTCGTTAAAACTTACTGTACCGTGTGTCATTCCGCCCAAAAGATTACCCAACAAAATAGTAGTCGTTTAACCTGGTTAGGTTTAATTCGGTGGATGCAAGACACCCAAGGTCTAACGAAATTCGATACCGATACCGAGAATAAAATCTTGGACTATTTAGAAACCAACTATGGCCCTAAAACGGCTAATAACTACCGTCGTGCCTTATTATCCCCTTTTTTGATGCCACCTAATCCGTATCAAACGATAGCTACGTTACAATGGAAGGGTTTACAAGAAGATTATAAACCAGGTGATGCTTTAAGCTTAGAATTAGCCGTTAATTTTCAAGAAACTTACAGTAAAGGCAATTTCGATCTTTGGATTGCGGTTCATTTACCGGGCACACCGGATTCTGAATTCCAGTTCATGATCGGAACCGCTACTCAACCGGTTTTTAACACTGAACCACAAGCCTTTTTAGTTTCCTTGAAGGCCACCAATAATACCTATCCACTTATAAAAGATTTCATGGTGCCACCACTGCCAGCAGGAGAATATACTTTTTATGCGCTGGCGGTCGAAGCGGGAACTAATCCATTACAAGTTAGCGATCACAACCGTTCTAACTTGATAACGCAACGAGTTTATCTTAACGGTGTCGAATAGCCTGGATGGAACGTCGTGGAATCTAGGATAACGATTCTCACGATAGGCAAACTATCTTGATCCCGTATTCCATTTCGTTCCATGCGGGCTAAAGGAAACCACGATGAGAAACCTAATTTTTCAATTACTTAAAATTTTACCACTCACAGTTGCCTTAATGGCACCAACCTACGCTGATTCTATTAAAGGTTTGTCCACCTATAAAGGTGCTTGGTTTGACATCCAGTATCCTTCCAACTTTAAGGTGCGACCCTCCTTGAAAAGCAGTTCCTCTGTTTCTGGTTACGATAGTGCTTTTTTCACCTCGCCTGATGGCACTGTAGAATTTTACGTGTTCTCGCCACAGTGGAATGGTGATCCTATCGAAGACATCGCTATCGACCCTGAAGAAGAAGTTTATGAAACCCAGAAACAGGAGGAAAAGAACGGCAAAAAAGTTTGTTGGGTGACCATCAGCGCTAAAGACAAAGCTTATACACGGTCTTATATGGATGTCGAAGACACCACTTCTAACACGAGACTGGTATTTGGTATCAAATATCACAACCAAAAAGCTTATGATAAGTATAAACCAGCTTACTTGAAGTTTAAGGGATCACTTAAGCAATATGCAGATTAAAACCTGCATGGGGGAAGGTGTACGCTGCTAGGTTTTTACACCCCTAACATTTCAAGCGCGTCGGTCATCTTAGGCATTAGCGACAAATGAGATATTCTCTGTTTGTCCTCACGAATACTTCTGAAACAATTCTTCTAGCTTTTAAAGTCCAAATGCAACATAAATTGTCTTTTGGGGATGCTTTAATTATGGCAACCGCGATTCAGTCTAATGCCAAGGTTTAGCTATTTTTCCCGACAGCCAAGTAGGGTGGGCAACATGGTTTACCGTTGTCCACCCTATCTCGCTTGGTTTGGGAACGTTTGGCTTGAAGCCTGCGTAGGTTGGTCTAAGGAACGAAGCACAACAATCGCTCGCTACCAAGCGAAGCTTAGTAACGAGCAATTTCAACCAATTATGTATGGTGCATAAGCTGAACTTACTAAAGCCGATTTTGATAACTTATAAAGCATACCCATGAAATCCAACGAAGTTGCCAACCAGTATGATTCTCTCTCGCTAATGAGGGAGGTTTCCGAGAATTCTCCTCACCCGTGTTATTTCAAGAATGACGAATGGGGTGTCTGGCTTTACCAGGCTAATTGCCTCGAGTTTATGGATATCCTCATTGAAAAATATCCGGAAGGTAGATTCGACATGGTATTTGCCGACCCGCCCTATTTTCTCTCAAACGGCGGGATAACTTGTCACGCTGGCAAAAGGGTTAAGGTTGACAAAGGACAGTGGGATCAATCTCAAGGAGCCGAGTTAAATCACGAATTTAACCTTGCTTGGCTGTCACGCTGTCAAGCTTTGCTGAAAGCCAATGGAACTCTCTGGGTTTCCGGAACTCATCATGTCATTTATTCAGTGGGTTACGCCATGCAACAATTAGGCATGAAAATTCTTAATGACATCACCTGGGAAAAACCTAATCCGCCACCCAATCTGTCTTGTCGTTACTTTACTCATTCCACTGAAACCCTCATTTGGTCAGCCAAGAATGATAAATCGAAACATTGCTTCAACTATGAAGCGATACGCGAAATGAATGGTGGCAAGCAGATGAAATCGGTTTGGACATTGACTGCACCCAAGAGAGATGAAAAAGAATTCGGCAAACACCCGACACAAAAACCAGTAGCGCTTTTGGAGCGAATCATTTTGGCTAGCACTAATGAAAGGGATTGGATTATGGATCCTTTTTCTGGAAGTTCGACTACCGGTGTTGCGGCTATAAAAACTCAACGCCGCTTTGTCGGAATTGAATTCGATCTGGACTTTTTAGAACTTTCGGCAAAACGGCTTGCTCAAGCCATCAGTATGAGGTAGTTATCTTTGAATTTCGCTTGAGGAACAACTATAAAGAGAAGTGAGGCCATTCAGAAACACTACCCTAAATTTTTAAGATGAAGTTATTAACACATTTTCAATGGAAACATTTGATCTTCACTTTTGTCATGTTGTATGCGTTACTCTGGCTGTTAGATCCAAATAAAGCCAAGCGGGTTTTTGGGGGAGCAATCAGTGTCATTAACAGTTTGATAACCCAGTTATTTGATCCCTCAAGTTCATCTACATCTACTCTTCGATTTGATCCCATTCTAGTTACTGCAGATAGGCAAGAATTACGCGTTTTTCTAACCCAACCCAATGAAGAACTCCTCAAAATAAGAAATGGGTTTTATAATCAACCCGCTGGTTATTACATTCAAATAGATGAACAAGGTCATTGTCGTGCCAAAACTGCTACTGAATTTGAAGGTCGTTGGGAAACACCGGCTAAAGTATTATGTCCTCAAGTAGCACTCATTTTATCTGGAGCAATTAATACTTCTCGCTCGGTACGACGACCGAATAAGTGCAAAGACCCGTTTGATTGTGAAGAAAAAGATGAGTAAATTTAGAACTGGGTGGCAATCGGCGTTAAAATCAGTTTAAAAAATATTCTAAATAAAGGGCTTCCAATCCTGATTGAGACGACAACGTTCTAAATAAATTTGAGCAACCGTATCAGCAGGATTGTGTTGCAAACAAGCTTCAAATAGTTGCGCTGCTGGCAGAAACGTTTTGGTCTCATAAAGAGATAATGCCTTAGTAAAGGGTTCTAAAGTAGCTAACTTAGCGGCTTTGCTATCGGGATCATCGGCTTCAAAAACTTCATAAACGGTTACTAATTCTGATTTACCTTTGACTTGGACTTGATCAATCCGCCGGATAGCGTAAGCGGTGGGATTAAGTAAGCCTAAATAAGTTTGATGACTAATCAGTAAAGGTACACCATAATTTTTAGTTAATCCTTCCATTCGCGAAGCTAAATTAACGGCATCACTAATAACCGTACTATCCATTCGTTTTTGTCCACCCACGGTGCCTAACATCAATAAACCGGTATTAATTCCAATCCCAATTTGAATCGGGACATAACCCACTATTTCGCGGTGTTCATTATACTTTTTTAATTGGCATAACATGTCAATACCCGCTTTGACCGCATCATCGGCACTACCACTAAACAAAGCCATAATCGCATCACCAATATATTTATCAATGAACCCAGTATGTTCAATGATAATGGGTTCCATACAACTGAGATAAGTATTAATAAAGCGAAAATTATCTTCCGGGGTCATGCGTTCAGATAAGGTCGTAAAAGAACGAATGTCAGAAAATAAAATCGACATTTCTTTTTGCACCTGGTCACCCAGTTGTACTTCTACAATGCTCTCTTTATTTAAAAATTGTAAAAATTGCCGCGGCACAAAACGACCATAAGCAATGTTAATTTTCGATAATTCCAAATGCATTTTGATTCTAGCCATCAACTCACTTTTGGAAACCGGTTTGCTTAAATAATCATTGGCACCGGCATCTAATCCTTCTACTAAATCGGAAACTTGATTTTTAGCGGTCAACATTAAAATCGGTAATTCATTAATCGGAAATTTCTCTCGCAGTTTTTGACAAACCTCATACCCCGTCATTTTCGGCATCATGACGTCCAACAAAACTAAATCGGGTTGATAACCTTTTTCTACAATCGCTAATGCTTCTAACCCATTCATGGCTTGGGTAATTGAATAATTATGTAATGATAAGTGATTAATGAGTACTTGCAAATTAATCGGTTCATCGTCGACGATTAAAATTTTGAAAAAGCCATGTTGTTTAGATGGAATCGGTGGAGTAATCGTGATATCTGGATAGATTTGGTTTGATAAGCTTTGAATTACTAAAGATTCACGACTGGGTGTAAATTCGTCTAAAGAAAGACTTTCTACTTCTTCAGAGGCAATCGGTAAAGTGAAAGTAAAGCAAGAACCTTGGCCTAAAGTAGACTGAACGGTAATTTGCCCACCGTGTAATTCAACCAGTTGTTTAGTCACCGCTAATCCTAAACCAGTCCCGCCATAGAGCCGAGCCGTTGAGCCATCTCCTTGTTCAAACGATTCAAAAATACTCTCGATTTTATTTTCGGCGATGCCAATACCGGTATCACTCACCTGGATAGCTAAAAAATTTTCTTGGACTTCAGTCACTATTTTTATCGAACCGCTATCAGTGAACTTAATCGCATTACTGACTAAATTATGCAAAATTTGTTGTAACCGGTTTTCATCCGCATAAGCGGGCGGTAAATCTGAAGAAATCGCATTAATAAATTGTAAATTTTTTTTGCCCAAGAGGGGTCGACTTAAGGTGAATACGACTTCGACAATTTCTCGCATACTCACTGATTTGAGTTGCAGTTCAATATTTTTATGCCGCAGCTTGGAGAAGTCGAGAATGTTATTCACTAAATTAGCTAAACGCCGTCCACTGACCACAATCATCACCAAATTAGCCCGAGTTTGCTCCGGTAATGGTCCGGTAGCACCATCTAACAGGGAATCAGCAATCCCAATAATTCCATTGAGTGGGGTTCGTAATTCATGAGAAGTATTAGCCAGGAATTCATTTTTCAATTGATCTAAGCGTTGTAAATCTTGATTCTTAGTTTCTAAAGTCTGAAAAGAAGCTTTTAACTGTTTAGCCATACTATTGAATGAATTAGCTAATTCACCTAATTCATCGGCACGTCCCACCGGTAAAATTTGATCCCAGTCACCATTAGCTAACTTCTTAGCAGCATCGTTAAGGCGTAAAATGGGACTGACAATCCATTTAGAGGTAAAAATACCAATCAACGTCGCTAGGATTAAAGCAATTAAAGTCAGTATCAAGGTAGTGCGGGTATTGATATTGATTTGTTCCATGAAATCCGCTTCTGGAACCACCACAATAATCAACCAATCGAGATTAAATTTGTTTTTAAATGGGGAAACCCGGACACGTTGTCGTTCACCATTCGCGGCAAAACGCAATTCCCTCGTTTGAGTAATTTGAGTAAAATTACCGTAATAATCAACTAAGTATTGTGCGGTGGCTTGAATTAAATGGTCATCGACATCAAAGGCTTTTAAGCGACGCTTATTTTCGTCAAAAGACGGGTAAGGAAAGGAACCACCGACCAATAAACCGGAACGTTCCACAATAAAAGTCTTCCCGGTTTTACCGATTTTAACACTCCGTAAAAATTCGCTAATTTTGGATAAAGTAAAATCTGAACCTAATACCCCTTGTAATACACCATTTTCATCGAAATAAGGATAAACAAAACTCATTCCCAATTGTTCAGTTCCTTTAGAACCAATAAATTGGTAAATTTCGGTCCAAGCCGGTCGACCGGTTTGGACTGCGGATTGATACCAAGGACGTAGCCGCGGATCATATTGTTGAGGGTTGTGTAAATCGATGGAATGACCTTCCTCATCGAGGTGATAGTCTTGCATGAAACCACCGGTATCATTATCTTTTAAGTTATAAGCTAACCCACCACCATCGAGTCGTTGTAATGCAATATAGTTACCTTGTTCATTGCCAAAATAAATATAACTCAAAGAACTAAATACTTGACTTTGTTTAATTAAATGCGGTAACCAACTGCGTAACTGATTCAAATCTAACTGATTATTACGAATGGCATTGGCATTAATATTTACCACTAAAGAAGGAATTTCTAAATAGGAATTGATATATTGTTCAATCCGGGCATTGATTTCCGTATGCAACTGAGTAACCAAATCATTGATCGCTTCTTGTCCATTCCGAAAGGAAAAATAGCCGGTCAGTCCCACCGCTATAATAATTTGGAACATAAACGGGACAATGAGGATCACTCGAATATGGGCTTGGCCAGAGATTCTAGAAACGAGATGGTTTATTAATTTGAGCAACATGTCGGTTTTTAACTTAACGATATTCGATCTCGCATTCTTCTTTCTGGGCAATAATGGCAATGGATATTTTTACACTCTACAATAAAATCAATCATCAGCGGAAGGTCGTTTCCGTAGAGTAGAATTGGGATTATCAACAGTAAAACGAGCAGCACGATGTTTGCGTAATTGAATTAAGGTAAAAACCGGGCCAGAAATAGCATAAAGTAAAAAACTAACAAATAAAACTTGCGGTGGACTAACCGAAATGAGCACAAATAACATAACCACACTCAAGACTTTGACAAAAGGAACTGGCCCTTTCAGATCGAGTTCTTTGAAACTTCGATAGCGAATATTACTTACCATCAAAGCACCGGTAGCGACAGTGATAATGAGAGCCGGTATTGCTAGAACAGTACCATCCAACTGATGATCCGTACTCATCCACACAAAACCCGCCATAACCGCCGCTGCTGAGGGGCTAGCTAATCCCTGAAAATGAGCCTTATCCACTTTACCGACTTGCGTATTAAAACGGGCTAACCGCAGTGCGGTAGCTGCAGTATAAATAAAAGCCGCTAACCAACCAATTTTACCGAATAAATTAGATAAAGCCGCTAAGCTGGATAAGGACCACTCATACATCAATAAAGCCGGCGCAATCCCAAAACAAACCAAATCAGATAAGCTATCATATTCCGCTCCAAAAGCACTTTGAGTGTTAGTTAGGCGCGCTACTCGTCCATCAATACCATCTAAAATCATCGCGATGAAAATAGCAATCGCTGCCGCTTCAAAACGATTATTAATCGCCGCGACAATGGCATAAAAACCGGAAAATAAAGCGGCTGTTGTAAACAGGTTAGGTAAAAGATAAATACCTCGCCGCCGCTTAGGTTTATCAGGCAGGTCTATTTCATCAGACATAGCACATTAATGGTAATTAAAATTAGCTGTAAAATTTCATTGTCTGGTCAATACCAGCAACTATTGGGTGTATCTTAATTCAACAAATATTTAATGGTCTGCTTTCCTAATGCTGGAAAGCAGAACTGAATGCCGAAAAATCTAGTTTTTACTTTTATCCACTAATCGATTCGCTTTAATCCAAGGCATCATGTCGCGTAACCCTTCTCCAACTCGTTCGAGCTGATGTTCACGGGAAAGACGACGTTTAGCTTTAAAGGTGGCTTGACCGGTTTGATTTTCCATAATGAATTCTCGGGCAAATTCACCGGTTTGAATTTCTTTGAGAATCTTGCGCATTTCCGCCTTAGTTTGCTCAGTAATGATCCGTGGTCCTCGAGTCAGATCGCCATATTCTGCGGTATTGGAAACCGAATAACGCATATTCGCAATGCCGCCTTCGTAGATGAGATCCACTATCAATTTGAGTTCATGCAAACATTCAAAATAGGCCATTTCGGGTGCGTAACCTGCTTCCACGAGGGTTTCAAAACCGGCTTGCGCTAAAGCCGTTAAACCACCACAAAGAACGGTTTGTTCACCAAATAAATCGGTTTCCGTTTCCTCTCGAAAATTGGTTTCAATGATACCCGCACGTCCACCACCATTAGCACTGGCATAAGAAAGTGCAATTTCTCTGGCTTGTCCGGAAGCATCTTGATGGACAGCAATAAGACAGGGTACGCCACCGCCTTGAGTGTAAGTGGATCGCACTAAATGCCCAGGTCCTTTGGGCGCAATCATAATCACATCTAAATCTTTTCTCGGTTCAATTTGGCCAAAATGAATATTAAATCCATGCGCAAAGGCTAAAGCTGAACCACTTTTAATATGGGGAGCAATACTGTCACGATAAAGTTTCGCTTGATGTTCATCCGGCGCTAAGATCATAACAACATTAGCCCATTGTACTGCTTCTTCAATGGGTTTACTGGTTAATCCAGCGGCGGCTACTTTGTTAGCGGTCTCGGAATGATTTCGTAATCCGACCACAACGGTTACCCCAGAGTCTTTCAAATTATTGGCATGGGCATGCCCTTGAGAACCATAACCAATAATAGCCACATTTTTATTTTGAATCAGGGAAAGGTCAGTATCTTTATCATAGTAAATATTCATGTCATTTCCTTGGGTAGAAAATAATTTTTATTAGTTGAATTTATCTTAAAAAAAGAGCTAAATCAGGATAATCAGTATTACCGGGCTTACGAGTGAAAAGAATATTTTTTTCCTGGTGTTTATCATACTGAAAACTTTTACTTGCGGTATTCTTTTTTTTAACGACTTGGCTACTAAAGAGTATATGACGAAATTTTAAATGCGCTAAAAGAGAATGTTTTGAGTAATTTTCTATCATTTTAATTAAATAGTGAGAGATAATTTATCCCGCTTGAGTTTGTTTCAGCCAACCTGTTGAGTTATTGGATTTCATTTCTATTAACAAGGTATAAAAAGCATTTTCTTGTTGACAAAAAATGATATAGTCACTTTTTATTTTTAATTCTTTAATTGGTGCTAATAGCGGGTGAATATCTATTTCCTTATCGAGTTTTAAGGTAAAAGTTTGGGTGTGCGTTTTTTTCAATTTAACCCATTTACATTCAGCTTGAGTTTGCGATTCATATAAAGTAATGATATTACCTTTATCTTCAGCATAATGAAATTGTGGTGCAATGGCTTCTCTTAAGAGTGGTAATACGGCTATCATGCTGTTTCAAAAAATTGGTAATAAAGGGTTTCTGTGGTGTTATCCAATTGATCAATCGTTGCATCTATCGTTTTAACGCTAAAGCCAGTATCCGAAACTTCGATAGGCTCAATGGAGTTATTGCCAAACCAGTAAGCCCCTACCTTATTTTTATTTAAAATAGAATCAGTTTCATAACCATAATTTTCTGAGATTGTTGCTAAATCGGTTGTAGAGGCTTTATTTAACATAATAAGATTGTTAAATTCTTTGATAATATAATCACTGTGAGTACTTAAAATGACCTTAAAGCCCTTGTTAACTGCTTTAGCAAAAATTTTCGCCACAATTTGCTGATTATTTGGATGTAAATTTAATTCGGGTTCATCTATCATGATAATATCACCCGCTCGCGCAATATGCCTAAAATAGAACACTAGACTAGACAAAGATTTAACCACTGATGAGGAAATAGGTAATTCTAAAGTTTGTTGACTATTTTGTGGTATAAATTTAATATTGCCGTATTCTGAAATAGCAATTTTACCTTGTAATAACAGGGTTTCAATCTCATCAGCGAAGTTAGCAAACTCGCTTTTATTTTTCGATAGATTGTCTAGATTATTGATAAAATATAAATAATCATGAATTGCTAATGGATAACGGGGAGCTAACTGATTTTCAATAAAATTTTTAATAACATTTAGTGTATCATATTCTCTTTCGAAAACTTGTTGAGATAGTTTATCTAATTTTAAGGATCTTTCTCTAAAGATCTCTTTTGCCAAAAAGTTAATCGCGGTACGTTCAGCCGGAAAAAAATAGATAGCACTTGGAAGCAATATCTTAAAAAGATAGTAAGATAACTTGCTTTTTATAAATACTTGTCTTTCAGAAAAGCTTAATCCTTTTTGAATAAGTTTAATATTACCTTGTTCAGAAACCGACCAAGCTTCCTCGTCTTTAAATTCAATTCGAGCAACACCGTCTTGATTAAAACTAATTTGACTGGGTTGGGTAATTTTTAGAGATGGTGTTATTTCTCTAGAGGAAAAAATTTCTAATATTAGCCGTGGCGTTATCGTTTCATTAATTAATTTAAAAAATAGCGTATAATTGTTTGAAATTGCTTTTCTTAAATCAAAAACGCTTAAATCGGTTTTTTCTATTTCCAAAGCTGAAGAAAGTTTTGTCGCAACTTCATAGCCTTCATGAAGTCCTCCTATTTTGTATAATCCATAAATTAAATAAGCTAAATAAGATTTCCCGGTATTATTTGGCCCAGTAAAGACTATTAAGTCTTTAGATAAGTCAAGTTTTCCGCTAGCTATTGGACCTAAGTTTTCTATCTTAATTTCCACTAGTAACCTAATAATCTATTTTTATTTAAAATGAGGGCGAACCGGTCAGTTCGCCCCGACATCCACCATAAATGGAATGAAAAACAACGAGTTTATAAATGTAAACTTTTGTTGCCTCTGCCAATGCCGGAAACACCGGAGCGTACGACTTCAACGATCAATGGCGCTTCAATCGCTTTAATAAAAGCATCTACTTTATCACCCGTGCCCGTCATCTCAATGGTATAATTGCCTTCAGCAACATCAATAATTCGACCTCGAAAAATGTCAACAAGCCGTTTGATCTCTTCACGTTGATGAGCAGTTGAAGCCTTGATTTTAACTAACAAGAGTTCTCTTTCAATGTGAGTGCCCTCTGTTAAATCAATGAGTTTAATAACATCAACTAATTTATTGAGTTGTTTAGTTATTTGCTCAATAATGTTGTCTGAGCCTCTCGTGACCAGTGTCATTCTCGAAATGGAAGGATCTTCAGTGGGTGCCACCGTCAAAGATTCAATATTATAACCACGAGCGGAAAATAAACCGGCAACCCGTGATAAAGCGCCGGCTTCGTTTTCAAGTAAAATAGAAATTGTATGACGCATGATTAAGCTAACTCTCTTAGTGGGGATAACACCATTTCATGTTGCCCTTTACCAGCGGCCACCATGGGATACACGTTTTCACCTTGATCAATAATAAAGTCCATGAAAACCAGCCGATCTTTTATGGCTAAGCCTTCTTTCAAGGCACTTTCCACATCAGCCGGTTTGTCAACGCGTATACCGATATGCCCGTAAGCTTCGGCCAATTTCATGAAATCGGGCAAGGCATCCAGGTAAGAATGTGAATAACGTTTGTCATAAAACATTTCTTGCCATTGCCGCACCATTCCCATGTAGCGATTGTTTAAATTAATAATTTTAATCGGTAAATCAAATTGCTTACAGGTAGACAGTTCCTGAATACACATTTGAATACTCGCTTCACCAGTGACACAAATGACCGTGTCATTCGGATGGGCTAATTGCACACCCATCGCAGCGGGTAACCCGAAACCCATTGTGCCTAAGCCACCCGAATTAATCCAGCGGCGTGGTTTAGTAAACTTGTAAAATTGGGCGACGAACATTTGGTGCTGACCCACGTCAGACGTAACAAACACTTCTCCTTGGGTTAATTCATAGAGTTTTTCAACCACGGCTTGTGGTTTAATCAAGGGGCTGTTATGGTCATAACGTAAACATTTGGTGGCGCGCCAAGCATTGATTTGCTCCCACCAAGCGGCTAACGCATCGGAGTCGGGTTTACGTCCAGTTTCGTTAATTGCTTGAATCATATCAGTTAACACTTGACCCACTGCACCAACGATAGGAATATCAACCTTCACGTTTTTAGAAATCGAGGAAGGATCAACATCCACATGGATAATTTTGGCATCCGGACAGAATTTCTCAAGCTCACCCGTGACTCTATCATCAAAACGAGCACCAATGGCAACCAGCACATCACATTCGTGCATAGCCATATTCGCTTCATAAGTCCCATGCATGCCCAGCATCCCAAGAAACTGGTTATCAGTTGCCGGATAAGAACCTAATCCCATTAAAGTCTGAGTGATAGGAACGCCTAATAAACGCGTCAATTGCGTGAGTGCTTCTGAAGCATTACCCAATATAACTCCACCACCGGTATAAATAATGGGACGTTTAGCGGATAAAATTAAATCCACTGCCCGACGAATTTGACCCGGATGTCCGCTTAACACCGGTTTGTAAGAACGTATTTCTAGCGTCTCTGGATATTCAAAGATAGCTTTTTTCGCAGTGACATCTTTAGGAATATCGATCAGCACCGGTCCTGGACGCCCAGTCGTAGCAATATGAAAAGCCTTCTTAACCGTGATAGCTAATTTATTCACATCATTGACTAAAAAATTGTGTTTAACACAAGGGCGAGATATCCCCACCGAATCGACTTCTTGGAACGCATCATTACCGATTAATTGGGTAGGAACTTGTCCCGTGATAATAACCAACGGAATGGAATCCATATAAGCCGTTGCAATACCGGTAATGGCGTTAGTAGCACCGGGCCCTGAGGTGACGAGTACTACGCCGGGTTTGCCCGTTGAACGCGCATAACCATCAGCAGCATGAGTAGCACCTTGCTCATGACGGACGAGAATATGTCGTATTTGGTTTTGTTTAAACATGGCATCATAAATATGTAATACTGAGCCACCTGGATAGCCAAATACAAATTCAACTCCTTCAGCTACTAAACAATTCATTAGAATGTCAGCACCAGTCATCATTTCAAGGTTATTGGCCACATTCATTTGTTTTTATTCCTCTAAAAGCAATAGAAATAGTGAGTATATTACGGAAAATTTAGCTTATATTAAAGCGCAAATAGTAAAAAATACCAAGCTTATTATATTTACTTTAACAGATATCAGTTGTCAGTTATCATTCAAAGAATTAATCGTGATAATGATTATGGGTATAATTTAAACGAACTATTCTAAAAATTTCTTATATGATCATAAATTTAAATAAATACTATGAAAAAACATCTATGGCATTTTAAATGCGAGTTTAACAATGCCTAGAATCGCTGCTTTAAGAATAAAGCAAAACAGCTTACAATATTGTTTATGAGCAAATGCTAATACACAATTGATTTATATACCAGCCCCAACTCAAAAAACTCAGTTATTCTTAAATGGTAAAAAGTGACTTATTTTTAGCCATGCCAAACTAACCCGCTAACTGTGACGAAAAAATAAATTAACTACATAATTTTAATATTAAAGCTATTATTTATCACTAGACATTTCTCAATTAAATTTTGGGAACAACAACCGTAAAAAATCTAAATATCAACTTTAATTTCAAATTTAATTTCAAAATGATATGAAAGCAGTCGCAACCAAAGCAAACCCGACTTCAATCGATGAAGAACCGAGTCTTTACGCTAGGCATAAGAAAATATATCCCCGTATAGCCTTTGGCTTTTTTAGTCGTCTCAAAGCATTAAGTGGGGTAATTTTACTCGGTATGTACTACTTATTCCCTTGGTTCCAATGGGATAATCGCCAAGCGGTATTATTCGATTTACCGGGACGGCAATTTCATGTGTTTGGTCTCACTTTCTGGCCACAAGATTTTATTTATTTAGCATTTTTATTAATTATTGCCGGAATGAGTTTATTTTTCTTTACGACTTTAGCAGGTAGACTCTGGTGTGGTTTTGCTTGTCCACAAACCATTTGGACGGATTCGTTCTTGTGGCTAGAACGGTTAGCTGAGGGTAATCGATCTCAACAAATAAAATTAGACCAAGCCCCTTTTACCTTGCGTAAGTTTCGCATCAAAACAACTAAACATCTATTATGGCTCACTTTTGCTTTATGGACAGGCTTTACCTTTGTAGGGTATTTCACGCCCATCCGTGAATTGGGTCAAAGTGTCATTAGCTTGAGCCTCGGTGGTTGGGAAACTTTCTGGTTATTATTTTATAGTTTTGCCACTTATGGTAATGCCGGTTGGTTGCGGGAACAAATCTGTACTTATATGTGTCCTTATGCACGGTTCCAAAGCGCCATGTTTGATAAAGAAACGCTGATTATTGCTTACGACGAAAACCGAGGCGAGCCACGTGGAGCAAGGAAACGCAAAATTGATCCCAAAGCGCAAGGGCTAGGTGATTGTATTAATTGTACGATGTGTGTACAAGTTTGCCCCGTTGGCATTGATATCCGTAATGGCTTGCAATATCAATGTATTAGTTGTTCAGCTTGTATTGATGCCTGTGATGAAATTATGGATAAAATGAATTATCCACGTGGTTTAGTCCGTTATACCACGGAAAATTCACTCAAGGGCATTCCTACTCAGGTTTTGCGCCCACGAATTTTTGTTTATGGTGGTATCTTACTGGCTTTATTTATCGGTTTAATTTATGCCATTAGTAACCGTGTTCTTATCCAAGTGGATGTGATTCGAGATCGTAATAGCTTATTTAGAGAAACTGCCACGGGTTTAATCGAAAATGTTTATACTTTAAACATGATGAATATGGACAATAAACCGCATCGCTATGAAATTATAGTCAGTGGGATAGCCGGACTCCAACTAGCTAAATATCAACCCGTTGTCATTAATGCCGGCACGGTAGAAGATATTTCGGTGAGTTTATTAGCTAACCGGGCCAATTTAATTAAACCCAGCATGGAAGTGACTTTCCAACTCGTGGCGACGGATGATCCGCAGTTGACCGTAACAGAACCAGCCCGCTTTTTAGGTCCGGTTACTCATTAACACCTCGATTGACTCAGATATTAGGTTATAGCAACCATGGACCACAGCAAATAATGAAAACATTGAAACCACCTTGGTATCGTGAACCGTTGGTTTGGTTAGTGATATTTTTTCCAGCCGTCGCCGTTATTGGCGGTTTTATCACCCTTGATCTCGCCATCACTTCAGATGATGGTTTAGTCGTTGACGATTATTACAAACGGGGATTGGAAATCAATCAAGTTCTAGCACGTGATCAAGCCGCTGGGGTTCATGGCTTGCAAGCTATTTTAGATTTCAAGCGCGATCCAAAGCTAATCTATCTTACTCTCAGTGCTAAACCGAATTATGTTTTGCCTAACCAAATTGAACTGAAACTGAGTCACCATACCCGAGCCCATTTGGATAACCGTATTATACTTGAACGCATCAATAATGCGCTTTACCGAGGAGCATTACCGGATTTGAAGCCCGGCGCTTGGTATGTCGAATTAGCAGCAGATGATTGGCGCTTATTAAAATCACTGCAAGTACCTATTAAAATTGAAAAATTATATATTACCTCGCCCTAAAAGCTTAAGGAAAATTCGATGGAATTGTTTTTATTATTTTTTAGGGTTATTCGGTAATGATCAGGGTCAGCGTGGTGCTTTAGTGTTGTTTTATCAGTGACGGAGGGTTTAGTCATGGCTAATGAAGTCTTTGCAAACGGACGAGAGATTGCTTGTAAGGCTGCGGATGGGAAGTCGATTTGTGCCTTTCCGGATGTGTGCTTTACGCCACCTCAGACGCCAGCGACGCCGCCGGGGGTACCGGTTCCTTATCCGAATACGGCTGTTGCTAAGGATACGACGAAGGGCAGTAAAACCGTTAAGATTAGTAACCAGGAGGTGATGCTTAAAAATAAGTCTCACTTTAAGAAAAGCACGGGTAATGAGGCTGGGCGTGCGCCTAAAAAGGGAATTGTGACCAGTAAAATTCAAGGGAAAGTGTATTTTACGAGTTGGTCGCCGAATGTGAAGGTTGAGGGGAAGAATGTGGTGCGGCATTTGGATTTGACGACGCATAATCATGGGTCAGCTACAACAAATACGGGGCCTTGGCCTTATAAGGATTCGATGACACCGGCACAGCTTAAAGACTGTGAGGATGATATGAACAAAGAAAAATCGGCCTGTTCAGACCCAGTAACAAAAAAATACAAGAGTAAAAAAGAATGCTGTGAAGATCCAGAATGCAAAAAAGCTAGGAATTGCATGTTAGTTCCATATGGAGGTTCTGGTTCGCCAAATTGTTGTGAGGGAAAAACTGGACATCATATATTACCGAATTCCTTGCTGCAGGGAACCAGAGGGAATAGTGCTACAAACGTTCCAGGGCTTAGTGATGCCTACACAGTAAATGATGGTGCGTGTGTTTGTGTTAGTGGTGATGATCATAGTAGTGGTGACCATGGTGAACTTCACGATAGGACAAAAGATAAGTTGCGAACAATTCTTCAATCTGGTGAAACATTAACGTATAAACAAGCAAAAACTGAAGTAACCAAAGCACATGCTGAAACTTTCCCACAACAATGCAATCCAAAATGTATTGAAGCCCAGATTGATGCATCGCTTTCAAAGTTTAAAACTGGTGGTGAAATAGAGGTACGACAAAAAGATGGAATGACTCGGAAGAATTTTGATAAATATAAAAATAAGAAGACAGACAAATGATCGTGCCACTTATTTTTACTATAAAAACATGCCAATTAGAGGTATCTCATCATGGCAGATAGTTTTGAAGATTTAAAAGGTTTTGAATTTAGCAGTTGTCACATCAGAGCATGGAATATCATTTGGTTCACAGCTCAACAATGGTCGGATGATAATGACGATCCTTTAGAGCAACGTCCAACGGCGATATTTATGTATTGCCCAGATGACCCTCCAGGAGATCGATGGGGAGTCAGTTATTTAGGTGAAGCTACCGGCGTGCATGGTGCTGCAGTTTTTAAACCTAATAGTCGGTCAATATTTGTTACTGAGGATGGTGAAGTATATTGCGCTGGACAAGGCGATGATGATTGGGAGAAACCGGTCTCTCGTAAGAAAAACCTCTATTTTTCAAACGTAAAATCAATCCGCAGTGGCCATGCTATTTGTGTTGGCCCTCGCCGAAAAGTATACATAAGAAACCATGCTAATAATTGGACTCAGCTAGATAGAGGTTTGTTTCCTCAAGGGGAAAATACGAAACTTGAAAATACTGGATTTTCAGATATTGATGGATTTAGCGAATCAGATATGTATGCCTGTGGAGGACATGCCGATTTATGGCATTATGATGGTAATCAGTGGGAACAAATAGATGTTCCCGCTAATTCTGTGTTAGAAAATATCTGCTGTGCAGATGATGATTGGGTGTACATAACAACAAATCGTCGAGAAATTATCAAGGGAAGAGGCGAAATTTGGGAAGTTATTCAGCAAGATTTAACGGATGAAGTTTTTGAAAGTATTGTGTGTTTCAATGGGAAAGTACTTATTTCGACGGTTTCCGAAATATATGAAGTAACTAATCAAGGTTTAGAGAAAGAAACGCTAGGTGTTCCAAATATGAATTCCAAGGCACATTTAGCTACAGGTGACGGTATCCTTGTTGTTGCTGGGGGAGATGAAGCAGCTATTTATGATGGAAAATCTTGGTCGGTGATTTTAGAAACTGAATAAATCCTGGGTCCGTCAAAACCAGCGTAGCCCGCGTAGGATGCGGTAAGCTTGCGAACCGCATCAATCGAGCCAGGTAGGGTAAGCACCGGTGCCCACCAAAAATATAAACAATCGCATTCTTTGGGATAGGTTGAATCCGAGGGCTTTTTTAACTGGGTGAGGCAATAAACAATCCTTTAGTGGGCAACACTTCGCTTTTTGCCCACCCTACTAGAGAGTCAGGGAGAGTGGACAACGTATTTTTGTTGCCCGCCCTATCTCTCCACATTTATTTTTCCGGAGTAACTAATGGAACTTATGATAAGTGATGAAAAAACCAAAGAACTGTTAGAAGAAGTACTCATCGATCTGATTAAAAATAGGAGAGAGTTGTTTTATGAGGTGATTTTGGAAGCGCTAGAGGAAGTGGGTTTAGCCAATGCCGTGACTGAAGGGAGGAAAAATGAATTTGTAGCGGAAGAAGAAATCTTTTCTATTTTAGAGAGAGCGTCATTGTAGTGGAAGTTAAATATGAAGCTAAATTTCAAAAGGATTTAAGGGAGATTACGGATCGTAGCTTGTTCAAAAAACTGAAATCTATCATAAAAGAATGTCAGGACGCAAATCATATTAATAGGATAAATAACTTAAAAAATTAAAAGGGTATGAAACTTTTTATCGTATTAGAGTAGGTGATTATAGGATAGGTATTGAAATAGTGGAAAATACAATCATCTTTACAAGGATTTTACATAGGAAAGAAGTCTATAGATATTTTCCATAATTAACTAACCAAAGAGTAGGATGCGTTAGCCAGGAAGTAGAGTGAGCACCGGTGCTCACCAAAAATATAAAAAACCCACTTTTTTTAGATATTTTGAATACGAGGACGTAAACGGGTTGAAATCATCTTTAAAAAAATGCGCTTAACTATTTTTCACATGACGTGCTTCTGATATCAACCTTTGCTTGAGTTGATAAAGCTTGATTTCTAGATTGACTGGGTAAATATCGGGAGTATTAAGACGTTTGATCTCGGTCGGACAGTGAGTTAATTGTGTCTGTACTTTCTGCCGAATTTGTTCTAATAAAGGTAATTCTGTGACCGGTTTTCCTTTTCTCAAGACGGGGATAAGTAAGTCTTGATAGGGAATATCAGCCGGTAAAGTAGTATATCCTTCAATAAGTGCGGGATGGACTGAAAAGGCATTAGGATTCACTAAATGAACCTCATCCACGGGTGGTTGCAGTTGGTCATAAATCATATCACCACTAAACTTTCCTTGAGCATCCATAAATCGGCGGACTTGTAATAAGCCAGGGTTAGATATTTTAATAGATTCTTCCGACAATTTGAGGCGATATTGCCATTGAGCATCAGGTTCATCACGGATGGCTGTTAATTTATAGACTCCACCTAACGTGGGTTGATCATAGCTAGTGATCAATTTAGTCCCAACACCCCATAGATTAATCTTCGCACCGGCTGATTTAAATTCAGCAATGAGGTGTTCATCTAAATCATTACTCGCTACAATATGCGCTTGCTCAAATCCGGCCTCATCAAGCATTTTTCTGGCTTGTTGGCTTAATTTAACCAAATCACCAGAATCAAGACGAATGCCAACTAATTGATGTCCGTTTTCTCGTAGCCATTGTCCGACTTCTATGGCTTTTTTGACTCCTTGCAGGGTATCAAAAGTATCCACTAAAAAAATGCAGTTATTAGGTAGCACTTTGGCGTAAGCCTGAAAAGCCTCCATTTCATTTGCGAAAGACATAACCCAACTGTGAGCGTGCGTTCCTTTCACCGGAATACCATAAAGTTTACCGGCCAACACATTAGAGGTTGCAGCACAACCACCAATGTAAGCCGCTCGACTGGCAGATAAGGCTCCATCAATCCCTTGCGCACGTCGTGAGCCAAATTCTAATACCGGTTCACCTCGAGTTGCTTGGCAAATACGCGCAGCTTTAGTTGCAATGAGGGTTTGAAAATTGATAACATTAATAAGAATAGTTTCTAATAATTGACATTGTAATAATGAGCCTTGTACTCGTAATAATGGCTCATGAGGAAAGACTACTGTGCCTTCGGGTATAGCATCGAGGTCACAATCGAAACGTAGTTTTCCTAAATAGTCAAGAAAATTAGAGTTAAATAAGGGTTTATTATCAACTCCGGTCAAGGTTGCAAGGAAACTTAAATCGGTCTCAGTAAAACATAATCCATCTAGATAATCTAATACTGTGGCTAAGCCGGCCATAATACTATAACCACCGTGGAAAGGTGGTTTGCGAAAAAAGAGAGTAAATACGGCTTCTTGATTTAATTTGCCCGTTTGCCAATAGCCATAAGCCATTGTAAGTTGGTACAAATCCGTGAGTAAAGCGAGCGAATGTCCATAGAGTTGTTTAATATGATTCATAAAAATCAGTCTATTAATCGAGTGAATTTTTATTAATTTGATACCATTATTGAGCTATTCATCTGCAGATAGCAACAACTGAATTGTAGTTAAGATAAATTGAGGAGATATAATTTTATTCTGCCAATTCTTTAAAATACGGGTAATGCGGTTTAAAACGATTAGCTCGCTATTATTTAAGCGCTAATAAAAGTTAGTTTATTAAAAAATATAGTAATTTTTAGTCTAAATAGCAAACGATATCAACTTAAGCCTTGTCAACGAGAGCCAGAGTTATTTTATTCTAGAAAAGTTGCCAGCCGTGGATTCATTTATCCTGGTGGAAAATAAAGTGAGTATATGTGCCATGTTACCTTTAAATTAGATAATCTATCCCTAGATCAGTGATATTTTATCTTTAAAAATCTTACTAAGAAAAACCTTTTTTATGCTTATCAAAGAAATAGATTCACAAGAATTAACTCAATGGTTACAAACCGAAAATCCACCTTTATTAATTGACGTTCGTACTCCTCAAGAAATGGCACAAGCTTCCATTCCCAATGGCAAACCATTACCACTTAGCTTGTTGCCATTACGTTTTAACGAAGTCCCTAAACATGAAAAAGTGGTTTTTTATTGTCGTACTGGGGCACGTTCTGCTCAAGCCTGTTTATTTATGGCACAACAAGGCTATGATAATGTTTACAATTTGCATGGGGGAATTGTGAGTTGGGCACGTTATGGGTTGCCAATAGAACCCCTAATATTCAATTAATACTTGTCTATCAGCCACTTTATTGATGCCAGTAAAATTTAACTTTAGATCTCTCGTTATTAAACTTATAAATAAGTTTTTTAATAACTAAAGAAGAACCCCAAAAAGTCTTCACGAAAATGGTAGCCTTTTCGCTTATCCAGATGAAAAAACAACAATTTAAGCTACTTAATCAACCGAAGTCAAATAGCTATCCCCTCAATGCCATTAAGTTAAGACATTCTCTCCCCGTTTTCACGGGACGGGGACAAGCTTTGATCATTTCCAAGCCCGTAAGAATCTAGGGTTGTCAAACAGCTATGGATTCTCGCTTGCGCGCGAATGACGTTAACTTAATGCCATTAAGCTATTTTATTCCCTCATTGAATGAATAGTGATTGTGGTGGTCAAATTTGAACCATTAAATTTCTTCTATTAGTTCAAAATCGGCTTTATTTGCTGCACAATCTGGACATTCCCACTCATTAGGAATATCTTTCCAACGGGTTCCTGGCGCAATTCCCTCATCAGGTAAACCTTCTTCTTCATTGTAAACGAAACCACAAACCACACACATATATTTTTTATAATTATTAGCCATATCAATATTCCTTAATGACATTACTATTTTATTACTTATTTTAAAAAACTGACCATGAACTTAAACCAACCACCGATTGTTTTAGTATTAGCGGGTAATGACCCTTGTGGTGGTGCTGGGTTGTGTGCTGACATTCAAGCATTGGCAAGCCACGGGTGCCACGCCGCACCCGTTATAACCTGTATCACTATCCAAAATACCGTTCATTTACTGGATAACTTTCCCCTATCTGGTGCGCAAGTCGCTACCCAAGCACAAGCTGTACTCGTTGATATGCCTATAGCTGCTGTTAAAATCGGCTTATTAGGTAGTGTCGAAATCATTGAAGCCATTAAACCAGTTCTCTGCCAATATCCCTCTTTACCGGTAGTACTTGACCCCGTATTAGCCGCCGGCAGTGGTTATTCTTTAGCGGATGTTTATGTGCGTCAGGCTATTATAAAAGAGTTATTACCACTGATTCAAATAATAACACCCAATAGTGAAGAAGCTCGTCTGTTAACGGGTAAAAACCAAATCGACGCCGCCGCCGCTGACTTAATAAACGCCGGTTGTCCCTTTGTCTGTATTACGGGTACTCATGAAGATACCCCGATGGTTATTAACACGTTATATACTCAGGGGCAAAAGCCGCAATCATGGCAATGGCCCCGGTTACCGAATCAATATCATGGTTCTGGTTGTACTTTTGCCGCTAGCCTAGCTGGATTACTGGCTCAAGGTAAAGAAATGAACTGGGCGGTTTATGAAGCTCAACGCTATACTTGGACTAGTTTACAATATGGATATCAAGCTGGCAAAGGACAAATTCTACCTAATCGCTTGTACCAACAAGCTAATTGTTTAAGCAGTGAGAAAGAAAAAGAATGATACCCTTGCGTGGTTTATATGCGATTACCGATAGTCATCTGATTCCGTCGTTTCGGTTCGTTGCAACGGTAGAAGAAGCCATTCAAGGCGGTGCTCGAGTTGTTCAATACCGTGATAAAAGTGATAATAAAAAACAACGTTTTCAACAAGCTCAAGCATTGCACCATTTATGTCAACAATATCAAATACCTTTGATCATTAACGACGATGTTGATCTAGCACAACAAGTGGGTGCAGAAGGTGTCCATCTCGGTAAAGAAGATGCCCAATTAACCACCGTTCGTGCTAGGTTGGGTCATGATGTGATTATCGGTGTTTCTTGTTATAATCAACTGGCTTTAGCTCAAGACGCCGTGGCAGCCGGTGCGACTTACGTTGCATTCGGGCGTTTCTTTCAATCTCATACTAAACCGAATGCGGTTGTTGCTCACCTGGATTTGTTACGCCAAGCGCGTCAACTTCTCCATTGTCCCATTGTCGCTATTGGTGGTATTACACCTGACAATGGCAAACAGTTAATTACTGCGGGTGCAGATTGTTTGGCCGTCATCCAAGGCGTATTTGGACAACCAAACCGGAGTGCCGCAGCTCAACGCTATGCGCAATTATTTTAATTAATGAGTTATTACGATTAAGCTAAAATCTGGAAACAATTATCGCTGGGTTGCTTTTACCTCCGCTTTGGGATCCCAATATCTATATTATTTGGGTTTAAAATTTTTTAGTTAATTAATTATTATGCCTTATAAAGATTTACGTGAGTTTATTCATAAACTTGAACAAGTGGGTGAACTTAAACGTATTGCTATTGAAATTAACCCTTATCTAGAGATGACAGAAATTTGTGACCGGACTTTGCGAGGGGGTGGTCCAGCGCTATTATTTGAAAATCCTAAAAATTATCATATTCCGGTTTTAGGTAATTTATTTGGTACTCCCCGGCGAGTTGCCCTCGCTATGGGACAAGAATCGGTCAGTGCCTTACGTGAAATAGGTCACTTGTTAGCCTTTTTAAAAGAACCAGAACCGCCGAAAGGAATTAAAGAACTCTGGGAAAAGTGGCCACTTTTTAAACAAGTTCTGAATATGTCACCCAAAGTGGTAAACCATCCTCCCTGTCAAGAAAATAGATTAACTGGTAACGAAGTTGATTTATCTCAGTTACCCATTCAAACCTGTTGGCCAGAGGATGCCGGGCCTCTAATCACTTGGGGATTAGTAGTGACCCAAGGGCCTTATAAACCCAGACAGAATTTAGGTATTTATCGTCAACAAGTGATCGGTAAAAATAAACTTATTATGCGTTGGCTTTCTCACCGAGGAGGCGCATTGGATTATCAGGAGTGGCAACAGCGTTACCCAAATCAGCCTTTTCCGGTGGCAGTTGCTATTGGTGCTGATCCAGTAACGATTCTCGGTGCAGTTACCCCGATACCAGACACTTTGTCAGAATATGCTTTTGCCGGTTTATTACGCGGTAGTCGTACTGAAGTTGCTGCTTGCTTAACCCATACTTTACAGATACCGGCTCATGCGGAATGGATATTAGAAGGTTTTATCTATCCAGGAGAAACCGCACGAGAAGGGCCATTTGGTGATCATACCGGTTATTATAACGAAGTTGAAATTTTCCCCGTCTTGACCGTAGAATGCTTGACTCATCGCTATACGCCGATTTATCACAGTACTTATACCGGGCGCCCTCCGGATGAACCAGCGGTTTTGGGGATAGCATTAAATGAAATTTTTGTACCGATTTTACAAAAACAATTCCCAGAGATTGTCGATTTTTATTTACCCCCAGAAGGTTGTTCTTATCGACTAGCGGTGGTGAGCATTAATAAGCAATACCTTGGTCATGCTAAACGAGTCATGTTGGGGATATGGTCATTTTTGCGACAATTTATGTATACCAAATGGATAATCGTGACTGATGCGGATATCAATATCCGCCATTGGCCAGACGTCATTTGGGCAATGACAACACGTATGGATCCAATACGTGATACCCTATTAATTGAAAATACCCCGATTGATTACCTCGATTTTGCCTCACCGATATCCGGTCTGGGTAGTAAAATTGGTTTTGATGCCACTCATAAATGGCCAGGTGAAACTCAACGCTGTTGGGGAAAATCCATTGGTATGAGTCCAGCGGTTAAGAAAAAGATTGATGAACTTTGGAGTCAATTAGAAATTGTATAGTTGAACTGATGCAGTTTAGGCGAAAACAACATTATACTTTAATAATATTAGCATTTAATTAAATTCAAATTTATTGAATTAATTTAAATATTGAATATTAGAAATAACTTATATCCTACTTAAACTTATTTTTGAGAAAAGTGGCCTTTTCTTGACAAATTATACTCACTATCCTGTTATGATTTATTAATCATAAGAATTAATATTTTCATAATAATATCAAAAGAAAAGTATTTTTTATTCTTCAATAGTTATTATTAAATGTGATTAATATAATTAAATTATTATTCTATTATTTTTATAATAAATTCATTACTATTTATAGTATTACTAATTTAGTAATTAATTGAATGATAAAATAAAAAAAATAATTTATTTTATTATCAGTTAATTTTATTAAAAGAATAATAAAATTGTATTGATTTTTATCAATTTATCCGTTAAAAAGCTGGTTTTATTCTTTAATTAATAAAAATTCAGATTCAACAGCGGTAAAGTATTAGTTTTTTTATTGACAAATAGAGTAACAATTTGATATATAAGTTTTTATTTAAGAAATAGCCTCTACGACAGTAACTTAATCCTGGGTTAACTTGATTAATACTTTTATAAATTTTAGTGAGCGGAGTGTTGTATGCCAAAATGACAAGTTAATTATTTTTCATTGCACAGTTGATTGGAAGGTCAAGACCATACAAGACCCTTGAAATTTTCAAACTGAACCCTTTATCAGCAAATGAAATTAGGTAACTAAACCAATAATAGGAGGTGTAAGCAAATTGTAGGCAAGCAAAAGATTTTTGTAAGTAAAGTCTGAGTGTTGACAGTAAATGGCTTTATCATTTTACCCCTGTGAACGGGTTGTTCACCATAATTTCCGCCAAATTGGTATATATAAAGGATACTTTTATCGCCAAAGGAGAACGTGCAATGAAGTCTCTACCTTCACTGTGGATAAGCAGGCACTTAAATTATTTGCATCAGCAGAGTTTAGCAAAACTGGGGTTGCTGACTTTAATGATATTGACTGTATGGTTTAAACCATGGCTTCGAAACAGCAATCGATTGACTCGAAATCTCATTATTCCCTTTTTACCGGCCTGGTTGAAAGATACCGGTTATCAAACCACTTTAATTAATTCATATTTTCTCGTCACTCACCGAGTATCACCTTCTTGTAATACTCTCTTCATTAAGTTCATTCAAAATATTTATCTCATTCCAAGTGGGTTAAATACCTCTTAATCTAACCCCATTGAGATAGAATAACTATCTATAATCGCTAATGAATTAAATAATAATTTGAATTGACTTAGTTTTTTAAAAAATGCTAATTCTTAGGCAAACTAGCTAATTAAATTAGCAATGGTTGAATACAAGTTTTTTTAAATCTAAATGCGAAATTGTTAACATGGTTACTCCAAGTATTTTGGTTATAGAAGATGATATAGCGCTTAATCAGTTACTCGTACAAACATTACGAAATGCAGATTACGACGTGGAAGGCGTAGCCTGTTTAGCAGAGGCACGACGTCACTTAAGTGCTCATGAACCTAATTTAATTCTGCTAGATTGCCGCTTACCTGATGGTTATGGTATGGAATTATTTGAAAATGGCAACCGAACCTTACCACCAGTCGTTTTACTTACTGCTCATGGTTCAGTTAGGGAAGCGGTTAATGCAATGAAAGCCGGCGCGGTAGAATATTTGGTTAAACCAATTGAAATAGACGATTTGGAACTTACCATTCAACGTGTATTGGAGACAATAACCTTGCGTGAAGATTATCAATTCTGTAAATCACAAATTGAACATCAGCACTGTAAACGTATGGTTGGACAGAGTGAGTCTATGAGAAGAGTACATGATCTCATTCGTAAAGTAGCTCCAACTAATATGAGTGTTTTAATCCATGGGGAAAGTGGTATCGGTAAAGAGTTAGTGGCTGCTGAAATTCATAAACAAAGTGAGCGCGCTCATCGCAACTATGTTGCTTTAGATTGTTGCTCGTTGCAGGAAAAATTATTTGAATCGGAATTATTTGGACATGAAAAAGGTGCTTTTACCGGTGCCGACCGTCAGAAAGAGGGATTAATTAAAGTTGCTGATGGTGGAACTTTATTTTTAGATGAAATTGGTGAAATTGAACCGAATATTCAGGCTAAATTATTAAGAGTATTAGAAACCAAGCGATTTAGGCGGGTTGGTGGCACCAACGATTTAAGTTCTGATGTGCGAATTGTGGCAGCAACTAACTGCAATTTAGAAGAAATGAGTGAAGAGGGTACCTTTCGTCAAGATTTATTTTATCGGTTAAGTGGTTTTGTTATTACTATTCCACCCCTTCGTGAGAGACGAGAAGATATCCCCGAATTAGTAGAATATTTTTTGCAGTATCATAATTTTTCCCGTCGGGTTAACAAAACGATCTCGCCTACGGCTATGAAAGAATTGATTGCTTATGATTGGCCTGGTAACGTTCGTGAATTGAAAAATGTCGTCGAGAGATCGATTATCCTTGCTGGTCATAAGACTCAAATTCACCCAGAACATTTAATCTTTTCTACTTCCAACAAAAAGAAAAAAGAAATGGGTTTTGAATTATCTTTTGATCATCAACCGACTTTAGAAGAAATTGAAAAGCATTACTTAAAATTATTGTTAAATAAATATTCTGGACACCGTTCTAAAGTGGCTCAAATATCTGGGGTAAGTGAACGGAATATTTATCGCTTAATTAAGAAATATGGTTTACAAACAATTGCGACTGGACCTGATTATTATATGTAATATAATTTTTTGGTTACGCCGCTAAACGTTGTATAATCCCAAAAAATAATACAGCCCTATGAAAAATCGACTACTTAGTCAGTCGACCTCATAGGGCTAAGCCTATTGCTAGATAAATAACCATTTAAAAAAGTCTTTTTCCTTACAGAAGAGGATGTCTGTTATTCAGTTGACATTCACTTTAGTGCTTCGAAGTAATAAACCCTTTGACTTTAGTTAAGCAAAAACAATACCGTTTTTCTAACTAATCTAATTGATTGTAAAATAATAATTTTTTAGTACTATTTTCATATTTGCAGATAAATTTTGCAAAATGCTTTTTAGTTTGCAATTTTTTTTGCAATTTGCAAATAACGCTAACCAGGAAAATTAAGTTAAGTCGCATTAAGTAGTCTTGGTTACTTAAAATAACTGAAACTGTTATTTATTTTCTATTGCATTTTGCATTAGCCTTTCTAACGGACTCATCCTGTATCTAGTCATATTATTGACAATTTTATGTCTAATTCATGCCGGTCGATGCCTAAAAAATCACCAAAACTGGGCTGATATCAACTCAATTCCTTTGGCATATTTATTGTTGGTTGCTTATTAACTAAGCTTTAACCTACTCAATCTTTTAATTTTTAAACTGAGCTTATTGTTAATCAATTGATATGAATTAAAAAAACTAAACTGAGTTGTTCCAATAATGAGTGAAAACAACGTTCCTCGGATTATCACCACCATCGCTTTCAGCCTTGCTATCATTTTGCTTACTTTAATCTTCTCATATTCCTATTTGTTGATTCAGTTAGTGACTGAAAAAGAATTATTGGCCAACGAATTAGTTAATGCCCGTGTACAACTCGATGAAGAAAAAGAAAAAAGAGTTTTAACTGAACAAGATAAAACCCAACTGAGTCAACAAATTCAATCACTCCGTATCCAACTTCAACAAGCAGAAACTAAACCCTGTCCGATATGTCAATTTAATGAATAACTCGACTTATCTTCCTGCTGGTTTTTCTCTTCTTAGCTAAGAAACTTTCTCGTCAATCATTCTATAATGGCCATGTTTAACAAGCCAGGTGTTAAATGTCCATTTACACCGCTTTAAGCTTAAGAATAAGATGGATCTAATTTATGAATGAAAATAATCAATTAACACAAATTGTGACCGCCATTTCTTTTACCATCGCTGCCATTTTACTTACGCTTATCTTTTCATATTCTTATTTATTGAGTCAGATCGTTGCTGAAAAAAAACAATTGACAGAAGAATTCATTACCATGCGCAATCAACTGGGTGAAGAACAAGAAAATCGACAAAAATTAGCAGAAAATAACCAACAATTAAAAACGCAACTGGCTAAAAAAGAAGAAGAAATCGAAAGATTTCAAATTCAACTCCAAGAAACTGAAAAACGTCGATTAGAATGCCAAGAATTAATAGGAGACGAAGAAGGTGAAAACCAAACACCCGCTTGTCAAGTGGTGAACAAAGAGGTGAGTAGTGAATTTATTCATCAAGCTGCTCAAAATTTATTATCTGCCAAAACCACAGATCGTTTCAAAGGCTTTTCCATTTTAATGAACCATATCGAATACCTCAATGACCAATTACAACGTGAAATCACCGAATTTTATCTAGAAAAAATGGATAAGAAAAATGAAGATGGGGTTTATTATGCCACTTTTATTTTATCACGGTTAAAACCAAGTATTCTCAGAGAGTATGAAACTCGAATTAGAGAATGGTATCATCCTATTTCTCAAAACTCGGGTTGGCAGCGCACTTTATACCGATATTGTCAGCTTGAAAAAAGAATAAATGACTACTCGGAATAGCGGTTAATTTTGGGGAATGGTTAAATTGAATCGATCGATTATTTATCTAATTATAAAAAAATAAGAAACTTAAGCTATTAAGCTTTTCTTTCTGTTCAAGATAGCGTATCTTTGCCTTTTTTGTTATTAAGCAACAGATACAATCTTTTTTTCATTTTAATAAAGGAAAGACCATGCTTGTAAAAGAAGTTATGACACGTGCTGTGAAAACTATCACTCCAGAGACACGCTTACAAGAAGTGGCATCTATTATGTGTCTCAGTCGTTTTAGTGGCTTACCGGTAGTGGGAGAAGGTGATAAATTAGTTGGCATCTTAGCTGAACGAGATGTTTTACGTTACCTATTTCCAAGTATTAAAGATATTATGACCGACGGAATGGGGAGTATTGATTTTGAAAGTATGGAAGCTGAGTATAAAAAAGTCTTGCCATTGAAAGCATCTGATCTTATGAATAGTGGTGTTATCAGTGTTAATCCCAATATGCCAATTTTAAAAGCCGTTTCAGTTATGGCCAAAAATAATTTTCGCCGTATTCCAGTGACAGAGGAAAATAACCAACTCGTGGGCATGGTTAGTTTAGGCGATATTCACCGTGCAATCTTTATGAAAAGTTTTGCGAGTGGTTAAGAAAAAAGAACCCAATATTAAAAAAACGGGCTTAAGTTTGGTTAACAATAACAAGTATTCCTCCCTGTAGAACACCACCATTAAATTAAACGAAATGAAGTTTAAATTTCATCAATTGACTATTGAATTAAGGCAGTGACACAGTGGAGGAATTTAAAATCAGGCTTTGTTTCTTTAAAATAACTGAGAAAATGGGCTATGGTGCAAAGACAAATCATTACTTTACACACTGCTTTGCGGGAAGAACTCGTGGATATTACTTCAGCCATTGAAGCCATTACCCAAAAAATGACTATCAAGAATGGAGTATTGTCTGTTTATGCACAAGGTGCAACCGCCGCTATTATGATTCAAGAAAATTGGGATCAAAGTGTACCTCGTGATGTGGTGCATTTTTTACAAAAAATCATCCCTCGCGGTGTATGGTTACATGATCAACAAGATGGCAATGGTGATGCTCATCTGAAAGCGGGTTTAATTGGTCCCTCCGAAACGATTCCCCTTATTGAGGGAAAGTTAGGACTTTCTACGTGGCAAGGTATTTTCTTCTGTGAATTTGATGGTCCACGTTCAGAAAGAACAATCGTTTGCACTGCTTTAGGAAATTAAATCGTTGTGGTTATATTAATAATCAATACGCTGGTTTAAACGTCTAAATCTTCTATATACTTTTCTAAATTTTGAATATATTGCTGAGTAATGCGTCTAAGGCAATCATATTTATGAAAAGGATAGCCAGGTTCATTTTTAATCGCTTGAGTAGCAAACTTGCAATAATCTTCACGGGATTTAAGCCACGAAGCGTGTGATTTTTTAAATAATTTTTTCTCATTGGAATTGAGTAAGGGATGTTCCGTTGAGGATTGCTTAGATGGCATCAGTTGTTGGTAAAGTTCTTGTAGTCGCTTATCGGCTTGCTGATAAACTTTTATCGCACAGTCATTCATTAGTGCTAAGTCGGTTGTATCTGCACAATTAGTCGTTTCACTGGGAAAGATTTCTGGTTGGTTGAGATTGTTTTCCACCATCATTCTATCGGCAGCGGCGGTATCTTGCCCGTTAAAAATCAACAATACATTAATCAGTAAGAAGTACTTTTTCATCATTGTTTATTCACTTCCATTTTTTATAAAGATAGGTAGTATAGCAAAACTTTTTTAATACCTGTCAATTGCTTTTTCTCATGACAGTAATTCTCATTTGGTCTAACAATTTTTATTGTGGTATAGAAGTAGTCACCCCGATATGAAATGGGTATTAGTATTACTTAAATTATCTTTTAAGAATATTTAATATGTTATCAGTCATAAGTATTATCTACCTTCTTTTATTTAACTATTCTAGCGTGCTTAAAAAAATATTTGGTTAAATATTAATTATATAAAGCTAAATTCAATCATTAATCTTGATCTTTTACCAAGGGATATAACTAATATTGATATGACTCAACTACCACAACGCTTAGGAAAAGGCATGATTTATGCGGCATGGATATTAGTACTGGTGTTGCTGACTTTATTTTTTAACCACTTTATTGAGCGCCAAAATAATCCTAACCAAGCACCGGTTACACAATATCATCAAGAAGGTTATCGACAAGTGATCTTACAACGAAATCGTAGTGGACATTATGTTGCCAATGGGAGCATTAATAATCAATCGGTGGTTTTTTTTCTCGATACCGGTGCCACTACCGTGTCTATTCCAGAATCAGTCGCACTTCGCCTCAATTTACAACGTGGAACCCCTCTATTGATGGAAACAGCTAACGGTACTGTTACAACTTATAGCACGCTCATTGAGAGTGTCGCTTTAGGAGAGATTAAACTCAATGAGGTACGGGCTAGCATCAACCCGACGATGCAAGGTGAGGAAGTGTTGCTGGGAATGAGTTTTCTCAAACAACTGGAATTCTCTCAACGGGGTGATCAATTAACTATCCGTCAATATCATTAGATTTAGGAATAATATGGATCAACTTGCTTTACCAACGGATATCAGTGAAACAGTACGACGTGCCTTACAAGAAGATATGGGTACCGGTGATATCACTAGCCAACTGATTCCAGTGAACACTCAAGCGCAGGCTCAAGTAATCAGTCGTGAATCGGCCATTTTATGTGGTACTGCCTGGGTTGATGAAGTTTTTAACCAATTAGATAGCCAAGTACAGGTAACTTGGTCTGTTAAAGATGGTGAAGCTATTCAGCCGCTGCAACGCTTATGTCAGCTAAGCGGTCCCGCCCGTGCGTTATTAACTGGTGAACGCACCGCTTTAAATTTTTTACAATTACTTTCCGGTACGGCAACTGCAGCACAACGTTATGTCGCTGCTATCAAGGGGACTCATACCCGCCTATTAGACACACGTAAAACTTTACCCGGGTTACGCAGTGCACAAAAATATGCTGTGCGTTGTGGCGGAGGTAAAAATCATCGTCTGGGTTTATATGACGCCTTTTTAATTAAAGAAAATCATATTTTGGCGGCGGGGTCTATCGCCCAAGCAGTGATGACGGCTCGACATCATGCCCCGCAGTTACCTATCGAAGTTGAAGTCGAAACTCTTGAACAAATTACCGAAGCCTTGCAAGCCGGTGCTGATATTTTATTACTAGATAATTTTAATCTCAATCAGTTACGTGAAGCGGTGATTCAAGTCCAAGGTCAAGCGAAATTGGAAGCCTCCGGTGGAATTACTTTAGATGCCATTAGACCCATCGCCGAAACGGGGGTTGACTATATTTCAATTGGTGCTATAACTAAAAGTGTACAGGCGGTCGATTTATCGATGCGAATTTTATCACTCGATAATTCCCATGAAAAATTATCTTAACCGATTGTTAGACAAGTACTCCACGGTGATAGCTGCTCTGGTTATAGGACATATTGTGTTTTTGAGTATTCTGGGTTGCCGTGCCCTAGGCTGGTTACAACCGTTAGAATTAAAAATTTATGATTTTTTGCGATGGCAGCAGTCTCATTCCAAGGCCTTTACCGATGATCGAATCGTGATGATTTTAGCGGATGATGAGGATCAACGTCAGTGGGGGTGGCCATTATCGGATCAACATTTAGTTCAATTGTTAACCACCATTTTAGCCCATAAACCAAATGCCATTGGATTAGATCTCTATCGTGATTTACCGGTTCCCATTGAAGGCAGTGGTGGTTATGAACAATTAAAGCATCTATTTGCTAATTCTCCCCAGATTCTGGGCATTTTTAAATATCAAGACCGTTATGGCGTGAGAGTTGATCCTTCACCGGTACTCAAAGAGAAAAATCAACTGGGTTTCAATGATGTCCCGACCGATACCAACGGCATTATTCGTCGTGACTTATTGTATATGTATGATGAAAAACAGGATCAGGTCATTGAATCTTTAGCTTTACGGTTGGCACTCCACTATTTAGCACAGCACCACATTGTTCCCCAACCGGATCCCAATGATTCGTCTGCCCTTCGTCTGGGTAAAACGGTTTTATCTCCTTTAACCCCCGATTTTGGTGGTTACGTTAATTTAGATGCCGGCGGGTTTCAATTCATGTTAGATTATTTTGGTACTTGGCAACCTTCACCAATACTTAATTTTACTAAAATTTTAACCGGACAATTGGCTCCGGCTCAGTTACAAGATAAGATTGTCATTATCGGTGTCAATGCTCAAGCAACCGCCGATTTTGTCTATGCTCCTTTTAAAATAAGTCACTTTGGTGAACAACGAATACCCGGTGCGATGATCCATGCTTATGCAACCAGCCAATTGTTACGCATGGCGCTTGGGAACTCACCCACTCTACAAACTTGGAGTGAGAATCAAGAAATGGCTTGGATAGGATTATGGAGTTTACTCAGTGCGTTGCTATGTTTATATGCTCAATCTCTATGGCGATTAAGTTTAATTCTGATAGTCGGATTTATATTTTTATTTATAATCGACTATGGGCTATTTGCTCATCATGTTTGGATTATTGTGGCCGCACCGGCTCTCAGTTGGATCAGTTCTGCCTTATTAATGTTGGCTTATTTAACTCAACAAGGTAAACAACAACGGGCAGTATTAATGCAAATTTTTTCTCGACATGTTTCTAAAAAAGTGGCAGAAGAAATTTGGAAACAACGCGATCAATATTTAACCGCCGGTCGTCTAGTCTCACAGCGACTGACGGCGACTGTTTTGTTCACAGATTTACAAAATTTTACTACCGTTTCTGAGCAAATGGAACCGCACGCGTTGATGGAATGGCTTAATCAATATATGGCAACCATGGTCAATATTATTGAAAACCAATATCATGGTCAAGTCAATAAATTTATTGGCGATGGAATTATGGCAGTATTCGGTGTTCCTATTCCACGGACCTCCCAGAAAGCGATTGCTCATGATGCTATCAATGCGGTTAATTGTGCGGTAACTATGCGTCGTGAAATGTCCCGTTTAACTGAGCAATGGCAAGCACAAGGGTTACCTTTAATTCGAATGCGAGTGGGTATTTTTACCGGTCCGGTGATCGTTGGGAGTTTGGGTAGTGTAGAACGTCAAGAATATGCAGTACTTGGGGATACGGTTAATACGGCTTCCCGATTAGAAAGTTTTGACAAAAATATTGAACCGGACAACCTTTGTCGCATTATTATTGGTGAATCTACGCTAAAATTAATCAGAAAACATTCTTTTAAAACTGAACAAGTTGGTGAGGTGAATCTGAAAGGTAAACAAGCGCGAATTACCCTTTACCGGGTAAGAACTTGAAATTGATAAGAGAAGTAACATATTGAAAGAAATAAAAGCAGAAGGTTTATATCATTTCGTCATATTCCACTTTTTATTATAAGGAAAATACTGATGTGTAATCAACTCAAATCAATGGTGTTATTAACGACCTTAACGATGACGTGTATAACGTTATTCCCTATCAATTCTACTGCAGCGGATGAGGCAAAGTCCATTTACAAACCGCTGGTGAAAAGTGCACCTAATACTCGAGTGGGAGGAGGAAGTCGTGGGAGCCGTGGAAGCCGCGGTGTAGAGGATAGTACACCGGTACTTAGCGTGTTAGCACCCGATCACACGGGACACACGATTTATTCCCAACCGACACTTTACTGGTCAACTTCTAAATTGATAAATAAACCGATTAAACTGACCATGGCTTATACAGACTTCACTTTAGGTATGGAACCGGTCATCGAAACTGAAATCAAGATTCCCCAAAATACGGGAATGCAAGCAATCGATTTAGCAAGAATTAATTGGAAAATCAAAGATAAAGGGTTAATTCCTGAGATGGAATATCAATGGTCAGTATCTATTATTATGGACGAACAACAATCTTCCAATGATATTGTTGCTTCTGGTACGATTGAACGAGTTTCTCAAGCACTGGCTGATAAAGTGGCCGATAAAATCGCTAAGGAAACTGATGGGAAAAAACAAGTCGCTATCTATGCTGAAAACGGTATGTGGTACGATGCCATTGCTCAATTGTCAAAACTGATTGCTCAGTACCCTAACGATCAAAAACTGCAAAGCCAAAAAGTGAGTCTACTACAACAAGTTGGCTTAGCAAACTAAAATTCTCAAGCTAATAAAATAATTAACTGGGCAAATTAAATAAAAATAAAATCAGGAAAGGGGGATGGAGAATGAAATTAACCGTGACGAGGACACTTAAAATGGCGCAATGAGCCATAAATATTCTCCTTACCTTAGACGCTCTGGTCGAATAATCAATTTCAGTTTATTAAAATAAACTTATTCTCTAATTAACCAATTATTCTCTTCTCTTGGTCTTTCTCTGTTTATTTAACTCGAGTTTAAACTATTTTTTTCGACCGATTCGCGCTAGTGTTTTGTCAAACCTATTTTGACGGACAACATTACAATTCGCCCTAAAAAAGAGCAGACCTGCGGGTTTGCTTTAACTCACTGACGCTAAGCATCCTTAGAAGTTCTAATGGAATAAATTCCTCAACTGGACTACTGTCTTTTATTGTTGATACATTTGATACAAAATAATGCCCCCATGTTCAGTTTTATTTTCTGGTTCCACATGAATCATCACTTTAGCCTCTGGAATATGTTGGCATAATGCTTCTTCTAAACGATCACAAATATTATGTGCCACTTTTACGGTCATATCATCAGGAACCACCAAATGAAATTCAATAAAGGTTAGATGACCCGCGCGACGCGTTTTAATCGCATGAACCTGCAAAGCGGTTTCCATCTGACTACGAATGATTTCATATAAAGGGGCTCGTTTTTCCGGTGTCAAACCTTCATCCATTAACCCTCCCACCGATTCACGGACTAATTGCCATCCCATCCAGAGAATATTAATGGCAACGAGAATCGCTAAGAGTGGATCAAGCATCCACCACTGGGTCAGCCAAGCTAGCCCTATCCCGATAAGTACACCTACCGAAGTAATAACATCACTTAAAACGTGTAAACCATCCGCTTTCAGGGCAATCGAGTTGGTTTTTTTGCTGATATACAACAAATAACTGGCTAAGGCCGCATTACACAACGAAGCCAATAAGGAGATGAGAATTCCTGAACCGATTGAAGTGAGGGCTACTGGTGCCAATAAACGTTCCCAAGCTTCACGAATAATGGCTAAAGCCGCTAACACTACCAATACCCCTTCAATAACCGCTGAGAAGTATTCTGCTTTCGTATGACCATAAGGATGATTATCGTCAGCCGGTTGAGAGGAAACCCATATGGCAATAAATGCCACGAGGGCAGCCGCAACGTTGATAAAAGATTCTAGTGCATCTGAATAGAGTGCAACGGAGCCAGTCCACCAATAAGCCAGCCATTTGAGTGAAAGAACAATAACTCCAACAAATAGACTGAGAAGAGCGGTATTTAAAGCAGACATAATCATTCTGATCGTTTAAAAAGTGATTTGAGATTCTGGGGGCAAATCAATTTTCATACTTTTCAGTAATATTCCCATACTCTTCAGTACTTGTAAAATATTGAGCATTTCTGCATATTGTGCTGAAACGAGAGCAGTACGCGCATTAAACAGTTCGTTTTCTGAGTCTAAGACATCTAAGAGTGTGCGTTGGCCTAACTTAAATTGTTCTCTATAGGATTCAAGAACTTCCGCAGTGGATTTGACATGTTTTTCCAGATGATCTAAACGTGCTCGGGTCGTGATTAAGCCATTCCAGGCTAGAAAAGTTTCTTCTTCAAGCGCTCGCTGAATTTTGCGGATCATCTCTTGAGCTGCACCCACTTGCTGAGCAGCTTCCTGTAGACGGGATTGATCAGCACCCCCACGATATAAGTTATAACGCATTCTTAACATCGCCGTAATATCATCGTTGTTGCCATTGACGCCATCTAAATTTTGATTATCGGTAATACCCAATTCTAAATTAAACCGGGGCATAAAAGTCGAGTTAACTTGTTGGTGTGCTGCCTGTGCGGCTTCTAATTCTGCATAAGCAATTTGTAACGCTGGATGACTATTCAGTGCTATTTCAAAAGCTTTGGTTTCACTTTGCGGTAGAGTCTTTTCTAAGGAAGTGAAGTCCGGTTGAATTAAGGCATCAGGTAATTCTCCGGTGATCCGTCGATAGGTGATTTCAGTATTACGCAAATTGCCTTGTGCATTCACTAAGCTCGATTTTGCTAATGCCAATCGGCTGGAACTTTGTTGTACATCGGCTTGACGTCCGGCACCGCCGACTGCCAAATCACGAATTTGGTCAAGTATTTTTTGATGAATAACTACATTGTCTTTACTGAGTTCAACTAATTGTCGTCGCCGCAATATTTCTAGGTAAACTTCTGCCGTTTGTAACGCGATATCTTCACTGCTTTCTTGAACTTTATAAGCGGCTGAATTAACCAGATACTGATGTTTATTCACACTATTTTTAACTTCAAAACCATCAAACAACATTTGAGAAAGGCTTAATCCCGTTTCTCGACGGGTCAAGGTCACATCGCCACCGGCACGACGAGTAGAAACATTATCACTAATTTCTCGCCCATATCCGCCTATCAAGTCTATCGTTGGCCGATAGGCTGCTTGTGCTTGTTGCAATTGTTGCTCAACCATATAACGATTTTTAATCGTAATTAAGATTTCCGGGTTAGTTTCTAAGGTCTGTTGAATGACTGCTGTTAAAGTTTCAGCTTGTAGCCATGATGGTAAAATTATCAACAATAAACCATAAATCAACTTTGTCATGCTCTATCCTTAACTCTTGATAAACCTGCCACTTTTTTTACCAAGCCATCATGTTCCCTGATTTTGCTCAAGTTCTATTATTCAATATGACAAGATAATTAAAGTATTTATCTGTTGTTAGCTATTTTTTTAAGAAATAAATTGGTTACTAATGTCAACACTGACTAATAGTTCTGCGTTTTCGTGAGTATAGCGATTATATAAGCCAGTATTATCAATCCCTTCATTGTGCCAACCTTGTGAAACCGAATTTACCATACTCGTCGCGTTACCTTCAATAATTAATTGATGGGTATCAGACAAATCCAACACATCCTCAATACTTAAACGTAATTGGTTATGCCCGCTGGAATGACTGGCTAAATCAATTTTGCTGATGTTGTCTAAATTAATTTGTTGATCAAGGGGTAACCGCTGATTGGTGATCAGATCCAGAATTTGATTGTCCGTGCCACCCAGACTCAGGGTATTAACTCCACTATCACCATTAATATATACGCTATTAGCAATGGTTGGGTCAAGGATAAATAGGTCATTCCCTTCACCGCCGAGAAGAATATCTGAGCCTTTGCTAACGTTAAAGGTATCGTTCCCAGCTTGGCCAAGAATAATGTCTAATTTGGGGGTACCAGCCAAGTTATCATCACCTGATGTACCCATGATGACATTGTCAGGCGTAATGGTAACTGTCGCTGAATCTTCACCGTTATTGCCATCAGTCACCTTGTAATCCAAAGTAACCGGTTCAAAATGTTTAGCGGCTAAGGCGTCAATGAACAATTGGATTTCATTACCCACTAATTTCGCTTGTACGCCATCACTTATCGGGGTTATTTCCGAGATACTCAAAATATCGGTCGGATTAATATCTTTATCATTTTGTAATAAGTCAGTGACTGCAATCGTTGTTGGGGTATTAAATGGCAGATTCACACTATCATCTTCTGCCACCGGTGGCGTATTAGTGGTTGTAATTTCAATGTCACGACTAACCATTTCGCTGGTGCCACCGTCGCCGTCGCTCAGAGTCATTTTAACCGTTAACGTCTCTGCCAAAGGAGTCGGGGCGATATTTTTATAAGCGATTGCTTGTAACAAGGCTTCAGTATTATCTGGATTCGCGTTCTCGTTAAATTTTACCACCAAAATATGGGTAGAAAAAATCGTAAAAAAGCTGCCGATTGTAGTGCCATTGAAGGTAATCTCACCACCACTAGGACTAGAGACATTAATGGAACCCTGATTTTGAATTTCAAGTATATCATAAGGACTTCGCTGGGGTGAAATAACAACTTCTAAGGTTCCATCCGCAAAGTTAGGAGAATCTGGATCAGTAACGGTAGCGGCTTTATCGATGAGTAATGATTCATTTTGTACCTGATAGCTAAGGGGAGTTTGGCTATCGGGCAAGGTAATTACCGGTGGCAAATTAAGAGGTGGTGTTACGGTGATATTGACCGTGGCGGTCGCTTGAGCATCACTGGTATCCATTATGGTGTATTTAAAGGATGCTTCACCAGTCACATTTTCTGCTGGGGTAAATAGAATTTCATTCGTTTTTAATTCCACCTCACCTTGATTTGCAGAACTGACCCCTATCAGAGTCAATTTTTCACCAGGATCGGCATCATGATCATTGGCTAATAGATCCGTGATAGGAATAGTCAGTACCTGATTTGCCATTGTGGTAGCCGTATCATCTTGAGCAACTGGCGGCGTGTTGGTTACCATGACTTTGACTAAGGCACTATCCGTTCTGCCGGCGACATCCGTAACCGAATATTGGAATTGCGCTTCACCAACAAAGTTAGGTGCCGGTGTGAAAATAATATTACCATCAGCATCTCGTACAACGGTGCCCTGCTCCACTGGAGTCACCGCCGTTAAAGTCAAATTGGGATCCTTATCATTGGCTAATAAATCTTTTGCCGTAATCGTAATACTCAGGTTTTTAGTGGTGTCGAGATGATCTTCATGGACAAGCCGTTCTACCATGACGGTGACGGGTATAGTCGCTGGACTGCCACTGGTATCGGTAATGGTATAGCTAAATTGAGCCTGACCTTCAAAATCTTTTGCCGGTGTAAAGAGAATATTATCACCGTTCAAGGTAACCGTACTCTGGTTTATTGCCGCTACGCTCACCACCGTTAACTTATCGATATCGCCATCCGGATCTTTATCATTCTTTAACAAGTCAGCGTTGGCAATGAGCAAGGGCGTATTGCTTACTGTATCGAATAGATCAGGATTGGCGATAGGGACATGATTAATGACTTCAATCTTGACAAAAGTGGTTACATTAACACCTTGATTATTGGCAACAACATAATCAAAATGCGCTGGGCCACTAAAGTTTAATTCTGGTTTAAATACAACCTGATTATTCGCTTGATCCAGTTGAACTTCACCATGAATCGCATTGTTGACTGCTGTAACAATCAGTTCATTTTTAGGTAAATCATTGGCCAATAATAAAGCGATTGGCAATATTAAGGTTTGATTTTTACTCGTTTCCCCTTCATCCGGATTAACTAACGGATTAACTAAAATAGTTGAACCCGTTAGAGTGACTTGAGTAGTCGCCAAACCACCCTTACCATCAGTGATTTCATAGGTAAATCCTCCCTCTCCTTGGAAATCAGTACCACGAGTGAAGATAACATTGCCATTGCCATCCAGTGTTGCAGTACCCTTCGCACTCTCCGTAATACGGCTCAAGGTAAGCGGATCACCATCAGGATCTGAATCATTTCCTAACAATTCCTGGATAGGAAGAGAAATCTGCTCTTGAAAAGCCATGTCAAAAGGACCATCGGGCTTTGCAATCGAGTCTAAATTGGTGTGTCCATCAGTTAAAATAACGGTAACGGTAGCAGTAGCCGTGTGATCATGACCATCACTGAGTTCATAAGTAAATTGCTCAGAACCATTGAACGTTGGTGTTGGTGTAAAAACGATTTCACCACTATCTTGATTCAAGGTAACCTGACTATTTAGACCATCATGAACGCTGATAATACTTAAGTTATCGTGGTCTGGATCAGTGTCATTAGTTAGTAACTGACTGGTTGTTATCTTACTTGGTTCAAATGAGTTAATTTCTATAGGACCATCGGGGTTCGCCACCGGGTGTGAATTTAGTTTTAAAGTAACGATAGCGGTAGCCGTGTGATCATGACCATCACTGATTTCATAAGTAAATTGCCCATAATTATTGAACGTTGATGTTGGCGTAAAAACGATTTCACCACTAGCTTGATTCAAGGTAACCTGACTATTTAAACCATCCTGAACGCTGATAATACTTAAGTTATCGTTATCTGGATCATGGTCATTATCTAGTAACTGATTGATTGTTATCTTGGTTGGTTCAAGGTGGTTAATTTCTATTGAATCATTTTTGGTAACTGGAAGTTGATTCGGTGGATTAGGCGGAGTCTCTTCAGTTGGAGAAGTGGGTGCTAAAGTAATGATGACCGAAGCAATCGCTGATTTATCATGACCGTCGCTCACTTCATAAGTAAATTTACCAAAACCGTTTTCAATAAAATTCGAGTGCGGAGTAAAAACAATATCACCTTGTTGATTAAAAGCAACGCTGCCATTCAAACTGGCTTGACTCACACTGATAATTTTTAAAGTATCCGCATTGGGATCACTATCATTAGCCAATAATCGACTTGTGTCTATAGTCAATGGGGCGAGATCTCGAATGATTAGCTGATCATCGTGAGCAATCGGTGCTAAATTATGAGTGATAATCACTTCACCCGGGGTCGTTGCTTTACCATCGCTAACGAGGTAGTTAAAGCTGCCTTGGCTAAAAGGAGTTTGCGGGGTAAAAATAATTTCAGTTTCGTTTACTAACTGGACTGCACCACTTTTAGGATCGGTTACGGCAATAATCTGTAATGGTTCACCATCACTGTCTTGATCATTTGCAAGTAAAGTCGCCACTGGAATACTGACCGGTGTATTATCATTAACCACAAAGGAGTCACTTTGAGTGATGGGGACATGATTTTGAGTTGTTGGCCCATGACTTTGAGTGATAATCACTTCACCTGGTGTGGTTGCTTTACCATCGCTAACGAGGTAGTTAAAACTGCCTTGGCTAAAAGGAGTTTGCGGGGTGAAGATAATTTCGGTTTCGTTTACCAACTGGACGGCACCACTTTTAGGATCGATTACGGCAACAATCTGTAACGGATCACCATCACTGTCTCGATCATTTGCAAGTAAAGTCGCTACTGGAATACTGACCGGTGCATTATCATTAACAACAAAGGAGTCACTTTGAGTGATGGGCACATGATTACTGGGGACCGACGGCTTTTCGGGAAGAACTTGAATAATATCGCCCTTTAAAGAAAGGATCTCATCTTCAACAAATGAAGTGTGTTTATTACCGATTAATTGTTCTTGATTAACTGATTCCCTTTGCGCTTGAATTTCATTAGTTAATCCAGTGGTAGTGAGATTATCACCGCTATCAAAGCGACTTGAGGTACTCGCTGTTCCTAAACGCGTGGTAATCGCCGATCCTGAAGAAGAGGATGGCATCCGTGATAATTCTGCTATACCGGTAAATTGACCATATTCTCTAAGCGTTTCATGACCTGAAATGGGTTCATCAATCGATTCACCCGCATTGACATCTTTAGTGGCTGCGGCAAAAGGATTTCTAGCCCCAGCATCAGGAGTTGGTGTCGAAGAGGTATCTGGTGGTGAAGAAGAATCCGGTTGGGACTCAGAAGAATTTGGATTAACACTTTCGGGCTGCGATAACTTTTCCTCAATCACATAATCGGTGCTACCAAAAACCTCCCATCTTTGATTAATTTGTTCAATCTGAGGTTCTGTCAAAGTATTAACCATCATCGCCGAAGTACTTTCACTCGAGATATGTATTGTCGTACCATGTTCATAAACGATTTGTTCCCCACCATGATATGGAGAGGTCACACTGATTAAGCCTGACAGGTGGACAACGGTGGTCGATCCCTGTTCATCGACTTGAATATCGATTTCACTTCCTCTAATACCAATGTGAGCCGAAGGCGTTTTTATAAGCGTATGTTGCCCTTGGTTATGACCACTAATCTTGCCACTGATATAGCGAAAAGTACCGATAGACACCGAAGATTCAAATTCGCCCCCAACCACCGCCGGATCATAAGCGTATTTATCTAAGTGAGCACGTGATTGGGGACCTAATTGGAATACCGTCCCATCATTTAAAATCATTTTGACATAGCTATCTACGGCGGTGATAATGGTTTCATCTAAATGAATTGGATCACCTTCTTTGAGGGTATGTGTTTGGCCATCTGTTGTTTCTGCTGTCACTGGCCCCTTTACAACCGCCGCAATCTTACCAATTGCTTCAGAATGAGCCGAATTGGTGACATTGGTTTCTGTTATCGCTTGTTGAGATGATAAGGATTGGTCAGTATTACTGATATCTTGGATATGACTAGCAACCGCCATGGTTTTTATCCCCACTGCTAAAAATAAAATGACTTTACTTTAAAGCATAGACGGTTTGCAGTAAATAAGCTAGTATTTATCAGTGTTGTTAGGAAAATCGTGCTATACAAAATTCCACTTACCATTGCTGTCAATTTAATTGGAAAAAGGGTCATCGGCTGTGATTGTTCGAGCAACTGGGTTTTCGGAAAAATTGTTGCCTAACTACTTAAAAAATAGGAAAAATACTCAGAATGCTTCCAGTACTTAACAAGAATAAAGGCTAATTAATTAATGGTAATTAATGGTATAACTGGATAAATCGTGGTTTTTGGTTGATACTAAAAGTAGTAAACAATCGGTTTGAATAGCTATTGATGCACAAACCCGAGAAATTATCGGTTTACCTAGCGGTGACCGAAGCCGAAGACTTGTTATTCATTACTTTAACCTCTATATCTGAAGATAGAATGGAGATAAAGTAACCCTTTTGAATTCAGCATTAAATTTGAATTCCTCTTTTAAAAAGTAATTGATTAAATCTATTAGAAGATAGTCGGTTTAAATTAGTCTAACTCATTGAATATGATGTGGTCTAATTTATTTTATTATCCATTTTTTGTGGTTTACTCACACCGAAGGAGAAAGCCATGATAGTTAGTCACTTTTTATATGTATTATTTTTATTGTTAGTCGGATGGAGTGGATCGACTCATGCGGTGAACGTCGGTTATCCGGCACCCGATTTCACTTTATTTGATACGAGTGAAGAACCCATTAGTTTAACTGATTTTCGTGGTAAATATGTGGTATTAGAATGGTTTAACCCCCATTGTCGTGCGGTACAACAGCATCGAGAAATCGTGCGTAAGTTAGCGCATCACTACCAATGGCGAGGTATCATTTGGTTAGGGATTAATAGTACCCATTATATGACGCAAGAAGATAACTTGATGTGGCAGGAGACCAACCGGTTAAATTATCGTATTTTAGATGATTTCACCGGTGAAACGGCTCGCCGCTATCAAGTTAAAATAACGCCCCAGGTTTATATTGTCAATCCAATGGGAATTGTTATTTATAGCGGTGCAGTTGATGATAATGTGCGTGGAGATAAATCCCAACCTTTTAATTATGTGGCAGTGGCATTGGAAGAAATATTAACTGATCAGCCCATTACTTATTCACAAACGCAGCCCTATGGTTGCTTAGTTCAGTATCAGTACTAAATTGGTTTTATTACCGTTTTAAATTCGAGTTTCTATTTCTAACCAATGATTTAAGTAGTTATGAACGGCTTCAACACCCAGCCATTTCAAAGCAGAAAACAGTTGTACGGTAATTGTTCCAGAGTGGCTTTCTAAATGTCGAGTGACTTGTTGTAACGTCGTACTCGCTTTACCGTAGCTCAGTTTATCTGCTTTGGTAAGCAAGATATGTACTGGCATTTGATATAATTGACACCAATTCAGTAGTTGTTGATCAAATTCAGTGAGGGGGTGACGTATGTCCATCATGAGCACCAGTCCACGCAAACTATGGCGAGTGTGCAGATATCCCTCTAAAGTTTGTTGCCATTGTCGTTTAATCGCTAGGGGTGCTTTAGCAAAACCATACCCCGGTAAATCCACCAAGCGGCGATGCTCATCCAGTTGAAAAAAAATAATTTGTTGGGTACGACCTGGGGTTTTACTGGTACGTGCGAGGTTTCGTTGTCCCGTAATCGCATTAATCGCACTCGATTTACCGGCATTGGATCGTCCGGCAAAGGCCACTTCCCACCCGCTATCGTTCGGCAGTTGTGATAATTGATGAGCACTTAGCCAATAATGCGCTTGTCGATAAATAGCGGTTGATTTCGTCATGAAAGTAGTTCTCAGTTTTCATTGGGTTTCTTAGTTATTAAGCATCATCCCATTCAGGCTGGGGTAGAATCAACAATATTAATACTTTCAAAGGTAAACACTAGTTTATCATCCGTTCCTTCTATTTTGACATGTCCCCCTTTTTCGAGTTTGCCAAATAATAGCTCTTCAGCCAAAGTTTTTCTAATTTGATCTTGAATTAACCGCACCATCGGTCTGGCACCCATGAGTGGATCGTAACCCCGCTTGGCTAACCAGCGACGTGCTGCTTCATCGATTTCCAGCGTGACATGTTTGTCTTCTAATTGGGTTTCGAGTTCGATAATAAATTTATCAACCACATGGGCAATAGTTTCGGGCGTTAACGCTTTGAATTGTACAATCGTATCTAACCGATTACGAAATTCTGGGGTAAAAGTGCGTTTAATGACTTCTATTGCATCACTGGAATGATCCTGTTGTTGGAAGCCAATGGAAGGACGACTGATTTGATCAGCACCGGCATTGGTCGTCATCACTAACACGACATTGCGAAAATCAGTTCGGCGTCCATTGGTATCGGTTAATGAGCCATGATCCATGACCTGAAGGAGTAAGTTAAATACATCTGGATGGGCTTTTTCAATTTCATCTAGCAACAATACTGCATGAGGATGTTTATTAATCGCTTCAGTCAATAAACCACCTTGATCAAAACCGACATAGCCCGGTGGGGCACCAATGAGACGGGAAACGGTGTGGCGCTCCATGTATTCCGACATATCAAAGCGGACGAGTTCGATGCCCATGATTCGCGCGAGTTGGCGAGTTACTTCCGTTTTACCCACGCCGGTTGGACCCGAAAATAAAAATGAGCCAATGGGTTTTTCTTGATTACCCAAACCACTGCGCGCCATTTTTATGGCAGTGGCTAACGTGCTAATGGCTTCGTCTTGACCATAGACGACCATTTTGAGATCGCGTTCCAGGTTCTTTAAAACATCTTTATCCGAAGAGGAGACATTTTTGGGGGGAATCCGCGCAATTTTCGCGACAATATATTCTATATCATTGATACCAATGGTTTTTTTACGTCGCGAAGGCGGCTGTAACCGCTGGCGTGCGCCGGCTTCATCGATAACATCAATGGCTTTATCCGGTAAATGTCTATCGTTGATATAACGAGCGGATAATTCCACGGCGGCTCGTAATGCTTGGCGGGCGTATTTAATGTCGTGATGTTCTTCAAAGCGAGATTTTAAGCCATTCAGGATTTGTACCGTTTCTTCTACTGACGGTTCGGGAACATCAATTTTTTGGAACCGACGTGATAAAGCCCGATCTTTTTCAAAAATACCGCGATATTCTTGATAAGTGGTGGAACCAATACATTTTAGTTCACCCGAAGCTAATACCGGTTTGATCAGGTTAGAGGCATCCATCGCGCCACCAGAAGCGGCACCGGCACCAATAATCGTATGAATTTCGTCAATAAATAAAATGGCATTCGGTTCTTTACGTAACTGCGCTAAAATGGCTTTAAAGCGTTTTTCAAAATCGCCCCGATATTTGGTACCCGCCAATAAAGCGCCCATATCCAGCGCATAAATAGTGCTATCGGCGATGACTTCCGGCACTTTTTTATCGGTAATAAGTTTAGCTAAGCCTTCTGCTATTGCGGTTTTGCCGACCCCGGCTTCGCCTACGAGTAAAGGATTATTTTTCCGTCGTCTACATAAGATTTGTAAAGTCCGCTCGATTTCCATCTGTCGGCCGATAAGCGGGTCAATCTTACCTATCATGGCTTGTTCATTCAGATTGATAGTATAAGATTCTAGCGGACTTTTAGTCGGGACGGTTTCATTAGTTTGTTCTTCTTCTTGAGAGGGAGGTAGCTCAGCATGGTTATCATTATCCACTTTAGAAATACCATGAGAAATATAATTAACGACATCCAAGCGGGCAACATTTTGTTTATCAAGGAAATACACCGCTTGTGATTCGCGTTCACCAAAAATAGCCACTAATACATTAGCCGCTGTCACCTCTTTTTTTCCCGAAGATTGGACGTGAAAAACCGCACGTTGTAATACCCGTTGAAATCCTAAAGTAGGTTGGGTATCACGGTCATCTTTTTTAGATAATTTGGGAGTACTTTCCTCTAAAAAATTGGCTAAATCGCGTTTAAGTACACTCAGGTCAACTCCACAAGCACGCAGAATTTGGGCCGCAGAAGCATTATCTAATAAGGCTAATAATAGATGTTCTACTGTCATAAACTCATGACGCTTTTGGCGTGCTGATTGAAAAGCATTATTCAGCGTCAGTTCCAGTTCCTTACTTAACATGTTTTGGACCTCTTCAATTTCATGCTATCTTTAAATGTTCATTTAATAAGCTATCACTTCTCGGCAAATGAGAATTTCCCCCGGTGTGACTCATAAAAATGGTCAACCCATGAGGAAGTTAATTCGGTTAGGCTTTTTCCATCGTACACAGCAGCGGATGTTTATTTTCTCTAGCATAATTATTAACTTGAGCAACTTTGGTTTCAGCAATCTCGCGGGTATAGGTACCGCATATTCCTTTTCCTTGGGTATGAACTTGTAACATCACACGTGTTGCTAATACCCGATCCATAGAAAAGAAAACTTCTAACACGTGGACAACAAACTCCATTGGTGTATAGTCATCGTTTAAGATAATGACCTTATACAATGGTGGGCGTTTCAGTTTTGGTTTAGCTTCTTGAACGACAAAGTCATCGTTATAGGTGGTATTCGGTAAATTTGCCATAGCTCTTCACATGCCGTTTATAGGGTGAACCAATGTATTTTCATGGAAGATGAAGGAAGTGACACATAAGGTTATAATGTTCTCTAGTGAATGACAATCCTCGTCAGCAATTTTTTATTGGTTCAATCGGTTAAAGTACTCATGAGTGGATTCGGTTTAAAGTGATATTATTTTACACAAAAATTTCAATCTTCTACGTTAAAGTTTGAGGTATAACTTAAGAGATTTCAAGCATGGAAGAAATAGCTGTTAAAACATCTCATTCCCCAACAAGCGTTAGTTTATTCCGCCATTTTGCTGCCCTATTTTACGACAGTTTATTGTTAGTTTCGGTACTTTTTTTTGCGACGGGATTGTTTCAATGGCTAACTCAAGGAAATAGCCCGCTTATTGTATTTAGAATCTATTTGTTGATGATTTGGTTTGGCTATTTTGCATGGCCTTGGTTACGGAGTGGACAGACATTAGGGATGAGTGCTTGGCGAATTCAGTTGCAAACCACGGACGGTAAGCCATTAAGTTGGCAACACGTTGGCCAACGTTTCTTAATGGCTATCGTATCATGGTTGGTTTTGGGAATGGGATTTTTTTGGGCGGTGGTGGATAAACAACACCGAACTTGGCATGACCTCGTTTCTCATACTCGGTTGGTTTATATTTCTTAATTTGAACCGGGTTTAGGTGTTCCGAAATAAAGGCAAATTCATCAAATTGCGCGAGAAACCTCGTCCTTCTCGTCCTTGAGGACGGGGAGGGATAGCGCATCGGCGGAAGCCGACCCAGTTCTCGCTCCTCTGGTGGTTAGGCTATCTCGGTAAGTAAAAATGAAGTGCTGGTCTTTCCCAGCGGTCCGGCGGTTAAGCCCTCCCCTTACGGGGCTAGTGACGCGGCGGTTTCCCGCCATTTCCCTTCAACAAGGCCACCCCGCGGCTGTGGCTAGCCACGACTAAAACCTTCGGGGCTTTACCTTTCCCCAGCATGATTTAAGCCTTTTAGAGCAGCAGACTCAGGAAGCATCTGCTGGTAAGTTTTAACGACCTCGGGGTGGCGTAGCCACTCTGACTAGCGGCTTAGTCTGGTCAACCTCGCTTTGACAAGCTCCGCCCTTGAGGGCGGGGTAGTTGACTTACTTCGGAACATCCTAATGAGAAATTAGAACCGGTTATAGCCAAGATTGGTTACCACATTCTCCACCTGGCCAGACGAAAGATTCTAAGTCATCGTAATAAGTGCCCCAGAAAGTTCGAGTCGCTTTTTCTACACGCTCGCACTTTTGCGGATCGTAAGCAAAAATAGTGGTTTGAGTGGGTTTATCATAATCAACACCGATAAGTAAAGAACCATTGGGTTGCATATCTAAACCTTCAATTTTCCCTTCGTTAGTCACATTCTCACAAGCCACTTTCAGTTCTTGAGTCTCTGGGTCATAAAACCACAAGGTTGTTCCGGTGGCAACATATAATTTGCTCCCTTGATAATCCCAAGCTACTCCCTCCATGGTAGGAGAATCAAATTGCTTGATCATTTCGCTATGACCGGTTTCGGGATCAATTTTAATGATACCATTCCATTTGTCAGCACTGTTTTTGCCTTGATTTCTGCCCCATCCCCATAAGGTGTTATCTTTGGGATTTAAGCCTAATCCAGAGACTTTATTAAAGCCGGTGGGACCCACTGCAGACACTTCACCGGTTTGTCGATTGATAGTGTAAAGATAGCCTCCCCGCGGTTGACCATCTACTTTAGCATTTTCACCCGCTGTACCATATAACAAGTTTGGATCGGAAGGATCTAACGCTAACCCTTCAATGTCGTAACCTTTGTGGAGTGGACCTAAAGGTTCCATATCACCATCTAACCCACCGCTCAGATTGATTCTAATCAATTGGGTATCGTTTATACCGGCATCATGAACAGCATAAACAATACAAGAAGGCGGTGCTACTCCAACGTAGAATGTTATCGGTTTAACTCCATTAAAAGTAAGCGTGTTATCTTTGGTTGAACGGTAACCAATATAAAGTTCAAACTGACCAGGATAAGGACTCAAATCACCTTCAAAAGCAGTTATTTTAACCGGTTGCTTCGGGTTGAATAACAAGGGTTGGGATTGAGCCGATTTTAATGACTGAAAGTCGAAATCCCACGGTGTCCACTGTTGTTGTTGGCCGTCATATTGTAAATAATAGGGAGTACCCTCTGCTGATTGGTAGTAAGCAATCATAATTAAATCAGCCGTTTGTGAAACTGAAGTTTGATTAGTAATCGTGGCCGAGATCTTGAGAATTTCAGCATCTAAGTAAGAAAGTAAAGCACCATTAGAACGTTTCTCACCCAAGGAAGTACGAATATCTTCTTCAAATTTGGCTGATAAATTCTCGGTTTGCTGACCCGTCTTTAGATCTAGAACTTTTACCGCTGGCGTCTGTGGTTCAGCTACTGGTTCATCTTTCTGACCCAAATTTTGTTGTGTACCGGAGGTCAGTTGGATACCGGTGGCCGCCATGGTCACATTATTGCCAATCTTTAATTTGCTCCCTTTCACATTGTCACCGATAACAACATTTTCAAGGTAACTATTAGCCACAATCGCCACATTATCTAACCGAGCCGGAGATTCTGGGTCGCCAATAATTTTACCTTGTAAATTACCACCGTTAAGTGAGGTATTCGGTGCTAATTTGACGTCACGCACGGTCCCTCCTCTGGAAGTAATAACTTGACCTGACAGAGTACCGCCAGCGAGTGTCGTTCCTTGAAATTCGATATCAGCTAGGGTGCCTTGATTCTTCACTTTTTGGCCAATAATGGCATTTTCAACATAGCCATCTTTAGCAACAGTGAGTGAATCTAAACGTGCCGGTGATTGAGCATCTCCTTGAATCTGACCGTGTAATTCGCCTCCTTTGAGTTGAGTACTGGCACCGAGCGACACATTTTCAAGGATACTACCACTCGCATTGATTTGACCTTCTAAATTACCGCCTACCAAATGAGCTTGATTTAATTCCACATCACTGATAGTTCCGTTATTAATAATTTCATTGTTCAATACGCCACCCGTTAAGCGGCTATCTGCTTGTACCGTGATATCAGATACTTTACCTAAATTAATGACGGTACCCGCTAAGGTGGCATTGGTCAGTTTACCTTGTTCATTAATCGTTATATTTTCCAATACTTGTCCATTGCCATTAATTTTACCAGTAATAAAAGTATCAGTAACAAAATGTGGCTGTTCAGCAAACGTAACATCAGCTGAGAATTTGAATCCTGCTGGTACACTTACATTGCTACCAATTCTCACATTCTCGAGTTGGGTATCCGGCGTAATAATGACATTTTCTAATAGGGGTCGAGAATCACCTTTACCGGTTCCTTTAATATAACCTTGCAAGCGACCGCCATCTAGCTGAGTATTTTCAGCTAATACCACATCTTGGATAATTCCACCACTGACATTCTCGATATGTCCGGTGAGAGTACCACCGGTTAATTGGGTACCTCTAAATTGAATATCTGTTATCGTACCTTGATTGGTAATTTGACCGCCGACTTTGCCGCCCATAAGCGTGCTGTGCTCTGCTATAGTCACATCGCGGATAACGCCATTTGCCGGACTTTCATTCTCAATGGTACCGGCTAAAATGCCACCTTCTAAACTAGCACCTTTAAATTTCACATCCCGGATTTCACCATGATTAAGGACATATCCAGTGATATTACCCCCCGTTAAGGTACTTTCCGGTTGGAGTACGAAATTGCCTATCCAACCATTATTAACGATGGTACCCTGTAATATAGCTGCAGAGATATTACCTTCTTCACCAATAGTGATATCTTTACCCGTTTGCCAATTTAAATGACAAACAACATTAATAACCGAAGTCAGCGGACAAAGCATAATATCTGCTGGGGTCGTTTTTATGGTAGCCGGCAGTTTTTCCACACGAATAGTTGCCGTTGGTTGTGTTCCTAGCGTTGCTCCACCCGTCGGACTAGCTAAGTGAATTAAAAAGTAATCAGTATCAGTAAAGTGTTCTGGTGCAATCGTGATTGCAACCGTTTTATTGCTGTCATCACCCGCTGACCATTGTAAAGTCCCTTTCAGGTTATCAATCTGAACACCTTGATCATCAACAGTGTAATAATTCACTTCGATTTTGCCTTCAGTTCCTTCAGTGCGCGTTACTGTCAGGGTTAGATCACTTGCTTGTGAATTAACCTTGAATTCAGTTTGAGCAAATTGTAACTGTCCAGCATGGGTTACAACATTTGACGTAAAAGTAATTTTGCAGACTTTATTTGCATCCAACTTAACATGACCCTGTGCATCACAATCACCACCAATTTCACTTAAACTAAAACCTTTAGCTGACGTTGCTTCTAGCGTGACTTCTGTATCGTTAGGATAGCTCGCACTACAAGTGGTATTGGAACAATCTAGTCCTTTGGGTTGACTGGTAACGGTGCCAGTACCTATAATTTCTAGGGTCAAGATTTTTTGGTTTGGAGTAGTAGTAGGCACTACCGGTTCAAAGGTAGCAGTACAAGTTTTATTTTGACTCATATTGACGACCACGGTAGCTTCAGTGCCGCTACAATCACCCGCCCAGTGAGTGAAAATTGAACCTTGTTTAGGAATAGCCGTTAGGGTAACGGGGGTTTCCTTTGCATAGGAGAAACAGTCGGTACCACATTTTTCAACTCTGACATTACCGGATAATTGGGGTGAAATTAAACCACTGCCGCTACCGGCGGTTGCTACCGTTAAATTAACTAATTGGTTTAAATCAACCCCAGCGCAACTTAAATTGTATTTAATAACCGAATAACTTGAATCATTGCTGGTTAAATTCAACACGGCAGTTTGTGTACCTAAGATAGCTGGGGTACATTGCATTGTCAGCGTTTGAGCCGGAGCATTATTCGCGATGATTAAAGGGAAAGTAGGACTCTTTAAGCTAAAACTATTGGGATGAGTTCCTGTAATTGGAATGGTGGCCAAATCTACTGTTAAGTCTTTAGAGCCAACCTCTTTAATTTCAAGCGTTTTACTGATAGGAGTACCGACCGGACCCGCGCCAAAGTCTATCGTACCACCGGGTAACACCGGCGAGGAACTATAACCGGGAGCGGCTACGCCAATACATTGTAAATTATAACTTACTTCCGGCAGCGTTAAATCGTTGGTCGTAAAACGGACTCGGTCAGTATAGGTGCCTTCTTGTGACGGCTGACATCGGAAGGTAACCAGCACACCGGGTTCACCATCCCGAATTGTTAAATTGGGAAAGAAAGAAGGACTAACTAAGGTAAATTCTTTTAACAGGGGTAAATCGGCTAATTGTACTACTAAAGGAAAATTACCAATTTCTTTAATAGTAAAAGTTTTATCACGGGATGTTTCTATCGTTACCTTTCCAAAGTCAAGCGTATCACCAGGAAAAACGGGGGTAGAATGATAACGTGCTCCAGCCGCCGGTGGACCTCCTTTACAAGTCAAGTCATAAACGGGTTCTGGATAATTAACAGCATTGGTCGTTAACTTTAATTTAGCAGTGTATATTTTGCCCTCTTCGTGTGGTTGACATTGCGCAGTAATCGCTTGGCTTTCACCACTATCATTGGCAATGGTGAGCGGAAAAGTAATTGCAACTAAGCTAAAAACCGCTTCAGCATCATCAAGTAAAGTAGCCGACTTGATTTCTAAATCAGCCGTGCCGATTTCTTGAATTTCAAGCGTTTTTTCGCCTTCGGTTTCAATCGGTACTTCGCCAAAATCGAGTGTTCCACTGGGTGCAATGGGCTTGGAATCGTAAAGGGGTTGTACACCAGTACAGGTTAATTGATAGGTTACTTGATGTTCGATAGGCTGCGTATTAGGAGTAGGCGACGTATTAGGATCAGTATTATATAAAATTAAAGTAGTAGTTAATTTCTTTTCAGTGGTTGGTTTACATTGAAACTTAATCTGTGTCGACTCGTTTTCTCCAAGCGTAATCGGGAGAGAAGCCTCCATAGTAAAATTATCAGTGATAAGAGTTTCTTGTCCCCTCGATAGAACTTCACTGTTTAAATCTAATATTAAATCACTGCTTCCCTTATTTTGAATAGTCAGAATTTTTTCTGCCATTGAACCAAGTAATACTTTACCAAAATCAAGAGTACCGTTAGGAGGAACCGGTGTAGAATCATAAACAGCCGATTTACCGGTACAACTCAAAGGATATGTCACTGTTGGAATCTTTGGATCATTCGTAGTTAACTGCAAGGTAGCCTTATATACACCTTTATCCTTTTGAGGATGACATTCTATGATAACCAATTTATCCTCACCACTTGCAAGTGATAAAGGAAACGATAGATTTTCACTCAGTGGAAAGATGTTTTTATCTGTACCTGTAATAGATAGTGATTTTACTGTTAGGGGTAAGTTACCCTTATTTGTAACTGTGAAATTCCTCATCCCCCTCTCATCAGGCCACCATATCCACTCAACTTCTCCGAAATCAAGTGGTTGCCCAGGGGTTGGATCAGAACTATATTCAGGCGCTAACCCGGTGTAGCTAAAAGTGTACTGCACACTACTTTTATCCGGGTCATTAGTCTCTAGCTTTAAAGTTGTAGAAAAATCCCCATGAGTTTGGGGAGTCAATTTGATTTTAAGTTCTTGCGTACTTCCTTTAGAGATAGTTAAAGGTAAACTTGTCAAGATAGCAATTTCATCTACATTACCATTTGAAATAGAAGGATTTTTTATTTCCAGAGAATTATTGCCAATATTTGTAATTTGAATTGTCGTTTCACCGACTTGCCCAACGTTAATTTGGCCTACGTTTATGGTAGCGGTATTAGAAGAATCTAAAAGAGGAGTTGATTGATAATCGGGTGCGGGTGATTGTATTTGACCGTTCAAACACCATTTTGTTATCGTCACTGGTGATGATGATGTATCGGTATTATTATTAGTTATAGCTAAAGTCCAAGTACCCTTAATTGGGCTACCAATAAATGTACTTAGGGATTGGATATCTTGTCCATTAAGATTAAGTGAAAGATTAGAAAAACTAGAAAGATCAGGTGTTATGGTTATACTTAAATTATTAATAATATAATCAGGTTTATCAATAATTTGAATAACTGAAGAAACTGAAGATGGAGGAGGTGTTCCTGTTGGTATTGATAAAGAATCAGTATTACATTGAATCTGTCCATCAAAAGACTTTGCAAAAACAAAGGTGGTGTTTAAAAAAAACAGACTAATTATTAATCCTATTAAACTAGCTTGTATGGGTTTCGGATACATGGTTACCCTACCTCATTGGTAAGACAATTTGCCTGTTTGACTCAGTTGGTCTCAGCTTGATCTCATTTCCTTTCTGCAATCTTGAGAGCATAAGATAAAGTTCCTGTCATCTCACAGCCAAATTGGTTGGTAAAAAAAAGTTGCTGAAAAAATATACATCTGATATTATATATAATATAAAAAATTATTACTTTTAGCAAGTCGTTGGATAGGATAAACCAGCTACGGGAATCGTTTTATTGAAGTTTAAGTTTCTTATTGGTTTGTGATTTCGCTATCATCCCCAGCCGTTTCCCATCACTTTAAATTATTTCCAAAAAATGCTTTATCACTATTTTCTATTTAAAAATAAATAGATATCTCGGTTTATGAATTTATTCTATCTCGATCAAACCGGGGTGAATATCAGAAATATCCTGATATTTGTAGAAACGAGTTAACCACAAATTTCCCATTTATCTTGAATAAACAAGCTGTTTTCAAATGAAAAAATCGGCTTACCTTAAATATAAAATATAGTATAACTAAACGATTTAGCAAAGTATCAAGCACTTGGAAAATTTATTTTGACCTCACGTGAGAGTGGGCAAGAGTAGCGCAAGCAGTGGAAGTACTAAAAACTAGGGTGTGTCATCAATTAAAGTAATTCATTAAAAAATGAGTCAACTATCCCAAAATAAATCCATTATCTACTATGTAGGTCGGACAAAGCGCAGCGTGTCCGACGGATTCCTTTGAAAAGCTTGTCGGACACGCTACGCTTTGTCCGACCTACACGATAAATGGATTTGAATTGATTTCATTGGAACCCTTGACCGGTTGTTCAATGAGCAACCTGAATTGATGACACGCCCTAGAAGAAAACGAAAGAGAAAGGGGTTACTTGTTGGGATGATAGAGCTAATCATTCTTTTGCTCTAGTCGGGAATTCACTAAATATGAGTTGAGGCGAACACCTGGGTTCGCCCCTACCTAATTAGGAGAGAAGTAAAAATAACAACTCGTTGTCACGAAACGATAATATTTTTTTTGAGCTTTTTTAACGCATTCGTTTCAATTTGACGAACGCGTTCTGCTGATATGTTGTATTCAGCCGCTAATTCTTGCAAAGTCGCTTTACTCTCATTTAACCACCGCTTTTGTAAAATATCTTGGCTACGCGCATCTAATTGCCTCAATGCCTTATGCAATTGTCCACGTCCATGTGCTTCCCATTCAGTTTGTTCAATCAGATTAGCTGGATCATAACGGTGATCTTCCAAATAATTCGCCGGAGAAAAATTATCTGGGTCATCATCGGCATCACTATGGGCATCAAATGCCATATCATGGGTATTGAGGCGAGTCTCCATTTCTAACACATCTTGAGGCGTCACCCCTAAATCTTTAGCGACATTGGCCACTTCATCTTGAGTTAACCAACCTAAGCGTTTTTTAGCACTACGTAAATTAAAGAATAATTTACGTTGCGATTTAGTGGTAGCAACCTTGACAATTCGCCAGTTGCGTAGAATATATTCATGAATTTCAGCTCGAATCCAATGTACGGCAAATGAGACTAAACGAACTCCAACACTGGGATCAAAACGTTTAACGGCTTTCATCAACCCAATATTACCTTCTTGAATTAAATCAGATTGAGGTAAACCATAGCCTCGATAACTATGTGCAATATAAATGACGAAGCGTAAATGCGACATCACCAATACTTTAGCCGCGTTTAGATCATTGTGAATATGTAACTGTTCAGCCAGTTGGCGTTCTTCTTCGGTGGTGAGCAAGGGAATCGATTTAATGGCTTGAGCATAGCCTTCAATGTTCTGACCCGGAACAGCAAGTTGAGTATTTAAAGTTAATGGGTATAACATAATTTAAATTCTCCCCCAAATAGATAAAATGCTAAAATGACCATATTGTCAATAGCTAAATAAGCTACTCATAATAATCGAGTATATTTATCATGTATTATTATGTCAAGTTACTTTTGGTTATCAAATTGTTTCTTAAAGTTACTGATTTATGAGTAAACGTTTCAAAGAATTACAGAACTGGCTACAAACTCAGCTAGAGTTACCACTGGCGCAATTAGTGCCCATTACCAATGATGCTAGCTTTCGCCGCTATTTTCGAGCGGTGGTCGATGGGACTTCTTATATCGTCATGGATGCCCCCCCAGATAAAGAGAATTGTGCTCCTTTTATGGATATTGCCCAACGGCTACAACAAAGCGGTTTAAATGCACCTCGAATAATTGACCGTTATTTAGAAAAAGGGTTTTTATTATTAACTGATTTAGGCTCGCAACTGTATTTATCAGCTTTAACTGAGGAAACCGTTGAAACCCTCTACACCGACGCTTTAAATGCCCTAGTCATGATGCAAACTCAAACGGCTTATGACGGCTTGCCTTGGTATGATCATCGCCTACTTCACCAAGAAATGAATTTGTTTAGCGATTGGCTGCTGGGTCAGCATTTAAAGTGGGTACTTTCACCCACTGAACAAACCGATTTAGCCACTTGTTTTGAATTATTAAGCACTACCGCACTTTCTCAACCTCAAGTCTTTGTTCATCGTGATTACCATTCACGTAATTTAATGGTGGTTCCCCATCACAATCCCGGTATTCTCGACTTTCAGGATGCTGTTAAAGGGCCTATAACCTATGATTTAGTCTCATTATTACGCGATTGTTACATTACTTGGCCCCAGGAACAAATTCAAACTTGGGTTAGACAATACTATTCCCAAGCACAAACCGCAGGTCTTTTAAACCAAGTCACTGAATCTCAATTATTTTATTGGTTTGATTGGATGGGAATCCAGCGGCATCTTAAAGCGAGTGGCATTTTTGCGCGCTTATATCACCGAGATGGCAAATCGGGTTATTTAAAAGATATTCCACGGACTCTAAATTATATTGTTGAAGTCAGCGCCAATTATCCGCAGCTAGCTTTCTTACATGAGTTAGTGAGTGAACGAGTATTACCCGTTTATCAACAAACTCTGCCGTGCAACGCCGCTTAACCTAATTGAAATAGAAAGATTAATAACTGAATAACTGACCCATGCGAGCCATGATACTAGCTGCTGGACGTGGTGAACGAATGCGTCCATTAACCGACACAACACCCAAACCCTTGTTAAAAGCCAAAGGGCGTTGCTTAATTGAATATCACCTAGAAAATTTAGTCACCGCTGGTTTTACTCAAATTATCATTAATCATGCTTATTTAGGTGCGCAAATTGAACAGGCTCTTGGTAATGGTCAACGTTATGGAGCACAATTACAGTATTCTGCAGAAGGTGATCAAGCTTTGGAGACTGGCGGGGGTATTTTCAAAGCCTTACCTTTACTCGGCACAGCACCATTTTTAGTCGTTAATGGCGACATTTGGTGCGATTACCCCTTAGCGCAACTCCGAACCCATCACTTAAGCGGATTAGCCCATTTAGTCCTGGTTGATAATCCCGATCATCATTCTCACGGCGATTTTTACCTGGATCGACATCATGTCTATCAACAAGGTACATCTTGTTTAACTTTTAGTGGGATTGGAATTTATCATCCGGATTTATTTAATCATTGCCAAGCTGGCCGATTTTCTTTAGTTCCCTTATTGGTTAAAGCCATGCACAACGAGCAAGTCACCGGCGAATATTACTCAGGAAAATGGCTTGATGTTGGCACACCAGCAAGACTGCAACAACTAGAACAACTGTTATCAAATCAATGAGGTGGAGTTTGACAATTTCAAAGGCAGATAGGTAACATGCCGATGTATGTATCGGCTAAATTCATACTTAGTCTCGTATTCAACAGGACAAAATAGAATAGAAAAAGAGACTGCGGCGGGCAATAATACTGCCCACCTTCAACTCATTAAGCTAGACTGGCTTTAGATTTCTGTGCTAACACCGCAAAAGCATCTTTATTAAAGACAGCTAATTCCGCTAATATCTTTCGATCAATCTCAACACCGGCTTTGTGTAAACCGTCTATAAAACGACTATAAGATAAACCATGCTCACGAGCAGCCGCATTAATTCTAACAATCCACAAAGCTCGAAATTCCCGCTTCCGTTGCCGGCGGTCGCGATAGGCATATTGCCCAGCTTTAGTGACGGCTTGTTTAGCAACGCGAATGACATTGCGACGAAACCCGCGATATCCTTTAGCAGCTTGTAAAATTTTCTTATGTCTAGCATGTGCGGTCACACCACGTTTTACTCTAGGCATCTGTTGTTATCCTTATGCGTAGGGTAGTAAGCGGTTAACCATGGCGACATTGGTTTTATCTACCAGGCTAGGCGAACGTAATTGGCGTTTACGTTTAGTGCTTTTCTTAGTGAGAATATGTCGACGATAACCTTGGTTGCGTTTAAAGCCGCCGGACGCAGTACGCCGAAAGCGCTTAGCCGCAGCACGGTTCGTTTTTAATTTAGGCATATTAAAATACTCCGCATTAGCGAATCATTATTAATTTATTTTTTAGGGGCAACCACCATAACCATTTGCCGTCCTTCCATTTTCGGTTGTTGCTCTACTAGGCCATAATCGGCTAAATCCGTTTCTAAACGTTTTAGCAAACTTTGTCCTAGTTCTTGGTGAGCCATTTCCCGTCCACGGAAACGTAAAGTGATTTTGGCTTTATCCCCTTCTTCTAGGAAACGCATCAGGTTGCGTAGTTTGACCTGATAATCTCCTTCTTCAGTACCCGGTCGGAATTTAATTTCCTTAATCTGTACTTGTTTTTGTTTTTTCTTAGCCGCATGTTGCTTCTTATTTTGTTCAAATAGAAACTTACCGTAATCCATGATACGACACACGGGGGGTTTAGCAGTTGGTACAATTTCTACCAAATCTAATTCCGCTTGTTGAGCCTTTTCTTGCGCCTCACGGAGTGACACGATACCTACTTGTTCACCTTCGGTATCGATCAATCTGACTTTAGGTGCAGTAATTTCTTCATTTAGGCGCGTGCGTTTTTCAGCAGCGATATAACTGTCCTCCTAGATAATATAATAATCAGCAACATCCGCACGGAGTTGGTCGGTAAAAGCGTCTAACGACATAGCACCTTGATCTTCACCATTCCGCAACCGCACGGCAACTTGTTGGGTTTCACTTTCTCGTTTACCTACGACGAGTAGGTAAGGTACTTTTTGCAAAGTATGTTCGCGAATTTTAAGCCCAATTTTCTCATTTCTCAAGTCACAATTAACGCGAAAACCGGCTTTACTTAAATGAGCCTCGATTTGTCTGGCATAAGGGGCATGTTGATCGGTAATATTCAGGACGACAGCTTGTACCGGTGCCAACCATACCGGGAAAGCGCCGGCATATTCTTCGATGAGAATCCCAATAAACCGTTCTAGCGAACCTAAAATCGCTCGATGTAACATGACGGGAACTTGTTTGCTGCCATCCGCTGCCACATATTCCGCCCCTAAACGACCCGGCATAGAAAAATCAACCTGAATGGTTCCACATTGCCAGATCCGACCGAGACAATCTTGCAGAGAAAATTCAATTTTAGGGCCATAAAAAGCGCCTTCACCCGGTTGCAACTGCCAATCCAATTCTTTATGATTTAAAGCTAACTCCAAGGCTTGTTCGGCTTTATCCCAAACTTCATCACTGCCAATCCGTTGGTCGGGACGAGTCGATAATTTGATCAGCACCTCATGGAAGCCAAAATCAGCATACACTTTGAGTAATAAGTCAATGAAATTGGAGACTTCACTTTGAATTTGCTCTTCGGTGCAGAAAATATGGGCATCATCTTGAACAAAATTGCGAATTCGCAATAGCCCGTGTAAAGTACCCGAAGGTTCATTCCGATGACAAGAACCAAATTCAGCCAGCCGCAAAGGCAAATCTCGATAACTTTTAAGACCTTGATTAAAAATTTGAATGTGGCAAGGACAATTCATCGGCTTGATGGCATAATCCCGATTTTCAGAATGGGTACTAAACATTTCTTTGCCAAATTTGTCCCAATGACCCGATTTTTCCCACAACGAACGATCCACCAATTGTGGCGTATGCACTTCTTGATAACCGTGTTGACGCAAGAGGTGGCGAATATAATTCTGGATTTGTAAATAAACGGTCCAGCCTTTATTGTGCCAGAAGATCATGCCCGGCGCTTCTTCTTGCACATGAAACAGGTCTAATTGTTTACCTAGTTTACGATGATCTCGTTTCTCTGCTTCTTCCAGGCGATGGAGGTAAAGTTGCAAATCTTTACTCTTTGCCCAAGCGGTACCATAAATCCGTTGTAACATCTCATTGTTAGAATCACCTCGCCAATAAGCCCCCGCTAATTTCATTAATTTAAAGGCTTGGAGTTTGCCAGTACTTGGAACATGTGGTCCACGGCACAAGTCAATAAATTCACCTTGTTGATATAAAGAGATGGGTTCTGGTGACGGGATAGATTCAATAATTTGGGCTTTATATTCTTCACCTTGAGCGCGAAAAAAGGTAATGGCTTCTTCCCGCGGCATGACTGAACGAGTTACCGTGAAATCTTTAGCCACGAGTTCTTCCATCGTGGCTTGAATTTTTTCGAGATCTTCTGGGGTAAAGTGTTTTTCATAAGCAAAATCGTAATAAAAACCATCCGCAATCACCGGACCGATGGTGACTTGTGCGGTTGGGAATAATCGCTTAACCGCCTGTGCGAGTAAATGAGCGCAAGAATGGCGAATGATCTCCAAGCCTTCTGGATCGCGATCCGTGATAATGGTTAATGAAACATCTGTTTCGATCACGGTCGTGGTATCGACTAAACGATCATTGATTTTTCCAGCTATCGCTACTTTAGCTAAGCCGGTACTAATACTGGCAGCCACTTGTGCTACCATCACCGGTTGTTCAAATTGTCGTTGACTACCATCGGGCAAGGTAATGAGAGGCATACAACTCGATTCCACAAAAAAAGCACTTTCGCAAGTGCTTAAAATAGAATAGAAAAACCAAACTGGTAGGCGCGAGTGGGATCGAACCACCGACCACTACCATGTCAAGGTAGTACTCTACCACTGAGCTACGCGCCTCTTAAAAAATAAACACTATACTATACTCTCAATTAGGATTCAAGCCTCTTGATATGATGCAATCAGCAAGCATTCTTAAACTCATTAAAGTCCAGCGAAGTCTGAATATTTCTAACCCATTGACGGGAACGCTAACGGCAGTTAAAGTTCGATTGCCAGTAGTATAGCTATCCATTAATTCATTTTTAGTATTCTGTAACACACCGGATTATTATGAAATTCATCCGCAATATTTTTGCTTTAATAATAATGATGAATATATTATTTATATCAACTAGCTTTGCGCAACAGTTTTTAGTGATTCCTAATGTGTTTTTTTCTAATCGCAATTTTGAATATTCGGTTCCTAATGGCAATGTCAGTGGTCGTATTAGTTCTTTAGGTGGTGGGATTACCGGAATTTATCAACATTTTTATATTGACCTGTCCGGGGAAAGAAATTTGAGTACCAATGAAGAATCGATTATTGATGGTTTATACAATACGATTAAATTTGAACGTACCGATTTTGCTGCTTCAGTGGGTTATGCCGTTAATGAGTCCATTAGTACTTTTTTAGGTTACAAATATGGTAAATCAACTTTGACGGAATTATTTCCTTCTCCTTTTGTCGGTGCTAAAACAAGTCTCGAGGGCAATGGCTGGTTTGTCGGTGCCGGCGGGGGTTGGCCGGTGAAAAATTGGGGTACTTTTTCATTTAGTGCCGCTTATGTCAAAATGATTGCTGATTATAACTCTTTTGCGTCAGCTAGCACGGAAGGAGAAGCTTCCGGAACGAGTTTAGGGATTAAGTGGAAAGCACCTTTAGGTAACCATGTTTATTATGATTTATCTTTGCTCCGTCATGATTATTATTATGAGGATTTTGATAAAATTGATTTTGATATTTCTGAACAAATTCTTTCTTTCCGCTTAGGCTTGTCTTATCATTTTTAAAATGGATGGCAAATCGGTTAATCATCGTCATCACCCGTGTGTCCTAAATACTCTAAAACTTGCCAAAGAATTTTTTTAAATTTTACCGGGGCCATGATATTAGGCACAATCGTTTTCACGCCACCCATCCCAGTAATGGTTATCGTTCCATAATTAAATAGTCTACCTAATAAACTTTGGTCTACGGTAATACTTTCAAAACGTCGTAATTTTAATTCAATCACGGTGCGATTAAAAAAACCAAATTGAGCAATAATCCTTTTGGTCGTAAGCGCCAATTCCGTCGTTTGCTTGATAATGAAAGCTTCCCAGAGCATGAGTACACTAATAAACCATAATACCGTTAAACCCAAGTACCATACTGAAACCATAATGGGCTGGTTAGAGACTAATTTAGGTACCCATAAAGGTAGTGTAGGGACATCTTTGCCAATGAACTGAGGATTATCTATTAACAAATAGCTGGTTCCAATGACTAAAAGTAAAGCGCCCAAGTCGAGAAAAAAGAACCAGTGAGTATAAGCTTGGAACATAATTTTCTCACCCGGTATTAACGTATTACTAATATATTGAGTCGCCGCGCGTTGTTTAAAAACTTTCCACCCTTTCAGGGGTTGAGCCTCTCCCGTTAAACTAGATTGTTGTTTAATTTTTAATTCTTTAATGGCGTGTCGTTTTTGGTGCTGCCATTCAATGATAGCCTGATATATATTCTTAAATTCTCTAATAAACCATTCTTTTATTTGAGTTAATTTGGCTATTCTTCTAGCTACTGCTAATTTTTCTTGATTTAATCTTAAAGAATCATCGTAACTGGCTCGTCTATAAGGACTAGATAAAACTTTGTAAGCTTCTTTAATTTGGTTAAAATGAGCACGAGCATTTTCATTCATTTGACTTTTAGTCGCATATTTTTTACCTAAACGCACCATAGCCAATTTAATTTGCTCTGGAGTGGCCTCCGATGATACTTCAAGTAATTCATATAAATTTTTTTTCATGGATTAAAAATGCCCTAACTATAAAAAGTTACTTTTCTTTAATAATGGATTATTTTATTAATGTGAGTTCGATGAAGAATAGTGTTTAAAATAATCGGTTATCATTACCAGCGGTTCGTCATTCCAACGTCAGCAGGAATGACGTGACTTGAGTTACATCGAATTGACATTAATTAATAAAATAACGATAAGAACATTCAGTAACTGGTTTTTACCGGCTTTAATCTATTGATGAAGAGTGGTTACTTGTTCCCCATCGACCGGTAAAAAACACTTCTTCTAATGGTTTACGGTGCCGTTCGGCTAATTCGCGTTCTTGATATTTTTCTTCTAATATTTGGGGATCAGTTTGATAACCAATGGCTATCATCGACATACAAGTAAAATCACTGGGAATGCCAAATAATTCATGCGCTTTCTGCGGATCAAATCCGCCCATTTGATGAACCCATAAACCCATACTGGTTGCTTGCAAGCAAATATTTTCATTAGCCGCTCCACAATCATGTTGTGCCCAACGATTAAGTTGACCATTATAGGTAAAGAAATTATGAGTCATTGCTAGCAACAGCACCGGCGCATTTTTGACCCAAATTTGATTCCCTTCCGCTAAACAACTAAAGGCCTGTTCCCAAGATTCAATCTCAGTGGTTTTATTAAATACCAGATAACGCCAAGGTTGGGCATTGTTACAAGACGGCGCCCACCGTGCCGCTTCTAGTAAAGTTAAAATTTGTTCATGAGTAACGGGTCTATTCGCATCAAAAGCTAAGGAACTCCAACGGTTAGCTATAATGTCATGGATAGCAAATTGTGTCAGGGCGGTTTTTTTTAACATCAATTTCTCCTAAGTTTTTTTAAGATCGCTATTGAGAGTAAATAAATTAACTATCTCATTTAATGAGAAAGAGTGACTCGGGTCGGTAATTGTACCGTAAAGGTAGAACCTTTCCCAACTTCACTGTTTACGGTGATATATCCTCCCATCGCTCGACATAAACGGTCACTAATCGTTAATCCTAGCCCGGTACCACCATATTCACGAGTAGGAGAATTATCAGCTTGAGTAAACGCTTCAAAAATAGAGTCAATTCGTTCTGGTGGAATACCAATCCCCGTATCGGTAATTTGAAAAAAAATCCATTCCGATTCAATTAATTGAATATCATCTTCTGCCGCAGTAGGTTGAATCTGAAACAGCGTCTCGTGGGTGACGGTTAAGGTAATCGTTCCTTGACGGGTGAATTTAGAAGCATTGTTGAGCAGATTGAGTAAAATTTGGCCTACTTTATGGTAATCCGCATACAAAGTACCCAGATCGGGATCATATTGAATTTTTAGCGTATTGCCTTCGGTTTCTACCATGAGTTGTATCGTTGTTACCATATCCTCTACCAATTGAGTGACAGAAAATTCGGTCAAATTGAGTTCCATTTTATCAGCTTCTATTTTAGAGATATCTAAGATATCGCTGATAATACCCAGTAATTGAATTCCAGCGGTTTGAATTCTCTCTAAATCCGGTAAAATGCCTTCATAACCGAATTCTTCGGCTTCTTCTTGAATAATTTCACTATAACCTAAGATAGCATTCAGCGGAGTACGTAATTCATGGCTCATATTAGTCAAAAAAGTAGTTTTAGCTCGACTGGCTATTTCAGCTTCGTGGCAGGCTTGTTCAGCCAGATGTCGAGATTGGATTTCAGCGAAACGAGCTTGTTCAAGCTGGGTATAAAATAAGGCATTCTCAATTGAAATCGCAATTTGGGTGGCCAGTAATTTTAAAACCGTTAAGCGTTCTGAAGTAAAAGCGTTATGACTCAAGTTATTTTCTAAATAAAAAATACCAATTAACTGCTTACTTTTGAGGATCGGCATCGCTAATACTGATAATGGTGGTTGGGGCAACTGCTGAAAATCATGAGTAAATAATCGGTAATGACTGGCTTCATTAAGAACGATAGGCATTTGGGTTTGGGCAACATGAGTAATAATTTTTCTCGATAGCGCCCGCCGCGCATGACCATTACGATCAATTGATTTTAAGCGAATTGGTTTCAGTAATTGTACTTTTTTCAGGGTTGCATAGGCTTCAATAAATAATTCACCGTTTTTTTCCGGTTCTGGTTGAACTTCAGGTTGATTTGCTATTTCAGAATCAATCTTCAGCAGATTATTAATACTGGACTCACCCGAAGAAACCTGCGATTGGATAGTATTCTTTTTCAAAATTAACCAACCTTGTTCAGCACCCGCTTGTTCCACCACAATTTGCATAATTTTTTTGATCAAATGGCTTTGCCTAATTTCTTCAGAAATCGCTTGTGAAGCTTCCATTATCTGCATTAAATTCAAAGTACTTTCTTTACCTAAAGCTGTTGATGAAGCGATTGCTGGAGTGATTTCCTGAACAGGACTGGTTGGAGTTTGAGAAGGGGTGGTTTCAGTACTCGTGTTAAGGTTGCTTATATCCGTATTGATTAACCGGGTAGGGTAATGGGCTAATAAATTTTCTACCTTGTACTTTGCTCCCCAATGTTGATAATGATCATAGGCTTTGGTCAGGTAAAGTTGTGCAAAGGCGGCTTTATCCCGTTTTAACCAAAACTGAGCAGCGAGTTCATTAGCTAAAGCAGCCTCGATGATAAATTCATGCGTGATTGCCCAGTGGATAGCACTATCATATAAATCCATTGCCGCTAAAGGATTAGCAAATAAACGTGCGGTTTCGGCTGCCACTAATTCGTATTGATGTTGAAAATTATCCGGGCAAGCATCGGCACAAATTTTCAGTTGTTGTTGATGGGTGGCTATTTGAGTTTGATATTGTTGTTGTTCCTCTGAAGTCGCTTGCTTAAAAAGCGCGAGTAAAATCAAAGAACGATAACAATAATAATTCCCAAGCACCATCGGATTGGAAATAAGAGATAAATGCTCTTCCGCTCGGAGAGAACAAACGAGTGCTTCTGAGAATTGACCGTATAAATAAAGTATTTTTGCCTTAAAGATCTGATAAATACCTAGCGCCAAGCGATTAGTGTTCTGTTGGCAAGTTGTTAAATAGTGTTCCTCAGTTAAAGTATCTTGAGCAAAAACCAGTTGATTTTCAGTTTTACCCAGTAAATTACTCACTAGTAACTGATAACCACCGATGATATCGGTTGCGGGTGACTGATGAATTTCTTGGCTGAGTGATAAAGAGTAAGTTATTTTCTCTTCAAGAAGATTAAGTGGTTCACCTTGAGAAAAGTGTATTAATATCGCATCAACTAAAAAATGGCCTAATGATTGAAAATCACCCACTGCTAAACTCGCTTGTTGCCCTTCCTGGTTAATCATTTTAATGGTTTTAATCGATTTTACCCACGGTAATAAGTTTTCTAATATCAAATAGATTTGTGCTTGTGGTAGCCAATCGTTAAATTTTTGACTTAATTTTAGAGCAAAGTGGGCGAGTTCATAGCCGCGTTGATAATTTTTAGTGACTTGAACTAACAGTAATCCGTAATAAGCATAGCTTAATGCAGATTGTGCAACCTGCCCATATTTTAAAGATAAATGGACCACTTTGACATGAATAAAATTAAATAACGTTGGCTGAGAGGCAAGCGCTGCAGTGGCCATATAGCTTAATAAAACAATAGCGGCTTGTTTTTCCGGATGAGTCATTGCTGGCCCATCTAGTAATGTTATCAAGGCTTTATCACGCCAATACTGTTCTATAGCGAATAATTCTTGGTCAAGTGCTGCTTGAAGATCGTGTTGCGGTAATTCCATTTGCAGTTGCTGTAATGCTTGAAAGCCAACGGTAATGGCAAAGTCAGGTTGATTTTGGTCAAGGTATTGTGTGAGTAACCCATTGTAAACTTCAATCTGTTCCAAAACCGTTTTAGTTTGGGCTAACATGACCTGGATTAAAATTTTTGTGGTTTCAACATTCCCATTAAGAGATTCAACCTCGGCACTGGTTTTATATAAGTCAAGCGCTAATGGCTTATGTTCTCGCCAATTTTCTGCAGTTATGCAAGCCATCCCGGCGGTTAAATAACTTTGAGCAGCGACATAAGCTAAAGTTGTTTTGGCTTTTTTGCCGGCGGCTAAATTTAACCGTGCTAATTCTAAAATTTCTTGTGGTTCAACGAGTAGGGAACGTCCAGTATTCAAATGTTCAACAATGGCAAAAATAGGATTAATTCGTTCTTCATTAGCAATATTGGCTAGCCAAAGTCGCCCAATGCGGAGATGAAGTGCTGGTTTATTCATTTTACTGGCTGCGTAAGCGGCTTGTTGTATACTATCATGATAAAAAGCAAATTGTGGTGTGAAAGCGGGAAGGTTTAGCGTTGGAGGAAATTGATATTTTATAACTAAACCTACTTTAAGTGCGGGTAACAGGTGTTGATAAGTATTAGCAATCGATTTTTCATCAATCAGTGCCAGTTGCTCAAGATCGAATTGATTTCCTATCGCTGCTGCTAAACAGAGCAGATGTTGAGTCGCCGGAGGTAGTTTTTTTATCCGCTCGGTGATTAATTCAATCCGATTAAGTGGTGAACTGTCGGATATCATTCTAGTGAGGTCCCAATCCCAATAACCTCGTTTTGGAAGTAAAACAGCCTCTTGATCTGAGTTATTTTCAGGTAAGCTCAATTGCAAATAATTTTCTTCAGCTAAGCTTTTTAAGAGTTGTTGGATAACCAGTGGATTACCTTGTGTTTGTTGTCTAATCCATTCCGCCAGTGGTTTTATTTTTTCACTATCATGAGATAAAGTTGCCATTAGCCATTCGGTAATGGCTGCAAAATTGAGTGAAGTTAACGTCAGGTGATTAACAATAACTGTTTTGGGAAGTCTATTGAGCATTGCCATTAAAGGATGGTTATGATTGACTTCATCCTCTTGATAAGCACCGATGAAAAATAGATTATTTATTTCTTGAGCAGTTATTATTAATTCGATTAACTCGAACGTGGCAATATCAGCCCATTGCAAATCATCTAAGAAAATAACCAGGGGATGTGCGGATTGACACAATACTTGAATAAATTTTAACCAGGTCCAATTAAACCGATTTCGTGCGGCAGTAGCCCCCACTATGGGTACCGATGGCTGTTTACCAATCAGTTTTTCCAACGCGGGAACGAGTTCAATGATGAGTTGAGCATTTGGTGCTAAAGCCGCTAACAATTTATTACGCCAGTCATCCTGTTTAACTTCGCTTTCAGTAAGCCATTGCAAAATTAAATGAGTGACCGCTTGCACCAGAGCACTTCTGGGTGTTGGGTATTGAGCCGGTTCAAATTTACCCTGGATAAAATAACCACGGGGTTGAGTAAGTAGTGGACCAATTTCCTTGACTAAAGCGGATTTACCAATGCCAACCGGGCCGGATATCAGTACGATTTCCGGTGAGAAATGCTCACGGTTCCTATTCCGTTTTAAAACGGGTAATAAGGTATTGAGTTCCGTTGTTCTCCCATATAATTTCTGCGAAATCAATAACTGTGGAGCAATATCGAATTGACCTAACATCAATGGTTGAATCTGGTTGCTGGCTTGCCATTGTTGTAAACAGATTTGCAAATCCGCGTTTAACCCCCCAGCACTTTGATAGCGATCTTCTGCTGATTTCGCTAATAATTTCATGATAATATTTGAAATCGTCATGGGAATATTAGCATTAAGGGAACTGGGTAAAACCGGCTGTTTGGTGATATGCCAATCTATCAATTCGGGTGCATGGCCACTTTTAAAAGGCGGATGCCCGACGAGCATTTCATAAAACACCAGACCTAATAAGTAAAAATCGGTTCGATAATCGATAACTCGATTAACACGCCCCGTTTGTTCTGGTGCAAGATAGGTCAGTATTTCTTCAAACTGAGCGTGAGGATTGATCAGTTGATATTCTTGCTGCCATCGTGACGATAAACTAAAATTAGTAATTTTAACTTGACCCGTACTTAAATTAACAAAAATATTGGCCGGAGTCATATTCTTATAAATGATAGGATAATCATGTAGATAAGCTAACGTATTAACTAATTGAATAGCCATGGGTAAAAAAGTAGTTAAATTAACTGATTCAATGGCAATCCTATTTTTTAGCAAAACCCCTTGAATATCCTCCATAATTAATACCCAAGTATGGTGGTGAGGTTGCAAATCATAAACTTGGACAATACCCGGATAGCTTAATTGGCGATTCAATTCATATTCATCATGCCATCGTGCCACCAGCTTTGGATTAACCAATTGAGTTTTTAACATTTTGATAATAACCCATTGCTTATTGTCAGTACGGTAGCCGCGATACATGAGCATTTCAAAATTCTCATCAATTTGGTCCGTCACGGTATAACCGGCCAGTTTAAGCATGTATATTCTCCTTGTTATCAGTTATCAGTTATTATAATTAACTGTTCACAGATAATCGGTTACCAATTTAAATTTGATCAAGTATTATGCAACAACTCAGTTTAAATAGAAGTCTTACTCTGACTTGGATAATAAGACAGCGATGATAAATAATATCCTTCTGATAAGAAGGAGGTATCCAAACAGTCAGCCCTGGTTAAGGGAACACCATTTAACTTTTTTTACCCGCTTTAAGGAAAGAAACTATGGATATTAGAGAAAATAACTGGCTAGCTATTACTTTATCTTTACTGGGATTTTTATCTTCCATTTTAGGCTTTGCTATTATTATTTGGATTGTAGACAAACAAACACCCGAAATCAGTTTACCTATTTTATTAGTGACTAGCATTGTGGCTTTATTAGCCGCTTTATCTTCTATGGTAGCGGTTTTTAATTCACTTAGACTGACTAATCCAGAATATGCACTGGGGTTACCGGAAGGTACAGTACGTGCTGTGATTGCGCTTAGCCTTATTCTCATTTTTATGACCACTTCTACTTTTTTATCTGGACAATTAAAAGGTCCAACTATGGTTTCTAAGAATTTTCCTCTAGAGCAATTGGACAATTTTAAGGACCGAGTGATATCAATTGAAACTCGAATGGAAAATAATCAGAAAGTTTATGATGTTCAGCTATTAGGTGAAATCAATGCAGCGAGTATAGACTTTGCTAAACAAATTCTCACTACCATAGGCACACTGGTTGTTGCGGTAGCTGGTTTTTATTTCGGTTCAAAAGCCTCTGGAAATGCTCCAGTAGAACGTTTCCCCTTATTACCCTTCATCAGTAGTATTGAACCTGAAGAAGGTAAACAAGGAGAAACGATATCAATGACTATCTATGGTCGAGATTTTTATGCACCCAGGGAAATTAAGCTGATCCGGGGTAAACAAGAAATAATAGCACCCCCTAAAAATATGACCTGGAGTGCGACTATTATCCGTTGTACTTTTGCTATTCCGCATGATGCTCAAACCGACGCTTGGGATGTCATTGTCGTGAATGAAAGTGGGCGTGAAGCACGAGAAAACGATGCTTTTACTGTGCTTCCTGCCCTAGTTAATGACCTAGTACAAAAGCCAATCGAGTCAAATTAGAACCAATATCACTGACTTCCTCAACATTAAAATATTAAATTTTAAAGATGAGCCATCCGATGGGTTAGGATTTTCTAATCCATCTTTATTTGAATTCTCAAGACCACTGGCCCAGGATTTTATCTAAACTAGGTTTAGCTAACCCTTTGATGCGTAAAATAATATCTTCTAAAGAACTAAATTCCTTAAAATCTATTTTTTTTCTTTCTTTAACTATATTCTTGATCACATTTTGATTAGCATTGGCACTTTTTAACTTATCAGCCAATTCTGGAATGGGGAGAGTGTTAATCGCTTCTAAAAATGTAGGTGAAGATTTCTGAGAAGCGGCTGTTGATTTTTCAACGTTCACCGTTGCGGTTTCTTTCCCAGGTGCCGTAGTCTTGGTTTCCACCGGTGCCTTCTGCTGTGTTCCTGAGGAGGATTTTTTAGTGGCTGGCTTAGTTCCAGGCTCTGTCTTAGTCAATTCTAATAGTAGGGGTTGCAACGCCTTGATTTCTTCACTCACTTGATTGAGTGTAACCATTAATGCTTTTAGTGCACCTTCTAAGGTGGTAAAGTGCTCCGGTCGGTTGTTGATAGCGATGGTATTAACCGGTTGTGGTGATTTAGTTTTAACTGAATGACTCATAATGACTCCTGGCTTAAAAAAAAGATATACTCTTTCCAAATTTCTTGTTAATTTAGAAAGCAGAATTGAGTATAATAAAACCTTTTTCTCCGTTTCAAAAACGGCTTGGAGAAAAGGTGAAAGGTTTTTTCTTACCTGTTTAGATATCTCTAAAGATTAGAATAAATTTTAAATTATATAATTTAATCAAGTAAATTACGTCATGACTAGATTTTAATTTTTCTCCCTTCGCTTAGCAAGCTATTTTATCTGTAGGTTATTATTATTTCCAAATAACTTTTGGATAAATATTTATTTTAACCGTTAAATAAAAATAATTTTTCTAAGTTAATTTATTAAAAAAATAGATGAAAAAATTCTTTTTAGTATTATTCTAGCGAATTTCTAGAAATTGTACTTAAGAATTTCTAAGGTGATTGAAATACTGATGATTGACGATAGTAGCAAAAATGATTTAGCTTTAATAATTGAGCTAAGGGAGGTTGATATTGTCTAATGATTGCAATGGAACCACGTTCATAAAGAGAGTTTCAAATTTCTTCAGTGAGGGTTTTTTACTGCAGATGTTTATTTTTTTAGGGTTAAATTTTATTTTTTGTTATTTTTCACATTATATCTCTTGTATTTTAATAGTCCACTAATAATTATATTATCCGATTTTGGAAGCAATTGAGTATCAGTAAATAATCTTTATTGATAAATTCATTTTTTTTTCATACTATTCTATCTAGCCTTTTTTATTTATTTGTGGTTATCACCATAATATAAAGCTCACATTTAATTTTTTATTTTATTCTTTTTAATGGTTCAAACAGTCTTTATATTAAAATCGGTGTGTTACGACTATCACCTAACACACCCTACCGCACACTGCCATTAAGTTAGTGATTGGAGTACAAGCTTGACTTGCTCGACAAGGCAGGCAAAGCTTGCACTTTAGCAGTGGTTACTTTGACAAGATATCGCTAAACAGAATAAAATGATTTTCATATATAACTTATTAATTTTTAATATATTAACTGTATTAAAACCTAACTATGCGCTTTTTTTACCCTATTTTTCTTTCATTGAACTTAACTTCGTTTAGTCAAGGGGCACCCTTTTGCACTCTGAGAACAAATTCATTTATTCCCCAACCTAACTGCAACCAGAGTAATAAAATTTACCCATCATGATAAAACGATTGGATTAGGCATTTTTAGCTTGGGATAGAGTATTATTTTACAATAACAATGGCTGAAACAATGCAAAATTTTTTTCGAATACTTTTATTCAAAATAACCACTAAAAAAATTCACCAGACCTATTAACTCTAAACGATGAGTATCCATGATGGTAAGTCATTCTCTTGCTTAAATTATAAATTGACATGATAATTTTAGCGTGATGATCCCACTAGAAAAAATCATTGTTCTTAATAAAGTGCCTTTGTTTTCTATGTTGAAAACTGAGGATATTCATATGATATCAACGATCGCCACTGAAGAAGCCTATGAAGATAGACATATTTTATTTTATGAAGGTGATATTGGTGATAGACTATTTATTGTTGTTTCAGGTAATGTTTTGATCATTAAAAATAAAAATGGAATTGAAACCCCGCTGGCTACTCTAAAAGAAAACGATTTTTTAGGAGAACTTTCGTTGTTTGATGCGGAAACCCGTACTGCTACTGCGCGCTGTTCTGGGCGTTGTACTTTTTTAGTGATTGAACGTAACGATATGGAACAATTAGCTCATGAATACCCGGCTATTGCTTTCGGTTTTATTAAGGTATTAATTAGCCGAATGCGCGATATGCTGCTTAACAAAACTTAACTCGTTTATCTTCGGGTTAAACAATTTATAATAGATTATTTTCCAAATTAATAACTATTGAATACGCTAAATGAGTTCACCTAATTTAACTCGTTATTACAACTCGATGCTTCTAAAAATTAGGGCAATAACTGGGAAATAAACCAGAGTGAACTAGGTAGTTAACTAAATAACGCTTCATTTTATGGTAGTCCGTTTTCTAAGTCAGTTACTGTCTATAAAACCCAGTGAATGGGATGGAGTACTCTATTTTTTCTTAGTACTATTAATATTCTCTTTTGGTGCTAGTTTTGCGCGTAGCATTGGCATGACCTTGCTAGTTGAAAAAGTAGGTGGTGATAAATTACCTATTATGTTTATATTAATAGATATGTTAGTGATGTTAGGTTCATTACTCTATGCGCACTATACTAAAAAATCGACCGGACTTGCTATTTTAGGTTTTTTTTTATTATCGACCGCACTTTTTTCGGTATTAGCCCAATTTCTATTTTTCTTAACTCATTATTGGGGAAATCAACTGCGGTGGGTCTATGGATTTTTCTTTGTCGGTTTTTCTTTCTTTCAGATTTTTATTTCTATTCATGTTGGCAGTGTAGTCGCTTCTTATTTTACTGCCGTTCAAGTTAAACGGGTCACGTCGGTAATTAACGCCGGTATTCCGATTGGTGGTGTTTTTGGGGGAACTACCTTAATTATTTTGTTAAGAGTTTTTCACTTTCAACCGCAACAATTAGTGGTGATATTAGGTTGGGCTTGTCTGGCTGCTTTTGCCCTCTTGCATATCATTAATGCTCGTCTTAGTCCAGTTCGGTCCGGTATGTCGCAATGGCGAGGTCATAAAAATCCGCTGCTCGAATTCAGGGCGGCTTTTAATTATATCGTTGGCTCGCCATTGATGATTTTTATGTCCTTAGGACTTATTTTATTTGTCATTGGTAACAAACTTTTAGAATATCAATATCAAACCACTATTTATTATGAAATTTTTCCTGATTCTACTAAAAGAGCTACTTTTTTTGCCATCTATGAGATTTTCGCTAACTTAGCTTGGTTGTTTATTCAATTATTGTTTACTTCCCGTCTAATTATGAGACTAGGAGTGGGTGCTAGCAATATACTTTATCCCATTCTTTCTGCCATAGCTTCTTTAGCCTTATTTAGCTATTTTTACTTAAAAGCTCAAAACTACCTATCTGATAGCCTGATAATCATGTTGACTTTAGGTATTTTTTCGCAATTCATTAACCAAGAAATGCGTGGTGCTTTGCGAACACCCGCTAATAATTTACTCTTTAATGCGATTCCCCCGAACCGTTGGGGAATCAATAAGGCTTTTCTTAATGGGATTGTCTTTCCACTCGCCACCGTCATTGCGAGCACCTTTTTAATTGTAATTACCGGTACCGGTGCTGAATCGTCCATAACCGAACTCAAATCCGCTTTGCCGGAAGAACAAGTCCATTTTATTGTACCGTTGATGGCTTTTATTATTTCAATACTCGGCATTATAGTAGCTTTTCCACAAGCGTCAGCGTATAACAAAGGCGTGTTTGGTTTACTTAACCGTGAACTCTTCAATAAACGGGATCACTTCAACAAGGTGGGGGGTAAAAACAGTAGTAGTCTTAAACAAGTGATAGAGGAAAAACTTAACAATCCGGATCCCTATCATGTCATTGCTGCTTTAGAGATGATTCGGGTACTGCGATTAAATACCTTTATTAATCAAGTCGGTCACTTGTTACTTAAACCGCAACCATTTGAAATCAAAAAATACTGTCTTTCGACTTTAGCGGCTTTGCCACAATCTCACACCAATTTAACCTATTTAATCGAAACGTTACAAACAGAACAAAATGCTCAGGTATTAGCCTTAATCCTGAAGAATTTATCCAAATTTAAATCCATTAGTTTAGATAACACCATAGAAAATTTACTTTCTCACCCCTCACCCACCGTGTTTGTAGAAGCCTGTCTGTGTTTATACAACCATCCGCTGTATCGCCATAAAAAATCGATTGAAAATCAAATATTAGCTCGATTGAACCATCCACCTGGTCCAGAAACAGAACTGTATTTGTACGCCTTAGGTGAATTACAACAGCCCGGTTATAGCGACAAGGTATTGCCATTTCTTGATAGTGATCATGCTAACATTCGCTTAGCGGCATTCACCGCTTTTATCCGGATGTTAGAAGGACAACTTGAAGCACACAAACCACTGTTACTGCGTGCTTTAACGGCAACTGATAAAGAAATGAAGATTGTAGCGCTGCGAGCACTCAAAGAATGTCAATCATTAGAAGATTGGTCCCCCATTATTCAGTTATTAAGTAGTAAGGATAGAAATTTAGTTAATGAAAGTAAAGAGTTATTGCGACTCAGTTTAGGAATCTGTAAAAACGATTTAATCAAACAAGCCTTTGCTGAAACTATCTCTACACAACAGCGATTTGAAATTTTGTCACTGATTTATACCAAACTGTCTGATGAACAGCAGCGGCGTTTACGGCAGGGTGCCGATGAAGCATTAAAGAAATTTGTCCACATCAATGGATTATTAAAATTACACTTATCATTAGAACCCGCTAACAAAACCCACGAGCTAATAACCAAAGTATTACAAGAAATTGCCGAAGAACATCTTCTTCATGTCTTAACAGTCATTACTTTTGCTTCTGAGCAAAATATGGAATTTTATCAACGTGTCAGTCGAGGGTTACTCTCATTAAGTCGTGCTAACCAGGGAAATGCGTTGGAAGTACTTTCTAATGCGCGGGAAAAATACCTCGTTAATCGCGTACTCAAATACTTTGACGAACGCTTAAATGACATTAAAGCCGTTAGCCGCATCTACTTCGCTCTATTTGGCGAAACGTTAAGAATCACCCGCAGTAACTATGAAACCCGCTTGCTGGCTTTAAATAACAATATGATTAAGGCTTGCTTACTTTATCTTGACCAAGAAAAAACCGGGATATTACCTTTAGAAAAGGTTAATGAATCCGTTCGAAAATTGTTAACATGAGAAGACGAGGTTATTTTTATCCAAAGAAGTTGTTTAGCAAAAAAATCTAAACAACTTTTCCGGAAAAAGTTAATTGAGTTTAATCTAAGGCTGACAAATTTTTACGGCGATATTCATCTATCAATCTTTTCACCTCATAGGGATTAGGGATACCACTAATGGAAATTTCCGCATCTGCAGCAGCAGCACTGGATATTTCTACCTTACCCGTATTGAAAATTCGTTGTTGAAAAGTTTGATCAATTTCGATACTGCGAATATCAGATAAGAAAATTTCCCGAATGTTTTTAGCTAAAATGCCGGTCTTAAACGTTACCCTTTCATTGGTGACGGTAAGCCGTGTATTACTAGCCAACAACCACCATGGTAGTAAAATCAAAATAATACCCACGCCGGTAATCAAACCAATGAGAAACAATATGGGTCTATTGCGGAACATAGCAGGGGTTGTATCGTAAAGTACTTTTTCTTCATTCACTTTGAATTATCCTTGTTAAATAATAACAAACCAACTTTTACCACCAGCCCACTTTAAAAACGGCTTGGCTTTCCGATTTGACACTGTTACCTCCCAGCGTTCATGATAATGCTTTACTCAAGTCTCTTGAGGAGTTAAGTGACACATCCGATATAAAAATAATAACCTGATGTTCCACTCGGTTCAACTCAAGCGATTTTTTTCCAAATTAAGTCTTCTTTTAAGCATTGTGGCATAAAGGGTTTGCTTATGTCTCGACAAGTAGCAGTTTATGTGGGTGACAGCTTAAAGCGTTACGGTTTTGGACCGGGTCATCCACTCAATCAACAGCGATTAGGTGCATTTTGGCAAGCGATGCAGCGTAGCGGTTTCGATCAACAAGTCATTGTTTGCGAACCCGTTCAAGCAGAACAGCAAATCATTGAACGTTTTCATGAACATGATTATGTAGAGCGTGTCAAAGCACAATCTCGTTTAGGCAGCGGTTTTTTAGATTATGGCGATACCCCGGCTTTCCCAGGTATTTATGAGGCGGCGGCTACGGTAGTTGGCTGTGCGGTGGACGCTACGGAAAAAATTCTGGCGGGAACTTATCAGCGGGCATTTGTCCCTATCGGTGGTTTGCACCATGCCCGTCGAGATACGGCTGCCGGTTTCTGTGTATTTAACGACTGCGGGGTTGTGATTGAAACTTTGTTAAAACATCACCAGTTGACTCGAATTGCGTATGTCGATATCGATGCCCATCATGGCGATGGCGTATTTTATGCTTTTGAAGCCGAACCGGCTTTGTATTTTGCGGATGTGCATGAAGATGGGCGCTATCTTTACCCTGGAACCGGTTCAGCGGCAGAAATCGGACAAGGTATCGCCAAAGGAACTAAATTGAATATTCCTCTACCGCCTTATGCAAAAAACGAAGATTTTAAGCAGGTATGGAATTTTGTTGAAAATTTTATTGTGCAAGCGGAACCAGAATTTATTATTTTCCAATGCGGAGCAGATAGCCTCGCGGGAGATCCGATTACCCATCTAAAGTACACCTTTGAAGCCCACGCTCATGCTGCCCAACGGTTATGCGCATTGGCTGATCGCTATTGTGCGGGGAAAATTTTAGGCTTAGGTGGGGGTGGATACAATCCCGAAAATCTAGCTACCGCTTGGACTGCAGTGGTGGCGGCTTTTTTAGGTTAATGGCACAAGTTGAACACGCATGGGGCGTTAATCCCCATCCGATTTTGAGTCGGCGCCGTTATGATGGCTTTGGTACCTTTCCAGCGGTGGCTGTTAAAATAACCCATCGTTAATATTGGTCAAAGGTAATTTTTTCATAGACTTCCACCAGGAGTAATTGGCAAGCGAGTGTGTCCAAGCGGATCACGCCTTCAGTTCCTTTGGCTTCATTGAGTAGCCAACTATCTTTGTCGTAGCGTTGGTAATGTTCAATATGGATTTCGTCTTGAGCGACCAACAAATAATCGTTCAGTGAATCCAAACTGCGGTAATGTTCAAATTTCTTGCCTCGATCATAACGCTCAGTGGATTCTGATAGGACTTCAATGAGTACGGCTGGATTAAGTAGCGTATCTTTATGCTGATCATCAAATTGCGGTGAATCACAAACGACCGCAAGATCCGGGTAAGTATACAGACCGGTCGTGCTGACTTTAACTCGCATATCGTTGGCATAAATTTCACAGGGTCGTTGACGCAATTGGTTGTAAAGCAAAGTTGCGATACTAATAACAATCAGGTTATGTGCCCGGCTCGCCCCGGTCATGGCGAAAATTTCACCTTGATAGTATTCGTGCTTGATTGGCGCTTGGCGTTCAAATTGTAGATAATCGGCTAGCGTTAGGTCAGTTTTGGGCTGCACCGTCATGAGTATGTTGCTCCTGATAGAATTTTTCCAATTAAATCAAGACGGTGCATAGGACGCACCCGACCAAATCTAATGGCAGTGAAGGTGCGCAAACATTTTTAGGCTTGCGCACGTGGAACATACCGTTTGCTACCGGGTTAGCCATTGTTCTCCGATCCATTTATTCCTACCCGGTCGAGGGGTGATATAAATCTGACCGGAAGGAATTTCTTGGATTCCATAACACCCGTTGAGATTCACTGCAACAGCGGCTTGATAAGCTTCCCCTTGAACTTCACTGCCTTTAGCCGAAATCGGTTTGGAGATAACGAGTTGTGGATTGGTAAACGTTTCACAAGTTCCGGCGACCACCGGTTCTGCCTGCCAAAGGTAAAATCCTTGAGTTCCTTGTTCTGCTAGCGTTTCCCATCTAATGGCATTGGACTCGATGGTGATAGATTCTAAGGTTGCCAAAGCGGGTTTCTGATATTCATAAGCGCCAATATCACAATGATTTCCGGCTGAACTTCCAAAGCGAGGAACACCACGTTGATCCAGACCATTTACGGGTTCAGCCGCACAAATCGTGTCATCACCAGCATCAATAGCCGGACTGCCTCGCAGTAAAGCATGAGTGAAAGTTGGACCACCGTTATTGGCCAAGATACCCAGTTTAGGGTCACCACTCCAGGTGGGGTTACAGCTACCGTCTTCAATTAAAGTATTCTTGATGGCCTCCGATTCGAAGCCGTCACAATCACCCCCCTCAATACTATTAGCAATGATGGTGTTAGTGAGGGTTAAGAAGTTATAGTTTTTAATGCCACCACCGTACTTAGCTGAATTCCCCGACAAGGTACTATTGGTGACAGTTATGATGTTTGTGCCAATGCTCTGATTGTAAATACCACCACCGACCCACTTAGCTGAATTCTCCGACAAGGTGCTGTTGGTGATTACGATGCGATTAATGATATTATTAACACCGCCACCAGAAAAAGCCGAATTCCTCAATAAGGTGCTGTTGATAATGATTAAGGCGCCAGAATTGGCGATACCACCTCCGCCACTAGCCGAATTTCCTGACAAGGTACTATTGATAACAGTTAAGATGCCAGAATTGTAGATGCCACCACCATACTCAGCACTGCCCCTAGTAATAGTTACCCCCTTGATTTCAACCGGTGTACTGCTGTTGACCCAAAAAACGCGATATTTATCATCACCACTCAAAGTCAGCTTCTCCGCCCCCGGCCCTTCCAAAATCAAATTGCTCGTAATTTCCAACTGAGCAGATAACGTGATAGTTCCCTCTAAGCCCGTTAAATCAATGACATCGTCACCACTGCCGGCAATACAATCGCCTACCCCAGCCGTATCTTGATTCGCATTATTCAAAGCTTCTCGTAAAGTACACTGACCGTCGGCTAGCGTCGTATCCTCCAAACTATTGACGATTATAGTTGCGGCGAATAGCGATTGACCTAAACCACTTAACATCAGTAACCCCGTGGCTAAGTAGTGGTCTCTTAACCAGCGGGGAAGTTGGGTTAGATTCATGGTTTGAACTCTCCTTTTTAGATTCGTAGGGTAGAACAACGTCACTACCACCGTTATGGCGGGTTTCGCTGCGCTCTACCCACCCTACTTTAATAATTGCAGAACCAAATTAAGCCGAAACATTGTTGCACACCCGCGATTTTTTGTCTGTTACTCAACGGTCTAATTGACGTAATAATTTGATAAATAATCTTTTTTCTAAAACTTAATCATTAATGATGTGGTTTATTGCGGCGGAATTTGACGATGGTGTCAAATTGGACTAATTAAAGGGTAAAAAAAATTGGACAGAAATGTCAAATTGGACAAAGTTTATGCCAACTCATTTGACAGATCTGTCCAATAGCAAATTTAGTGTGGGAATTAATTGTTGATGAAATTTTTTTATTCATAGATAAATAAATGTTATAATTAATTAGCGTAAAGTTCAACTTCGCTCTTCTCACCCTACAAAGTAGAAATTTTCCCTTTGGCGGTATTTATTTTGCTAAGGGGTAAGCTATTCTGACATCCGACTTCATTCCTGGTTAAAGGGGTGAATTAAACAGCGATCGGAATTCGATGAGAAGTAACCTTGATGAAGTCTCGATCTAACCGCCTAATTTAACCCCCATTTAACCCCATTGAAGGTAGGAATGTCATCACAAATCATGTTTTGTTTAAAAGGTTTGACTATGAAAAATTCTTGTTATTTCAATTCACCTTCAATGACCAAAAGAAGGAATAGTACTCGGATAATATTTTTGCTGGTTTTATTATTAATATTAATCAGTTATATTGCAATTCCCCAAGTGATTAATTCAGCTCCAATAGCGGCTGTTGAAAATTCAACTACACAAGTGGTTAAAGTCATTCCATTACCGGATTTGAATAAAATAAAAATGGCCCAACAGCAAGTTGAATCCGAGCAGGAAGTAGCCCATTTATTACACCAACAACATCTGGATCCTTTGGCGAAGTATATTGAAATTAATCATCTCAATGAAGCCAAAACTCCCTATGTTGAAAAAGTTAAAATGGAATTGGCGCAAAGATGTAGCGAAGTTGAAAACCACTATCAATCGATAAAAACCGACCGGGTTACCTTAAAAAATTTGAAACAAGGGTATGGGTATGCTTGCCCAGCGGTGGTTGAGCGGTTAACAAAAACCTTAACTAAATAATTTTAGTTAGGTAGCATGGCGTGTCGGCAACCCAACCCTTTGCCGACCGACTACAGAATTACCAACCTCCAAGGGTTACCAAATTCTTTTTATAGATCTATTCTCTAAATAGACATCGAAAATTGTGTCACAACTTATCAAATTCATATTCTCAATAATAGCTTGTGAAACAATAATACGATCAAATGGGTCACGATGATAGAAAGGAAGTTTATATTGTGTCAAGGTGTGAGAGAAATTAATGGGTAAGATTTCAATTTCGTTATCTATTACATCATCGATAACGGTTTCGTATTCACCTAGGATAGGTAACCTACCAATAGCTGATTTAATAGAGATTTCCCATAAACTTGCAATGCTAATGTAAATATCATGGTAACCGTTTTCAATGTGTTCTCTTGCTACTTGACTTAATTCAACTGAACCGGAAACGAACCATAAAAAAGTGTGCGTATCGATGAGAAATTTCATGACATATAATCTTTAAAATCATCTAAGGATTCATCAAAATCAGCAGCCAGTTGGTATTTACCTTTTGCACTGCCAAAGATACGCTTTTTAGGGTAATTTTTCTGCTGAGTTTGATTGACCTGTTTCTGGACTAAAAATTCTATATAATCGAAAACTTCCTGTTTTAAACTGTCAGGAAGTTGGGAAAGTTGAGAGTAAATTAGTTTTTCTGTCATCATGCTTGCTCTCCAAAATTGATAAAAGAACCTTTATAATTATAGCATTGCAAACCTGGCTCGTAAGCTAGACGGAATATATAAAAATATAGCCGGTTATTAAAACAACAGAAATCAGTATAACTTTACTCTTTTTTACACGGATGAAGGGATTTAATAGGTAGGCAAATAAGTTTGTAAATCATCCGGAGCATTAGGTAATCCACCTCGACCGGTTAAGGTGAAACGACTCAATTGAGTATCGGATCGATTAGCACACTGCTGCTTTATTAAGTTACTGGCATCAAGAAACTCGACGGGTAAGGTACTGGGATCAACGCTATAAATATTATCAATTTTGACATCACCATCTAATCCTGTTTCCGATGAAGCCGTTATGGAACTCCCCATCAATTCCATAGGGGTAGCGGCAATAATTAACACTAATCCACCATCTCCAGCACTGGCATTGGCTATGATTTTGCTGTCCTGCAAGCGAAATAAAGAGGGACTCCCGATGGCTAAATTCCCCCCTTTGCCTTGTCCGGCGCTAACTGTCGCACTGATTTGGCCATGATTCACCTCAACACGGTTATGCGCACCAATAACGATATTACCTCCTTTTGCTCTATCCGCTGCGGTAGAAATACGACCTTGGTCTATTGCTAAAGCATTGGTACTAATATAAATATTCCCGGCGTTACCGGTTCCCTTGCTATCTGCTGAAATGAAGGCATCATCACAGATACGTAGGGTATTACCCATTTGCAGATGAATACTACCGCCTTGTCCACTACCGGAAGTGCTGTTATCCACTTTACTATTAGCACCGCTCAAATTGAATTCTTTAGCCTTAATGGCGATACGACCGGCGTTACCAGCTTGCTCTTGATTGCCCTCTGAACTCGCTTGAATCGCTGCGGAAGAGTCCGTTGTACTAGTTAGGGAAATATTGTCACTGGCTTCGATAGTAATATTACCTCCCTGCCCAGGACCAAAAGTAGTCGTGCTGATAGAACTATTTTCCAAATCTAAATACTGCACTTTTAAGGTAACATCACCGGCATTACCCGATTGCGGTTTAGTTCCCAAGGAACTGGTAACAATGGTACTGTCTCCAGATAGTGTCGCTTTACCGTCAACTTCGATAGCAATTTGACCACCTTTTCCAGGACCAAACACGCGACTATCAATGCTGGAACGATTGTTTAGATGCAATTCATTGGCTTTAATGGCGATGATGCCCCCGTTTTGGTCCGCTTCGGTATTGGCAATAATGGCACTATTATCAATTTCAAATTGACCACCACGAATGTAAATGTCACCGGCACCTTGTTTACCAACATCAATAGCGGCATCATTGGCTAAAGTAATTTTACCGAGTTGCTCTTGAGTATTGACGACTAAATCGTGAGGGGTAGTTGTTATCTGATTAGCCGAATTGACTGCGGCTAAATTGATACGTCCAGAAATCGCCCGTAGGTGACCGCCATCAATAGTGATATCACCACCTAATAACGATAAACTTTTGCCCGTGCGAGTCACTAATTCACTCTCCTTAACTTCAATTGAACCCGGTATGGGATCTAAAAAACCAAAGGCGGAAGGCGGGGCACTGACTAAAAGACTCTGTGCTAATTGGCGCGTTTCAACGATACCGGCTTGACCTAAATACAGTTGAGTCGCTGTACTAATATGTAAAGCACCCGGCAAATCCAATTGAGTATGTGGCCCAAAAATAAAACCATCTGGATTAATGAGATATAAATCCGCTTGCGGAATGTCAGCTTCGATCTTGCCATCAATAATAGAACGTTCGCCGCCGGTAATTCGACCGATAATATTTTCAACCGTGGATGGTCCAGAGAAAGTGGCTGTCTCTTCTTTATTTAAATTAAAGAATTTAAAACTATGAAACAAATTACCACCTTGTTGTTGTCCCAGATCGGCAGTGATATCGAAGCGGGGTCCGGGTAACGTGGTCGCCGGACCTAAAGTGCCATCCAGGACGACTTCAGCTAACAATGAAGATGTTTTTAACAGCAATAATCCTAAACCGATTCCCCAAGCTAGCCAACGAATGCGATTTGGCATGATAACCCAGAAATGTGCTGAAGATACAGTTGAATTGATTTCATAACAAATCCATAACCCATTATCCAAAATAATTTATTGGTTATTGCCAATGACCGATTAACAAAAAAGGTGCCCATAAAGCCGGGTGTTGATAACGACTATCCTGCAATAAAAATTGTTGCGCCAGTTGTAAAGATCTCGCTTTAGATTGTTTTTGTTGATGTAATTGGCGATAAAATTCCCCAATCAAAATCGCCGTGGCTTTATCATCAATGAGCCACAAAGTGGCTAAGGCACTTCTGGCGCCGGCTTTGAGAGCAATCCCCGCTAATCCTAATGCCGCTTGTTCATCCCCGACGGCTGTTTGACAAGCACTTAAGGTTAATAATTCTACCGGTTGATTGCGACGTTCGTGAAGTTGAATAAACTGTTCTAATTGATTAATGGTGAGTTTCCCATCATAAGTGAGTAAAAAAGTTTTTTGTGGATCGCTATCAAATTGACCATGAGAAGCGATATGTAGAATAGAGTAAGGCGTATTTTTTAAAGCTTGGGCGAGATTATCTACGGTAAATTCTTGATCCAACAGCAATGAAGAATTTTCTTGATATAATTGTTGAATATCACGGGTTTCTGCAATGACATTAGCTAATGCCGGATAATCTTGTACACTTTGCGATAACCCACTAATAAGAATTTTCACTGCCGCTGGGGAATTAGAATCGGGTGCCGCTAAAGTGAGGCTAGGAATGGTCGCTATCGCATATTGAGTAATCAAAAATTCTTTACCATCATGCAAAGCGGCAAACGGAATCGTGCGCAATACGCCATCTGGAACGATAATCAAAGTCGTAATTTGATGAGTAGTCAACGTAGTTTTTAGTGGTGCTATCAACCAACGGTATAAACGTTGGGCATAAGGTAAAAAAGCCATCGTTTCCCGAGTTTCTAATTCAAACCGAAATTCATTGACTTCATCTTTTAAAACGGCTGCTGGAATGGGTATACTGACTCGTTGAATTAAACCATTGCCTAAACTCAACAGCCACTCAGTCCGATCAGTTAATAAAATGGGATAAAGTAAGGCCGTGTGGGCCGGTTGGAATTTTAGAATCGGTTGTTTATAATTATTTTGTGTAACACATTCATCGCGAAAGTAATCTTGTAATTCAAAGGTTTTCATTAACTCTATCGTATCAAGCACTTGCTTAAACCAAGGTTGCGGATCGTTTGCTTGCTCAGCACGTTGTAACAGTAACTCAGCGAGTTCCAGATAAATGGGGCCTAACCGTTCTCGAAAAGGCTGTGAGGTTTTACGGTAACCAATCGCTAATTCCTGGCGAACCGGTTGTAAACTATCCACTGCATTTTGATAAGCTTGAATGGCTTCATCGAAGTGTTGCTGCTGTTTAAATAATCGTCCTAATTGCCAGTACCAACGATAAAGAATTTCTGAACCTTGTTCAGCTTGACTGAAAAAAGAATTTTCATCTTGGTTAGCATAAAAAATGGCTTGGCGAGTTAAGCGTAAAGCTTCTGTATCGTGTTGTTCTATTTCATTTAAATGTCCTAGATAACCGTAAGCATAAGAAATAAGACGTGAATGAACCCGTTGTTTGGCAATCTTCAGCCCAGCGGTTAAAGTATGATATGCTATTTTTTGTAAATCAGCTCGAGTTTGAATGACGGTTGCTGGGAGTGAATTCAAAAAGCGAGCATCTAATTGGCTATGGATATGTTCAGCCCAAGCACCGATGCTAATTAAGCTAAAGGCTTTGTCGTAATTATCCGCAACCGATTCCAGTTGTTGTTGAGCTAATTGTAAACTGGTTACCGCTGGATCCCATTGCGCTAGTTTTAAATAAGCATAAGCTTTATTAGTGAGTGTACGGGTAGCCAACAGCCGGTCGCCTGCTTGATCAGCTAAGCGGATACCTTGATCATAAGCGGCAAGTGCTTTAGCATAATAAGCTTCTGCTGCTAACACATTCCCTTCCTGATTCAATAGGGTAGCTTGTATTAACAGCGATGCTTGAGAAGACAAGAGCGATTTGCCTTGGTTAAGATATTCACGTGCGGGTTTATCCTGACGTTGAGCCAGTGAGATATCGCTCAAGCTGATAAACAATTTCACCCCTATCCCAGCCAGTTCCTCTTTCATAGCGGCAGCGGTTGAGGTATGATTTTGAGTCGCTAGAAACAGCGACTTAGCTTGTAAGAGAGCATCCAATGCGGGTGGAGATAACCCTAATGCTTGATAAGCATTGCCCATTTGGATCCAAAGATTAATTTGTTGGGAAGTGCTCAACTTATCAGTCGCTAACAGCGATTGCCACTGACGAATAGCTTGTTCAAATTGTCCCCGTTGTGAAGGGATCGTTCCTGGTTCCAATGCCGGATTCGCTAGTACTGACAACACTAACAAGCCATTTAAACCCAGTATCATTCCAACTTGAGGTGGCTTAAACACGAAAGCAAGCCATTGAGATAATAAGTGAATCACAATCAATAACACAGCCAGGATTATCATGCTGCTTAGCAATCCTATGGTTTTTCAAGCGAAAGTATGACACGACACCAAAAAAAAGATTATAATTCATTTGAACTAAAACAAGTTAAACTTCCTAACTTGCCGTAAATTGGCATAAATTATTACGAGCGAATTGACGATTTGCAAATTTTCATGAAGCAACTGGGTATTTTCTTAATGGGACCGACTGCGGCCGGCAAAACTGACTTGGCGGTTACTCTCGTGAAACAGTTGCCGTGTGATATTATTAGCGTTGATTCGGCGATGATCTACCGAGAGATGAATATTGGCACCGCTAAACCCAGTGCGGAAGTTCTTGCGCAAGCACCACATCGTTTAATTGATATCCGCGATCCGTTAGAATCTTATTCAGTCGCGCAATTTTGCCAAGAAGCACTGACTGAAATTCAAGCGATTCAGTCAGTCGGTCGGATTCCCTTGTTAGTGGGTGGCACCATGCTTTATTTTCATAGTTTACAACAAGGGTTATCTCCGTTGCCACCGGCTGATTTGCCAGTGCGACAGCGTCTGCAACGGGAAGCTGAAGAATTAGGGTGGCCAGCTTTACATCAGCGTCTGGTTCGGATTGATCCACCTTCAGCACAACGGATTCACCCCAATGATTCTCAACGTATTCAACGGGCACTTGAAGTTTACGAAGTATCTGGCTATACCATGACCGCATGGTATGCTCAAGCCATAACTCAACCCCGGTGGCAACCCCTGTTGAAATTAGTGCTTTGTCCAGAGCAACGTTCGGTTTTACATGCTAAAATAGCACAACGGTTTGAAGTGATGTTGGCTCAAGGTTTCATTGCCGAAGTAGATAATTTATTTCGCCGGGGTGACTTAACCGCGGATTTACCCGCTATGCGTTGTGTCGGTTATCGACAAGTTTGGCGCTATTTAATGGGTCAGCTCGATTATAACAACCTGATAGAAACAGCGATTAGCGCCACGCGTCAAATGGCCAAGCGGCAACTGACTTGGTTACGTACTCAAGCGGATGCGATTTGGTTTGATAGTGAACAACCACAGGTGAGCAAAAATATCTTGAATCAGATAGAAAAAAACGTTACTTTTTCCTAAACCGGTTAAAACCGCCATTCATTAAGTGTACAATAAAACCTGGATAAATTAATAGGCATCAAGCAAAACCATGCGAGGGAACTAGTATCAATGATAATAATATGGAGAATATTATGAGTAAAGGGCAATCACTACAAGACCCTTTTTTAAATGCATTACGTAAAGAACGGGTACAAGTTTCTATTTATTTAGTCAATGGCATCAAGCTACAAGGCTATGTAGATTCATTTGACCAATTTGTCGTGTTACTTAAAAATTCAGTCAGTCAAATGGTATATAAACATGCTATTTCTACTATCGTGCCCGCACGAAATGTCAAAATTAGCCATGAGGAAGAAGGCGGTACTCCGGCTGAAGAAGAAGTGCCACCACCGCCACCCACTCCTGAATAGCGACGGGTTAGAGAACCTCACTTTATCAAACCTGAGGAGGAAGAAATCGCTTGCTCTGGTGAACTTAACTAAGAGGTAATCGGTATGTTTGAGCGACCTCGCCAAGGTGAACGGGCTATCTTAGTGCATATAAATATGATAGGGATGTTTGAACCAGCGACTCTATCTGAATTTGAAAAGTTAGCTCGTGCGGCCGGGGCGATAACCGTCGGACAAATCACCGGAACACGTCAAAGTCCGGATCCCGGTTATTTTGTCGGTAAAGGTAAATTACAAGAAATAATAGCACTCGTTCAAGCACAAACAGTTGAAGTGGTGTTATTTAATCATACCTTAACCCCAACACAAGAACGTAATCTGGAACAGAGCCTCGGTTGTCGGGTGGTGGATCGCACGGGTGTTATCTTAGATATCTTTGCCCAGCGAGCTCGCTCTTTTGAAGGTAAATTACAAGTTGAGTTAGCCCAACTCAACTATTTATCCACTCGGTTAGTACGGGGTTGGACTCACTTGGAACGACAACGCGGGGGTATTGGTCTACGCGGTCCCGGTGAAACCCAGTTAGAAACCGACCGTCGTTTGATTGCGGAACGGATTAAAACTATCAATAAACGCCTAGAGAAAGTCACCCAACAACGAGAATTGGGCAGAAGAGCCAGACAACGGGCACAATTACCCGTGGTTGCTTTAGTGGGTTATACCAATGCGGGTAAATCAACTTTGTTTAATCGCTTAACCACCGCCAAAGCTTATGTTGCTGATCAATTATTTGCAACTTTAGATGCGACCTTACGTCGGATCCAGTTGCCCAATAAAATGAGTGTGATTTTGGCAGATACGGTTGGTTTTATTCAACAATTACCTCATGATCTGGTTGCGGCATTTCGAGCCACGTTAGAAGAAACTCGTCAGGCGAGCTTGTTGCTACATGTCGTTGATGCCAGTGATACTGATCGACAATGGCGTATAGAACAAGTTAACCAAGTATTGGCTGATATTGATGCGGCCGAAGTACCGCAACTGATTATTTATAATAAAATTGATAAATTACCCCCAGGTTCAGTACCAGATGAAAGTAGTCATACTCAGGTGAGTAAAATTTGGTTGTCAGCTAGCCAAGGAAAGGGAATTGATTTGTTATATACGGAATTAGCCAAATACTTTGATAAAGAGATGGTACATTACTGGGTAAAAGTGCCGGTGCAAGCCGGTGAACTGCGAGCGCGTTTATTTACTTTAGGAATGGTATTGCAAGAACAATATACTGACAATGGTGATAGTTTATTAGAAATACAGATGTCAGCAGTCTATTTTAACCAATTAATTAAAGCTGAACCGGCCTTGCAACTTATCCAACCTCTTGCCAGTGTTTATCAAGCTTCATAAAATCCACAGTGGGAAAGCATTGTTTTATCGCTATCGGCCACTAACTGGCTTTCAATTATAACCATTTTTAGGCGTTAACATACTAAATTAAATATGAGAAATCATATGCCGATGATTGCAATTGAGGACAAGGTGGTTTTCCTAAATGAGAGAGATACTTACCGCAACATGATTAGCTACATTAATATAAGCAAGCTTTAAGGAGTATACATGGCCTGGAACGAACCGGGTGGTAATGGGAGTAAAGATCCTTGGGGCCACCGTAAAAACGAACAAGGTCCACCAGATTTAGATGAAGTGATAAAAAAAATGCGCGATAAACTCGGTGGGTGGTTTGGAGGCAATCCCAACAGACCCATAGGGGGTAGCGGCGATAATTTGAGTGGCTTAACTGTCACTATTTTAATGGGGGCTTTACTTGGCATTTGGCTGTTATTTGGCTTCTACATTGTACAACCCGCTGAGCGGGGAGTCGTTACTCGGTTTGGTCGTTATCAACAAACCACTGACCAAGGGTTACATTGGCATTTACCTTATCCGATTGAAGATGTTCAAAAAATCGATGTTCAACAAGTCCGTGCTATCAATCATAAAGCGTTGATGCTCACTGAAGATGAAAATATCGTGGAAATTGAACTGGTTGTCCAATACCAAGTGGGTGAAAATGAAACGGATGCCAAGAATTATCTCTTCAATGTGTTGGAGCCAGATAATACGTTACATCAAGCGACCGAAAGTGCTTTACGGGAAATTGTGGGATCAAGTAATATGGATGCTGTATTAACCAATGAACGCGATCGCGTTACGGCTGATGCTACCAAATTAATTCAAACGATTGTAAACAATTACCAAACTGGCTTAAAAGTTATCAGTGTCAATATGCAAAATGCTCAACCACCGGAAGCGGTTCAATCCGCATTTGCCGATGTGATTAAAGCCCGTGAGGATGAAGAAAGAAGTAAGAATAAAGCTCAAACTTATAAAAACGGAGTCGTTGAACAAGCAGGTGGTACGGCTGGTAAACTCATTGAAGAAGCCAAAGCTTATAAATCAATGGTCGTTGCCCACGCTCAAGGTGAAACCCAACGCTTTGCCAAAATTTTAACTGAATATGAAAAAGCGCCAACAATTACACGACAACGTTTATATTTAGAAGCAATGGAAGCGGTGTTAGATAATACCAGTAAAGTCCTAGTTGATATACCAGGAAATAATAATCTTATGGTATTACCATTGGATAAAATCTTGACTTCCTCCCAGTTGACTGAAGCCGCGAAACTAACACCGACTTTACCCTCAACCACGAACATGCCTTCTCAATCAGAGAATAATAAAGAGAATGATCCCCGTAGCAGAGGAGAACGCTAATGATGCCAAAGCCAGCTATACTCGGATTAATGGTGATAGTGTTCACCGTTGGATTAATGGCCGCTTTTATCGTCAAAGAAACTGAATTACCGCTGATATTGCGCTTAGGGAAAATCATTAGCCCCCAAATTGTTGGCATTGATGAATTAAGCCCAGGGCTACATTTTAAATGGCCCGTGTTTGACAAGGTGGTTAAATTTGATAAGCGTATTCACAATTTGGATGTCCCGTCAGAACATTTCTTAACCATTGAAAAGAAAAACTTAATTGTGGATTCTTTTATCAAGTGGCGAATCGTTGATGTCATTAGCTATTTCAAAACCATGGGTGATAATTCTGAGCGTGCTGAACAACGTGCTAAACAACGCTTAGGAGAAATTATTGCGAATGGATTACGTAATGAATTTGGTAAACGTACTATTAACGATGTGGTTTCTGGGGAGCGTTCTCAAATCATGGATCGGGTCACTACAATCGTTTCGGAACGTGCTAAAGAATTTGGGATGAAAATTATTGATGTTCGTATCAAACGGATCGAACTACCCAAAGAAGTGAGTAGCTCAGTTTATCGACGGATGGAAGCAGAACGTGAACAATATGCCAAGAAATTACGTTCGCAAGGCGAAGCGGAAGCGGTTCGCATTCAGGCTAATGCTGACCGTGAAAGCATCGAAATTATTGCCAAAGCCGAACGTGATGCCGAAAGGATCCGAGGTGAAGGTGATGCTACCGCCAACGGAATTTATGCTAAAACCTTCAACCAAAATCAGGAATTTTACGCCCTATATCGTAGTCTCAATGCTTACAAAAAGATTTTCGACAATAAGAGTGATATTTTAGTCATTCAACCTAACTCCGAATTTTTTAACTACTTTAATAATAATATGGGAAGAGTAACTTCCTCCTTAACTACCGAATCAGCTGCTAAAACAGTCACGAACCACCCAATTATTTCCCCTTCCCAACCAACCGGGACTGATAAATAAGTAATTCATCACGAGTAAATGCGATTGCTCAGCAGAAAAATCTTGGATCGTTCGATGACCAGAAGGAGAGCCAGGAATAAAATCGGTTCTGGAATCGATAATATCTAAGGTGAGTTGGTTTGAATTCTCCAAGGAACATTATGTGGCAACAATTTGGGATTGCTATCGCTTTGTTGTTGGTGATTGAAGGTATAATTCCTTTTCTCAGTCCAACCGGATGGCGTAAAACCTTACAAGTCATTAGCGAAATGCCCGATGAGAAAGTCCGCTTAATCGGTTTTGTTAGTATGATATCCGGTGTAATACTTTTATATCTAATCCATTGAACTGCTCCCACGACAGCAATTAACTATTGATAACAAACATGAGCTATCAAGATCGTTGGTTATTACCCGCCGGCATTATCGACAGCCTACCAGAAGAATCGGCTCACTTGGAAAAATTACGTCGCCGTTTGATCGACGTTTACGCCACTTGGGGTTATGAACTGGTTATCCCCCCACTAATTGAATACTTAGAATCTCTCTTAGTGGGTACCGGACAGATACTCGATTTGCAAACCTTTAAATTAACTGATCAATTTACCGGCCGGCTAATGGGAATTCGTGCGGATATGACACCACAAATCGCACGTATCGATGCTCATCGCCTGCGGCGAGAAGTACCCACTCGATTATGTTATTTGGGAAGTGTATTACACACTCGTCCTAATCCATTTGCCGGTTCACGTTCCCCCTTTCAAGTGGGTGCAGAATTATTTGGTTATCAAGGAGTTGATAGTGATATTGAAATTCTCTCTTTAATGCTAGAGACGCTAGAAATAACGGGCATTACCGATTTCCATATCGATATAGGACATGTTGAAATTTACCGCTGTTTAGTAGCACAAGCTAAACGTGAAATCAAACAAGCGCAACAGCCTATCCCAACAACGGCAATTCCAGCGGAAGGCGAAGAATCCCTATTTGACTTTGAAGAACAATTGTTCGATGCGATTAAACGCAAAGCGGATACTGAGGTAAAAACGTTATTATCTCAATGGAATATTTCCCACCCGTTACGCCAAATGTTAAGTGAACTACCCCAACTTCATGGTGATGCGCAAGTTTTGCAAGCAGCACGTCGATTATTTAATCGAGATCAACACGGTGTCCATGCTGCCCTGGATGAATTAGAGCAACTACAAACACAATGGCGTGGAGTACCACTACATTTCGATTTAGCTGAATTGCGTGGTTATAGTTATCATATGGGCGTTATTTTCGCCGCTTATGCTCCCCAACATGGGCAAGCTGTTGCTAAAGGCGGGCGTTATGATATTGGCAAAGCCTTTGGTTACTCTCGACCCGCTACCGGCTTTAGTACCAATTTAAGAACCTTAGTGGCTCTTCAGCCCGAGATACCCGCCACTAAACCGACCGCCATTTTTGCGCCACCAACCCCGACTGACGCGATTTTAGCCGCTACCTTAGCAACGACAATTAAGCAACTGCGAGCACAAGGAGAAATGGTTATTGGTAGGTTACCTCATCAAATTGGTGATGCCCAAGCGATGGGATGTGACCGTGAATTGCGTTTAACCGCAACTGGGTGGCAAGTTACCCCATTATAATAAATTGCCCTTTTTCTACTTTTTTCCATTCTTAATCAACAGGGAGCGTAATTATGAGTAAAACTGTCGTAGTCATTGGCGCACAATGGGGTGATGAAGGCAAAGGTAAAGTGGTTGATTTACTGACTGAACGCGCTGCAGCGGTGGTTCGTTTTCAAGGTGGACATAATGCCGGTCACACCCTAGTCATTGAAGGCAAAAAAACGGTTTTACATTTAATTCCATCCGGCATTTTACATGCAGGAGTCCAGTGTCTTATTGGTAATGGCGTGGTGCTGTCACCAACGGCTTTATTAGAAGAAATTCAACTGCTTGAATCTAATGGCATCCCGGTGCGGGAACGCTTGAGTATTAGTGAAGCTTGCCCGTTACTTTTACCTTATCATGTCACCCTCGATCAAGCCCGTGAGCAAGCCCGAGGCGCTAGCAAAATCGGCACCACCGGTCGCGGGATTGGTCCTGCTTATGAAGATAAAGTGGCTAGACGAGGCTTACGGGTTAATGATTTACTGTCACCGTCACAATTTGCTGATAAACTAAAAACGGTGCTCGATTATCATAATTTTGTTCTCCAACATTATCATCATACTGCTGCGGTTGATTTCCAAAAGATCTGCGATGAAACTTTAGCGATAGCCGATATTTTCAAACCAATGATAACCGATGTGGCTGAACGATTAGCTCAATTACAACAAGATCAAAAGAATATTCTCTTTGAAGGTGCTCAAGGAACCTTATTAGATATCGATCAAGGCACTTACCCTTTTGTCACTTCTTCTAACACCACCGCCGGAGGCGCAGCAACGGGAAGTGGAATGGGTCCCCGCTACTTTGATAGCATTTTAGGTATTGCTAAGGCTTATTGCACTCGAGTCGGTTCCGGACCGTTTCCAACGGAATTATTTGATGACATCGGTAAACACTTATCAACCCAAGGTCATGAATACGGCGCTACCACGGGTCGTGCGCGTCGCTGTGGTTGGTTTGATGTCGTCGCTTTCCGACGTGCTCGTATCATTAACAGCTTGACTAGCGTCTGTATCACCAAATTAGACGTACTCGACGGTCTTGATCCGGTGCGTATCGGGATTGGTTATCAATATAATGGCCAAAAATTAACCACCCCACCCATCAGTGCTGAAGCCTTTGCTCAATGCCAACCGATTTATCTCGACCTGCCGGGCTGGCAACAATCCACTGTTGGAATCCGTGACTATAATCAATTACCAGCTAATGCCCGCGCTTATTTAGAAAAACTAGAAAGTTTAATTGCAACCCCGATTGAGATGATTTCCACTGGTGCCGAGCGAAATCAAACAATTATCAAGCGGCATCCGTTTGAGTAATACCCAATTCTAAACGAAATAGCCAAGTAGGATGGACATTGCCCACCATGAAGGGTGTGCTGATTGAAGATAATCATAATCTGACAAAATCTATCTGTCATTCTTCTTATATGAATAATCTTATCTTGGGCGCAAGTGAGTAGCCCGCATAAAACGAAGTGGAATATGGGAACAGTCGAAAAAGCTACCCCATCCCCAGATTCCACTACGTTCCATCTGGGCTACGTTGGCTAAAAGTTGAACATCGCGTAATATCCTCAAAAAAGGAAATACTATGATTATGATTTATAAGGCAGATCAACACGGAAGATCAGAATTAAACTGGTTAAGTAGCTGGTTTCACTTTTCATTTGCTGAATATTACAATCCAAAGCGCATTCAGTTTGGTGCATTAAGGGTTATCAACGATGATTTGATTAAAGCCGGCACCGGATTTGGTATGCACCCACATAAAGACATGGAAATTATTTCTTACGTGATAGATGGAGAATTAACGCATGTTGATAGCATGGGTCATCAGCGTGTGCTGAGTCGTGGACAAGTGCAATATATGAGTGCGGGGCGAGGCGTGACCCATAGCGAATACAATCATGGCACTAAGACAACGCGCTTATTACAAATATGGATTTTACCCGATAACAAAGGTTATGACCCACGTTATGGTGATTACGCTTTTGCTTGGGCTGATAGAGAAAATCAATGGTTGCATTTGGTTTCTGGAGAAATGGGCAATGCCCCCGTCAAAATTCATCAGGATGCCAATTTATATGCGCTTTCTCTAGCACCTGGTAAATCCATTCATTCTGATATTCGACAACAACGACAAGCCTATCTCGTGTTAATTGAAGGTTCAGCTATGATTAATGGTCATCTTTTAACAACACGTGATGGCTTAGAAACACTTGAAGAATCTCTTAATATCGAAGCGCAAGAACAATCGCACTTGCTTTTAATTGAATTAGCTAAAAACGTCTAAAAAATCCGAATTCGACATAAAAAGTCAGGTAGGGTGGGCAACGATAAAGTTGCCCACCAACCCCTAAACGTCACGGTATGATGTGGTGGGCAAACAAAAAGACGTTTGCCCACCCTACTGGACTGGATTTAGTAAAATGTCTTCTTTCGAAATGCCGTTACTGCCGCTAATACTAAAACCCCAACACTGAGGTATATTATCGATGCTGATGCCACAAGTGTGAAATAAACCGGCACTGACATAAGAAAAAGCCCCCGTTGGTGGAGTCATTTGGCCATCACTATCATTTCCCCAACACTCAATCGTACTATCATCCGTTCGGATCGCGCAGGTATACCATTTACCTGCACTGACTTGAGAAAAAGTACCGGGGGGTGGCGAAGATTGTTCATTGTCATTTAAGCCCCAACAAACGATCGTCTGATCAGGTTTAATTCCACAGGTATGCCAACCTAGTTTAGCGGCACTAATTTGAGTAAACCGATCGGGGGGTGGCTTAGTTTCACCATAACGGTTTAAGCCCCAACAGGTTACGGTTCCATCGGTACGAATTCCACAGGTATACCATCTACCGGCACTAACCTGAATGAAAGTACCCGTGGGTGGAATCGTTTGACCATAGTTAGTTTCTGGCTTGTCAGCTCCCCAACAAGTGACGGTCTGATCAGGACGAATACCACAGACATGAAAACCACCCGCACTGATTTGAGAGAATTTACCGGTTGGCGCATTGATTTCGCCATCGGTATCTCGACCCCAGCAGGTTACGGTACTATCGTCGACATCAATGCCACAGCCATGGCTATAGCCCACCGTAACTTGAGAAAAATGACCGGTTGCTGGCGGTTCTACACCGACACGTGGCCACCATCCTTGGCATTTCACGGTATGGTCACTTCTAAGCAAACAAGTATAGCCGGCTCCCACATCTAAAACTGCAGCTAAACCGACTTGGTGGAACAAGATGACGACACTGATTGACCGTAGAATTAATTGAGCGAATGAATTTAAGTAAATGGGATACATCATTTATTTTCCCTCTGGATAAGCACAAGATTTTTTGATTCTTAATGATGACAATTAGGCCAAGCAATTCCTTTGATATCATTATATTCGGTGGTAATTTTCCCACTTTGCAGTAACTGACAAGTTTGGCCTTCCGCTTGAATTTTAATAATACTAAAAGCTAAGTCTTTATCGGCTTTAAATCCTAAAATAAGATCATCGTTTGGTGAAGTTTCCAGAGCGCTCACTTGGGCATTTAATGAACTTATCAGTTCTTCGCATATCGGTCTTACGCTATTGTCATTCTTAAAATAAGCCCACAATCTAGAATTTTGTTTTTCATTTTCAATACCATATAAAATAGTACCGCTGGTATTCCAACTGATATCTTCAATTTTAATCGAACCTGAATAGGGTAAGACTTCTTCTGTGGTTGCTAGATTCAATCCACCCTCGTCGGTTTTGTCAATTTTGAATAAGCCGCTACCTTGTGACCATCCCCAAAGTGTACCATCAGGATGAAAGGACAGTGCCTTGACTTGGTTAAAACCGGTTTCACCTATTTCGCTTAATACTTGGGCACCATTGCGAATTTCATAAAGGAAACCTTCCTCAGAAGCCGCATAAAGCCGATTATTCAAAGGCGAGACATCTAATGATTCCAGATGATAACTTTTATCTAAGCGACTCCGGGGGTGAATGTTTATTTCAGCACCGGGAGAAATATTTACAATAAAAGTTTGCGTACTTTTGGTGTCATCATGAATACCATAAACTAAACAACTCTCTGAATTAGACGACTTCACTCTTAAGCCCATCGGCGCCATGGCTTGTCCCTCTCTATCATATCCCCAACAGATGACGTTATTGTCAGGCTGAATCGCACAGGCGTGAGAATGACCAACTTCAACTCGAGCAAAGGTATCTTTTGTAGAACAAGCACATACCGCTCCTTTCTGATTTAAGTCATTAGGATAAGGACAGCGACAAGTACTTTTAGGTAATCGGATCCCTTCAGATTGAGCCAGATCTTGAGGACCAAAACAAACCACGGTATTATCCCTTTGCAGTGCACAGCTAAAATAACTGGCTACACTGATTTGTTTATAAGTATTATCCAGTGGAGGAGAACCTCTCACATCCGGATTCCAACCCCACCATACACTGGAACCATCAGGCTTAATTGCGCATGAATGATCCTCACCGGCATCTAATTGCAGAAAAGTACCTGGAGGAGGTGAGGTTGAACCCTTTCCTTTTTTATCAACACCCCAACATTTTATCGTCTTATCAGCTTGAGTAATGGCACAGACATGAGAAAAACCGGCACTGATTTGAGAAAAACGCCCCGTTGGAATCTCATCGTCTGTACTTGAACAACTAATTGAACCATCTGTTTTAATACCACAATCTTGACCTCCACCCACACTCATTTGGGAAAAAAGACCATCGAAGGTTGAACGTTTAGCATTCAGTCCCCAGCAAGTCACGGTTTTATCCATGCGGATACCACAGCTACGCGTATAACCGGCACTGACTTGAGAGAAGAGACCGGGTGGTGGTATAGCTTGACCCCATCCATTGGAACCCCAACAAACTATGGTGTTATCTGCCTGGATTGCACAATTATGCCAATCACCAGCAGATAAAACAGTAGCTGATGCTTTTATACTCATGATAAGGAAAAAAAATAATGTTAAAATTTTTGCGGGAGTTTTAAAAAGATTGAGACAAATAAGAATTAATAAAATAAACACTAAAATTATCATATATATACACCAATATACTACCCAATAATAATATTACAATCGGTGCATTAGGCGATAGCCGTAACGCACCCTATCACAAATGTTTGGTTAAGTTCAATCGCCTTGCGCTTGAGCCGGTCACTCAAGGGAAAAAAACCTTGGTAGCTTTACCAAGAAAATTGGTAAGTATACCTACGGATCTGTAGCGAGTTGGAAAATCCGTAAAGCCAATGCTCATCTGCTGGAGCGATTTTCTGCTTACTTCGGTTTGGACTTCAGTACCATTAAATCCCGTCTTGATTTTGACTCGCTTTGTAACTATGGAGCGCTACATGAACCTGTCCGAAGTATTGATAATGGTCTAATTGAAAAAATTGCCATAAAAAATCCTCTTTCTCTTTAGGTTGAAAAAAAGGGTAGTCCGGTACAAGTAGTGATATTATAACAAAAAGTTAAGTTAATTTGTTAAATTGGAAAAGAAGATGATCTGTATTGAGATGAGAACATTCGAGGCAAAAATTTTCCCCGGTTAAGGGTTCAACCAGACCATAGAGATAATAGGACTTAAATGCCCACTGAACCTGACCGACCGGTTTCACCCCACGTTGGGTTAAACGACGGCGCGTTATCGTTTTAAGACCAAAACGACTTTCATCAGTACACCAAGAACGTACTCGTTGGTGCTCACCAGGATAAAGATCTGCCATCTGGCTTAACCGTAATGCCTTTTTTTTCAAAGTCGATGGCTTTGGATTCATCACGTTTGGCACTTTGAGGACGTACCACTCTGGGGCTGGCTTTTAAACGGGTATGAACGATACCATGAAGTGTTGAGTAGTACAGTTCGACTCCATAGGTTTCTTGAAGCCAAATTTGAATCGCTTCGTAACCCTCGAATTCTTCAGGTTGTTTGAGACGTTTATCGAGTGCTTCCAGAATCTCTGGTGATAAGGATAAAGTTCTTCCCCACCGTGTTTAAGTTTCAAGAATTCATCGATTCCACTTTGACGATAGATTCTTAGCCATCTCTTCACGGTTGAATAGGTTCGTCCAATGACAGCCGCTGCCGTCAATGCGGTTTCAGTCTGTTTGGTTTTTAATAGATAGAGGACCGGTACACGTTCTTTGGTTCGACCACTTTTTTGCTGGTGTAATAATTGTTTCAATTCTTGGGTGGTTTCTTTGATATCAATTTCTAGTTTTCGAGCCATTTCGTAATCTATCAAGAAGGATTAATTTTAATATTATATTATAAGGTTAATTACAAGTAGTAGTTGGTATAACTTTCACAGATTAACCAAGTGAAGATATGATTGGGCTGGGCCGGATTGAAAATACGTGACTCAGCAGTTTTGCCGTAAAGGGTGGTGAGATTGTCTTTGGGGTGGTGTTGTATATGTAATGGTATAGTGCTAAATAGGGTAGTGTCATACCGGTAATGTTATTGGCTGGTTGTAGTCCTTGATGAAGTTTAACACCGTGTCTCGGAGATTTTGAATTTTTTTAGCCAAAGAAAGAGGTTTTCGTACTAAAGGCGCCACTCTTGGTCTTAAAGTAAGGTTAAACCTTTCAATATGATTAGTTTTACCACTTTTACGTTTAGCTATTTTGTGACGTGTTGTTGGAAGAGAACCAACGTAGGAGGCTAGTCCATCGGTGTAACCTACCGCACCCTGGCGATAAACGGGAGGCAAAGACCGGAACAAGGCTTTGGCGGCATCTTGATCACGTTCGCTTATCCAAAACCCCATAATCATTCTATTTAGTAAATCAATCGCCCGCCAAATCCATTGACGATGGGTCTTATTTTTAAGAAAAGTGCAAATTTCATCACCTTCTACTCAGATTGGGCCTTTGTTTGGCAGAGAGGTGACTTCTAATTGGATTCGTTCAGGCTTTATTGTTGGGATTTTCCACAAATTATCGGCCACACAATTTGCATATAAATCTTTGTTTATTAGGACAAATATAACCATATTTAATCATCAGATTAGAACCACTTTTTGGACAATTCATATTTTTCGCCGCCGGAATCAAAAGCGGGGCTCAATTTAGTACTATACCATTACATATACAACACTACCGACACTACCAAAAATCTATGCCAGTTATCGAGTAACACCTCACCCATTGAAAGAACTTCCTTATCTGGTCAAAGTTAGACGGGCCAACTGTTTCCAATAGGCAAATACTAGTTTTAACGAGGTAGATAGTTTAGCATTTGATAATGCGGGCATATTATGGGGTTGGGCAAAAGACGCAGGTTTAATCACCATCGATACTAAACTTATTCATTAGCGATTAAACAAACAATCTATTAATAATTAGATTCTTTTTTTTCAAAGATGTGTAGATACCTATGCTTATTAAGGCGGGGAGAAAAATGCTTAACTTAATGGCAGTGCTGCTTTGAGTTAACAGCACGCTGTTAACTCACCTTCGCAATGAAGCTTATACTTAAATATTACATATCACACACAAAATTAGGATCGGTAACTAACAAAAGTAATTTCTCTAGATTTAAACGCCCAGCACCTTGCTTATCAAGAGATAATCCTAAATCATCTGCCGATTGTTGCAAGTAACAACGGACTTGTTTCGGTTTAAGAAACTTTCCATAGGTTTGTTGATAAAATGATTGTAATAATGCGGCTGCACCAGCGACATGTGGAGTTGCCATCGAAGTTCCACTCATCCAAGTTAAAGAGTTACCTAAATAAGTGCTTAAAATAGTGACACCCGGGGCAGCTAAATCAACTTCACTACCTCGATTTGACCACCAAGGGATGCCATCATTTTCATTCGTAGCCGCCACTGCAATGGTTTCAGGATAAGCCGCCGGATAGAGAACGGCGCCACCACTGTTTCCAGTAGCAGCCACGATAGTAACCCCTTTTTTATAAGCATACTGGATAGCATCATGAAGCGTTTGTGAATCAGTCGTGCTTCCTAAACTTAAATTAATGACTTTAGCAGAATTTTTCGCCGCATAAACAATACCATTAGCAATCCAAGAATAGTAACCCCATCCGTCATCAGTCAACACTTTTACTGGCATGATCATACAGTTTCCCCAGCATATCCCAGCAATACCAATACCATTATTAGTTTTAGCGGCAGCAATACCAGCAACATGGGTTCCATGTCCATACCCATCCTCCCATTGAGTCGCATCATCCGAAGTAAAATTGACTCCTTTGACTAATTTTCCCTTAAATTCAGTATGTTGGCTTTCTGCTCCGGTATCTAGAATAGCAATTCTTATCCACTTACTCGCCGTATTAATATCCCATGCCTCTGGGGCGTCGATATCAGCATCATTCGTATTATTTAAATTCCATTGTTCCCCAAAGTAGGTATCGTTCGGCGTGGAGCTCACTTGAACAATTTGATCAGGTTCAGCATACTCAACAAAAGGTAACTGAGAAAGAGATTTAATGATATTTTCAATATCAGTTGTTGAAGACAGCGTCACGACAAAAGTTCTTGCTAATGAGGTGGCTTTTATTTCCGCTGAATTAGCTAATAACTCTTGGGTAAGCAGCGGGTTGATTTTTTCTACTGGGTTATTAGAATTATTGAGAAAATCAGCCATCTGAGCAGTAGATAATGTTCCCAATAAGGTGGCATTGGCTTTTAATCGGTAAATCACTCGGTTGGTTAAAGCGGGTACGTTAGGTAGGGTTATATTTCTACTTTGGCTCTCTCCCAGTGAAATTGGTTCAATGGGTACTAATCCTGGAAGCGTTTCTGCGGAACTCAGTTTTTCTGTTTCTGGGGGCAATTCTTCGGCACTCGCCGGGTTGATTGAAACACGACCTCCTAAAATAGATATTGATATTATGCAACTTATCGTAGTTATTCTAAAATAGCGGCGTATTAGTGTTAACCTATTAAATTTATTATTAACCATGACTTTACTCCTGAGAAAATAAGTCGGCTATGTTTTGGTTATTCCATTGGTTTTTAATTTGACAATAAGACTTCAATTACAAAATCAGTATAGCAACGAAATGGATATTATGCACTCTCACTCAACCCTTTTTGGTTTTTCACTCAGTTGCTTAACCGGAAAATTTTACTTAAATTATATGATGATAAAAATGACTCTCGTCACTAGCCTCTTGCTTATATTAATCTCCTTGATTCCTTATTGGACCGGGATTGAAGCAGAAAAGCAACTTGACCACTTTAACCAAGTTTTTTACCCAGCCATGAATATTCAACTCATAGAAAACGATTATCAACGGGGTTGGTTTGAGTCACAGGCACAATCTACTTTGGAAATGCCTAAGACTTTAGTTTTTTCTTCCCCCCATCACCGCTTAGTGGTAAGGCATGAAATTGATCATGGTTTTTTACCCATTCAACCGACCCTAATTCATACTCAATTACAAACAGATACTCACGAAACCACTTTGCTGCAAATAAACACGGCGATACAAGGTAATGGAGAAAGTATTAGCACATTTGAAATGAAGCCACTTACCTTTCAAGAAGAAAAAATTCACTTACAATTACAAGAATTACAGGGAAAAGTACGCATTCAGTTTCCTTCAACGCTTGCCCAAGTAGAATTGCACAACCCGCAAATACAATTAACGACAGAAATATACCAGCTATTAATGCAAAATGTGAGTTTAAATACGGAATTACAAGCAACGCCGTCAGAATTTTTGCAAGGTGTGGGATATTTAACGGTTGAGCAAAGTGATTTCTTACCTCGAAAGCAACAAGTAACTCCGCTACACTTCAAAAAAATCCAATTAGTGGGTCATAACGACATACTCAGTGATTATTTAACCACCGCTATCACCCTAGATTTACCGTATTTGGGGATAGGAACTGATTCTTATGGACCAAACCGGGGTAAATTAGAATTACGTCATTGGCATATACCCACCTTGAATGCACTCATAACGAATTTTATGGCAACTAGGCAACAAAATCTGCTACCTTCATCAACTTACTTAACACTTTTTAAACTAATACCTGATGGAATAAATTTACTCCAACATCATCCGCAAGTGGCTGTTACCGATTTAAAAATTAACACCGTGGCGGGTGAATTGCAGGGGACAATGCAACTCCAATTTGAATCAACTCAGTTCAATTATTTTACTCTACTCAATCCCATAGAGTTATTCAATCGTCTTCAGGTGCAAGCCAACATACACCTACCTCGATCTTTATTAGCAACCATAATAAACTGGGCTGAAATGAATTTTCCCCTACCCCAAGAACAAGGAATACGTTGGGACAAATTAATCACGTTGGAACCAAACGCAGATTATTTTTCTATACAACTACAATTAGAAAAAGGGGTATTCCAAGTCAATGGTAAACCCCTCTCTATTAATTATTACCGCTTAAGAAAGTGAAATAGTCTCATTTTACTTTTTTTTAAGAAGTTATTCTTTTTACCTCTTCAGCAACCACGACATATCGTCGATCATCCTCAATTGTACACGGATAACAACTAATCAAAGTTAAACGTCGATTTAAACTGGGTTCAATCAACGAAGTATCGGTTTTATAAACAATATAAATCGCTGAAATTTGATAATACCAACGTCCATTACGTAGCGATTCAAGAATAATCATATCACCTGGCTTTAACATTCTTAAAAAGCTAAAATAATTATCACGATGGACATTAAGTACACTGTTACCAATCTCACCAGGTAATACACTATTTTCTGTATGCCTTAATGCAAAAGATGATATTCCTTCACTCGCATGTGACAAAATAATTTGTTCTGTATTGATGCGTGGCACCGATAAAAGAGCCAATGGCCACGTTCTTGCCCAAGGCCATGGTTTAACTTGCTGACCACTGGCTTGAGTCCGTACCCAAGCCGTGTGAAGTAACCCTTGTGCTAACCATGCTTGAGCGTACACCACATTACCCTGACTAAATTGCCATGCTGTCATCGTCACGACAATTACGAGGGCTAAGTAGCCCCATCTCAATTGTGTTTTCATAGAGTCACTACTAAACGAATAGCTTTGTTGTTAACTTGCAAATGATAGTAAAAGTACAATCCCTACCAGTATTACGGAAACCCCAGCCGAAGCCAATAAACTGACACCTAATAAATTAAGCAAATTGCTCAATATTGAAACAGGTGTATTTGGCTTAACCGTATTCATATATAACTCCCATATATCAAAAAGTCATCTCAATATCAATCAATGTAAACTTGTTTGGGCAAGAGTCTTGCCAATATCTATACTCATAAGTACACATTGGTAACCCAAATAAGTATCACATTAAACTTTAATTAATAACACTAACTGGGGATCAATATCACTTTAGTCGGGTAATCACTTATTTTATTTGGATAAATAACTAAGCAATCACTGGTTAATATCGTATCAATTGATCTTTTTTCCGTATCAATATGAGAATATTGACATATTTAAATTAAGCTAATATTGTCGTCTCATATTTAACTTATTGTAAGAACCTGTTCTGACAATACTAAGGCAAAATATGGCAAAAAAATGGAATTGACTCTGTTAGTGTCTAACCGCATATTATAATCTGTTTTAGCTCGTTTGGCTTTTATTAAGGGGATAATGTTGATGGGTCGTCGTATTGCAATTGTTGAAGATGAACCGGCTATTCGAGAAAACTATGCTGCTGTGCTACGTCGTCAAGGTTATGAAGTTAATACTTATACTAACCGTGCCGAAGCCATGCAAGCTTTCCATACTCGCTTACCGGATCTCGTTTTGTTAGATATCGGTCTTGAAGATGAAGTGGAAGGTGGATTTGATTTGTGTCGAGATTTGCGCACATTATCACATTATTTACCCATTATTTTTTTAACCGCACATGATAGTGAATTTGATACCGTTTCTGGATTGCGTTTAGGAGCAGATGATTATTTAACGAAAGACATCAGTATGCCTCATCTATTAGCGAGAATAGCGGCTTTATTTCGCCGTATAGAAGCGCTTCGTACTCCCCCTTTGGCAGAAAATGTAATAACCAGAGGTTCTTTATTAATAGATAGTTATCGCTTAACGGCAACCTGGCGTGGTGTTGCCGTCGAGTTAACGTTAACTGAATTCTGGATTGTACATGCCTTGGCTCGTTTTCCAGGACATGTTAAACATCGTGAGCAGTTAATGCAGGAAGCGAATGTTTTAGTAGACGATAGTACTATCACCTCACATATTAAGCGAATTCGTAAAAAATTTGCGCATATTGATCCTAAATTTGTAGCCATTGAAACCGTTTATGGAATGGGCTATCGGTGGAATATTGATACCGTTAACTGCTAACCAAACATAGAATGTTAACTATTCGAAGTAAAGTATTATTACTCTCATTAACACTCTTCAGTATTCCCTATGTCGGTTATGAATATGTCCGAGAAATGGAAAAATACTTACGTGATAATCTGGAAACCTCATTAGAGGATACTGCACGTGCTCTGGCTAATGTTTTAAATGATCGTCCGTCGTTATTTAGTCGTAAATTAGTTGATATCGTGCGAGAAGAAGGACTTAATGCCCATGTTCTTAACACCCCTATTAAATTAGACGGAAACATTGACGATTGGGCTGGGTATTTAGAACAAGCTGGCGATTATGCAGAGAAACACATTCTTAAAAACAGTGGAACTTATTCACCGAATTCACTTTCTTTTAAACATATCTTAGGCAAATATCACAATCATCTGTATGCTCTATTCATTGTTCATGATGATAAAATCGTGTATCGTAGTGCGGCTAGTTTACATCTAGATCGCAGTGATCATTTACAGATTGTTATGCAAGAGCCTAATCGACAATTTTATCGCTATATCATTGCACCACAAGCACCCGGTTGGGTTAGTGCTTATAAAGTATCAACTCGTGATTCTTATTTACAAACACAACCTGAAACTCGTATTCAAGGGATGTGGCAAGAAACCACTACGGGATACATATTGGAACTGCGAATTCCACTTTCAAAAATAGGTGATCGGCTGGGTTTTGCTATCGCCGATGTTGATGATCCTTCTCACCAAATTAAAACGGTGATAGGCACTTCTGCTATTCAGAACTTGGAAACGGTGGGTAAAGTATTTATTCCCTCACCCGAAATTGAGCGTATTATTCGCTCCTTAAGCGATACGCCAGGACGTCGTGTTTGGGTGTTAGATAAACAACGACGTGTTCTGGCAACCAGTGGTGAATTGCAACGGGAAATTACTCATCATCCACTTAATGCTTTATATAGTCTATTACTTCCACCCGTCTCAGAAGATTTCAAAGATGATCTGGCACGGGCTTCTCGCCTTGAAGGTGAAGAAGTGAACAGTGCTTTAGAAGGTAAGGCACGAACCCGTTGGCGTTCTACTTTAGATGGGCAAGCGGTCATTGTTTCTGCAGCGCATCCGGTTTGGAATCAACACCAAGTTATTGGTGCAGTGGTAGTGGAAGAAACGAGTAACCGGATCCAATCGGTACAACGCCAAGCGATTGCTAATCTCTTTAATAAAACCTTAATTGTTTTTTCAATCATAACGTTACTATTACTGGCTTTTGCTACTCGATTATCGGTTCGTCTACGCTCACTGCGCAATCAAGCTGAAAAAGCGATTGATATCAATGGACGCGTGACTACTACTAAAATTGGCTTCTTTTCCAAAGATGAAATTGGTGACTTATCACGCAGCTTTTCGCTTATCTTAGAAAAATTAAGTCAATATAATACTTATTTAGAAGGAATGGCTAGTCGTCTATCTCATGAATTACGTACACCAATAGCCGTTGTGCGTTCCTCGTTAGAAAATCTCGAACAAGAATTTGAACAAACCGGTACCTCTGGGGAATCGCATATCTATATTGAACGCGCTAAACAAGGGATTGCTCGTCTTAATACAATTATTACCCGTTTAAGTGAAGCGACTCGCTTAGAACAAGCTTTACAAACAGTTGAACGCGAAGTATTTGATTTAACAGAATTAGTGAGTAGCTGTGTCGAAGGATATCGCTTAGCTTACCCGGAGCAAAATTTTCAGGCAGAAATTAGCTCAACACCGCTTACTTTAGAAGGTGCTCCTGACTTAATTGCTCAAATGCTCGACAAACTCATTTCTAATGCGGTAGACTTCTCCGAACCGCAAATCCCGATAAAAGTAAAATTATTTTCCGAGGGTAAACAAGCACATCTAGATATTCTTAATCGCGGTCAAACCTTACCGGCAGAAATGCCGGAGCGATTATTTGAGTCTATGGTTTCCTTACGTCCCCAAAGTATGGGAAAAAAAGAACCTCATCTTGGACTCGGTTTATATATGGTACGTCTTATCGTCGGCTATCATGGTGGACAAGTCCGTGCTGATAACAATCCAGAAGGAACGGGTGCCCTGTTTACTGTATTATTGCCCATTCGATCTACTGAAATGGTTCTGGCTAATTAATTTGGGGTTATTTTTTCTTGTTTTCTTGTTCCTACGCACCAAAGGCGGTAAAAAACCTCTGTTCTTGAAAGACCGGATTATTTAAATCCAGTTTTACACCAGCCGTCATGGCGTGTTTATCCGTACCGCCAGTTGTTCTAAATCCGTTTCTTGGGGTGGGTTTGCCTCAGCCCAGGCAATGGCACGATCCAGGCTCACTTGAACGTGTGGTTGACGTAACCAGTGTTCAGTATCAACCTTAGAATATTCAAGCCCTTCTTCAAGTAAAATTTGATTCATTAATAATTGCATTAGGCGCAATTTATCAGCATGATTTAACTCTTGGATTAAAGGAACGATGTCGTGGTATAACATGATAACCCTCATTATATTGCATCGGATGGATTTATTTGTTAGGTCTAGTGGAGTAGACAGTGAGTCATTGCTGCCCGCAATGTTAATTTCCCCTTTTTCCAAAGGGGGGAGAAATCTAAAAATCTATTTATTCATCTTCACACTGTGGATTACCACCGCTATTCTGACCCACCGTCGCCGAGACGATATTACCCCAATGGAAAGTTCGATAACCACCCATATTAACATCTTCGAGCAAGTAAAAATAAGTCGTTCCCGCTGGAGCCGCACTGGCATCCAAATAACTGTAACATTCAGCAGAACTACCCGCCGCAATGAGATGATTCCAATCCGTAACGGCTTCCAGTGGCGTAGCGGTTAGAGTCTGGGCTTGAGGATTATCCAATGCCGTAATGTTGGTATATTCACCGTATTGATCTAAATTGGCCCGCCAGAGACGGAAACCCGCGTTATCACTCGCAGAGGTAGTTATCCATTTCAGGTAAATGCCCTGAGGAGTAGCAATCGCTTGAAAGTCACCGAGTTCGATCAGCCCTGGCTTTTGATATTCAAATGCGCCGATGTCACATTTTGCGCCCTGTGGACGACTCACGCCACGTTGATCGGTCGCTGGACAAATTACATCATCGGCCGCATCGATGGCTGGACTATTGGCTACTAAAGCGAGCGTTTGGGTCGGACCACCGTTGTTAGCTAAAGTGGGGTTGAGTACGTCAGTAATAGTTTTCCCAAGTCCAGTTAAGGTTAAATCCGTTGCACCGGCATTACACTCCGTACCATCGCCACCGAACAGATTGTAGTGGTTGGTGTTGATAATGCCACTAACATCATTAAAACAATCCGAATTTGAAGTAGTGATCATGTTGCCAGCAAGAATGGTGTTTTTTAACGTGGTAATGGACTGGTAATCGTTATAAATACCACCACTACTCCAATTACTACCATTCCAATTAATGACAGTATTTTCCACGACCGTGCTGTTGGTGAGCGTGACGGTGGATCTGTGGTTGAAAATGCCACCAGCAGAGAACCTGGCAGTATTCCCTGCGACCGTGCTGTTGGTGAGCGTAGTGGTCGAATACCAGTAGTTTAAAATTCCACCACCAAAGCTAGCAGTATTCCCCGCGACCGTGCTATTGGTTAACATGACAATGGAGCACTCGTTGAAAATACCACCACCATCACTAGCAGTATTCCCCGAAACCGTGCTATTGGTGAGTGTGGCAGTAGTAGAGAAGCAGGTGGTGGCGATGGTGTTAAAAATGCCACCACCTTCCCCAGCAGTATTCCCATCGATCCTACTTCTGTTAAGAGTAAGTTTTCCTAGATTGAAAATACCTCCTCCGAACCAATCAGCCTTATTCCCAGAGATCTTGCTCTGTTTAAGAGTAAGTTCTCCTCGATTGAAAATACCTCCTCCGTGCCAAATACCCTCGCCATTTAAGCCATTTAAGCCGTTCTCAACACTCAACTGCTTTAAAGTTAAGTTACCTGTTGAGGCTACGCGAAGAATCCGAAATCTTTCACTTCCCTCTTGTCGTCGAATCGCTGACCGATGCCCGTTAATTGTGAGTTTGCTATAGATAGAAGGTAAGCCATTGGCTCCATCTCTGTTGTTATTAACTGCCGTGAGCGGGTAAACACAGTTGGCTTGATTATCCACATTCAAATTGATTTCATCCGCATCACTGTTGCTGTTAGCGGTGTTGATAGCGTTAATTAAATCGGTGACATTGCCACAATTGACATCAATCACCGTGGCTTGAGCCGGTGCTACTAAAGCTTGACTAATTAGTAAAGATAAAAGTTTTTTTCGATTTGTTATCGGTTTCATTTAATTTTCTCGTTTTAAAGAAAGCCAAGAAGTTGTGATTTTAATTGAGTTCAACTTTACTTCGGAATTTTTTATTTTTATTAATTTAATTAAACTTCATAAAGTGTAAAAATCAAGCGGGTTGGATAGGTCCGAGAAGAGGAATCAAGTACCTTCTACTACAGAGAAACTAAGATAAGAGGTGCTATAATAAGCCAAAATTTATTAATAATTAAAAAGTACAGTTTTCACCTAAGCGAATTAGTTCAGGTAAAGCCGCCAATCTAAGGAGTAAGAAGAAGTTATGTAACCATGCTAACTTAACTTAATAACATTGTAATGAGTATGTATAATTTTAATGTATGTTTACAAATAAACAAAAAAAATACACTAAAGTAATTGATGAAAGATTTTATGTTCCAGAAAAACTTGGAGGTGGTTTAATAAAGTTTGAAGCATGGGAATATCAAAACCAAATTGTTAAATACAACATGGCTTATATTAATAAAAAACAATATCAAGGTGATAATGGTCGGGTAATCGGGTATGACAATACTCATAACTATCATCACAAACACTACTTAGGTGATATTTATGAAGTAGACGACTTTGTTAGTTATGAGGAATTGGTTGAAAGATTTCAACAGGATTTAAAGGAATTTTTATATGAGAGAGATTAAAAACGGTACCTTAAATGATTTTTTTGCTTCTGCTAAAGAGACTGCCAGAGAAATTGATCAAGGTAAACAAGTAACACCTAAATATATTATTTGGATGGAAACGGAAGATTTTTTATATCTTTTAAAACCCGCTAGAAGATTCCTACTGAAATATATCAGAGAGCATTCCAAGGTCTATTATTCTACATTGACTCAAGAATTGAATAAAAGCCGTCGTAGTCTGGATAGAGACTTAGATATTTTATCCAAGTATCAGTTCATCAACGTTTATCAAGAAATTGATCCCCGATATGGAAGACGAAAAGTGATCGAATCCAATTTTAAAAATGAAACGATGGAGTTAAGAACCGTTATATAGTGAGATTGATGCGGTTCGCAAATTCACTGCATCCTACTCTGGCTATGAGGAATTTTACCAAATCATGAACAAAGCTATTGATTATGAAACTGATTTCTACGCTTGGGCATCATACAATGCGCAATTATTACGGGAGGGTAAGTTTTCAGAGCTTGATATTGAACATATCGCTGAGGAATTAGAAAGCATGGGGAAGAATAACAAAAGGGAGTTAATCAGTCGCTTAAAAATATTAATCGGTCATTTACTGAAATGGCAGTATCAACCCGGGGGACGTTCTACGAGTTGGCGGGGTTCAATTGTTGAACAACGCTTGCAACTAAATGATTTAATCGAATATAGTCCGAGTTTGAAACCACAGTTACTAGAAGCGATAACTCAAGCTTATCCCCATGCGGTAGAATTAGCGAGCGATGATACTGGCTTTTTAGAATCTGTTTTTCCCGAGATTTGTCCTTATTCTCAGGAGCAGATCCTAACCAAAGGTTTTTTTCCAGAACCAGATTAATTTAATGGTGTGTAATAAATGTAAGGAATCGAGTACCCTTCTTGACATTCAACTGCTTTTAAAGTTAAGTTACCCGAAATCTTATAAAAAAGTATTAATTAACTTGAGGTTATTTGTTATGAACCGATACACGACTATTATTCAAGCGGGTTTATGGAAAAATAATGTTGGCTTAGTTCAACTACTCGGACTGTGTCCACTGCTCGCGGTGACCGGTACCTTAATTAATGGCTTAGGGCTTGGAATCGCAACGATCCTCGCACTAATCGCTTCTAATGTAACGGTTTCGTTAACTCGTCACTGGATTCCGACGGAAGTACGTCTTCCCATCTTTGTATTGTTGATTGCTTCTATTGTGACGATAATTGAACTCATGATTAAAGCTTTTTATTATGATTTATATTTAGCACTCGGTATTTTCATTCCCTTGATTGTAACCAATTGTGCTGTCATTGGTCGTGTCGAAGCTTTTGCCTTCAGGCAACCGGTTGATCGCGCTTTTCTGGATGGTCTCATGATGGGATTAGGATTTACTCTGGTATTAGTTATGTTAGGCGGGTTACGTGAATTATTAGGTCGCGGTACCCTATTTGACCAAGCTGAACTCCTATTTGGAGAATTCGGTTATGGATTAAAAATAACTCTATTTGAGAATTATCGTGGCTTTTTACTTGCCGTGTTGCCACCCGGGGCATTTTTTGGGTTAGGGTTATTAATTGCACTTAAAAATCTTGTTGATAGACAGTTGGCTTTGCGTACCACTTCAGTTTTTTCGTGGAAATCTGCTCAACAACAAACTTCCTTTCCTCATTAAACTACAAACTACTTTATATCAATTTCTATCCGAAAACTATAGCTAATAATATGAATAAGGTATTATGAGAAAATGGGTAACAATCCTAAAAGTTTTTCGTTGTTTATTCTGGCGAGGTTATCAGTTTAAATGCCCTTTATGTGGTAATACATTACGAAAATTTCTTCCCGGTGGATTACTTCATCCCGTGTTGAAAGAAAAAAAGATCATTGGTGGTGGTTACCGTTTAAACTTTAAATGTCCCTGTTGTGGTTCTTTAGATAGAGATCGATTGATATACCTTTATTTACTTTATAAAACTGAACTTTTTAATAAATCAGTTAAATTATTACATGTTGCACCTGAAATCAGTTTGAGCAAAAAATTTCAAGCCTGTAAAAATCTTGATTACTTAACAGCAGACCTTTATAACCCATCCGTTATGGTCAAGATGGATATTGCCAATATTCAATACCCGGATACATTATTTGATGTAATTATATGTAATCATGTGTTAGAACATGTTGTAGATGACCGCAAAGCAATGTCGGAATTGTATAGAATTTTGAAATGGGGAGGTTGGGCAATTTTACAAGTTCCGCTATCTTTACAATTACATGAAACCTATGAAGACCAGAATATTACTACACCAAGAGAAAGGGAGAGGGTTTTTGGTCAAAATGATCATGTTAGAATTTATGCTAAAGATTATCGACATAGACTTGAAAAGGTAGGGTTTAAAGTGGAGGAATTCAACTGGAATTCTGATGAAAGATTTGGTAGATTAAAAAATCAGTTTGGATTGAATAAGGAAGAATATATTTATTTTGTTTCTAAACTACCAACGACTCAGTCGTTCTAAAGATGTAAAATTTTTAAGCACAAAAACGTTTTTTTCATGTGGTGAATTGAACCATGGATATTAAACAATGCCATACTTTATTTACTCGCTTACAAGCCCAGAATCCACATCCAACCACCGAATTACACTATCGTACCCCGTTTGAATTATTAATCGCTGTCATCCTGTCAGCTCAGGCAACCGATAAAAGCGTTAATAAGGTCACAGCGGTATTATTTAGCCTCGCTAACACACCTTCTCAAGTACTCGCTTTAGGTGAAGAACAACTCAGAGAATATATTAAAACGATTGGTCTATCTAATACTAAAGCACGGAATATCATTAAAACCTGTCAACTGTTGATAGAACAACATGATAGTGAAGTACCCTCAGAACGTCCCGCGTTGGAAGCGTTACCAGGGGTTGGTCGTAAAACCGCTAACGTGATTTTAAATACGGCTTTTGGCAAACCAACCATTGCGGTTGATACTCACATTTTTAGGGTAGCCAATCGAACCGGGTTAGCCACCGGTAAAACAGTACGTATCGTTGAAAATCAATTATTAGCAACAATTCCCGCAGAATTTTGCAAAAATGCTCACCATTGGCTTATTTTACATGGACGCTATACTTGTGTCGCTCGTCAACCTAAATGTGGACAATGTATCATTAACGATTTATGTGCTTATCCGCATAAAACCAGCATAACATCAAATCATTTTGCCGATTAAATAATGAAGTTAGCCACTGAGCTTCAGCAGGGATTACAAGCCTTACCACTTCACCTACCTCCATTGACGCAAACACAATTATTAAATTACCTAGAATTATTAGCGCAATGGAATCAAGTTTATAATTTAACCGCTATCCGCGACTTAGCTGAGATGATTCCCAAACATGTTTTGGATAGTTTAGCTATATTACCTTATGTTCAGGGTAATACGTTGGTAGACGTGGGTACCGGTGCTGGATTACCAGGCTTATTGTTGGCTATCGCCTGTCCACAATGGCAATGCCTTTTATTAGACAGTAATGCCAAGAAAATTCGTTTTGTTAAACAGGCTATTTTAGAATTACAAATCAACAATGCCCAAGCAATCTGTACTCGCGTAGAAGCATTTAATCCACCAATTGGTTTTAATACCGTTATTACCCGTGCTTATGCCAATTTACACCATTTTTACTCTACAACTAAACATTTAGGTATCCCAGGGGGGTATCTTTTGGCCATGAAAGGCGTTTATCCCGCAACTGAAATAGCGCAACTGGCGCAGTTACCGGTACAGTTGAAATGTCTGCCAATACAGGTTCCACAATTACCGGCGCAGCGGCATGTGGTATTAATGGGTCCACTCTAAAATCAGTTGAATTCCATGATTAAAAAAAATATACTGATTAAAATCCCATATTAAAACTTGAATCTATTAAAGAATTTCCTAACTGAACCCTAATCTAGGATAAAATGCCTTTATTAACTCCAGCACAATGGGCTTATTTGTTATTCTGGTTTATCGTGATGATCCCGGCTGAATCATCAACCACTTTTGTGATTGGCAAATATGCGCAAAGCCAAACCGGTCACTATGCCAATAATCTCAAATTAAATAAGATATTAAGAATTCCGGATGCCGATGAATTAGAAGTCACTATTCGGGGTAAAATTGAAAAATGTTGTCAATTTAAGACTATTACTAAAAAATGTTGTGATTATTTAACTATTTATGATAATAATGAGCAAGAAATTGGTAAATTTAGTGGCCTAATCAATGAACATCTTTATGTGACTGGCTCGGCTATCCGAGTGACTTTTCGCTCCGACCGACGCACTACCGATGAGGGAGTAAAAGTAACTATTGCGGCACGATTACCAGCCAGCATCTTTAATGAGATTAAAGGCCAACTTTTAGCGGTGATCGAACAATTTTTAACTTTTGGTACCACCGAAGCTTATATTAAAATTCGTTATAATTTACAGTCAATTAAAACGTTACATACCACTTTGATACAACGAGAAGAAATAGCGGGTATTGTCAATGACATTGCCGAGGAATTATTGGCGATTGCTAGAAGTTACCAAGAAATTGCAGCTCTGGCGCCGGCTATTATGGCCAAGCATCAAGAACAATTTAAGGTGATCAACGATCTCAAAAGTAAAACTTCTTACACTATAGAAAAAATCGAACAACAACAAAAGAAATATCAGACGTTACTGGAAAAAAGTCAACAAGAAGTGAGTTCAAATCAGTTAAACAAATCGCTTGAAGAACAAAAGACTCAATTTTCTATTGATAGTTATAACAACATTTTACAAACGCTTTACGCCCAACAAGCGATTTGGAATAAATTTTATGAAGCACAGGAAATATTGGAGCAAAAACTAAAAAAATATTCAGAGAAAATCAGCATATTACTGTATATTTTAAATATTAATGCCCAAGTTTATGAACAAGCCGCTAATGTAGCCTTACTTCATAACACCACGATCGTTTCTTTAAATAATCTGAGTCATCTGACTGAATTACAAAAAATTATGACTGAAATTGAAGGCAGTGAAAATGAAATCACTCAGTGGCTAAGCAAAATTGAACAAACCCAACTTTAAAATGGGTGCTACTCTCATCCTGGATAAAAAACCTATCGCGATAGGAGTTGGTGTGATCATCCATGCCATTGGGATGTTAATTGCTCGCTACTAAGCTTTGCTTGGTAGTGGTCTGTACACGAGAGCTTCCGCTTCGTCTGTTTCGTCAAGCAGAGCTTGGTAATGGAGAAAATTGAGACTGAATCAATTCAAAACTAGCCATAGACCAGTAAATTCATACATCCCGCCGGTTGCACCGCCAAATCCTGGTGCATCTGGATTACCCCAGTTATTATTCAAAGTGCCGGTGGCAGGGTCATAATAATCGCCATTGGATCCTCTACCCAACATATGCAAACCAGCACCGCTGTTTACACAAATAATTTGTGTTTCACCCATCAGTGGTGACGCATAAACAAACGGTGCTATTGGTGACCCAATATGCACGTTGTTTCATCCAGGCTACGCTTGCTTTGTTTCATCCAGGCTACGCTTGCTAAAATCAGCCAGGTAGGGTAGGCACCGCCTCAGCGAGATAGAGTGCGTTAGGCGCGTCTTTTTAGCTCGCGTAGCACTGAGGAACGAAGCGCCTCAATCCACCAGCGGGTTGTTCTGAATGAACGCATACCACAGAGTATCTCGATTGATGCTACGTTCTACTACGATAGAATTCATGAAAAAGCTTTGCTATAATTTTAGTTATCCAATAGTCGGAGTATCGATATGATGAATTTCAATACGGTTCAAATGATTTCAGATGAAAATGGTCAAATTACGGGGGTGATTGTACCCATCGAATTGTGGCGACAGATGCGTTCTGAAGTAGAAACCACTTACTTACTTAAAAGCGAAGTGATGAGACAACGATTAATAGAAGCTAAAAATCGTCGTGAGGGAATTGATTTTGAGGTCGCTTGTGAAAAACTTAGAATTCGATCCGATAGCGTTTGAAGATTTCGCCTGGTGGATTGAGCAAGATCGTAACAAGGCTATAAAAATTATCAAACTGATACGTGAAATACAACGTAATCCTTATTCTGGAAGAGGAGAGCCCGAACCACTGAAACACGAATTAGTGGGTTGTTGGTCAAGACGCATCGATCAAGAACACCGGCTGGTTTATCAAGTGCTAGAAACCGAAGATAAAATTAGAATTTTAGCTTGTCGATATCATTATTCTAAACATTAGGCAGTCAGCGTGTCATCATTATAGTCCATGGTAGCCTCGTTTTGTTAGAAAGGTGTTGGTTGCGTAAACCACCTTTTCCAACCGTTCAAGGCTTCCTTTCAAATCCCATTTCATTTCAAAATGGTCCGAACTATTGTTGAACAAACCCAACTTTAAAATTGGCGCTACTCTCATCATGGATAAAAAACATATCGCGATAGGAGTTGGTGTGATCACCTTTGTGGCAACTACTCTAACTATCATCTTAATTTGGATGATGAACTATCAGTCGGATGTGGTTATGTCATCACCGCCAAGTCAATCTTTTCGATGGCAATCACTGAAACCAACTAGTCATACCGACCCGGCAGAAAATTTCACCGCAGAAATACCAGAAGATACTGCCAGTAAACCGATTGAGCAACCTGCTGACAGTAAACCGATTGAGCAACCTGCTGAAAATAGTGTTGTTGATCAAGAAGAGGAAGCCACTGAACCTTCCTCATCAGTACCGGTTGTCCCTGAACAACCCAAGATTCCTTGGTCTCAATTTAACAAAAGTTTATTGGCGCTAGAACAGGAACAATCGGCTATAATGACACTACTCGCCCAAAAATATTCCTCGGTGGTTGAACCAGAAACTCAAGTCGTTGAACCGGCAGCTAAAGTGATTGAGCACAATCCTAAAACGGTTGAGATAGAACCCGAAACACCCAAAACTAGAGTAGCGCCCAACCTTAAACCGGTTGAAATAGAACCGGAAACACCTAAAACTGTTGCAACCAAAACTGAAATAATAGCCACTACCGCCCAACCGGTTAAATTAGAAACTAACACGCTGACAACCACAACTGAAGTAGCTGAATTAACCAGTTTATTAGGAAAAAAAACGGTTGCTAAACCACTAGAACTCGCTTGGGATACAGATTTATTTATCCAATTAAACTCAAATACTTGGCTAAAAGTTGCTCAACAAATTCTTGAATTGGAGCAGTGGCGAGAAAAAACTATCCATTCTTTAAGTATCAAAGTCGAGCGTCAGGGTAATCAAGAGAATAATAAGTAGTTATCTGTAGTAGAGGTTGACTTTAAATCGAACCGTGGTAAAAAAGGTATTTAATATGTTAAAAATTCACTTTTTTATGGTAATGGTTGTCAGCGGGGTTGGTTGTAGTACCTATCAATTGGCACCACAACAATTACCTAATGAGAAAATAGCGAATGCTAAATTAGCGATTAATAAAGCTGAAGCCAGTCGTGCCCAGGAATTGGCTTGGCCAGAACTCAATAAAGCCCGAAAATATTTACAACAAGCTCAAGCAGCGATGCCAGCCGAGGAATATGAATTGGCCGTTCGTTTAGCAGAAAAATCGCTGGTAGAAGCAAAGCAAGCAGAAGCGCAAGCAGAATATGAACTCGCCCAACAGGCATTACAAGAAATACGAAGGCGTCAGGAGTAAAATAATTTATGAAAAGCATAAGTTATGCTATTTTTAGAAAATTTTTGCTATTATTTCCTATTATCTGGCTAGAAATGAGTTGTAGTACTGTTCCAACTGCGGAGAATAGTTTGTTAACCGAAGCGAGCGAAGTTTATGCTCAGGCAAGTGCAGACCCTAATACAGCTTCCTTAGAAGCCCTGGCTGAAGCTAAATCAGCTTTAGAAAAAGCAAAGACCTCTAAGGATAATGAAACTAAAGAACATTTTGCTTATTTAGCCAAAGGTTATGCACAAATTGCGATTACCGTAGCTAAACGCCAAGCACTCGAATTAGAAAGGAAAAAGTTACTGCAGCCAGTACCGAGTTTACGTGAAAACAATAATCTGAATGTTAACAATCAACAATTACAACAACAAATTGCTTATTGGCAACGTAATCCTAATGAACAATTAGTTTTAATTTTAGAAGATATCTGGTCTAAAACTGAACCGGCGGATTTACTACCAGAAGCAAGGCTAAGTCTTAATACGGTGGCTCGTTTTCTTGACCCACATCCAGAATTACAAGTTATTATAAAGAGTTATAACGATAACTCCAGTAATGATCAATACGATCTCGGTTTATCTGACCGGCGTGCCCATGCCGTTAAATTTGCCTTAATTAATCGCGGTATTCGTTCTAACCGGATTAGAGCAACCCAAGCAAGTCGGCTATTGACTCAAAATCAAACTGCTACGAAGCACAAGCAAAATAACCGTGTAGAACTTATTATCTTCAAAGAAGAAAATAAAAAACTATGAAATAGCAGCGAGGGATATTCGAGATAAATACTGATTGCGGTAGGATAAGTGAGAATAACATCATTTTAAGTAAAATGTAGCCAACAATATCAAACAAGGAGAAAATACTTTATGGTTGACGTTGACCAATATCGAGTCAAAGAAGAACCTTATTATCGAACCGTCAGTGATGAAGTGACACTTTACGAAGCGGCTTATGCTGCACGGATGCCGGTGATGCTTAAAGGCCCAACCGGTTGTGGTAAAACCCGCTTCGTCGAATATATTGCCTGGAAACTGCAAAAGCCGCTAATTACCATAGCGTGCCACGAGGACATGACGGCTTCTGACCTCGTAGGGCGGTTTCTATTAGATGCGACTGGAACGCGTTGGCAAGATGGCCCATTAACCATAGCCGCTCGAATAGGCGCTATCTGCTATCTGGATGAGGTCGTTGAAGCTCGACAAGACACCACGGTCGTAATTCATCCGCTCACTGATCACCGTCGCAATCTACCTTTAGAGAAAAAAGGTGAGTTAGTAACAGCGCATCCCGATTTTCAATTGGTTATTTCTTATAACCCCGGTTATCAAAGCCTGATGAAAGATTTAAAACAGTCTACCAAGCAACGCTTTGGTGCTTTAGACTTTGATTACCCAGCGGCGGAAGTGGAAGCCGAAATTGTTGCCCATGAAACGGGAATTAATATGACTGTGGCTGAAAAACTAGTGGCTATTGCCCACCGTGCCCGTAATCTCAAAGGTCATGGTTTGGATGAAGGGATTTCTACTCGCTTGTTGGTTTATGCCGGCAATTTAATCGCTAAGAATATCGATCCCAAATCAGCTTGTCATATGACGCTAGTACGTCCACTCACTGATGATCCTGATATGCGCGATACCTTAGATGCTGCTGTCAATACTTATTTTTAAAAGAAGTTATCTAGCGGCTAACCATTTAGAATCGCTGCTGAGTACCGATAAATCCAAAGTAACGTGGTTGCATTTAGAAACGTACTCATCAGTGATTCTAAACGGTAGGACACCACCTCAACAGCCTAATCCCATCCGTTCCCTCACTGTCCTTCTACTCATCGGTCACACAACCTTCTGAAGCATTCTTAACATTTTTAATATATTTATATAAAGTACCACGAGTTGCTTTATAAGGGGGGCTAGTCCATTGAGCTTGACGGCGGGCCATTTCTTCAGGGCTAATAGCTACATTTAATTGATTGTTGTGTGTATCGATGGTGATAATATCACCGTTTGTAATGACAGCAATTGGACCCCCTTCTTGAGCTTCGGGTACAATGTGGCCAACAATAAAACCATGTGAACCACCGGAAAAGCGTCCATCGGTTATCAATGCGACCTCTTTGCCTAAACCGGCACCGATAATAGCCGAAGTTGGCGTGAGCATTTCTGGCATTCCGGGGCCGCCTTTCGGTCCTTCATAGCGAATAACTACAACATCACCTTTAACAATTTCTTTCCGCTCTAGCGCGGCGAGCATATCTTCTTCGCTGTCATAAACTTTAGCTGGACCAGTGAAACTAAGACCTTCTTTCCCAGTAATTTTAGCGACTGCACCACCCGGAGCCAAATTACCTTTCAGAATTTGAATATGTCCACTTGGTTTAATGGGATTTTCCAGCGGACGAATAATAGTTTGACCCGCTGCTAAATCGGGCACATGGGCTAAATTCTCGGCTACCGTTTTACCGGTGACGGTTAAACAATCGCCATTTAATAAACCTTGTGTTAACAAATATTTCATAACCGCCGGCGTACCACCAATATGGTGTAAATCTTCCATAACATATTGTCCACTGGGCTTCAGATCGGCAATAAAGGGTACTCGGTTACTGACTTGTTGAAAATCATCAATCGTTAAGACCACATCAACTGCTTTGGCCATAGCAATTAAGTGTAACACGGCATTAGTAGAACCGCCCAAAGCCATGACAATGACTATCGCATTCTCAAAAGCGGCACGAGTCATAATATCACGGGGTTTAATATCTTGTTCCAGTAAATAACGAATAGCCGCACCGGCTTGAAAGCATTCGGTTAATTTCTTCGGATCCTCGGCTGGAATGGAGGAACTATAAGGTAAACTCATCCCCAGGGCTTCTATCGCGCAAGCCATGGTATTAGCCGTATACATTCCACCACAAGCACCCGCACCTGGACAAGCTTGTTTCACAATCGCTTGACGTTCTTCTTCCGTAATGGTACCCGCAAGATATTGTCCATAAGATTGAAAAGCAGAAACAATATCTAAAGGTTGATTATGGTTATCATGACCCGGTTTAATAGTACCACCGTAAATCATTAAAGCGGGTCGATTTATCCGTCCCATAGCCATGAGACAACCCGGCATATTTTTATCACAACCCGGTAACGAAATGTTCGCATCGTACCATTGTCCACCCATGACGGTTTCAATGGAATCTGCAATTAAATCCCTTGATTGCAAAGAGAAACTCATCCCTCGCGTTCCCATAGAAATCCCATCACTAACGCCAATCGTATTAAATCGCATCCCCACCATACCGGCGGCGATAACGCCTTCTTTAACTTGAGCGGCTAAATCTAATAAGTGCATGTTACAAGTATTACCTTCATACCAAACGCTAGCAATTCCCACTTGGGCTTTATTCATCTCCTCTGGCGTTAAGCCAGTACCATAGAGCATAGCTTGAGAAGCGCCTTGTGATTTGGGCTGGGTAATTTTTCTACTGATTTTATTAATTGAATCGGTCATGTTATTTTCCTAAAAGTTGGGTAGTGCTCAAGCGGTCGTGATTTAAATGTAACCAGAGGTTGCCTTTTATTTGTTGCTATCAGACTCACTTTATTGCCAGTTTAGCACTATCTTAATAATTGAATGGTACTGGATTACTTTAGCTTGATTATTTAGTAATTTCTAATTTTATTCAACTCGTTAATTAACTTATTCACGTACTATAAATAGTAAACTGGTAAAATGAAGCCTCATTTTAGGAATGCCTTTCCCCATGAGTATCTGTTATGATTCAATAGATAGTTAGTTAAAATAACCAGATAACGAATAAAACGAAAGTAGCTTCTTTTCTACCTACCTTAAAATAATTACCAAAATTATATGAATCAAAAATCATTAACGAATAAAAGTATTTTTCTCTGAATGGGTAATAACACCGGCAATTTTATTGATATTAAAGAAGGCGATTTGACATGAAAATTTACCATCGGTTAAGGACCAAATTAAGTATTGCTTTTATTATTGTGACGTTAATTCCAACTTTAATTATCGGTATCTATGCTATACAAGTGGCTAGCCAAACTTTGCAAGCTCAGACTTTAGCCCAACAAACTGAACAGGTTAAAATCTTGGAAAACCTGATCAGGTCATTTTTATCGATAGTTAAAAGTGATTTATCGTTTTTAAGTCAATCTGCACCGCTGCGAGAATATTTAAATTTACATATGGTTTTAATGTCAGATTCTCAGGTTGAATCAGTGCCGACGAATTCAACAGAAGCAACTCAACAAGCGGTGCACAATATCTTAGAACAAAAACAAACCGCATTGGAACAAGAATTTCTGGCCTTTTCTCGTTCCCGTCAAATTTATTACCAAATCCGTTATCTAGACGAAATGGGTCAGGAAATAGCACGAGTGGATGCGGATGAATCCAAAAGTTGGATCGTTGCTAAAAAATTATTGCAAAACAATGCTGATCAAGATGATTTCAAAGGAACCATGCGCTTATCCAGTAAGCAACTTTTTATTTCCAAATTAGATCTCAATCGTGAACAAGGGCAAATAGAAGTTCCTCATAAGCCGGTAATTCGTTATGCGGTTAATGTTTATTATCCTAATAATCAACGGGCTGGTATTGTCACGATTAATGTGAATCCCAATCAATTTCTTCAAGCGTTAGGAGATGCTTTTCTAATTGATCAAGAAGGTTTTTTTCTTCATCATCCGAATCCTAAAAAAGAGTGGGGTGGTCCTAACGATTTAAAAACGGGGGTTACTTTTGAAAAAGATTATCCGCAAATCGTTTCACAAGTACTTAATAAAAACGGTACCCTCAGTACCAACACCGCCGCAATCTCTTACCAACGAATTATTGTCCCTGGCTCTTCACAACAGTGGACTTTATTGGTTTTACACCATACTCGTGAAATTTTTCAAAGTATAATAGAATTTCGCTTAGCATTTAATATCATTCTGGCCATCGCTATTCTCATCGCCATTTGGTTTGCTATTATTTTAAGTGCTAAGATTACTCGTCCCATTGAACAGTTAACCCGTATTGCTGAGGCCATTAGTAGAGGTGAATTGATTGAAAATCGTGTAGAAATCCATGATAAAAGTGAAATTGGGCAGCTTGCTCAAGCCTTTGAGCGAATGCGAGTCAGCATGATTAAATCTTTTGAAAAACTTCGCAAACAATCTAGAATGTAACGGTCCGATGAGAATGATTTTAGTCAGTCGACTTTTAAATCTAATTAATTATAATTATTGAGTCTCATTAATTTAAGCGTGATTAACAAATTTAGGCTGCTGAGATGGGTAGTACTCGGTGAATAGTAAGATTAACCCGGTCGCAACCAACCAGGGATTGCAACCGCTGGTTACACTAAAATAAAACCGCTATCTCTTGAGCACTACCGAGGAGATGCGAGTTAAAATACCTTGTTAAAAGTCTTTAATCTTTAACCAGTAACCCCCAATCAAGATGAAAAGAATATTTTTATTATTGATCGAATTGATGTATTTTTGTCTGTTGCAGAATTTCGTTTTTGCTCAAGCAGATGAAGAAACACCCCAACCGGAATCTAAACCCCCGGTTCAAGATAATCGGCGCACCGTGAAATTATCACCGCAATTGCGCAGCTTAGGAAGGGAAAAAAGTGTTCCAACCATTCCCATAGAAGCCATTCAACACTTTTTGACTCATCCACAGTTATTAACAGAGGAGGAGATTAATAATAGTGGTTATATTATTGAAAATTCAGATGGGTCTTTACTTTCAACCGTTGGTGACTCCATTTATGTGAGAGGTCTTGATAATCAAGATCCGATTGGTAACCGATATGTCATTGTGCGTCCTGGACAAGGTTATCATGGTCCGCAAGCAGATGAAACCGAAGAAATTTTGGCGCAAGGGGCAATTTATTTGGGGGAAGCAATCCTTAAAAATCAAGGTGATCCAGCTACATTGATGATTACTTCAGCACAACAGGAAATCAGAAAAGGCGATTTATTACTGCCCTTACAAGAACATCGTTTTGCGGAAGATTTTCATCCACATTCTCCAAAACAGTTGACCGATGCTTATATTATTGCGGTTACTGATGGCAGCTCGCTTATCGGTAAATATCAAGTCGTAGTGATTAATAAAGGACTCAATGAAGGTATGGAAAGAGGTCATCTCTTAGCCGTGATTAAAAATCCAAAAATAACAACCACTCGTCAGGAAGACGATGAAGATAATGTCACCTTACCTAAGCAAAAAATTGGGAGTCTGTTAGTATTTCGGGTTTTCGATACCGTCAGTTACGCCTTAGTGATGACTGCTTCTTTACCGATTAGCCTGTTTGATGAAGTGACGGTCCCTTGAATTTAAGAACCCAGGAAGAAGAATATTGGCTAGCTTTAGCACACGCCCCGGGAATTGGCCCAGTCCATTTTCTCCGTTTCCTGACTCATTTTGGTAGTCCACGTGCAGTTTTTGAAGCCGGACGCTCCGAATGGCAAAAATTAGGATTAAAAGCTGAATTGATTCATTATCTGCAAAACCCAGACTGGCCTGCAGTTGACCAAGATAGACAATGGTTAGCTCAAGCCGGAAATTATTTACTGACTTTACATCATCCTAATTATCCATTTTATTTACAACAAATTAGTGATCCACCCCCCTTATTATTTATTCATGGTGACTATACACTATTGTCTAGTAAACAATTAGCCATAGTAGGCACACGCTATCCCAGCCGGGAAGGAGAAAAAAATGCTCGAGAATTTGCCGAATATTTATCTCTGCAAGGATTTACCATTACGAGTGGCATGGCATTAGGAATTGATGGTGCTAGTCATTGGGGTGCTTTAGCCGGTAGCGGTAAAACCATTGCGGTAGCCGGAACCGGTCTCGATCGAGTTTATCCGGCACAACATCGCGATCTCGCTCATAAAATTGCTGCCAGTGGGGCATTAGTTTCCGAATTTTTTCCCGGCACCCCGGTAAGAAAAGGCCATTTTCCTCGTCGTAGTCGGATTGTCAGTGGCTTAAGTTTAGGAATTTTAGTAGTAGAAGCTCCGGAAAATAGTGGAGCACTCTATGCAGCACGGCATGCTGTTGAACAAAATCGAGAAGTGTTCGCGATTCCGGGATCGATTCATAATCCCTTGGCAAAAGGTTGTCATCAATTAATTAAAGAAGGTTGTGCTAAATTGGTAGAAACGGTAGTCGATATTTTAGAAGAATTAAAAATTTATGTACCCACACCTATCCAAACCGAACTCGATAGGTCTATTTCAACCCCCAAACCAGTGGCCATTAAGCCGTTGAATCACCCAACCTCAACGACTAAGCGGGATAGAGCTAGCCCAACTCACTTAGTGGATCAGAATGATTTGGAAGCAGATTATGTTTGCTTATTGAATCACTTAACCGCTGGTCCAACTTCGATTGATAATTTGGTTGAGGTGAGTGGATTGACGCCAGAAGCGATTTCGTCCATGCTGTTAATGCTTGAATTACGCGGCTTGGTAACCACCCAAGCTGGTGGTCTTTATACGCGACTTGGCTGAGGAGATAATGAGTGAAAGAAAATGTTTTGGATATTTTGATATATCTCTTTGAAAATTATATGGACGAAGAGATACCCTTAGCAGATGACCAGGAGTTTTTGCAACTGCAACTCGTCAATGCGGGCTTTCCCAGTACTGAAGTCAGCAAAGCTTTTACTTGGCTAGAAGGCTTAGCAGAACAACCGGATATGATCTGCTCTCACAGTCAAGCCATAAAATCCACTCGGGTTTATTTGCCACAAGAATGTGAAAAGCTTGACTTAGAATGCCGTGGTTTTTTACAGTTCTTGGAGTCTATCGAAATTCTCAATGCGACCAGTCGAGAACTCATCATCGATCGGGCGATGGCATTAGAAACCGACGATTTTGGATTACCACAACTCAAATGGGTTATTTTAATGGTGTTATTTAACCAGCCAGGTTATGAAATGAATTTTACTTGGGTAGAAGATTTAGTTTACGAAGAACTCGATCGACAATTACATTAATATCAACTCATCGATTACATTAAAATTTAAGTTACTTTACACCTAAAGTACCCGTATTTCATTAAATTAGTTATTGTGAATAAAAATTTAGTTATTGTTGAATCGCCGGCTAAAGCCAAAACACTCAAAAAATACTTAGGTAAAGATTTTGAAGTATTGGCTTCTTTTGGTCATGTACGTGATTTACTTCCCAAAGAAGGAGCCGTTGATCCCGAACATGATTTTGCTATGAATTATCAATTGATTGAAAGAAATATTAAGCATGTTGATGCCATTAGTAAAGCCATGCAGCAGGCTGATGCCTTATATTTAGCCACCGACCCGGATAGGGAAGGTGAAGCGATTTCTTGGCATTTGTATGAAATTCTGAAAGATAAGCAAATGTTGCATAATAAACCCGTTCATCGCATTGTGTTTCATGAAATCACGCCGACCGCTATTCAGGAAGCAGTAGCACATCCACGTGTGTTATCAATGGAATTGGTTAATGCCCAACAAGCTCGCCGAGCCTTGGACTACTTAGTCGGATTTAATTTATCGCCGCTGTTGTGGAAAAAGATTCGGCGGGGTTTGTCCGCCGGCCGGGTGCAAAGTCCAGCCTTGCGTTTAATTGTCGAACGGGAAGAAGCCATTGAAAAATTTCAACCGCAAGAATACTGGACTATTATCGCCGATTGTCAACAAAAATCACAACGGTTTACTGCCAAATTAACGGTCTGGGAAGGTAAAAAACTAACCCAATTTAGTATCAGTCACTTAGAACAAGCGACTGAGATTAAAAATACTTTAATTCAATTGGCTCATGGAGAATTGCTGGTCGCCAAAGTTGACAAAAAACAACGGAAACGCCAACCTTCTGCTCCCTTTACGACTTCGACGTTACAACAAGAAGCCGCTCGTAAACTCGGTTTTACCACCAAACAAACGATGCAAATTGCGCAACAACTGTATGAAGGCATTGATACCGGTCAAGGTGCAGTCGGCTTAATTACTTACATGCGCACCGATTCAGTTAATTTAGCTCAGGAAGCTTTAGCCGAAATCCGGGCGATGATTGAAGAACGTTATGGTCAAGAAAATATTCCTAAGCAACCGCGCCAATATAAAACCAAAGCTAAAAACGCTCAAGAAGCCCATGAAGCCATTCGACCCACGGCAGCAAAATGCCATCCTGACGAATTAGGTGCTTATTTGACGCGCGAGCAACTCAAATTATATACCCTTATTTGGCAACGAACGATTGCTTGTCAAATGATTGATGCCCTTCTCGATACGGTAGCCGTTGATTTCAATTGCGGTGAGAACCATCAATTTCGTGCCACCGGTTCAACGGTAGTTAATCCCGGTTTCATGGTGGTTTATCAAGAAAGCGTCGATGATCAAAAAATCGGAGAAGAAGACGAAAAAATGTTACCGCTATTCCAAGTCGGTGATCGAGTAAAACTGAAAGAAATTAAAGCAGATCAACATTTTACTGAACCGCCCCCCCGTTTCTCTGAAGCGAGTTTGGTAAAAAGCTTAGAAGAATATGGTATTGGGCGCCCGTCTACTTATGCCACGATTATTTCTACCCTGCAGCAACGTGAATATGTGAAATTAGAAAAAAAGCGGTTTATTGCGACCGACATTGGGCGTATCGTCAACAAATTTTTAACTGAACACTTTAACCAATACGTCGATTATGATTTTACGGCTCGACTGGAAGATGAGTTAGATGGCGTAGCGCGGGGTGAGCAACAGTGGATTCCTTTGATGGAACGGTTTTGGTCTAAATTCAAACAGCTTGTTGACGAAAAAACTCAAACGGTGCAACGCAAAGATGTTACGCAAGAAATATTAACTGAAACCTGTCCTCAATGTGAGAGTTTGTTAACGATTCGCTTAGGTAAACGCGGACGTTTTATTGGTTGCTCAGCTTACCCGAAATGTGATTACACTCGTAATTTAGAAAATGAAAATTCAGAAACAACGACTTCTTCTACTGCCACCACCGAAAAAGTAGAGGGACGTTCCTGTCCTACCTGTGGTTCAGAATTGCATATTAAACAAGGTCGTTACAATAAATTTATTGGTTGTAGCAATTATCCTCACTGTAAGTTTACTGAATCGTTGGAAAAACCAGTGGATAGCGGTATAACTTGCCCGGCGTGTCAACAAGGGACTTTAGTTAAGAAAAAATCACGGTATGGTACTTTCTTTTACTCCTGTTCTGGTTATCCTCAATGTAAATACGCCATTCCTAACGAACCGGTTGCCGAAAGTTGTCCTCAGTGTCATTGGCCCATTTTAATGTTAAAAACCACTAAGCGACGCGGAACTGAAAAAGTTTGTCCACAGAAAGATTGTGATTATGCTGAACAAATTGTCACGGAAGAAGTCGGCTGTTCTGAAAATTGATTGGCAGTGTTAGCAACACCGAACTCAGCAACCCGATTGAGTACTTGGCATCTCCAACAAGCACGCCGTCATCTGACTGCGGGCGGAATTATCGCTTATCCTACGGAAGCTGTTTACGGCTTAGGGTGTGATCCCTGGAATCAGCAAGCAGTCAACCGTCTCTTAGCACTGAAACGACGTTCTTGGCGAAAGGGATTAATTCTCATTGCGGCAAATTATACTCAATTAATTCCTTTCCTAGAACCTTTAACACCGTTACTCGCCGCAAAAGTATTGGCAACATGGCCAGGTCCGATAACTTGGTTATTACCGGCTCGAGCCAAAGTTCCCCATTGGTTATGCGGTCAATCAAGCCAATTAGCGGTACGAATTACGGCACAGGTTCAAGCCGCGCAATTATGTCACATTTGGGGTGGTGCCTTAGTTTCCACGAGTGCCAATCTCAGTGGTCGATCGACTGCTAAAACCGCTTTAAAAGTACGACAAGTATTCGGGCAACAATTGGATTATATCGTCCCAGGAGAAGTGGGTGGCTTACCCCGTCCTAGCGCAATTCGAGATGCGCTCACGGATAAAGTGTTACGTTATTAATCATAATCTAAAATCAACGGTGACCCAGATTTGTAGGTTGGGGTGAGCACCGCCAACCCCAACATCACCAAGCCTAACAGTGAAATTCCGTACAGCAGTGCCGCTGATTGCTTTCTTTTCACTGGCTATAACCTCCTACCATTTTGTAGCAAAGCTGACAAATTTGCTTTTTCCGACATAACAATAACAACAATTTATACCTATTTTATCTTTATTTTCAATTAATTATTTCCTGGAATCTTTTTTGCTTTTACCTCACTTTACTTAAAAATATTGTTACTTTTGCAATAAATCATCCCTATTCACGTTGACAAACGTGCTGGTATTCAGGTATTTGTTACACTGGATCACGATTGTTCAACACCCTAGGAGAAACTTTTATGAAGATGGTTATTGCCATTATTAAACCTTTTAAATTAGATGATGTACGCGAAGCACTTTCCGAGATTGGTGTTCAGGGTATTACCGTAACGGAAGTCAGGGGATTTGGTCGACAAAAAGGTCACACGGAATTATATCGTGGCGCTGAATATGTCGTGGATTTTTTACCCAAGATAAAAATTGAAGCCGTTATTGGTGATGAGTTACTTGATCAAGTAATTGATTCAATTAAAAAATCAGCCAATACTGGTAAAATTGGTGATGGTAAAATCTTTGTAATCAATATTGAACAAGCGATTCGCATTCGTACCGGAGAAACGGGTATCGATGCCATTTAAAAAGAGAGCCAATTCAGTATGAAAATACGACTATCTCAAGGTCAACTCAGCGGTTGGCTAGTAATTCTGATGACAGCACTACCTTCTGTTAGTTTAGCAGCAGATACGCTTAGTGCGGGAGATACCGCTTGGATGCTCACTGCGACAGCATTAGTGCTGTTTATGACGATTCCAGGTTTATCTTTATTTTATGCTGGAATGGTACGGAGTAAAAATGTTTTATCCGTCCTGATGCAATGTTTCACTATCACCTCTATCATAACTATTTTATGGGTTTTATATGGTTATAGTTTGGCTTTTACTGATGGTGGGCCATTCAACGCGGTTGTCGGTGGCTTAGAAAAAACCTTTCTCAATGGGGTTGGTATTATCGGGAAAACCGCTGAAGGTCAACTTCAATGGGCATTGACTGGTGCCATCCCGGAAACGGTCTTTATGACTTTTCAAATGACCTTTGCGATTATCACCCCGGCCCTTATTGTGGGTGCCTTTGCCGAACGAATGAAATTTTCCGCTATGCTCATCTTTATGACATTGTGGTTAACCTTAGTCTACTTGCCCATTTGTCACTGGGTATGGGGTGGTGGTTGGCTGGGTAAGGATGGGGTGCTGGATTTTGCGGGTGGTACCGTTGTCCATATCAATGCGGGAATAGCCGGTTTAGTAGCCGCCTTGGTACTCGGTAAACGCAGAGGTTATCCTCATGTAGCCATGCCACCTCACAATTTGACTTTGACGGTTGTGGGTGCTTCTATGCTCTGGGTTGGCTGGTTTGGTTTCAATGCGGGTAGTGCTGTGGCTGCTAATGGTGTCGCTGGAATGGCTATGGTGGTTACTCAAATCGCAACCGCAGCAGCGGCATTAACGTGGATGTTTAGTGAATGGGTATTACACGGCAAACCCAGCGTTTTAGGTATTGCTTCTGGTGCAGTAGCAGGTTTAGTGGCGATTACCCCAGCTTCAGGTACTGCCGGCCCAATGGGAGCATTAGCCATCGGTGCCGCATCTGGAATGGGTTGTTTCTTGATGGCTACCAAAGTTAAACGCATGTTCGGTTACGATGATTCCCTGGATGTATTTGGCGTACATGCGATAGGTGGAATTATTGGAGCCATTTTAACCGGCGTATTTGCTGCAGAAAGTTTAGGGGGTGCTGGTTTCGCTAGCGGTATCACTTCGATGATGACTCAAGTTCAAATTCAAGTCATCAGCGTGGTGGTTACCATTAGTTACACCGCCTTAATCAGTTATATCATTCTCAAGATCATTGACGTAATTATGGGTCTACGGGTTGATGAAGAACAAGAAGTGGAAGGATTAGATATGGCACTTCACGATGAACGTGGTTACATTATTTAGAATTTAGCTTTGATATCAGCTGTCAGTTATCAATTAGCAGGAAATATTGAAATGTTAATTATGATAACTGATGGCGGTATTAGCCTAAGATTAGGTGCTAAACCCAGTAAAGCCAAGATTTTTATTTATTTAATACTTATGGTGAGTGACGTTACGCTAGCGTATAATCGCGATTAGGTTACTGATCGGAGAAAGCAAATGCGCTCAATATTTAACATTGTGATGACGGTATTATCACTGGGTTGGTGTTCTTGTCCGGTGGCTGCTAATGAACGTCCGGGAAATCTAGCCGAAGATATCAATCCGGGTTCACTGGAAATTGTGCAGATGGGGGGTGAAAAGCCCACGACCAAACTGGAAATGCCACTCCAACACACGGATGTCAAAATCGAAGTATCTGGTTTTGTTGCGAGTGCGACGGTAACGCAGCATTATCAAAATCCTTTTGACAAACCGATTGAGGCAGTTTATACCTTTCCTTTACCCGATGATGCCGCGGTAAACGACATGCAAATGACCATCGGTCAACGCACTATCAAAGGTATAATTAAACGGAAGGAGGAAGCGAGAGATATTTATGAACAAGCTAAAAGGCAAGGAAAACAGGCTTCCTTGTTAGAGCAAGAACGTCCCAATATTTTTACCCAATCGGTAGCCAATATCATGCCGGGGGATAATATTGTCATTACCATTCGGTATGTCAATATTTTGCATTATAGCGAAGGGAGTTATGAGTTAGTTTTTCCTATGGTGGTTGGGCCACGATATATTCCTGGCGATGTAGCGATGGGAAAAAGCGGGACCGGTTGGTCACCCGATACCAATGTCGTACCCGATGCGTCCAAAATTACACCACCGGTGCTGAAACCGGGTGAAAGAACCGGTCATGATATTGCGCTAGCAGTAGACTTAGAAGCGGGGGTAGCGATTCAGCAACTGCATTCTACTTCGCATGTAATTGATATTAAAGAAGACAACTCCCATCACCAAACCATTAAACTGCATTCAGCCGATACCATTCCCAACAAGGATTTTATTCTCCGCTATGAAGTCGCCGGTCAAGCGCCTACCATGGCGACTATTGCTCATCATCAAGAAGGGCGTGGTTTTTTTACTTTAATTATTCAACCCCAAAAAACGGTTACCGATACGCAAGTCGTTCCACGAGAACTGATTTTTATTGTGGACACCTCGGGTTCGATGCAGGGATTTCCTATTGAAAAATCGAAGGAAGCCATGCGGCGATTAATTCAAGGAATGCGTTCTACTGACATTTTTAATGTGGTGCGCTTTGCGGGTGACACCGGTACCTTGTGGGAAAAGCCACAACCGCATACCCCAGAGCATGTTGCAGAAGCTTTGCGTTATATTGATAGTTTTAGTGGTAGTGGTGGTACGGAAATGCAAAAAGGAATTTTAGAAGCCTTAGCTCAACCCGCGAGCGAAAACCATTTACGGATTGCTTTCTTGTTAACTGACGGTTATGTGGGTGATGAACCTCGCATTTTAGAAGCCATTGAAAAAGAAAGACGGGGTGCTAGAGTATTTAGCTTAGGAGTCGGCTCTTCGGTTAACCGCTATTTATTAAATCGTGCGGCTGAAATTGGTCGCGGTGAAGCATTTTATGTGCGTCAAGACGAAGATAGTAGCCAGGTCATTGACAAATTCTTCCAACGCGTCGATCGTCCGAGTTTAGCGTACCTTGAAATTGATTGGGGTAAACTGGATGTTTACGAACTTTACCCACCGAAGATACCTGATTTGTGGGCTGGACAACCGATTCAGATTCAGGGGCGTTATACCCAAGGTGGCGAAGATACTATTACCGTGCATGGTCAATTAGGAACTCAACCTTATGAACAAAAATTATTAGTCCAACTTCCCCAAAATCAGCCAGAACATGAAGCAATGGCAACCATCTGGGCACGGCAAAAAGTGCACGAATTGATGAACCAAATGGTACCTAATGGTCAAACTCCAGAATTAGTTGAACAAGTAACACAATTAGGCTTGTCATTTCGGCTGATGACGCAATGGACTAGTTTCGTGGCAGTCGAGGAAAAAGTGGTCAATGTTGAGGGTAAATCCCAAACAGTGGTTCAGCCGGTTGAATTACCAGAAGGCGTCTCTTACGAAGGTGTTTTTGGTGATGATGAAGAAACGCAAGGTACTCTTGGTGGCCTGTCCGGTCGCATGAGCATGGGAGCAATCAGGGGATCAAGAGCGATAAGAAACGGAGCTCCTGCTGCTATGCCAGAAGTCATGTTAATGGTGCCGAAACCAGCAATGAATGCAGAACCCGTAGAGGAAAGTATACAAAAAGAAGTATTAATGCCGGCACCTAAAATCGTTCCTTTGCCAACTGAACCTTCCTCTACACCGGAAAAAGCTAAAGCCGATAAAAAGGCAACCCAATCGCTTCATATTATTACCTTTGAAATTGGCAAAGCCACTTTAACGGAAGCCAGTCAGCAAATCTTGGCAAAACTCGCCGCAGAAATATGTCAAGATATCGCACAGATTGATAAAATTATGCTGGTCGGTCATACCGATAATAGTGCGACAGATGATCATAAGCAAAAACTTTCCTTAGAACGAGCGGTAGTCGTTGCTGATTATTTAATCAGTCAATGTCCAGCGTTAACTCGTGATAAGTTGATTTTAAAAGGTTTAGCAGATCAAAAACCGACTGTGAGTAATGAAACCGAAGCCGGACGAGCCCAGAATCGGCGAGTTGAAATTTTTATTATCAGCCGGTTAAATTAAGCGAGTGTAGCCTCACTGCCATCAACTTAAGAAGTTTCCTCCTGTGAAGAAGGGAAGAGAGGAGAGGGATTTAATCGGTTGATAAAAAAGCTAATTTTCCTTTAAATTGACGGCAGCCAGGCAAGGTGCGTTGACGAACGTGTAACGCACCGTCAGGCTCAACGGTGGGATTAATAAAAACCGACCTTGCCCATTCTATCTCTTACACAAGCTATCCTAACAACTCCGGAAGTGAATGATGTCACCCTCCTACAATCACTCTTATCTCGCTTATCGAATTGCCAAATTATTAGATAATGGAGAACAATTTAACATCCATATTGAAATCACTTTAGATATAGATGGTTATGATTACATTCCGGATATTGCTTTTTATGAAAGGAAAAAGATAGATTTTTTACATGATAAAATTAAATCTGAGGAAAAACCACTGCTCATTATAGAAATTCTATCTCCTAAACAATCAGTTAATGAAATTACGGATAAATTTGAAATTTACCTCAAGTTTGGAATCAAATCTTGTTGGCTGATTATTCCTCCTACCAAAACAGTAACGATATGTAACGACATTAACCACCCGGTTTCTTATTCCATGGGAATCGCCAAGGATGAAATCATTGGGGTTGAAATAGCTATTGAAGAACTATTTAGGTGAAATCGAAGCTAGGAATACCTTTTTCGGTATTTGTGGGTGAAAACGCTAAAATTTATTGTATATTAACAGGTTATAAACTATTATAAAATAAATAAAAGGTTGACCTAAAAATTTTTAATAATGCGCCTAACAAAATAGCTTAAAGAATGCTTTAATTAAATTTAAGGACCACTTAAATTCAACTTAAAGAGGTAATCCATTATGGATAAATTAGTGATACAACCCACTGAGCTAGCGCAATGGCATAGCCTTATTCATGAAGCAGAGGGTATTTGTCATACTCAGTTAGGTGAAGAATTGCAAAGCTATCTGGTATTTTTACTGATACGTTATACCACCACCTCAGAATTGGCTAACGCTATACTCGCTTTAGAATATCTGAATAGTTTGCAAAGCAGCGGCAAAATGCGTGAAGAACAATTACGTGATGTGGGTGACAAATGTTTGCTGTACTCGGGTTTGTTTCCTGGGCGTGCGGAACGACGGCGAGTCAAAATTAGTTATTATGTGCATCTGGGCGTCGGTGCTTATGCTTCTTTAGCTCATGTATTAGCGGGGGTAAAAGCCAAGATATTCAGCAAACTATCGGATCAGTTTGTGTTACTGATGGATATTTTACATGCTATCCGTGAAGTCAATACCGATAAACCCACTTTACAACCTTTACAGGCGATGGAATTATGGAATGACACGGGTAGTGCGCATGCGTTTGCTACCTTGGCTCATTACACTCAAGCGATACCGATTAAATTGACGGTGACTTCACCGGCGGCTTCGATGGGAAGAACAATCCGCCGGGGCAAGTCATCTCATCATTAGAAGAGAATATCCGTTAACAGCATGAACGTGTGGGCTTATTGAGTGCAAAAATCGGATTCTCTGCTGGTAAAAAATGATTCAACCATTAAGCTATCTTAAAGTCGCAAAATTAAATAGGTGAACAAGCCACCACCACTATTTCAACTCGCCGATTAATCGTATCAATTATCTCACTCGAATTCGCTTTTTTACGCTTACTCAACGGTTTACCCACAGCTATCGATTTTTGTTTGATCTGGGGAAAATCAATTGCCATGAGATTTTGAATTTTCTGCGCACGTAATAAAGCTAATTGACTATCTTGTTTACTTTCTGCACGAGTGCTATGCCCCTCAATTTGAAAGCATTGGTCATTATTTTTAAAATAATTGGCTATTTGCTGTAACCAAAAATCATATTCTGCTCTTAATTCTTTATCATCAATAAAGTCAGTTGAATTAGGTAAAAACAAGAACTTGGTATTTAATTTCTTATTTTCCTCGACACTCACTGCCAGTAACTGATTGAAGGCTTTTGCTGCTAAGGCGGTATTTTTTAACTGGAGGTAACCTTGATACAAACCGGCATAAGTTTTCATCACTTTGCCATCAGGACGTTGCACCGCTAAATTAAACAAACCAATTGATTTTTTATAATTTTTTTCTTCATAAGCGGTATCAGCTTCTGTTAATAAATCGGCTGTCGTTAAGGAAGTATAGTGTTCTTTAGGTTCCAATTCTTCTTCAAAGCTCATTTCACTTTCTATTGGCTTATTGGCTATTTCCTCTGGTATTTCCGCTACTGGCGGTGAAGTTGGTTGATTTAACAATCCGCTTGAGGAAATGAATTCCTCTGAATTGGCAATGACTTTACCGGTTTTTAAATTCACTACCGTGGCTGAAACGCGATAGTAGTCATTCATTTTATTTTCTTCCCTATCAATAACACCACTTATCCTATAGTGGGCATGGCTAAGATTGGGTGGTGTCAATTGAACAAGGGTAAAGTCGTTAAAATGCTTCTGACTTTCATCAGCAATCTTTTGTTCAATTTGTTGACTAATCGTGACCATTTTACCTTGAGTGGCGTCAACAAAATGCTCAATTATAATTAGGATAGGTTTATTTTGTTCTGGTTGTTCTTTATCAATTTTGACTTGAGTTAACAAATGCTCAGCCATACGGTGGATAGCGGTGTCAAAATCAAGTGGTGATATTTTTTTGGGAGTCGCATTAGGTAACTCAGTGCATGAAGCCAGCAAGATAACTAATAGCGTCAAACGGGCTAGTTTAACCAAATGATAAGCATTATATACCATGGGTAACTCCTCTTTAACGACATTGATTGTGGAAAAAACTTCTTTGTGCTGATGTTAATGATTTTACACCCATTGATAACTGTTTTAATAATTCTGAGCAATTACATCCTTCACAAGTCGTGTTCTTCTTTGGTAACGGTTCAAGAACCGGCGGTGGCGAAGCGATTTTTAGGGGTGACGAAATCTTTGGGGACGACGAAGAGGATTGGTTAGTGTGTGTTGAAATAGTTGACTTTTTAACCACGAGAATGGGTGGTGAAGATTTTTGCGAAGTACTCGTCGATTTTAACCGCCCTTTTAACCGAGCTAAAGCCGGTAATTGCGGGTTAATTTTTTGCAAATTAGCTAGGTAAGCATTAGCTTTATTCAAATTATTTTGCTGGATGGCGGATTCTATCCAGCTTAAATAACGGTTTTGAATGTTATTTAATCCATTCAAAGCTTGACGATTATTGGGCTCTAATTGCAGTACAGTTTGATAACATGTCAATGCTGTACCTGGAGCACCGGTAGCCAGGCGATTCGCTTGATAATGAGTTTGGCATTCTTGCAATAAATGAGCGACTTTTCCTTCAGTCGCTGAAGAAGAAGCGACACTCGGAGGCGTTATCATCGTAGCCGCAGTTATGCTTTTAGTGGTTGGGATGGGGTTAACTACGGGTGGTTCTTGTAAGGCAGTTATAATTTTTTTCATCTTACTTAAGGTTTTAGAATCCACATTGATCACCTGCTGTTTATGAGTTAACAGTGTTAATGCTTCGCTTAAATGGTAATCGACTAAATTTTTTTGTATTTGTGGTAGTTGAATAATTTTTTGTTGTAACCCGTTATCTGTCGTCAGTTGACTTAACCGACCGACTATTTTATTGGGATCATGACTGCTTAAATCCGCTGTAATATCATTAAATTGGCGGTGGAGTGCTAAATTTTTCCACAACACTTGGCGTTCTTCATTGGCTTCTGGAAGTAATTTTTCCCAATCGAATAATAATTTTTCCGCTTTGCCATAAGTACTTTCAGCTAAAGCGTGCTGAATTTCTTCGGTATACATAGCCGATAAGTTAGAATCATTGGGTAAATGATGTTCAATACCAACTTGTTCTATTTTATGTCGTGCTTCTACCATACAATGGGTTCTTTCTAGTAAGGGCGCTAAAGTTTGATCCAAACATTCCATGTATTGCTGAGTTAATTGTGCTAAACGTTGTTGTTTTTGTTGCTGAATGGCTTCATATTTATTCTTGAGTTCTGGAGAAGCCGGATAGTGATTAAGCAAAGTTTCTAACTGCTGCAAAGCGGCAGAAAAATTATCAGTGGCTAATTCAGTGGTAATTTGTTGATTATAGTAATCGGTTAACCGCTGATAAACGGTGTCATTTTTTAAAATATCCGCCTGAATCGTGGCATCATAAGTGGCTAATCGAGTTAAAATTGGCGTGTCGTTCTGCTGTAGATAAAAGGTTACTAAGGCTGTTTTAACGGGATTATCCTGCAAAATTTGCCGCTGCGTTTCCGGGTCAGCTTGTTCTAAAGTGTGAATAGCAACTTTATCCTGTTGTAAAATAGCAGCTTGCCATTGCCGATGGTTATGCCAAGTTTGAATTTGTTTTAGTCCAAGGTAACTCGCAATTCCCAATAACATCAGTAAAATAGCTATTCCAATTCGCTTGGAAAAGCGAGCTAACTGTGGCGAATTTTTATTCATAACCGCTGGGTTGGTAATGGGGGGTTGAGCCCGAGTGGGCAGACGAGGCTTCCAACTTTGCCATTGGAGTTTAACTCGGGTACGTGCATCCTTTTTCGCTTGTTGCTGAGCAAAGTAATTCAGCCAGGTATTCCGTTTGCTCATAAACCACTCATAACTATAAGGTAAAATAATTTTGAATCGAGTGGTATAACTGGATCGTTTCTGAGGATCTTTAAGCACCTCATAAGCTGATTTAATTTCTTTAAACCGTCGTTCTGCATCCGCTTCTTTACTAATATCGGGATGATATTTATGCGCGAGTCGATGGTAAGCTTGTTTAATTTCTTCTACGGTCGCGTTAGGATCGACCTGTAAAATTTGGTAATAATCTTTGAATTTCATGGCATTAAAATTAACTTAACTCAGTTGAAAGCAGCCGTGCGTTGGGTTGCGGTTGAATTGTGTATCCCTTACTTGCACCATTTATGCAAATCTCCTCTCTTAGTACAGGATGAGGGGAATTATTTATTGCCATTGCTAAAATAGTTAAGTATCTCTTATATCCAATAAAACGAATAGTTTATTGTAAGACTAAACGACGTTCAAACGGATTGTGTCTGTTCTGGTTGCTAAACCAATGCCAACCTGATTGTTAAGTTGGTCAACTCATCCCTTGCACCTCACTCGGATTCCCACCTTGGTCAAAGAGGGGATCTCATGTAAGGTGTCAGGTCTGAGTAAATAGAATTTAGTGAGAGTGATTTTAAAAAGAAATTAATGCAGTGACTAGTACACTTAAGTAAAAATTTTTTAACTGAGTTAACCATTATTTTTAATAGTGTGGTGTCAGTATTAGCAAAGAAATCATTAGGATATTTGGAAAAAAGTGCCTACTAAGCGAGCAGTGTCATTGGGTTAAGAATAAATCGAGTAATCGGTAGCTCACTTCAAGAGGTTGGCTTTGCTTAGTCGTTAGCTAATAAATAATTTATGAAGTTGACTTTAGTTTTTCCTGTTGTAAAGCCTCAGTTAAATGTTGTGCTACTTGAGGAACTTGGTGTATAACTATTTGTGCTGCTGGTTCTAGATCACCAGCACGCCCAAGTATTTCTAATTGTTTACAGAGCTCAACCATGCTCATTGCACCTAAATTCGAGCAACTGCCTTTAAATTTGTGAGCGGCTAAATATAAATCTTCTCCTTCCTTGGTTTGGATAGCTGTATTTAATTCATTGATATAATTAGGTAATTCTTTAATAAATAAATCAATTAACCAGGCAATACTACGACCTTTCATATCTTTGCGCATTTGTTCTAGTTTGGTCGCAGAAAGTACTTCGTGGGTTTCTGGCATAGTGGTTAACTCCGGCGTATCAGGTAATTTTGAATTATTTTCAATAGGTTGATTGAGGTAAGGCCCGCCAAAATAGCGACCTAACATTTTTTGTAAATCTTCTGATTTGACTGGTTTACTCAAATAATCATCCATGCCCATAGCGATACACCGTTCCCGATCACCTTGCAACGCATTGGCGGTTAAAGCAATAATCGGAATATGTGAATCACCCGCTTGCAATTGCTCTTGTTGACGAATCTGAATGCTGGTTTCAAATCCATCTAAATGAGGCATATGACAATCCATAAAGATTAAATCATAATGTCGTTGCGAGAGGGCTTGTAAAGCTTGTTGTCCATCTTCAACGACGGTGACTTGGCATCCCAGATTGTGTAACATAACTTTGATAACTTCTTGATTAACTTTGTTATCTTCTGCAATGAGTATTTGTTTATTATTAAAATGAGTTGGGCTTGAAGAAGACAGGGGCGGTAAAGTCACTGATTCGACTTTATCTTCACCTAAAATGTGAAATAAACATCTTAATAAATTAGAAGGTAATAGTGGTTTATTCAAGAGATATTTGATGGATTCTCGCTCTTGCTCTACCATTTTATCCACAATAGTGAATAATACTAAGGGTAAATAAGCATACTGCGGATCGAATTGAATGGTCCGCATAAAATTCAAGCCATCGAGTTGTGGACAGTCATGTTCAATAATAACAATATCATAGGTTCCATTCATTGGTTGTAATAGTTGTAAGCCTTCCGTGGTGGTGGTGACAATATGGGTCGTCATTTCCCATTTTTGAGCTAATGCCATAAAAAGAATATGGTAAGCAGTATGATTAATCACCAAGAGTAACTTTAGACCACGCAATTTATTGGTTGGCTCATCCAGAGTGGCAATTGGGGTAGTCGATTTAGCAAAGGGTAAATTAAACCAAAAAGTACTTCCTTGACCCACTTGACTGATTAAACCAATTTCCCCACCCATGATTTGCACCAAGCGACGTGAAATCGCTAAACCCAGCCCGGTTCCACCATAGCGACGGGTAGTCGAACTATCGGCTTGTAAAAACGGCTTAAATAAACGGGTTCCTTCTTCTTTGTTTACCCCAATTCCGGTATCAATCACTTCAAAATGTAAAGTAAAACGTTGACTTAATTCTTCAACAATGGATACATGCAGGATAATTTCTCCTCGTTGGGTGAATTTAACTGCATTGCCCAGTAAATTATTGAGGACTTGTCGTAACCGACTGGGATCACCGATTAATTTTACGGGTGGGAATGACGATATTTGATAAATGAGTTCTAAACCTTTACGTTGAGCAGAGACAGCAAAAAGATTGATCACTTCTTCTAACAAGGCTGATAAGTCAAACTCAATTTGTTCTAAATTCAGTTTATTGGCTTCAATCTTAGAAAAATCGAGAATATCATTAATCAAAGTCAGCAAGGCTTCGCCAGAACTGCGTATCATTTCTAGGTAATGCTTTTGTTTGGCATCTAAAAGCGTTTGTTGCAGTAATTCGGTAGTGCCAATAACCCCACTCATGGGGGTGCGGATTTCGTGACTCATGGTAGCCAGAAATTCACTTTTAGCTCGACTGGCTGATTCGGCGGCTTCTTTGGCTTGGCGCAAATCCATTTCATAACGTTTCCGAGTGGAGATATCACGAATAAAACTGAATAAAAATAGCGGCTGATTGATGTCATCTTCAAACCGAAAAGCGGTACTGGAGATTTCAACCTCGATTCGAGTCCCATACTTGTGCCATAATTGGGTTTCGATCCGATGACTGCCTCGTTTTATTAAGCTTTGAATAGCCGCAGTCACTTCTTCTGGGCTAAATCGCGCTCCAATTTGAGCGACTGGCATTCCGATTAATTCTTCTCGACCATAACCGAGCATCTTACAAAAAGCTTGATTGACATCTTGACAAATCCCCTCGCTATTAAATAAGCAAAATCCATCCATCGAGTTTTCTAAGATCAAGTCATTGCGCAGCATTTGTCGACGCAAATCTTGCTCTATCCGACAATGTTTAGTGATATCGATAGCGAGAATTAAAGCACCCACTAATTGATGAGAATTTTCTATTAATGGGGAAAAGGTGGTTTCAAAAAAACGGGGAGAGTCACTAAACCGCCTAGTTTGATTCGATAGTTCTTGACCCGCTAAAGCGGCTTTCACCGCACTTAAAAATTCAGGAAAGGCTTGATAGGTGGTAAAAATATTTTTGCCCACTAATTCATCTTGGCGTAAATCCAGAATATTTAGTCCCTTACCTCGGGAAAAAGTAAAAATACCCTCGCGATTAATTACCCATAAAATAACCGGTAGATTATTGATAATCGTTTGCAAGCGGGATTCACTTTGGCGAAAAGCACGTTCGATTTGCCGCTGTTGTTTTTCAGTACGCGCCGCCCAATGGGATAACAGTAACCCTGACGAAAAAAAAATAATGAAGATAACGATAGATTGATTCCAAAGCGCCCATTGGTATTTTAGAAATAAGGATTTTTGTTGTAATCCCACGACTTCCCAATGAGTATAATTGATAGGCAATCGATATAAAATTCGCTGCTGGTCTTCAGGAGCGAGTTGATTATGGTTTTTGAGTGGTCGACCTTGTGCCGTTAGCTCAACCCGATCCGGCTCAGTTTGGCTCAATAAAAGAATATCTTGTTGGTAAGCTTGACCGGCTTGTAAAATACTGGCAATCATATCAGAAGGTAACCCGAGTAAAAGAATACCGCTGCTTTGAGGAGGAGAACTTGAAGCGGATTGAGCTTCACTGGCTAGTGAAAAGTTACCCCAAGGAACAATTATATGAAAGTGTTGTTCGGAAAAATAAGCAAGAATTTTAAAAGTTTGCTCTGGTTGAGTGGCAAAATTTTGTAATTGCATTTGGCTGTAGTTATCAACTTGTAACATGCCTTGCCAAAATAGGGGTATACTTTTTTGATTAGCCACAATAAAATCAAAATAGTTAGGGAAATAAGCAAAAATTCGTTGGACGAATTGTTGGCGTAATCTTTCTGAATCGGGTGACTGAGCTAAATCTTGGAGTAATTGCTCCTCTTGTTGAACAAATAGGGTTATTAACTGGCGGTTTTTATTGACTAAATCAACAATTTGATTGGCAACATAATGAATTGAATTGGTCGCAATGGTTATTTGATGCTGCTTAAAATCTTCTAAGCGTATTTGTGCAATCCAAATCAATAAAACACCTAAACACACCGATGAAAATAAAAAAATAGCATAACTTTTGGAAAAAAAATTGTTCAGCATCATATTAAATGATAGTATTCGTATAACCTAAAGTGAGGTATTTGTCTGTTTTAACGGTTAATCAATCATACTTATAGTTTTCATCCACTGCGCACTGTTATTGTTCAAATCCGGCAGGGATTTATCAATTTATTAAATTGATTTTTAATTAAAAATTAAGAATTTGATTTTCACCATACACATTTTAGGTTAAATATTTGACATAACAATGACCAAATGGATGGGTAAGGGAGCCAGTATTCGGAACAATTGTTAGTGATGCTGTAGAAAATAGATAACTTTGATAAATAAGGCTATTTTTTACATCACTGGGTTATTTCAAGTAATTTTGTTAAAGAACAAAAATACTACAGTTAGCAAGTTTACTTGAATGGATTTATTTTTCAATAGGGGCAACCTGGATGACCGTAAAGGAAAGGGGTTCTCGTCCGGGAATTATCTTCATTTGTACTTCATAAGAAGTGACACTACCATCAAAAATATTCGGTACATCGATCGCGGGCAGATATAAACTGCCTTCAGTCAAAGAAAAGAAACCATGTACGAGTTGAGAATTAACTGGATTTGATGGCGAGGTGCACTGAGTGGTATCAATTCCACAAAAAGTTGGGTTATGTCGGCATTGAGCGATAGTTTCCTGAATAACTTGACTCAGGTTAGGATCCACTTGAATGCCACAAGAATTCGGATTTTTCTGACATTGGGCAATCCCTTCTTGCGTTGAACCGTCGGTATTATTATTCACGGTAATTCCACAAGTAGTTGGATTAGTCTGACATTGAGTGATTCCATCTTGTTTGGACTCTATCTGACAGGATTGTGGATTTTTACGACATTGTTCTATGCCCGCTTGAGTAGAACCATCCTCATTACCGGCTATTTCACAACTGCTTGGATCAGCTTGGCATTTAGCGATACCTTGTTCAATCCCGGCTTGAATAAATTCATCTTTATCTGGATTCAGTTCAATATCACAAGTGGTTGGGTCTTGACGACATTGTGCTATTCCTTCTTCGGTAGAACCGTCCGTGTTGGGACCAACTTTGATGCCACAAGAAGCCGGAAATTGTTTACATTGATCTTTAATCTGTTGTTCCAAGTCTGGATTGGTGTCGTCGGAACTGAGGCTAATTCCACACGCTCGAGGTGTTTTACTACACAAATCCATCCCATATTTAAGACCGTCATAATATTCTTGAGAATGGCTGGTGTCAGATGAAGTGGTGGTTGAAGGTGGAGTGGTTTCTTGGCTTAAAACGGGGAAGGTAACAGCCCATAAAATAGTCGTATAACATATTAAAACAGTGGCGTTTTTCATAATCAATAACTCACGAAAAATTTAATTTAAGTATGCTCTTTGTCATGTATTTATCAAGCGAAGTGTAATAAATTTTTTCCAATAGCAATGGTTATATTTTAGTATCGTTAGATAAATTTTTAGTGTAATTACTACATAAAGATATTAACTTGTCCGGAATTTTATGCAAGGGTAACACATAATCTATCCCGCCTTGCTTAATGGCTTCACCGGGCATACCCCAGACGACACTGGTCGGTTCATCCTGTGCCACTGTCACCGCACCGGCATCGTGCATTTCTTTAATTCCACGTGCACCATCGTCACCCATTCCCGTCAGAATCACGCCAATCGAATTCGTACCCACATTCTGCGCAATGGAACGAAATAACACATCGACTGAAGGACGATGACGATTCACCGGATTACCTTGATGTAACCGGGTAATATAGCGTGAACCATCTCGTTCCACTAATAAATGATATCCACCAGGGGCAATATAAACGTGACCAGGCAAGATAACCTTATTATCTTCTGCTTCTGCTACGGTCATAGCGGATAGTTGATTCATTCGCATCGCAAAAGAAGAACTAAAAGTAGCTGGAATATGTTGGCTAATCACAATACCTGGAGTGCTGGCTGGCATTTGTGTCAATAGCACTTTAATAGCTTCAGTACCACCCGTAGAAGCGCCAATAGCAATAATCTTCTCAGTGGTTTTAAAAGGACGTAATGGGGAGGGATTATGGCTTAAAATAACATCCGCTGAATATTTGGGAACTACTTTGAGGGTCTTATTAGATAGGACATTAAGCGGACGTACCTTGGCATGAGCAGCCACTCGAATTTTACTAATAATTTCTTCAGAATAAGATTCAAATGATTGGGCGATATCAATTTGCGGTTTAGAAATAAAATCGACAGCACCGTATTCTAAAGCTTGAAGGGTAATATCAGCGCCTCGTTGGGTTAGAGCGGATATCATTATCACTGGAATCGGTCGTAGGCGCATTAAGTTACTTAAAAAAGCTAATCCATCCATACGGGGCATCTCCACGTCTAATGTCAATACATCGGGACTAAGACGTTTGATTTTTTCTCTGGCAATATAGGGATCTGCCGCAGCGCCGACGACTTCAATATCAGGTGCTGAATTTAATATTTTAGTCAACATTTGCCGAATTAAGGCAGAATCGTCAATAATAAGTACTTTAATCTTAGACACGCCGGTTTCCCTATCAGTTATCAGTTGTCAATGGTAGCTTAACTTAAGATTTTGCACCTGTCTAAAACCACCACCTTTTTGGGCTCCTCCCTTTGATCAAGAGAGACTTAAAGGTCACTGCCATTAAGTTAAGAATTCCCCTCTTTGAAAAAGGGGGGTGAGGGGGGATTTAAGGGGTTGAAATCTAAAAATCCCCCTCAATCCCCCTTTGTTAAAGGGGGAAGTAACCAGTCTTAACTTAATGGCAGTGAGGCAAAACCTATATTCCACTCGTGGTTGCTTTGGCGAAATATCGCTTAACTTAATGTGAGGATTTCGCGGAAAGTCAACCCCTACGCCCTTAAATCCCACTTGTTTGAAGTTAGTAATCCTTAACTTAATGGCAGTGCCTCAACCCTCCCTTTGTCAAAGGGGAGAAGTGTTAGTCAATGCGTTTCGCTCCCCAGACTGTTCACTGATAACTGATTTAGAATAGATCAACATCACCTGCAAGGGGTTGTTTTTCTAAATTACGTCGATAAGCATTTTCACGTACTAATACACTTTGTTCCATGGAACGTAACTTTTTAACACGAACTCGTCCATTCACCGGATAATAAAGTATTTTGCGCGGGTAAATATCACCCAAATCTTCTGCTAATAAAGTTAATCCTTCAGTTTGAATATAATTTTTTATAAATTCTATATTTTTTTGTCCAATGTTAGCCATATTTTGCATAATACGTCCGCCGCCAAATAATTTTACCTCCAAATTGCGACGATTACCTCCATATTTTAAAATTTCATTAATCATATGTTCCATCGCAAAACTACCGTAGCGGCTTGCAACACTCACATTGGTATATTCCCATTTATTTTTACAAGCAACATGGGTTGGTAACATAAAATGATTCATACCGCCAATCCCATTAACACTGTCACGAATACAAGCCGATATACAAGAACCAACCACCGTCGTTAAAATTTCATCATGGCGAGTCACATAATATTCGCCAGGTAAGATTTTAGCGATATAGCCGGCATGGTGATGGTCCCAATAACGTTTAATCTGTTCATAACCAGGCAAAGCACGTGGTAGTGCAGATGGTTGTATCATAAAAATTTTTGCTTATAGTAAAAATAACTGATAAGGATTGATTTATCAATTAATGAGTGAGCGAGACCATGCTATCCACCTTTGACATAGACCGTTTGACGTAGTAATTGAAAACGGGTACTGAGTTGAAATAAATTTTCTGAATGTCCTATCAGCAAATAACCTTCATCACTAAGGATATTAGCAAAGCGTTCGAATAAAACTTTTTGGGTCGCCTTGTCAAAGTAAATGACTACATTGCGACAAAAAATAATATCGAATGGCCCACGCATCGGCCATCCATGCATTAAATTCAGATGCTTAAACGTAATTAACGCTTGTAATTCCGGTACGATTTGGACTCGTCCAAGTTGATTTCCGGTTCCTTTTCTGAACCAGCGACGTAACCGAATCGGTAAAATTCCACTCACTCTTTCTTCTTCATAAATCCCTTGTATTCCTCTAGCTAATACTGACGAGTCTAAATCAGTCGCTAAGATTTTAACATCCCAATGACTCGGTACCACTTCCTTAACCACCATCGCTATGGAATAAGGTTCTTCACCACTGGCACAACCGGCTGACCAAATTCGCAACCGTTGAGTAGCCATTTGTTTTTCCATTAATTTCGGTAAGATGACTTGTTCTAACAACTCAAAATGATGGGGTTCACGAAAAAAAGCGGTTAGATTAGTCGTAACCGCATTAACAAAGTGAATTAACTCCTCACCACCATCATTTTGCAATAACTTATAATAACTAGAAAAACTTTTTAAATTTAAAGCCCGTAAGCGACGTGATAACCGGCTATAAAGCATTTCTTGCTTATGATCAGATAAATTAATGCCAGTATGCTCATTAACGAGCCGGCGTAATAAATCAAAATCTTGCTTGGTAAAATCAAATTCTCGCTCGCTTATAATCGTTCTCCTCTATATAAAAATCTCTTAGAGTTAACGCCAAAAATAAGCGATTGAATAGAGAAAATAAAATATCATTGGTAATTGCTACTCGCTTTACTTTAGTTCCATAATTAATTTTATACCAAATGATTAAAAATGTTAAAATTTTTCTTATGATTGGCATCAAATAAGAATTCAATGGTCTGATTGATCTCAAGTTACTGTGCTGGCGAGGGCTCGTAACGAGGTAAGCCTAAATGAGGTGATAACCCCAGTAGTTGAGCCGCTATACATAATTGCGGGGAAGGTTCAATCCAACCAACGGTTATTTGTGGATGATTAACAAAGGTGACTAATAATTGTAAAGCCGCTGTATCAATCCGTTCTACTTCTTTGCCAATTAATTGCACTCTTGAACCATGGTATTGTTGCAATTGTTGATGTAGCTCGCTTAAGTGTTCTAAAGTGAGAGTTGATTGCAAATGAATTTTTCTCCACTCTACTTTTAAAGGATTGACTGCTTCCGGAGAGGGTGAGAAGTCATGCGTTTCAGAATGGGATTGCTGAGAATAAGATTCATTAAAATCATCTACTTGAGTAGTATTCTCCTGAGTAGAGGAAATGTTGTCATCGGTATTCATGTCGACTTTTCCTATAGATTGTTAGCAAGATTCAATTGATTAGGTTAAGTTATTTTCGAGGTTAAAATTCTTCCCAACCCTGATGATGAACGGTGCTTTTATGAGTAGATACTTTTGATTTGAGGTGAGGGTGGGCTATTTTTTTCACTTGAACCGGTGGTAACTTCTTTTTACGAACTTCTGGCTGAAGTGGTGCACTCACTTTACCTAATTTAAAAAAGGTGACTTGTTGTTTGAGATTTTGCGCTTGGGTACTCATCGATTCACTGGCAGCCGCCGCTTCTTCAACCAGAGCCGCATTTTGTTGGGTCATTTCATCCATTTGAGTCACTGCTTTATTAACTTGTTGAATACCTGAAGATTGTTCCTGGCTAGCGGCGGCAATTTCCGCGATAATGTCATTCACTTTTTTGACTGCGGTCACGATTTCTTCTAAAGTTTCTCCAGATTGGTTAGCTAACTTGGTTCCTTCGGTTACTTTAGTCACACTATCTTTGATTAACTCTTTGATTTCTTTAGCGGCACTAGCACTTCGTTGAGCTAAGTTCCGCACTTCCGAAGCAACGACAGCAAAACCACGTCCTTGTTCACCCGCACGAGCGGCTTCGACGGCCGCATTCAATGCTAACAAATTGGTTTGAAAGGCAATATCATCAATGACACCAATGATATCAGTAATCTTTTGACTACTCTTATTGATTTCCATAATCGCCTGAATGGCTGCGCCGACAACTTCACCCCCTTTGATAGCATGATCAGTAGCAGTAACCGCAAGTTGTGTGGCTTGTCTAGCATTATCCGCATTTTGCTGGACCGTACTCGTCATTTGCTCCATGCTAGCTGCGGTTTCTTCCAAAGAGGCGGCTTGTTGTTCAGTGCGTTGGCTGAGACTGTTATTGCCTTGCATAATTTCTTCCGCCGCGATATTCACTCTATCCGCTGTTTGTTGAATGTCAGTCATAATTTCGATTAACCGCGTTACCGTTGCATTCGCGTCGTTTTTCAATTGCTCAAAGGCACCGGTGTAATCATTTTGAATCGTTTGGGTTAAATCGCCTTGGACTAACGCCGCAAAAACGCGCATGATATCTTCAATCATTCTTTGAGTTAAAGACATGATTTTGTTTATACTTTCACTGAAAGATTGGAAAAAGCCGGTTTTATTATCGAGATTAATGCGTTGTTTAAAATTACCTTGAGAAGCAATTTGAACGACTTCATTAATTTCTTGCTCAGTAGCGACTTCTAGGGTGCGATTATTGAACTCAATCACCATACCCAACCGTTCGCCTTGGTCATTAATGACCGGGGTGATAATATGATCGAGAATAACCCCACCTAAGTTGATTCGCACACGATGGACATTCGTTAACTTGGCTAACAATTGCCGCTGATGGGTTGGATTTTTATGAAAGAAGTTAATATTAGCACCCAATAAATGTTCCGCATCAAAGTTAGGTATTTCGGTACGAATTTTACCTTGTTCCTCTCTGAATAATTGTTGTGCCGCTTCATTGAGGTAAATAATATGATATTCACTATCCGTAATGAGAATGTTAGTGGTGGCTTTATCTAACGCACTGTTGATACGTAAGGCATTGTCGGCGATGCGTTTATCTTCTTCCATCCGTTCTTTTAACTGGTTTTGGGTATTGGTCAATTCTTCGATGCGTTCCCGTAATTGGATTTGCATTTTATCCAGTGATTGTAATAATTTACCGATTTCGGTGTGATTATCGACTTCGATTTGATTATGCAAATTGCCATCGCTGATTCGATTAGCAACCCCAATGGCCAAATTAATTTTTTGATTAATCAGATTCGCTATCCAAAACGCCAAAGCAATCCCGCTTGAAATAACGATAAATACTATCACTAATACCCAGATAAATATGGTATCGGTCTGAGTATTGGCATTATTAAAAAACTCTTTGGCTTTGTTGCTAGCAAAATCAGTGAGCTTTTTCGCAGCCGCATCTAACTTCTCGAAATGTTGCGCTCCTTCTCCACTCAGAATAGCGGTAGTCGCTTCTTCTCTTTTTCCCTGCTGAGCTAAAGTGATGATTTTATCTCGGATAGTTTTCCATTCATCGAAAAGATTTTTAAAACTATCGACATCTTGTTGATCACCTAAAAACCGCTCAGCGATAATTTCAAAGTAAGTATGAATTTCTTGTTCATAATCATCGATAGCTTGTCTCGATTTTTCTACCGTCGTGAGCTCTGGATTAATCGCAATGTTTCTCATGTGCTCACGAATTTTCAGGAGATTAATATTGACATCACGCACCGTGTTGGTCACCATGAAAGGATGATTGTACAACTTAGTGGTGAATTCAGATAAAGTGTGCATTTGCAAAAAAGCAAACGTACTAATAACAACAATAAAAACTATCATGAGTCCAAAACCCTGATAGAGTAAAGTACTTATCTTGCTGTTTTTTAACATGATTGACTCCTCGTGGTGGAATAAAGCAACTGATTCATGGATTTTAACCGGTAATGTTGACAAAACCCGTGTGAAATAAAGCCAAATTCAAGCAAGTTCTATTCCCTCAACTTCCTCCAGTTTGAAAAATTTGACTTGTTGTTCGAGGTTAATCGCCTCGATATACATCGATTCACTCGCAGAGGCAATTTCTTTGACTAAATTGGTATTTTGTTGAGTCATGTCATCAATGTGAACAATCGCCTGATTAACATAATGAATACTTTTCGCTTGTTCCTGATTCGCTGTGGCAATTTCACCCATAATATCGCTTACCGTCGTGACCGCTTTAACAATTTCAGTTAATTTTTTCATCGTACCATCAACTAATAAAGTTCCTTCTTTGGCTTGAGTCACACTACTTTTAACTAACTGTTCAATTTCTTGGGCAGAAACAGCGGTCCGTTGTGCTAATTGCCGAACTTCAGCAGCAACCACGGCAAAGCCACGTCCCTGCTCGCCGGCATGAGCGGCTTCAATCGCGGCATTTAGCGACAGCAGATTGGTTTGAAAAGCAACTTCATTAATTAAACTGATAATTTCAAACATTTTTCGGCTACTCGCATTCATTTCATTCATCGCCATGACTACTGCAGCTACCATGGTTTCACCTTGCTTAACATATTCCTTAGCCTGACTAGCCAATTGAGTGGCTTGATTAGCATTATTGGCATTTTGTTCTACCGTACTGGTCATTTGTTGCATGCTAGCCGCAATTTCTTCCAACGCCGCCGATTGCCCTTCAGTACGTTGTTTCAGATTAATATTATCCTGTGAAATCTCTTGCGTTGCGGTTCTAACAGCGATGGCGGTTTGCTTAATAATGTCCATAATCGTGGTCAAGTGAGATACCGTAGCATTGGCATCTTGTTTAAGTTGTTCAAACATACCCACATAATGATTATCAATGGTTTTAGTTAAATCACCTTGGGCTAAGGCCGCAAAAATGCGTAGCGTATCTTCACTTATATTTTGATTCAGTTGAACGATCGTATTAATACTGGCACTGATAGTTTGAAAAAAACCACTTTTATTATCTAACCGAATCTGTTGATTAAAATCACCCCGCGAAGCCGCTTGAATAACCTGATCAATTTCTTGTGCCATCAAAACTTCTTGAGTACGATCATTGAGTTCCATAACTAAACCTAAACGTTCCTGGTTAGCATTAATAATGGGGGTGATAGCCAGATTGATGGTTAATTCGCCGACTTCAAGGGTTGTAGGATAGGTATGGTTAAGTGATTGTAATAACGTCTTAAATTGCGGCGTAGTTTGTTGAAGGAGATCAAATAGGACTTCCTCTAGTCGATTCATCTCAAAATCGGGTAATTGATGACGAAATTGATTTTCGGCTGCCACAAAAAAATGTTGAGCAGATTCATTGAGATAAATCAGTTGTTCATGCGGATTTGTAATCAAAATCGGTGTCGTAGTACAGTCCAAGGCTCGATTAAGACGTAACGCTTTTTGAGTAATCTGCTGTTCTTTTTTAAAGCGTTCCAGTAACTGCTTTTGCATTTGAGCTAAGGCGGCTAATAATTGTCCGATTTCATCTTGGGTTTCGATTTCAATCGGATTATCAAGATGCCCAGCGGCAACCGCATGAGCAATACGGATAACTTGATTGAGTTCTTTGCTCATACTGGCTAAGAGGAGATAAATAAATAAGGTGAGTAAAATAAGCAAGATAAATACACTGACAACCGTTAAGATAAAATCAGTGTTAGCCTGGTAACGAGTTTGACGAATTCGAGTGGTTAATTGTTCTGCTAGCTGCTTTTCAACTGGGTTAAGCCAATTGATTTTGGTGACTTGCTGCTTAAACCAATCTTGAAGTTGAAAATCGCTAAACTGACCACGGTTGTCAAGGTTATGAGCAGTATGGCCCAAATATTGTGCTTCCTGAGAAAAAACGGTGGTCGTTGGGATTTCAAATTGGTCTTGTGGTTTTAGAGTGGCTAATAAATCGGTAATCATTTGCCAGTATAATTGTTGTTGGGCAACTAATTCTATAATTGGTTGAAGTTTTGTCACCGTAACCGATTGTTGAATAAACACTTTGTTTAACTGACAATATTCTAGACTAGCTGTTTCTTGAATAGATAAAAAAAAACTATAAATGAATTTTAACTTCAAAATATTTTCGCGGGAATTCAAAGTCATTATTCGATGTACTAACTTAATGAGAACACGATTGATTTGAGAGTACACTTCAATGACTTGATCATCATTTTGGGTTCTGAGCGTTTCGCGTTGCTTTTCTAAATCGTTAAAAATGGTTTCTACTTGATCAAATTCCGGTTTAAATGAACGAATTAATTTTTCTTCTTCAAAACCCTTAAAAAGGATATCTAAGGTGAAATGAAACCAATCGTTGGCGTGATTACTATCAAAATTAGCGGCTTTAAAATGTTTTAAAAAATAATTAAATTCATAAATGGCTTGATCAGTTTCTATCCATTGTTGTGATAATTTATCACGGGATTGGTTATGACTCGATTGCCGCAAATCTAAGCTGAGCTTACGTTCATTTTGGAGTTGATGAATCACCTGGATTCCTTGAACCACAAAAGGCATAATTTCTTCTAAATGCTTTATTTCTAACATAATGCTAGCTTTGTCTTTGATATTGACAAAAGTAAAATAGAACAAAGCCACAATGGGCAAAAACAACATTAAATACAGTCGATACTTTATTTTTAACTGATTGAACCATTTCATCTCACTTATTCCCTAATCACTCATTTCTTAAAACACAATAGACCAGCAAAATGGTTATCAATCTTACGCTATATTGATTAAAGAAGTTAGGTGGGATTTGAAGGTGTTTTGCAGTGAAAGGTATTTTCAATAACTTACTTGATGCACCACTGCGCGATTTGAGTTTCCCTCTCCCAGCGGGAGAGGGGAAGTTTTCCTTAACTTAATGGCATTGACCTGACGCACGGCATATTGAACAAGATTAATCAGAAGTGAGTGATTACCAAGAGCGAGTATCTATGGGTTGCGGTGAAGAAAAATAATGTTTACCCTGATAAGCAATAGCAATATTATCTCCTACTACCTGAAATTTGAGGGGATATAATTTTTCCCACTGGGCGATTATTTTTCTTTCCCCATAGCGATTAGCATCATCCAAGATAACCACAAATTCCGGTTTCAATTTCTCAAAAACAAAAGGTAAAGCCGGATACCGACTGAATTGCAAGTTTTCATTACAAGCAGGTGGTCCATCAATAATGATCATGTCAAAATCATCCAGTGATTTAAGATAATCTTTAAGAATCTGTTGGTTAAACCATTCAAGCTTATTATCCCAAGAGATATCACAAGGGAGCAACGGTGCATGAATGATTTGGACACTGTCGGGCGCTTCCTCAGACTTTAACTGTGCTTGAATTAAACGACACCAATTAGCATCATGTTCTATTGAAACGACTTGAGTAGACAATTGATTTCTTTTGATCAGCCGAGCAATCAGAATAGTAGAAATTCCGGAGCCGAACTCTAAAATTGATTGGCGGTTATTAATCATTATTTCATTTAAAATTAAAGCGATACCAAGTGGTCTTAAAGCAAAAATAGACATGGGCAAATACGGATAATTGATTAACAAACTTTGAAATGAATTGAGGCTATAAATATCCTCACTTCTAAACAAGGCTCTTTTGGTTTTTCTTGCTGCTACTCGAGGATAATCAATTAATCTTTTCATCCGCAAAACTTCCTTCTTAAATGTCGTTACGTCATCTATTCTCAACTCAATGCTTACTTACTTTTGAGTCTTGAAAATAACATGCAACATTTGTTCTTATATCAATACTTACTTATTTTTGGGTATTTAAAATAACATGCAACCGTTTTGGTCCATGCGCTCCCACTTGTAAGGTTTGTTCAATATCCGCTGTTCGTGATGGACCGGTGATCATATTCAGGGTACGAGGAAAAGGTTGTGAACGTAGGCGTATCCAAATCGCTTCTATATGAGCCACTAAATCGGCTTGAGATAAGATGACAATATGATTGCTTGGCAAAAAATTTAAGGTGGTTGGACTATTTGGACTCGACAGTAACACGACACTACCGGTTTCAGCAATGCCGGCAAAAGCCCAGCTCACACTCACTTGATCCGCTGGTTGTGCAGCCCGATAAGCTACTTGCCATTGGCGTGGCCAATTGATCGCCTTCAAATGAGCAGCGGCTACTATTTCTGGTGGTAACTGATATTGCTGCAAAAAGGCAAGAACGGCAAAGGGAATATCGGTGGTTCGCGGAATAATTTCTATGGTTCCTGCGACTTTGGTTAATTGCTTAATAAAAATCGTGGTTAAATCAGCGGCTACAGTCGGTTGCTCGTGTATCGGGTGAGCCGCTAACCGGGCTTCCAAATTAGCAATCGTGTTATTATCCAATTGGTTACGTTGTAGAGCTTGACGAATATGAGTTAAAATCGTACTGCGAGTTGAATTCATTATTTCACCTGCCGTTTTTTCCATAGCGCCATAAATGTTTCTCCTTGCGGTGCCGGCATATCACGACTGGCTGTCCAAGCACCTAAAAAAGGAAGGTAACGAAACCGACCCTTAGTTTGACCTAATCGACCGAGTAACCGAATCTTAACTGCAGTAACCCACTGATAAAGCGTAATATGTCTAGCAAAAAAAGCCCATATCCCTAAAACGAAACGAGTCATTACCGGTGAGAGTTTAGCTTGATGCGCTCGAATGCGGTGATAACGCAATAAGCGTGGCAATGGAATTTGCACCGGACAAACTTCTTCACAACGTCCACATAAAGTCGACGCATTAGGTAAATCAAGCGTGGTTTTTAAACCCAACAACAACGGGGTTAAGACCGCACCCATCGGTCCAGGATAAACCCAACCGTAAGCGTGTCCACCCACGGCGCCATAAACGGGACAGTGATTCAAACAAGCACCACAGCGAATACAACGTAATATGTCGTGAAATTCACTACCCAAGATTTGCGAACGGCCATTATCGACTAACACAACATGGAATTCAGTTGGACCATCCAAGTCATCCGTTCGGCGGGAGCCGGTGGATAAAGTGGTATAAGCTGTCATTTCTTGACCAGTGGCACTCCGAGCCAATAAGCGTAATAAAGTCGTCACATCCTCTAAAGTGGGAACAACCTTTTCTATACTCGCCACCACAATATGCACTCGCGGTAAAGTACTGGTTAAATCGCCATTGCCTTCATTAGTCACAATAACCGTTGAGCCGGTTTCGGCAATGAGAAAATTAGCACCCGTTATACCCACGTCAGCCGCTAAAAATTTATCTCGTAACACTTGGCGTGCTTGGTTAACTAAATCTGGGATAGCGGTGGCTTGTGGATCAAAATGGTAGTGGTGATGATGGTAATAAAATAATTGCGCTACCTCTTCTTTGGTTTTATGAACCGCTGGGGCGATGATATGACTGGGCGGTTCTTTAGCCAGTTGAATAATATATTCTCCCAAATCGGTTTCGGTGACGGTAAAACCCGCTTGTTCTAGCGCATTATTCAAGCCAATCTCTTCACTGATCATCGATTTACCTTTGATAATCTGTTGGGCTTGCGCGGTTTGGCAAATCGAAATGATTTGTTGGCAAGCACTGCTTGGCGTATCTGCCCAGTGAACTTGCCCACCCTGTTCATGTACTTGTTTTTCAAAATATTCTAAATAGAAATCTAAATGTGCTAAAGTATGTTCTTTAATCTCAACCGCGCGTTGACGAAGGCGAGCAAATATCGGTAAATTCTCGATGGCCGCTTGACGTTTATCAATAAAATGGCTCTTGGTTCTCGCTAAGGCGCGTTGTAGGCTATCATTTTTTAAAGCGATTATGGCTTGAGATTTAAAAGCAGCCGGGGTTAATTTCACGGTACTTTGTCCTTGGTATAAACCGGTCAGGTTTTTTAAAATAACAGTAAGAAGAGGTCATCTGGTTATGATAAAAGTGATAACATTAATAATGCTAGTTGGGTTAGCACCGGCTCTCTTGGCAAATGGATTAGTCGTTGATACTCAAAGCCGGGAAGCGGTTAGAAATTTCTTTAATGCAGTTTATCAAGCCTCAGAAAATATTCCCAGTGGTTGGGATGGCAATATCGAACAATGTCAAGCTGGCCAACTTTCTGCCGATTATTTAGCCGCTATTGCCTTGCGAGTTAACTTTTTTCGTGCGATGGCGGGTGTACCCGCTGCGATTACTTTTAACGCAGAATACAATCGTAAAGCCCAACAAGCGGCTTTGATGATGAGCGCTAATAATAATCTGAGTCACGAGCCACCCACATCATGGCTTTGTTATACCGAAGAAGGTGCCCAAGCGGCAGCAAATTCAAATTTATCGCTGGGTTCGATGGGACCGCAATCGATCACCGGGTTGATGGAAGATAGTGGTACTAACAATGCCGCTGTTGGACATCGCCGCTGGACTTTGTTTCCACCAACTGAAGTGATGGGCAGTGGTAGCGTTGCTGGAACCGATCCGTTGCCCGCCACGACGGTGCTCTGGGTTTTTGATAACAGTATCAACAATCCACGTCCTGCTACTCGAGAAGCCTTTGTTAGTTGGCCACCCAGTGGGTTTGTTCCCTATCCATTGGTTTTCCCCCGTTGGTCATTTTCTTATCCGCAAGCCGATTTTAGTCTGGCTCGAGTGAGTATGCAACAACAAGGAACACCGATTCCAGTTACTTTAGAACCACTGAATAATCCAGGCATGGGAGATAATACCTTAGTTTGGGTACCTAATATTTCCTTGACCACACCACCGACCACCGATATTTCATATACGGTTAAAATAACCAAAGTTCTGATTGACGGTAAGCCACAAGAGTTTAAATATACGGTGACAGTCATTAATCCAATAATTTTAGGAACTGATTCTATTTTCCCCAGAGTGATGGGAGATAAGCAACTGGTTGTTAAGCAAAATTATACTTACACTTTTAATCCCGTTCCTGATGCCAGTCGCTACCAATTATTACAAGCCCACCGTCAACCCGTTACCCAAGTCGCTGATGCGGAGAATGGATTAAACCCGTTAACAGCAACCGTTTCTGGCTACGAAGTGATAGCGACTGATATTAAAGCGGATGGTTCAGCGTCATTTCACTTAGCCCATCCAGCACCACCCAGTGAGCAAATCCTGCTGTGGAATCAAACTTTGTTAGTCAATGCAGCTAGTGAACTACGTTTTAGCAGCCGATTGGGTTTATCCTCTCCCGCGCAAATCGCTAAAGTCCAGGTTTCCACCGATAATGGCCAGAGTTGGCAAGATATTTTTACTCAAGCTGGCGTACAAAGCGGTACTACCAGTTCATTTGGCGAAGAACGATTTAACCAGAAAACCATTCCATTGTCTAAATTTGCCGGTCAAGCCATCCAAGTACGATTTAACTATGCTTATACTTGTTGCGACAATTTTTATCCCCAAACGGAGAGTGAAGTGGGTTGGTATATTGATAATATTGCTTTCACTGCTGTCGAAGGACTCACTGATACAACCATCACCGACCTAGCAACCGAACCAACTTTTGTCTTTAATCCACCGCAAGCCGGTGATTATGCTTTACAAGTTCGAGCCATGCTGTTCGATCAATATCCACTCGAATGGGGACCAACTCAATTAGTCACGGCTCAACTAGGAACAACGATTTCTCCAACCAATGGGATAACTGAATTACCCCCACTAGGTTCTGCCACCGTGGTGAATTCTACTACTCAAGCAATTAATACTGCTTTCAGCGGCGGTATTGCTGTTAATCATGGCATTTTTCAAGAACAAGCCACTTTCCATTCGACTGATTCGGTAGAGATACGTGGTGAAATAGCGGTTGAATCACAGCATATCGGTCAATCAGCCGATATTGTCGTCGTGGTGACTTACCAATCTCCACCGTTTTTTGACAGCACCCCTCTTTTCTTTATGCTCAATACGGCTAGTCAAGCGATTCCTTGGGATATAAATATGGCAACCTTGATTCCCTTTCAACCAAAGGTCACTTTAGCTGCTAAACAACCCGTATTAATCTATCAAGGACAACTGCCCGCCGGTAATTTATCTTTCTATTGGGGATATCGGTTAAAAAATGGGACTCTGGCATATAACTCCAAACCGTTAGCGGCAACCATTACGGAATAAGAAAAATAGCGGGAAAGGCTTCTCGCCCTATGCGATCTACACTAATTTAAAAATCGGAGGGTATCACCATGAATAAAATATTATGTTTATTAATGATTTATATTTATACAATTTTAGGTTCAGGTTGTGTAACTACTCGATCTTTAACTACTCCCGCTGCTGTTGATGGTGCTCTGGATAGTAACACCAGTGGTAGTGAAGCAACACGACCCGGTTTAGCCACTCAATGGGGTGAAACGCGTACTTCTCAGGTACATTCTGCTGCATTTACACGCGGCAATCCAGCCATGCCAATCGTTAACACGCTTTATTATAATAGTAGAGAAGGAATTAGAGCGATGGTGGGATCATGGGTCTATCAACAGGCGACACCAACACCGAGATCTTTTCCGTTAGTGGGTGACTTTTTTTCTCCAGGGGAAATCGCTTGGGGAATACAAAATGAACAAGGACAATTGCTAGAAGGCTTGTCAGTTAATGACAAAAATTATGTTATTGGAGAAGTGGGTCGCCGCTATGCTATCGTAGTACACAATTATACTGATCGTCGAGTGGAAGTCGTCTTATCGGTTGATGGACTGGATGTCATGGATGGGAAATCGGCTGCTTTTACCAAACCAGGTTATTTGGTCGCGCCCTACTCGACGCTAACAGTAGATGGTTTTCGACAAAGTATGGAAACAGTAGCCACTTTTCGCTTTGGTTCAGTGAGCGAATCCTACGCGAATAAGAAATATGGAGATACTCGAAATGTCGGCGTTATCGGTCTAGCCCTGTTCTATGAATATCCACCGGATGATGAAATTAATCGGCGTCATTCGGCTGATCCTTTTCCCAATCGTTTTGCCACCCCACCCGAATGAAAAGCGGTTGATTTAAACTATTTTTTACGTTAAAGGCATGGCTATGAACTGGCAAGAAGTCTGTGAACACCCCGAGCTACAAAATTTACCCTTTAAGATAGAATTAAATGCCAACGGACAAATTCTCATGTCACCGGTTAAAGTATTACATTCCTTGTATCAAGGAAGAATTGAATATTTGCTACGCTCACTATTACCGTTGGGGGAAGCATTACCCGAATGTGCGATTAAAACTTCCCAAGGCACCAAAGTTGCCGATGTTGCTTGGGTATCAGCCAAACGACTAGCCATTATCAAATATGAAACCGAATGTTCCATCGCTCCAGAAATTTGTATCGAAGTCTGTTCCAGAAGTAACACTGATGAAGAAATGACTGAAAAACGTACCCTCTATTTTGAACGGGGTGCTCAAGAAGTATGGATTTGTGACCAAAATGGCCAAATGTCTTTTTATAATCCTCAAGGACAATTAGTGCAATCGAAATTAGTGCCAAAATTTCCAAATAAAATTGAAATTTAGCCACGCCGCCACGAGGAATCATAAACATGGCTTTCAGTCACTTCAAAAGTATCGAACAAGTCATTCAACAGTATCCTCTCAAGATCCGGCAAGAGAAATTTTTACCCAACCAACCTCGTGAATTACCCGATTGGTTCATAGAAAATCTTAATTTTTCATTGGGTCAGCAACCTATTCAGCAAAGTGAAGCCTTTCTTTGTGAAAGCTTCATTTTTCCATTTTTACAACAAGCCTGGAAATATCACCCTAAGCTTATTCTTTGGTCACATCGTAGCCTGACCTATGATAACAATCTGTTTGGTGAACCCGATTATTTAGTCTCAGCTTGGCGTGATGAAGTGATCGATAAATTAATCAATCTACCTTTATTAGCGATTACTGAGGCTAAAAAACAAGACTTTGAAAGTGGTTGGGGACAATGTTTAGCAGAAATGATTGCTTGCCAAAATATCAACCAAAACGAGAATATTACAATTTATGGGATTGTTTCAACCGGAATACTTTGGGAATTTAGTAAATTGGAACGAAATATTTTCACTAAACATTCCATTTCCTACTCTGTCGCTGAACCACAAAGAATATTTGGCCTATTAGAGCACATTTTCACTGAGTGTGAACAACAAATTTAATAACGTCGGACTCTCTTGTTTAGGTTTTATCATAGCTTGAGTAAGGTGGGCATTGTCCACCATGATGAGAAATGTGAATGATGACTATGAATAATTATTGGTGTGCGGTGCACACCCTACCTGGCTTACTTAAGTTCTTCTAATGAATAAGTTGTTGTCATAATTTGTTCAAATGCCCATTGACAAATCGCCGGAAAATTGTGGCGATGGATATGAGTTTCTCTTTCAGCTATTAAAACGGCATCTTCATAAGCATCTTCTATAATTGTCACTAATTTAGCCTTCAGACTGGGATTTTGTCGTAATAATCTAGTAATTTTAACTCGTTGTTCACGAATTGTACATTCCCAACTCCAAGAGCGATGTTCCGGTTGATAATGCCATTTTAAGAGATGAGCTAATAATATCCCCAATCTACTTACCAAAGCGTTATATTCACTGCGTCCCATACTTTCTAATTCAATGGCAATTTGTTCGATATCAGCTTGTGCTAACTTACCTTCCTTTAATAATTGGGCGTTGTGCATAGCCCAGTTATAAAAATCATTGTCGTAAGATGATTTCATTGGTTTTCTCTTAGCGATACTACTTTTTTATCTTTCTTTAAACCGGCTTTTATTTTTATTGTTTACAATATTTAGGTAGATAAGCATTATCAATGGTAGTATATCCACTTTCGGTTGCTTTACACCTCCACATTTTTTGGCTATCAGTCGCACTCGAAGTATATTTCCACCCGATGGAATCTTTGCCAGGTTCAAATCCAGATATCTTAAAGCACACTTGTGGTATTCCAGCCGCAGCGCTGGCATCATTATAATCTCCCGTAGCATAAGTCCCTTTATAGAATACGCCCTTATCTTTTAACTGTTGAAAAGTGGGCCAACCATCCCATTCCAATTTTTTTGGGGGATAGGCAACCGGACATATTCCCATTATTTCAGAAAAACCTTCCAATAATACCATTGCTTCCGATACTTTTTCTTTCTTAAGGTAATCATTGTAAGAATCAAAAACTAAAACGGGGACCGCTGCCACAATACCTATACCCACAACCACTTTCATCAACTTAACCAAACTAACGCTTTTCTGTTTAGGTTCTGTCATAATCAATACCTCCCTGGAAAGCTGAGTAGCACGAGTAGGCTGGGTTGAGAAACGAAACCCAGCTTTAACTCGGTAAAACCCGGTGACGTTAACCCAGTGAGAGATTGGAAATATTCATCTTCTCATCGTTGGGTCGCTCATGATGTTGAGCCAATAAATTGGACTACCCATAACAATAAGGTGATCGATATGGCTTTTGAATAAGCTGGGTTTCGTTCCTCAACCCAGCCTACTTGTGCTGAGTGGCTGCTTAGGATGCGTCCCGTCCCACACACCATTAGAAGTTAAAATCGTTTGAATGGTGCGTAGGACGTACCCGACTGGCTTGCTACTAAAGACAATTTGAAGGAAGATAAATATTATTAATTGTAGTGCATCCGCTTTCAGGCATTTTACAACTCCATACTCTTTGCGTCGGGTCTGATGGGGACGGAATATATTTCCAACCGATGGAATCTTTGCCAACATCAAATCCTATCACCTTGAAGCATACTTGCGGATCAGGTACATCTATATATGTTCCCTCCACATAAGTCCCTCTATAGACTATGCCTTTGTCCTTTAACTCCTGAAAAGTTGGCCAAGTGCCCTTCATCGCATATGAAACCATCAGGTTAGTCTTAAACCCAGCAAATAGCACACTGGCTTCTGCTACTTTTGCTTGCTTAATGTAGCCAAAGTAAGCTGGAACGGCAAATGCTGCTAGAATAGCAATAATCGCCACGACAATCATTAACTCAATTAAAGTAACGCCTTCTTGTTGATGTTGTTTCATGATATCTCTCCTAGAGTGAATGAGTTTACTTAATTAACAACATTCACATGTTCTTCCCATTTTACCGCTCATGTAAAATCAATTTTTCATATAATACATAAAATACCCTAATAAAAATATTTTGTTATGCCAGTTGAAGCACGAGTAGGCTGGGTTGAGAAACGAAACCCAGCTTTAACTCGGTAAAACCCGGTGAGAGATTGGAAATATTCATCTTCTCATCGTTGGGTCGATCATGATGTTGAGCCAATAGATTGGACTACCCATAACAATAAGGTGATCGATATGGCTTTTGAATAAGCTGGGTTTCGTTCCTCAACCCAGCCTACTTGTGCTACTTGTGCTTGGCTACATTTTACAAGATTGAGGAAGATATTTACTTTCCATTGTAGTACACCCGCTGTCAGACATTTTACAACTCCATACTTTTTGCCCCGGGTCTGATGGGGACGGAATATATTTCCAACCGATGGAATCTTTGCCAATATCAAATCCCATCACCCTGAAGCATACCTGTGGCGTACCCGACATAGCCATGGCATCATTATAATCTGCTAGAACATAAGTTCCTTTATAAACTATGCCAGCATCCTTTAACTCCGAAAAAGTTGGCCAAGTGCCCTTCATGGAATATGAAATTATTAGGTCAGTCTTAAACCCAGCAAATAGCATACTGGCTTCTACCACTTTTGCTTTCTTAATATAGTCAAGGTAATTCGGAATAGCGACTGCTGACAAAATACCAATAATCGCCACGACAATCATTAACTCGATCAGTGTAAAACCTTTTTGTTGTTTCATTATATCTCTCCTGTAGTGTAATAAGTTTATCTACTAATAATAAAGTGTATATGATATTTTTAGTTTTATCACTCATGTAAAATCAATTCTTTATATAATACATAAAATCCCCTAATAAAAATATTTTGTTATACCCGTTGAAGGTACCGTAGGTCGTGTGATTCTTTTCGATTCTTTAAATTATTTCAATGAAGTGAGTTGTTCAAGAATGATTTTAGTTTAGAATATAATTATTCAACTCATTGACCATTTAAGCTGTTATCGCTAATCCTCTGGAAAAGGAAAATCTATGTCAAAATATCCAACCATTGGAGAAAGTCTCCGTCATCAAGGTATCAGTCGGCGTGATTTTCTGAAGTTTTGCACAGCGGTTGCTTCTATCTTGGCTTTACCTGCTGCCATGATTCCTAAAATTGCCGAAGCCTTAGAAAGTACGCCGAGACAATCTGCTATTTGGTTATCTTTTCAAGAATGTACCGGTTGTACTGAATCACTGACTCGTTCTCACGCACCGACTTTAGAAGGATTGATCTTTGATCTGATTTCGCTTGATTATCATCACACTTTACAAGCGGCGGCTGGAACAGCGGCTGAAAGTGCCCGTGAAGCTGCAATGCAAGGGAATAAAGGTAATTATCTAGTCATTGTCGATGGTTCAATTCCTTTAGGAAATCCTGGCTATTCAACGATTGCTGGAATCAGTAATGTGGATATGCTTAAGGAAGTGGTCGCGGGTGCTAAAGCAGTTGTTGCCGTAGGAACTTGCGCTGCTTATGGTGGGATTCCTCATGCGGCGCCAAATCCAACCGGGGCTGTCTCAGTAGATAGTCTGATCACTGATAAACCCATTATCAATATTCCGGGTTGTCCACCGATTCCGCTGGTGATTGCTGGCGTTGTGGCCCATTTTGTCACTTTTGGTCAATTACCCAATCTCGATTCATTAAAACGACCCCACTCCTTCTTTGGTCAAACCATCCATGATCGGTGTTACCGCCGTCCCTTTTATGATAAAGGGTTGTTTGCAGAAACTTTTGATGATGAAGGTGCTAAGCAAGGATGGTGTTTGTATAAATTAGGTTGTAAAGGCCCAGTGACTTACAACGCCTGCGCCACGACCAAATGGAATGATGGCGTTAGTTTTCCGATTGAATCCGGACATGGTTGTTTAGGTTGCTCTGAACCCAATTTCTGGGATGCGGGTGGCTTTTATAAACCGTTATCCGTTCCCATTAATGGAGTGATTAAAGCGACTACCGGCTATGCTTTAGCCGCTGGTGCAGCGGTTGGGGCAGCCAGTGGGGCACTGAATCGCTTGAAACGATCTCAGGCTCGCCAAAACCATGAAACCGTTACTATTACCGATTTAGAGAGGAATCAAAAATGAATTATATCGAATTTTTATTGTGGGTACGCGGCCCCGCTTTTCAAATAGCTATCGCGGTGTTTGTGTTTGGAATCAGTTTGCGGTTATTGGAAATTCTATTATTAGGTCGCTCACCGGAGTATGCGGCACCCCGTGGGAGTGCGGTACGGGGTGGTTTCCGCACCCTATTGACTCGCACGATGTCAGAAGAAAGTATTTTTCGGCGTGCGCCGCTGCTTATCATTGCTGGCTATGTTTTTCATCTGGGCTTGTTTATCGTGATACTGTTATTAGTACCCCACATTCTCGTGTTTAAAGATCTGTTAGGATTTAGCTGGTCTGGATTGCCAACCCCAATCATTGATGCCGTAGCGGTGATTACTTTATTGGCTTTATTCATTTTGTTAATCTATCGAATTAAACATCCGGTATTACGATTTTTATCGACCTCACAAGATTACTTTGCTTGGTTAATTACTTTTTTGCCGTTACTCACTGGCTATATGGCTTATCATCATATGATTAACCCTTATCCGGTTATTTTAGGGTTACATATTCTGAGTGTAGAAATACTCATGGTTTTCTTTCCATTTACTAAATTAATGCACGCCTTCACTTTGGTGATGGCACGGTGGTATAACGGTGCTAACGCGGGGCACAAAGGAGTACAAGCATGAGTGCAGCCACTTTTGAACGCGGTTATAACGCTTTAAAAGAACAAATTGATGCGCCCATTGCGTCATTTTTTAGTAGTTGTGTTCGTTGTGGGATTTGTGCAGAGGCTTGTTTATTTTTCACTGAAACCGGTGATCCGAAATACACGCCGATTTACAAACTAGAACCGCTGCGTAAAGTTTGGGAACAAGAATATACTTTATTGGGTAAATTTAAGGCGTTATTTGGATTAGCCCAAAAACTGACCGACGCGGAGTTAGCCGAATGGAAGGAACTGATTTATAACGGTTGTACGCTGTGTGGACGTTGTTCAATGGTTTGTCCAGTGGGTAACGATTTGGTCTATATGATTCGCCGGGCACGAGAGGGGATGGTTGCGGCTGGACATGCGCCGGAAGGGTTAATCAATGCTTCCAAACGGGCGGTTACGACCGGGAGTCCGATGGGCATCAAATTGCCGGCTTTACAAGCCCAAATTAAGCATGTTGAAAAAGATACCGGTCTCAAAATTCCGGTGGATGAAGTTGGCGTTGAATACATGGTATTGCTCTCTTCAATGGAAATTATTAATTTTCCTGAGTACCTGGAGGCTATTGCCAAAATTATGCAGCAAGCGGGCAAAACTTGGACAATCGCTTCAGCCGCATTTGAAGCGACTAACAGTGGTATTCAAATTGGCGCTGCCGATATTGCTAGGGAACTCGTTAGTCGAGTGGTTACTGCGGCAGAAAAACTGCAAGTAAAAACGGTAATTAGTCCCGAATGTGGTCATGCTTATACCGCCATCCGTTGGGAAGGGCCAAATTTAATTGGGCGTCCTTTCACTTTTAAAGTTCAACATATCCTTGAAGTATTAGATGAATTTCGTCAACAAGGTAAACTAAAAACCAGCGGCTTTGATTCCAACCGTTTAACTTTCCACGATCCTTGCCAATTAGTTCGGCGGGGCGGGGTGGTAGAACAACCTCGTCATTTATTGAAAATGATCGCCTCTAATTTTGTCGAAATGAGTGATCATGGCAAAATGAATTGGTGTTGTGGCGGCGGTGGTGGTCATAGTGCCATAGAAGAAGCCCATGAACTTCGTACCCAAGTTTTCCAGCGTAAAAAAACCCAGCTAGAAGAACTGAAAGTGGAAAAGTTAGTCACTGCTTGTGCTAATTGCCGAATTGTCATGGAAGAGGGATTTGAAGCCTATGAAATGCCAATGCCCATAGTGGGATTAACTGAAATGTTGGCTAAACACCTAGCAACGAGCAATGAAAGCAATTAATACCACCGATTAACTGGTGAGGAGAGGACAATGTCAATACCTCCAACTATCAGCCAATACTGGCAACATCAAGGGATGAGTCGACGTGATTTTCTGCAATTCTGCGCGATGACGGCAGCGGCAATGGCATTACCAATAACGATGGTTTCTCGCATTGCGGCTGCCCTGGAAAATCAACCGCGACCGGCAACGATTTGGTTAAATTTTCAAGATTGTACCGGTTGCACTGAGTCGATGATGCGAGCGGATGCACCGTCATTGGAAAGATTGTTATTTGACTTAATTTCTTTAGATTATCATCATACTTTACAAGCTGCTGCCGGTGAATCGGCTGAATTAGCACGAACACAAGCAATGGTAGCCAATGAGGGTAATTACCTATTGATCGTTGAGGGTTCGATCCCAACTGATCAAGCCGGTTATGCCACAACCGCCGGCGTAAGTAACCAGGATTTATTTATAGAAGCCGCTGAAAATGCTAAAGCGATTATCGCCATTGGAACTTGTGCCAGCTATGGTGGTATTGCCCGCGCCTACCCTAATCCGACCGGTGCAAAATCAGTGGGAGAATTGCTTACCAACAACAAACCCCTGATCAACATACCCGGTTGCCCGCCGCTACCGGTGGCAATTACCGGAGTAATTGTGCATTTTCTCACCTTCGGTGAATGGCCACTGTTGGATAATTTACAGCGTCCGTTAGCCTTTTTTGGACGTACTGTTCATGATCGGTGTTCTCGGCGTGCTTTTTACGAAAAAGGGTTATTTGCTAGCCGGTTTGATGACCCAGGCGCGAAAACAGGTTGGTGTCTATACCAATTGGGCTGTAAAGGTCCATTTACTTATAATGCGTGTGCGACCACTAAATGGAATGATGGTGTCAGTTTTCCGATGGAAGCGGGTCATGGCTGTTTAGGTTGTTCGCAACCTTACTTTTGGGATAATGATAGTTTTTATCGCCCGTTGTCATAGACTCTATACCCATCTCTTCACCGGTCATCGGTAGGAATTAAATCGTTAAAATTTCTCTTTATAGTGAAAGTTACGCATTATTCGTGGTTTTTTAACCAACCCTGGTGAGATAGTTTTATCAATAGCATTTTATTTGAGTTTGTTTTTATTCACCTTAGCTGAATAGCTAATGCGTCACTTTACTAAGCAAGAGAAGTTTATGTTGAATTATAATTTAGTTACTGCAAGTATAAAAAAGTATTTAATAGGAACTGGCTTGATTATTTTAGTTCCGATGAGCTTAACTGGAGAGACTACCCTAGCAGCTACATCAGGAAATAGTCTTGATGACATCCAAGCAGCTATTAATTTACCCGAAGTCAGTATCATTCCTCAAAACAATACCTTTACAGCGACCTTACGTCCGGTGAATGGTGAAAAATCAGTTTTTGAAGTGGATACCTTGATCCCCATTGCCAATCCCTTTACTTACTACGATCCTCAACAACAACAACTTTATATTCCTACCCTGAAAATAGATAACAAAACTTACAAGAATGTCAAAATGGTACTTATCACCCCTATTCAGGATCCACCCCGGTTTCGGTTAGTCGCTACTGAAATAGATAAAACCGCTTTAAAAGAAGTCGTGGCTACCGTGGAAACGAAACCCGTATCAGTAGATGGGGATGCGGCCGATGATTCCGCTATCTGGGTTCATCCGCAAGATCCAGCGCTGAGTACCATTATAGCAACTCAAAAAATGGGTGGTTTAAGTGTTTATGACCTGAGCGGTAACGAGATTCAATATCTACCAGAAGGGCATATGAATAATGTAGACTTGCGCTACCACTTTCCATTGAATAATGAGCAAATTAGTTTAGTGGCAGTGACTGATCGAAGTAATGACAGTATTGCTTTGTATAAAGTCAATCCACAATCGCGGCTATTAGAACCGATTGCTGCCCGCATTATTTTCTCTCAACTCAAGGATACGATCTATGGTGTTTGTATGTATCATAGCCAATTATCTAACCAATATTATGTTTTTATTAACGACAAAAGTGGTGGAGTAGAACAATGGGAAGTATTTGATAACGGTAACAAACAAGTTGACGCCAAGGTAGTACGCACCTTTAAGGTTGAATCGCAAGTAGAAGGCTGTGTCGTCGATGATATACTGGGTTACTTTTACCTCAGTGAAGAAGCCGTTGGTATCTGGAAATTCAATGCTGAACCTAATGCTGGCGATAAGGGACACCTGATAGATACCGTCGCTAATGGATTATTAACGCCGGATATTGAAGGCTTAACCATCTATTATGCTAATAAAACCGAAGGTTATCTCCTGGCATCTAATCAAGGCAGTAGCAATTTTATCGTTTACGATCGAGCCGGTAATAATCCATTTTTAGGCAGATTCCGTATCGTGGCGAATAGTGCGTTAAGAATTGATAAAGTTGAAGATACGGATGGTATCGATGTAGTCAATCTATCTCTAAATTCAGCCTTTCCACATGGTCTTTTTGTTACTCAAGATGGTGATAACACTGATCCTGAAGAAAACCAAAATTTTAAGTTAGTGCCTTGGGAACAGATTGCGGATGCTTTGGATCTTAAAAAAGATAGTTTCTATATACCACAATAACCCGACTAAAGTGTGGGTAGTGATAACTTTTGGGTTTCATACCCGATATGAGTAAAGATACTCAACCCGCCACACTTGAATTGATTACCCCAACTAAGACCATTCATTGTAGTGGCGATTGGACCTTGGCAGGAATTCAGCAACTCGAACGACAGCTTGAATTTTCTCGTTGGCCAGAGTCAGCGATTATTATTGACGGTAGTGCGATTCAGAGCATGGACACCGCCGGTGCTTGGTTGTTATTTCGTACTTATCATGTCTTAGAACAAACCGGACAATCTGTTACATTACAAGGCTTTAAAAAAGAAAACGCGAATTTACTTGATCTAATAACAACCCATTATGCCACCACCCTTCAACCGGCTCTACCATCACCCTCGATTGCTTTCCTAGAACAAATTGGCAGAAAAAGTTATTATCAATCCATACAACTTATTCATTTTTTAGCCTTTATTGGCGAAACTTTTATCGTATTATGGCGATCACTACTGTCACCTTCGCGGATCCGTTGGGCAGCGCTATTTGCCAATTTGCATTCAGCGGGCTTATCGGCACTGCCTATCATTGGCTTAATGGCATTTCTCATGGGTGTGGTATTAGCTTATCAAGGAGGAACTCAATTAAGTACCTATGGTGCTAATATTTTCATTGTTGATTTAGTAGGAATCACTTTATTACGGGAATTAGCACCTTTGTTAACGGCCATTTTAGTCGCTGGTCGCAGTGGTTCAGCTTATACCGCTCAAATTGGAACCATGCAAGTCACTCAAGAAATTGATGCGTTACAAACTTTAGGCATTGCTCCCATGGAATTGTTAGTCATCCCCAAACTTTTAGCCTTAATCCTCTTGATGCCACTCCTGAGTGCATTTGCCGATGTGTTAGGTGTGGTGGGCGGAATGATCATCGCCAAGGTTTCATTAGGCGTTAGTGTGACTGATTTCTTAGATCGTTTTCCGCAAGCCGTTTCACTGACTCACTACTTAATTGGCATTGGTAAAGCCCCCATATTTGCCGCTGTGATTGCCATAGTTGGTTGTTATCAAGGTTTTCAAGTTAAAGGGGGGGCAGAAGTCGTTGGCGAACGAGTAACCACTAGCGTTGTACAAGCTATTTTTCTCGTTATTGTGGTAGATGCGGTGTTTTCAATTTTGTTTAATTTATTGGGTATTTAACAAGCGTTTGGAAAGTATCAGGTACGGGCTAACGCCTAACGTACCCAACTGGGTTAGCAACGTGAGAATACTTTCAGGAGGTAATACTTATGGCTATTTCGCAAAAATGGCAAAACACAGTCAATCAAGGAATGACGGATGGACGATGGGATGAATATGATGATCTAATAAAAAAAGAAGTCGATACCTATAATAACCGATTGGTTACTACACCTAATTTTGCTCGGATTAATTGGTTGTACATAAAGGCTATACTTTGGACCGAAAGTGGAGGACCAGATAATCCGAGTTGGAAAACCCAACCCATGCAGATTGGTAATCCTGGAGATCCCGCCTACAGGGTCTTACAACAAGGAAAGGAAGGGGCAAATAAGATTATGGACTCCAATTTGCCAAATCAATTAACCAATATCAACGATCCGAAGATCAATATTAAAGCATCAATTGCCTACCTATTTACGCGTATGGCCAAGCTTAAGAATGAATCAATACTTGACGACCGTGACCAAAATATATATCAATATGAAGTTAAACGAGGAGATACACTAGAATCAATCGCTAAGAAAAATGGTACCACGATTGATGAGTTGAAAAGCTACAATAATCTGGTCTCAGATAATATTAGCCCGGCTCAGATATTGAAATATCGCAAAGCGAAAATCGACCTAATCATTGCTGATTGGCGTAATTTTAATGTCATAGTAATCGCACAACGATATAATGGTGGTGGTGATCCAAGCTACAGTGACAAGCTCAAATACTTACTAGATAAAGTGTTTCCAAATCTAAAAAGATGAGACTAGGAAAAAATAGGGGAACCAGCCGATGATTCGTCATTTTATTGCGTTATTATCCGTTATTATTGTCATGTTTACCCATATTGGGTATCGCGTTCAGGCAAAGCAGCCTACAACCACACCTGACGATCGTACCAGCCTTTTTCAGATCTTATTTAAAGCTGGCGTATTGCATAAAGATCGACAACTCGTTCATTTTAGTCATGTTTGTAATTTACAAATCAAGGGTAAGTGGTTTCCCGTCGTGGATGTCATGGAATTAGTAAAAGGCGCCACGACACCACGGGGTATAAATAAAATTGTGGTATTAAATCCAGCACGAATCCTCGTGCAAACAATCGAATATACGACCGAACGGCCACTGTTTTGTAAATATAATCAATTATTTGTATTTGGAAATATAATGATTGATAATACGCTACCAGAAGGTAATGTGTTCTCATTTACCAATGAGGGTCACCATGTTGAGATCAGTCAAGTAGATATCAACGAATTACCCCTCCCCAATACTGGCGAGACCAATTTTATATTACAATAAATTATCTATTATTTTCTCGGTTGAGCTCGTTCCCACTTGTCAAAGTCAATACCATTAAGTTAAGGATTTTTAGCTCCCGGCTTGGCTTAAACTGGAGCAAGTGTGGTTAGGAAAGTCCCCCCGTTCCCTTGACCTTCCCCTCACTCCACTGCCATCAACTTGAGGAATTCTCTCCTTTGACCAAAAGAGGGTCGGTTGGTAGTAAAGCTAAGCTTCCTTACGGTCACTCAAATAAAGAGGGAAAATAATCACTTAAGTTGACGGCAGTAAACTAAAAACCAGGCTACTCATAAAGCATAATATCCCCAATGGTCTGCGCCCATTGCGCAAATTGAGGAACACTAAATAATTCAGAACCGATAGCGCGTTGCATATCCGAAACTAACATCACCCCCATTTCACGATGGCGGAATTGTCCAGCAAAATTAAGAATGTGTCCGTAAATCTCCGTGGCATTAGGTGCTCTTTTAGAACGAATCGCTAATCCAACTAAGGCAGCCGCCACCGCATATTTTAAATCGATCTCTTTGGGGGGTTGTACCGGTTCACCTCGGATAATCGCTGCTAAATCGGGTAAATTATCGAGATTAGCAATAAAAGCATTTAATTCAATCCCGGCGGCTGGTCCAACACAGGCTTGTAAAGTACCTAAGAGTAACTGGGGATTGTCGCCAAATTTTTGTAAAGCGCGATGGGCAAATTCCCAGGAACGCGGTGATGGAAAAGCCACTGGATTATGCGCGGGATCAAAATCAAATAGTAATTCGGGACGAAATCTTAAAAAAGCAATAATTCTTTCATCAATTCCATTTTGATAAGCCCAAGCAACCCAATCATCTAAATAAACTTCAAATTCAAAATGAGAAAAACGGTTTGCTAACGGTGCGGGCATGGTGTAAGTGACACCGCGATCGCCTTGACGGTTACCGGCGGCAATAATAGCCCAACCTTCGGGCACTTGATATTCACCCAACCGACGGTCGAGGATTAGCTGATAAGCGGCTGCCGAAACACTGGGCGGTGCTGAAGTAATTTCGTCTAAAAACAAAATGCCGGTTGGACCATGTCGAGCAACCGCAGGTAATAATGCGGGTACTGCCCATTCTACTTGCCTATCTACCCGAAATGGGATGCCGCGTAAATCACTCGGTTCCATTTGAGAAAGGCGGATGTCAATGATAGGTACCTGATGTTTAGCCGCGATTTGAGCGACAAGCTGAGATTTACCGATACCGGGTGGTCCCCACAGCATAACGGGGGTGTGATGTCCATCAACCGTACTTAGAAATTCACGTTCTAATACAATACATAAATGAGCCGGACGCATAATTTAGGTGAGTTAAAACAAAGTGGGGTAGAGTTGTTCACATTCTGCTCTTTTCTTGCGTGATAATTCGTTACGCACTGAAATATAGCCGATAATTTTACCACGTCGAGTATTGGGTGTTACGGTCGCATCTACCCAATAGAATCCACCATCTTTGCGTAGATTTTTAATCCCACCTTCCCAAATTCGACCTTGTTGGATAGTTTCCCACAGTTCTTTAAACAGAACCGATGGCATATCTGGATGGCGAAAAAGACAATGTGGTTTACCGAGCATTTCAGCTTCGGGATAACCGGATATTTCCGTTAAAAATCGATTAACCTGAATGATAATACCCGTCGTATCGGTATGAGAAATAACCAATCTCCCCGTTGGGAAAGGAGTTTCAATATCAGTAACGGTAACCGTACGTTGACTACTATCATAGTAAGTCAGCGTTACTTCTCGTACATTGGGCTTAATGATGGTTGATGCGGTCATATATTTCCCCTGTGCTGAAATAATTGCTTAGTTGATCTCTGTTAGTATACTTAATTGTTATCGGGTTAGTCACATGATTAGTGTAGGCTAATTATTAGATTTACAGACAATATTTGTCAAGTCACCTAACAAATACAGGGGAAATGGTTATATTGATACTAACCAGTTAAAAGCTATTGAAAAAGCCCTTTTTATAGAGGAACCAGATGATTATTCCAATCAATAGACCTAAAAACAAAATTTTAATAACCAACCAAATTAATCCAACTAAACTGATAGCTACAATATAAATTAAATACAGAGCAATGAACGCCAATAGACCATAACTAATATATTGAAAAATTGTCATTATTAGATTGATCCTAATTCGTTTCCTCTCGTTGCGGAACCGATTGAGAATAAGCAATCAGTTCATCAGCAATGGCTTGGCGTATTCCGGCTTTATCGTCGAGCGGTAATTGGTAGCGGTTAGCTAATATTTCATAATCCTGTTCTGATAAAGAAACGGTTAAACGAGGACGTTTGGGCACCTTGGGTTGTAAACCAATAATGGAGCGAATTTGATCAGAAGAACTTAGTCCTTGCTTATTAGCTTGATTGCGTATCACTTCTGCCACAGTTTTACTAAATTCAAAAGCCAATTGTATTGCTCGAATACTTTTATCTGATTTTTTCCAATTATTGGGTAAATCGTTCATTGCTATAGCTCATTTACAACCGTATATTGGTTTTATCCAGTTGTTTGGCTTTAAGGCGCGCTAATACCGTTTGAGCCGAAATCGCTTCGGAGACGAGCCCGGCTTGCTTCAGTTTTTCATGTAAGTCACTTCCAGATTCTTGTTGTTGTAATTCTATAGCGGCTTTTAATTGATCCGCTTTTTGTTGCTGTTTTTGCTTAATGCGTTCTAACGAATCGGTGGCAGAACGGAGTGCCGAGTTGGAACCAGAAAATTTATTCGCCGCTGCCGCATTTGCTTTTTGGACACTTTCAGTCGTTTTAACGACACTCATTTCTCGTTCCATTGACTTGATATGAAGTTCGGTATTACGAATGTTTTGCTTTAAAGTATTGATATTCATATGGTAGCTTTCCAATACACTGAATTGTACAGCCAACTCATTTTCTAAATCAGCCACCTTTTCCGCAATTTCAGTGGCTAACGCTTCATTACCTTTATCAAGTGATTTGATGGCATACTCTTCATATTCGACAATCATTTTTTTCAGTCGTTTAATTTCACGTTCGATACCGATTTGTTTGGCGATGACTTTAGCCAAATTTTCTTTCGCTTCATCCCAATGTTTTTTAGCGTCTCGCACTTCTTGCTCCAAGATTCGGATGGCTTGGGTATCAATAATCGTTTCGCCAGCTTCGCTAGCTATGCCTCGAAAGGCAGTGGATAATTTATGAAAGAAACCCATTTAATTTTCTCCTGCTTGACGATACATCATTTAATGAAATAGTCTCGTAACTCTTCAATAGCAATCAAGGTGTTATCACTAAGAACATCAATTTCTTCAATCAGTTCTTCTAGTGAGGAATGGGTCGATAATGCTCCAAAAATCAGGTATTGATGTCCCAGTTTAGAAAAGGAAGAGAGCGGCATCGGTAAGTTCATCATTAATAGCGTTTCTAATAGTTCAATCCGTTTTTCTGGAATGATTTCCACTTCTTTCCATACATGAGTAATACATAAAATTTGGCTTTCATCTACCGTAATATAAACGGGGAATTCTTCCCGATCCTCAATAGTGACAACCAAAACATCCGTTTCACCCGGGATCATTTCGGTATTGAACACTAAACCCGCATAACTTTTGATACCATTAAGACCATTAGCTAACTCGGTTAATTTTTTAGGTAGATTCATAAATATTCCTCAATAGGATGCTGCTATTCAAAATGAGGATAATGTCATAATATGTCAAGAGGTTGAAAAAATTTTTTAAGTGACTGCTCGGGTAATTTCATACTTCATTGTGTTCAATAATAAATAGAGGTTGGCAATCTGGTTTGACCCAGCGGGAGTGCTATACCGCTCATGGTATTAGCTAAACCAATAACGCCGCTGAACTGGTTGCGGCTAAAACAATGGTATCCTGGCTCAAATTTAATTTTTTACCTTTAATAATCGCCATAACATGACGCATTTCCATTTCCCGTAATAGTACATAAGCAAATATTTTAGCTAAAGTGAAATTATGTAACTTCAAGCTCAATTGTGCCACTCGTTTAGTCTCCTGAATCAAGCGTTGATCAACGACAAAGGTCGATTCTGCTTCGGCTAGTAAACTAAACAAGGGTTCTGGCAAATTGGCTAACACTTCAGCTAAGGAATTAAATTCCACCAAACGTTGTAACAACTGGCGATTAAGGCGAGAGCCGGCTGGAATTAATAAATAATAAGTTTCTGCCGCTGACAAATGATAAGCCAATCGATAACGCAGCAACCACAGCAAATTAACCCGATCCATAAAAATATGCAGCATAGGCAACAAATATTTACGTTGGGTTGCTTCTAGAATGCGCATCCTTTGAATAAATCCCAATAGATAGTGACGATCAATCGCAGCATCCAAAGAATAAAGTTGATGTTCTTTCTCAAAAACCCCGCGAGCAGCACGAGCAATACTCGCATAGGAACTTTCTTCTAATCGTCGCAACAATTCACTGATATCCTCAGTACGTAATAATTGTTCAATGGGCAAAGTGGTGAATGGCTTCAATTCTAACAATTGAGCACGAATCGCTTCCGCTTCTAAACCGGCTATTTTTCCCCGTACAATTGTTTTTAAATTAGCAATATCAAATTTATGAAACCAATACATGAGCCATTCCCGTGTTGATCCCCAGAGTGGTCGTACTAATACTTGAAAATCAGCTAATATTTGGATTAACCAAGCTTGTTCGATAACCATTGGCTCAAGTTTCGTTTCATTTAATAATTCATCTCGCCTTAACTGACCGGTATGGTGTTGGGGTTGTGTCAACAAGGCGGTTAATTGGCTTTCTGAAAGCAATTGGCTGGCTAAAATGGCAACGCGCGTATTGAGATAAGCATAATCTTTCATTGCTCAACCTGCATAAATAAATGAATAGCGACTGTTAGGGCATTCGCTTGATTTTCTTCAGCAAGCTGACGTAGATGTTGTTGTTTTTCTTCATAACGCTTACTTAATTCGGCAATGGCTTGATCAGCACGCGCTTCCGCCTTCGCTACCCAATTGGCTTGTAATTCCGGTAGTTTAGCTTGAAAAGCTTGTTCAGCTTGATGTGCTGATTGCAACGCTTGCTGAATAATTTGTTCACGTTCTGTTTGTGCCTGGGCAACGCGTTGTTCAGCTTCCATTTCTACAGTAAGTAACCGTTTTAAAGTATTTTCCATATCCAATCCTGTTAAAACTTGCTTAAATGAAAGATATATTACGATAATATATAAAATCTCTTGGTTTGAGAAGAAGTGAGGTAGATTGCAAGAGTACCACTGTCATTAAGCTAAGAAAACCAGCAAAATGTCAACCAAATCCAATTTGATTATCTTAGGTGAACCGAATATTAACTCAATTCTTGATCTTAAATTTTATAACTTAAGTACCTTGGCAAAACGAAATAGGTATTTTCATATTGATTTCCCCCCCTTTTGAAAAGGGAGGGTTAGGTAGCATTTTTAACAACTAAAATAAAGGGGAAACTGGGAAAAAATTTTGGGTGCGTAACGTGAGTTTATAATTAAAATTTGATAAAATTATAGTTGTTAAATTGTTTATGACTAAAACGACCTCAGTTTAGTCATTGGTTTTTGGTAGGATTTAAATTAATTAACCCAGGTAATGATGGAGGAATTCTCTGCCTTAACCTTGAGGGTTAGAGATTGAACCTTGGAGAGAACAATGCGACGTTACCTCTTACTCTTATCTCAGCGTCATTCATTGTGGTTATATTTCAATATGGCCTATGGTAATTCTTGGCGAAAACGCTTATTTGATATAGTGATTGCTACATTATTACTTTTTATCTTAACACCCCTGCTGTTAACGGTTGTGGTGTTAATTTATTTAGATTCTCCAGGTAGCATTTTCTTTACGCAAACGCGAATTGGCAAAGGAGGTAAACCTTTTACTATGTGGAAATTTCGTTCTATGGTTATGGGAGCAGAAAAACAAAAATTAGAATTACACAATGAAATGAGTTGTGGTGTACTATTTAAAGTGAAGCAGGATCCTCGTATAACTCGTATGGGTCGATTTATTCGGAAATTCTCTATTGATGAATTACCTTAACTTTGGAATGTAGTTATGGGTGACATGTCAATGGTCGGACCGCGTCCAGCATTACCCGATGAAGTTACTAATTATACTTTCCATCAACGACAACGTTTAGCCGTCACCCCGGGTATCACTTGCTTTTGGCAAATTACTGGTCGCTCAGAAATTTCTTTTCATCAACAAGTTGAACTCGATTTACACTATATTGCTACCCAATCTTTTAGTACTGATATGGTAATATTGCTTAAAACCATACCCGCAGTCCTAACGGGACGAGGGGCATATTAGCTAGGTTAAACAAAAGGATCAAGTCAACATAACCACCCTCACTCCCCTCTTAGCAAGGAGGGAAAGGGGGTGGTTTAAATAAGCTTAACTTAATGGCAGTGACCCGGCTCATCACAATCCACACAGACTAACATTCTTTAGCGAAACGTGGGTTTGCTAAACCCAGCAAAGTTTTACTAGCTATATGGGGGTATATGTAAATTGATCAATGACTAACTGCCAAACACCTAATAATTAAGGTAGATTTCTGAGCATATAACGATTTATATCTATGGTTACTGTATTATCCTCTAATTTTAAAAATAACCATTCATATCCGGTTGTTACTTTTATCCACATCAAACGGATAGCCCGAGAAAACCGTAAATTTTTCAATATTTTTTTGTTTCATTTCTACTAAAATAGGCGTAATCAGCAATTCAGAACGGGCTTTTTCAGTGCTTATCGGTAGGATAGAATTATAATTCAGTGTTTGAAGTAACCAAGCAGAAGGTTCTACTAACTTAAAATTATCTAATAATTTTTCTGTGTTAACAGCCAGTTCTAAACTAGATAAATCTTCGGCGGTATATTGAGAATAAAATTTTTTCATGACACAACTGGGCTGACCGGAAAATTTAACCCTGGAAAAGAATTCCCGCCTTTCGAGCTTTTTTTAGCGAAGTGATTTATTTGGAGTTGATTCCGTATAAGCTTGCCGAAGTTGAATAGGGGTAGCTGGTTTGCGCACTTTCATATTCAGGAATTCTACCAATACCGAAAAAGCCATCGCAAAATAAATGTAGCCTTTGGGAATGTGCATATCAAAACCTTCACCGACGAGTGCCATACCAATCAATAAAAGGAAACTGAGCGCAAGGATTTTAATGGTGGGATGGTTATTGACAAAAGTGCCAATAGCCGCAGCGAAAAACATCATAAATAATACCGCGATAACCACGGCAGTGACCATGATAGCTAAATAGTTAGCCATTCCAATAGCGGTGATAACCGAGTCCAACGAGAACACAATATCTAATAACGCAATTTGAATAATAATACTGAAAAATGAGCTCCGGACACGAGTTGAAGCATGACCCTCTTCTCCTTCTAACTTATCATGGATTTCTAGGGTACTTTTTCCCAGTAGAAATAACCCACCGCCGATTAGAATTAAATCTCTGCCAGAGATTTCTTGATAAAAAATTTGAAAGAGGGGAGCACTCAATTGCATGACCCAGACGAGTGAGAACAGCAAAGCAATTCGGGTTAACATGGCGAGAGCCAATCCCAAGGTACGCGCTGGTGGTTGTTGCGCTGGTGGTAATTTGTCAACCAAAATGGAAATAAAAATAATGTTATCGATTCCTAAAACAATTTCTAAAACAGTCAGTGTGACTAATGCTGCCCAGATTTGGGGATCGGTAAGCCATTCCAACATAACTAGTTCTCCAACTTAGCTCAATTTTAAAATCAATTATTTTGCTTCTAAAACCGGTGTTATTTTTTGAGTTAATTTTTTTATTTTAGCGATAATCTCAGCTTGGCGTGAAGATTTAATTTTCTCCACCGTGGCCGATAACACCGCTAATAATCTCGGTAACTCTCGATCTGCCGCTGTCAAATTCAGTTTTTTATCTTCAAGAGAATTATCAAGAAACTGAATAAGTTGATCGAGTGCCGGTTCGACTTGTTTACCCGTGGGATGATATTTTAAATACTGAACAATGGTTTTATCCAGAGCGGTCAAATGACACTCAAAAACGCCCTCGCATTCACCGCCCAAAGGCATCGTTGCCGCTAACCAAGCTATCTGGTCTGCTACTGGCAAAGGATAGTATTTGGCGTGGAGTTGCCAGCCGCGATCAACATTAATCTGCCAACGTCCCTGAATTTCATCGTGGTAAATCCACTCTTGTTGTTTTTGCTTAGCTAACCAAGCTTTATGAGGAAATTTATCATCGATTTGCTCAACCACTTTTTGTAAGGATAACAACTGAGACCAGGCTAATTTAGCAGCCGCTTCCGGGGAAGTTGCTACTTCCTCTTTCGCCCGATCTAACAGGTCAGTCAACTCGATTTGTTCAAGTAAGCCCAGCTTTTTGGCTTGACGGGTTTGCACGAGTTGTTGATAAATTTCAGCCCGTTTTTGTGGTTCAAATGGTTGAGTTAGGTTGCCAAATATCCAGCCTTTTTTTCCAGTGGATGTGGTTACTTGATACCAGTAATCGGTGACTTGATTAATCAGTTCCGGTTGTTTGGAACGTGCTAATTGTTTGACAATCATACCAAGGGGTAATTTTTCTACCACTTGACTGTCACGGTTCGCTTCCGCACGAAGTCGTGCCTGTGAAACAATGATAATTCGTTGTGAAATTGGCTCGGCAGCAGATTGTTGTGGTTTGACCTTATCTGTGGCTGCTACTGAGTTATTCGCGGTGATTTGACGCGTAGAAAACTGGAGCGTGGTCGTTTTTTTGTTGGCGACTGTGGGACTAGTTTGCATTAAAAAACCCACTTTACCGGCTTGCGCTTGTGTAATGGTAGATTGAAGCTTAGCCGGAATGGGAAGATAAAAGCCTAATTGCTCATCCTTGGTTTGACAAGCTGGTGCTAGGGGTTGCAAGTTTACTCGAACAGCAATTTGATTATCGTTCACATGATGAAAAGCAAACTGGTTTAAGAAATCAACCGGTAAATAGTAACCACACTCTTTAATTGGCATTGGGGTCAATTCTAAAGTATCATGAAGTGCTTTTAAAGTCGTGGGTGATTGCGGTGGTTTAGCTTGTTCCAATGCCGACTTAATCACCGAATCCGCTAATAAAGCTTTAAGGATATCGGCTTCAGCAAATAGATCGGTTAATTTGGCTTTTCGCCCGGCTTTCGCCAAATCAATGCTCATAAAACGGGTTTCTATAGTTGGATGAGGCGTACCTTGACAATAAAAATCTTCTGAATCTTGTAAACTGGCAATGGTTCCAACCACGGATAACAGTATAAAATTACGATTATATTCACAATCGTCTTCGCCTAGAAAATCAGCGGTAAATTGCTGGTTAGCTAAAGTAGCGGCGGAAAATACCGTTTCTTGGTGTTGATTGGTAACAGTGATATCGTTTTTGGTCCAGCGAATAGTGAAACCATCACCCTTTCCTTGCCAGATAACTTCATCTTTTCCTCCTTCTTCTTTGGCGAAGGCATTCAAGCAGAAAAACAATAAATTTATCACGATCGCTATGCGGATTATCATTTTGATTTTGCCTCAGAGTTTGCAGTTAGTTCATATTTTGTAAAACCGCTGCTTTAACTTCTTCAAGTTCGGCTTTCACTTTTATCAGCGGCGTAGTGCTTTGTTTGATAGCGGTATCCGGATCTTTTAAACCGTGCCCGGTTAAGGTACAGGTTACGGTACTGCCTTCCGGAATTTTACCATTATTAATATCTTTCATGGCACCAGCGAGCGCAATCGCTGAAGCCGGTTCACAAAAAATACCTTCGCGTTCGGCTAATAATTTTTGTGCGGCTAAAATGTCTTCATCCGTAAATTCGTCAAACCAGCCACCCGATTCTTGTTGAGCATTGACCGCTTTATCCCAACTTTGGGGGTTACCAATCCGAATGGCAGTCGCGACGGTTTCGGGATGTGCCACCGGATGACCGCGTAAAAACGGGGCAGCACCACTGGCTTGGTAACCGCACATTTTCGGACGTTTATTGACGATGCCGATATCAGCAAATTGGGTATAACCCATCCAATAAGCACTAATATTTCCCGCATTTCCTACCGGGAGGCAATGATAATCAGGTGCTCTACCTAATGCTTCCACAATTTCAAAGGCAGCGGTTTTTTGCCCTTGTAATCGATAGGGATTGATAGAATTAACAATCGTAATGGGAGCATGTTCTGCCACTTCTTTAACCAAGCGCATGCCATCATCAAAATTACCTTGAATTTGAATCACCACGGCACCGTGCATCATCGCTTGTGCCAATTTACCTAAAGCAATTTTGCCTTCTGGAATTAAGACAAAAGCCGTTATCCCGGCTCTGGCGCTGTAAGCCGCTGCACTAGCTGAAGTATTCCCGGTAGAAGCACAAACGGTTGCTCGACTGCCAGCCTCGACGGCTTTAGTAATCGCCATGGTCATGCCTCGATCCTTAAAAGAACCGGTGGGATTTAAACCTTCATATTTAACATAAATATCGACTTCTTTTTGCAGTAATTTAGGAATATTATGCAGGCGAATGAGCGGCGTATTACCTTCAGCCAGACTGATAATTCGAGTGTCATCGTGAACGGGTAAGTAATCACGATATTTGTCTATCAAACCGGTGTAACGCGAAAAATTCAATGACATATTAAAAATCTCTTGCTTTATTTTAGTTAGGGAAATAAAGGTGGCAATATACTACAAAAACCGACTATTGGGCTAAATGATGAACTATGATGGCGAGTAAATTTTATCAAAAAATGGCAATCCAAGGATTTACTTTATTAGAAGTCTTGGTGGCGTTAGCTGTTCTTGCTATCGCACTGGCAGCCGTTATTAAAGTCAGTGGTCATTATATTGAAAGTGCTCGTTATCTCCGTGACAAAACGCTTGCCCATTGGGTAGCGATGAATGTATTAACCGATCTGCAAATTAAGGATAAATGGCCAGATTTGGGCAAACAGGAAGGGACTGCGATGATGGCAGAACGTGAGTGGTATTGGGTAGTTAACGTTGTAGAAACGCCTGATGAGGACTTACGTCGCTTAGAAGTACAAGTATATTATCGTCGTCAAGATAATGAACCGGTGACTAAACTGGAAGGATTTATGGCTAATTCTTGGGTACCGGAAAATGAAATATTACTTTTTTAACTTACTTAAACAATGGTTCGGACAGTTTTTCTCCATAAGGGGATTTGCTCGCTACCAAGCTCTGTTTGGTAGTGTCTGCTTAAGAAGCTCTGCTTCGTCTACCTCGCCAAGCAGAGCTTGACACGCAGGCATTACCAAGTAAAACTTGGTAACGAGCCATTTTGAAACGAAAGCGTCGAAAAAGCAGGCTACCTAACAATGCACCTAAAGCAACTCCGATAATTTCCCAATTAATCCAGGCACCGAAAATGTCAGGAGATTTTTTAAGAATTGATGCCAAAAAAGGATTGTGCATCGTCCATTCCGTAGCCACTATACTACTGAGCACGAGTAGGCTGGGTTTTTCAACCCAGCTTATTCAAGGGTAGACATGAAAAGTTCTCCTTGATTGTGTATATTTGCGATATGAAAGCTGGGTTTCTTAACCCAGCCTACTCGTGCTAAAAAAATTATTCTAAGGAATCACCCTATGCAAGGTATTAATTTTATTGTTGACGATCAATCGAAGAAAATAGCCGTTGTTATTGATTTGGAAAAATACGGCGAACTTTGGGAAGATTTTTATGACAATCTATTAGTTACGCAACGTAAAGATGAACCCAGAGAATCACTCGAATCTGTCAAGGCATCCTTACTCAAACAAGGCAAATTGAGCGAACATGGCTGAATACTCCATATCTATTTGTCGAACCGCACAGAAAGAATTGGAAAAATTGGATACCATACCAGTATTGTCAATCGTATTTTCCCCAAAATTGAAGCATTGGCAAATACACCTTATCCGCAAGGTTGCATCAAAATTCAAGGACAAGATAACCTTTGGCGTATTCGCGTGGGTGACTATCGCGTAATTTATTCCGTTTTGGAAGCGAAAAAGCTGATTGACATTATTGCTGTGCGGCATAGGAAAGAGGCTTATCGCTTGTAAGCCAGGGAAGGAGGTGTACCCTAAATATAAAAAATCGCTTTCTTTGAATATTTGGAATACGAGCCCGTGGGATGCGGTGAGGAACGAACCGCATCCTAATGAGTGCTGTTCAAAAGTGTAGCCAGGTAGGGTGCGTTAGTCATTGATGATTTTATGATGTTCATAAATGGAGAAACGTTGATTTTGAAAGGGTTGGGGAGCTTTCATTTTGCGAATGGCGGAAGAGATTTCCGCCCTACCACCTAGCGTAAGTTGGCAATCCTTTGCCGACATTGTGTTGCTCATTCCACGATGTTCATGAACAGAGAACCGGTGATCTTGAAAGAGGTTGGGGATCTTTAGTTCTGGTAAAAAAGGAACGCGGGTTACACGTGACTATTCTAAAAAATTAGCCAACAAGGAAAGAAAACTAATCTTGCAGAACCGAAAAAAATCCGGAAAACAACATGGTCAAGCCGGTAAACCTTATG